>JBAYGW010000030.1:0-2658 GCA_041666485.1 Patescibacteria group bacterium | reverse complement strand
TACGAACCGGAAGGATCTCGTAAACCAGCCCGCCCGATGACTTCTACTCCATCACCAGTTCAGGAAGAAGACACCAGCGCGATTGATGATCTAAAGTTATAAATTCGCGTTTTTAAAGAAACGACAGGGACCGTATTCTGTGATATACTACAGATACGGTTTTTGTTTTTAGACACACTATTTTCCTATGAAATTTGATATTCTGACAATTTTTCCGGATATATTTGATTCATATTTTAACGAAACAATCCTAAAAAGAGCCCAGTCAAAGAAACTGGCAATTATTAATGTACATGATATTAGAAAAGCCACGACTGACAAACACAATACTGTGGATGACCGGCCGTATGGTGGCGGACCGGGGATGGTTTTGAAAATTGAACCGATTTATAAAACATTAAAAAAAGTAAAACAAAAAAAGAATTCCAAAATTATCCTGATGGATCCGGCTGGTAAACAGTTTGACCATGCGATGGCGAAAAAATATGCGAAGTTGGATCAGCTGACATTTATCTGCGGGAGATACGAAGGGGTTGATGCACGGGTAGATAAACTGATTGATGAGAATGTTTCAATCGGCCCCTATGTTTTATCCGGCGGGGAATTAGCCACTATGGTAATTATTGAAGCGGTGGCTCGTCTAATTCCGGGAGTCCTCGGACATAACGAATCGGCATTAAGCGATACATTTTCCAAAGGCAAAGATTACGTGGAATTTCCGCAATATACGCGTCCGGATAAATTTAAAACATGGTCTGTGCCGAAAATATTACTTTCGGGTGACCACAAAAAAATCGCCGAATGGCGGGAAGAACAGGTAAAAAAGAAACAATCAAGCAGGAAAAAAAATGCCTAAATTCAAAATACTAGGGGACAGTACAATATTTTCAGACAAGGATTTTATTAAACTATGGCTTTCGCAGGTGCTTTCCATGCCGGCCAGCCATATGTTGAATTTCATTCTGGCAATCCGGGTTTTTGAAATCAGCGGATCAAATTTTATTGTCAGTCTTCTAGTCGCTTTAATCACTATCCCGCCTATACTATTCAGCAGTGTGGCCGGAGTCTTAGCGGACAGTCTGAACCGAAAAGTTATTCTGATTGTTTCCAATCTTTTGCGCGGAGTAGTTGTACTCGGTCTGATATTTTTTGGCGATTCTTACCATGCCATGCTGGTGGTTGCATTTTTAATTGCATTTATTTCTGTATTCTTCGGCCCGGCGGAAAGCGCCAGTATTCCGGCACTGACCAAAAAAGAAAACTTGCTGATGGCAAACACTTTGTTTCTATTCACATTGTACGCGGGGTTTTTGTTGGGGTATTCATTGGCAGGACCGCTTTTAGTATGGTTTGGTGATGATGTGTATTTTGTTTTGATTCTGGCATTTTTATTGGCGACATTCGTTGATACGCTGCTACCTCCGATCCGCAATATCGTGATCCAAAAAGAGGAGATAAAAAATGATGTTAAAAAGGGCCTGCGGAGTATGGTGGAAAAAATGAAAGAAGGCTTGGCATATATCAAACACGAACCTTTGCTTTTAATGGCTATGTTACAGATTACCTTTGTTTTTTCCATAGAAAGAGGTGTAGTGGGATTGGTTCCTGATTTTGCCTTAAACTTTTTACACATTACCGTCGGACAGATCGGTTACTTTCTCATCGCGCCAATCGGTTTAGGAGCGATGACCGGCGCATTGCTGGTTAACCGGTACAAGCATAAAGTGTCAAAGCGGAAATTAATTAATGCCGGCATTTTGGTAGACGCCATTACCTTATCACTACTGCCTTTGTACGGATTGATGGAAAAACATGCAAGTAATTTCGGCTATTCCGAGAACTATTTCTGGATGATGATTTTTTATGTGATGGTGCTGATGTTCTTGTCCGGTGTCGCGGATGTGGCAATAATTGTTTCTGCTCAGACCATGCTGCAGGAGGAGTCACAGTCGGAAAAAAGAGGAAGAGTATTCGGTAATCTGACTATGATTATGAATTTGGTAGGACTGCCGGTTATATTAATCGTCGGCTGGCTAGCAACGCTTTACCCGGTCGGGCGTATTATTCAGGTGTTCGGGCTTATGACGCTCGTAATGGGCATTGCCAGTGTTATCGTCAATAAAAAGAAAATTGACCCGTTATTGCAAAAGTAGAGGATGTGGGTTATTTGTGGATAGACATATCCTTGACATGATCATCAGAATGGTCTATTATTCATCTGCGCACAATCAGTATCGTTATTTCGCTAATGTTAGCTAAATCTTAACGAAAACGCCCTCATAAATACCCCAAAAGTACATTAAATGTTTTGGAGAAAAAACAGTGATGCCGAATATCGGATTAGACATCTCTGTTTTTTCTTCACTCCAGATGAGTTATTAAGCACGCGTGAGGAAAATGGACTTTGACAATTGAAAGGTGATAGAAATCACAAAATACGTCAATTCATTAAAATTAGATTCGGTTACTCGGTAACCGATTAGCAAAGAGCTACAAACAACTCGTAATCTAAATTATTCTAAATAATTTAGATACATTACTGAGAGTTTGATCCTGGCTCAGGATGAACGCTGGCGGCGTGTCTTAGGCATGCAAGTCGTACGAGCACCTTCGGGTGCTAGTGGCAAACGGGTGCGTAACACATTGGTAACCTGCCTC
>JBAYGW010000029.1:0-2837 GCA_041666485.1 Patescibacteria group bacterium | reverse complement strand
TCAGCATTGGCCTTCCCCTTTTCCGGTGCGGAATTTAATTTCACTTTCAAAAAATCGCCGAACACGCCGACGATTCTGCTTTCCCTTGATTTTGGAATTACTTTCAAAAAAACCATAGTACCGGTTTCCATTTCCTGGTTCCACATACTACTTTTTCACTTTCTGCTTATTTTCTTTCTTCTTTCCGACTTCTTTATATACTTCAATAGTTTCTTTGGCAACTTTTGCCCAGGTGAATTGCTTAGCCTGTATTAACCCCGCTTTGCTCATTTTATCTCTCTGCCTTTTGCTCCCCAGGACTTTGGCGATTGCATTCTGGATATCTGTTACTTTATTCGGATCCACTAATACCGCAGCGTCGCCGGCTACTTCCGGCATGGATGAAACTTTGGAAGTAATAACCGGTACACCCATGCTCATCGCTTCGGCAATCGGCAGGCCGAATCCTTCATACAACGTAGGGAAAACAAAGCAGGTGGCGTTTTTCATCAGAGCTACTTTATGTTCCTGTGAGACATAGTTCAGGAAGCGGATTTTATAATTAAATTTTTGTTCTTTTATTGTCCTGAATATTTCCTCATATTTCCAGCCCTTCAAACCGGCAATTACCAGATCGTAGTCCTTATACTTTTTATAATCCTTCAGCATCAGCGCGTTATAAGCCTTGATCAATGCAATCAGATTTTTCCGCGGTTCAATCGTGCCGACGAAAAAAAGATATTTATCAGTGATTTTATATTTCTTCTGAATTTCTGTTTTGGAAAATGATTTGGTTTTGCCCAGACTCTTCTGCGGAACGACACCTTCGTGTACTACTGAAATTTTGTTGGGTGAAATTTTAAACAGTTGGATAATATCGCGCTTGGTCGCCTGCGAAACCGATATAATCCGGGAAGCCTTTTTCATGCTTTTCGGCACGAGTATCTTGGTACTGAAAGACTGTCCGGAGGGAAACCAGGACGGATGCCGGTAAATCGCCAAATCATGCACAGTCAGTACGATCTTGCCCGGATAGGTCAGCGGACAGGCATAGGCCGGCGCGTGAAAAACATCCAGCTTGCTTTTCATCAGCACAGCCGAGATCAGCATGTGCGAATAGGTAAACGGCAAGTATCTTTTGTATTGCGAAAATGGGAAGAACTTGATCCGGACATTTTTCTGTTCAAACTCTTTGGTCTTGCCCGCCATTTTATAATCAAAATACAGATAGTATTCGTTGTGCTTGTCCGTTTTCAGAATATTTTTTACCAAAAAATATGTGTAGTGCCCGACTCCGGCCACTTCACCGTTTGAGTTCAGTATATTCCTGCAGTCAATTCCTATTTTCATATATTTTGTTTGGTAATCAGTAGCTTGTAACTAGTAATCAGTAATTTGTAATTGGTAAGTGGTTGTTAATATAATTACTAATTTACAAATTACCTTTTACCAATTACCAACCCCTACATTTTCACTGGAGCGCTCACTCCCATTAACGCAAGCGCATTCTGTAATGCAATCTGTGTTGCCTGAATCAATCTCAGTCTTTCCTCATTCAAATTGCCTTCCTCAATTACCTTACACTGCGCATAAAAATCATGAAATTTCTTCGCAATCTCTATTGTATAAAACGGCAGGCGGTGTACTTCATAACTCTTGCTGATCTCTTTCAAAAGATCAGGGAATTTGGTCAGCTCTTTTGCTAGAATCAGTTCCGACGGATGCTTTAATTCCGCCTTAAATTTGTTAAGCGTGCCTTCTTCTTTTTTGAGCTTTTCCATTATACTACAAATCCGCGCATGGGCATATTGGACATAATAGACCGGGTTTTTACTGGACTTCTTTCTGGCTAAACTTAGGTCAAAATCCATATGCGTGGAAACGGCATACATCAAAAAGAAGAATCTGGCGACATCCAAGCCGACTTCTTCAATCAGTTCTTCTAGGGTAATAAATGTTCCGCTGCGTTTGGACATTTTTACTTCATAACCGCCCTCCAGTAACCTTACCAATTGGACAAAAATCACATCCAACCTCCCCTCATAACCCAGTGCTTTCAGTGCCGCCTGCAATCGGGGAATTTCGCCGTGGTGATCCGCGCCCAAAATATTTATTTTTCTGGAATTGGTTTCAAAATTTACTTCATGGTGGGCAATGTCCGTCGCAAAATATGTCGGCCGTCCGTCTTTCTTAATCAGCACCCGGTCTTTATCATCGCCGAATTCGGTAGATTTAAACCAGACCGCGCCATCCTGTTCATAGGTCAGGCCCTTTTCTTTCAAATTACTGATTGTCTTTTCAAACCGGCCGGAGTCAATCAGTGACTTTTCGGAAAACCATACGTCGTATTTGATATTCAGTTTATTTTCCAAAAACGCTCTGATCTGTTTCAGCATTTTAGTCAGTACGGTCATTTTGGTTTTTTCTTTGATCTCGTCAATCTTCTGCGCGCTGTTTAAAGTATAATTTCTCAACACAAAAGATTTTGCCAGATCTTTGATGTATTCCCCCTGATAGCAGTATTCCGGATAAGGCACCGGTATTCCGTTGCGCTGCAGATATCTTCTCAAAACCGACTCACCTAGTGTATCCACCTGCTTGCCGATATCATTAACGTAATATTCCCGCTCCACCTGGTAACCCACATGTGTGAGAATATTGGCCAGCGTATCGCCGAGAAAAGAACCCCGCCCGTTACCGACGTGCAATGGGCCTGTGGGATTCGCGGAAACAAATTCAACCTGTATTTTTTTCCGGTGACCGATATTGCTTTTACCGAAATCCGCACCTTTGCTGATAATCATCTGTGTTGCATCGCTCAACCAGGAGGACTTAAGATAAAAATTGATGAAGCCCGG
>JBAYGW010000028.1:0-5796 GCA_041666485.1 Patescibacteria group bacterium | reverse complement strand
TAGTGACCAGTCACGAAATCACTATTTCCGGGCTTCAACCGGATACGAAGTATCATTATGAGATATTGAGTACCGGTAATTCAGTGGCAATTGATGCTGATGCGACCTTTTCAACATTAGCGGAAGGAGAAGAAGTCACGCTCCCGGCTATCCCAACAATTATTGCTCCAGCAAGTGAAACAATTGTAAATACCGCAGCGCCGTTAATAACCGGATTGGCTGAATCTGACAATGACATATTTATCTTAGTTGACCGTGAACTGGTTGCGGTGGTAAAAGCAACAAACGATTCCAGTGGAACCGGAAATTTTCATTATCAGTTGAGTGAGCCGTTACTTTCTGGCAAGCATGATATTGTAGTAAGAGCGCGAAATAGTGCAGGGTTAGTCAGTCCGGAATCTGATCCAACGGTGTTTTCTGTAAACCCACCCTATCCGACTCCGATTGTTTATGCACCAACTTTATACGATGGTGATGATTTTAAAGTTACAATTCCCGGATTGGCAATCAACGGCAGTCAGGTTCGGGTGTATTTGAACGGAGTGATAATCAAAACATTTACCGTAACTGATAATTTATCAGGTACAGCGAACTTCAACGCATTAGTGGACGGTCTTATAATTGGTGTAAATGTCATTGAAATTGATGCGGTTGGCTTGGACGGAAAAGTAAGTGGAAAAACAGATCCATTGACAGTAACGATTGATCAGTCGGAACAGAATACCACTGAATATGTGCTTGAAGGCGAAACAGTACAGACCGAATTGTTTTATGAAGTATCAGAAGGAGATTCACTATGGAGTTTGGCACAACAATTTTATGGTGATGGTAATATGTGGGTTCATATCAGTTATGCCAATCAGGAAACATATTTCACACTTAAGGAAAATCCGAGTATTATTCAACCACGTTGGCGGTTGAGAATTCCAAAATTGTAATATCAGATAATTAAAAAACCCTCAATCAATTGAGGGTTTTTGATATATATAAATAGGTTATTTTTTTGTATCTGCAATTTTCCAGCTGAAATAAAATCCGGACAGCAGAATAAGCGCCAAAATAAGAAACAGGTAGTCAATTGAATAAAAACATAAAATCAGCAGAGATAGTCCGGAACCGACCAGATATCCTAGCGGGGAAGCATTCCGAAAAAAATTGATATAGTCAATATCCTTTACATCTACTGTCTTGAAAAAATATGACTCGCGCATCGCCTCAATCAGCGCTGCTCCGCATCTGCTCAGGAACAGGATTATGGCCCAGACAAACGGGCTCTCAGATTTAACAAAGAAAAATAGTGCGACAGCGGATGTGATGATCATAAATCCCATGTACAGAACTTTTTTCTCACCGGAATATCTGTCGGCAAAAATTCCCGCGGGAATTTCCAGAAAGATAAACGGTAAAAGCATAAAAGTAAAAATTGCGCCGATCGTTTTCCATTCAAATCCGATTGTCTGATGCAGATATATAGGTGCATAAATCACAGCAATTGCGTAAAATAGTTCTAGCAGAAATGCGATTGCAAAAATTCCGCGCAAATTTATATTATTCCAAATATGCTTCAATGTTTTTAATGAATTATGATGCTCATATTGGAGATGATCCGCCAGCAGTTTTTTGTTATACAGTATGATCATTAGTGCGATTGACAACAGCATTATGGCCAGAATATAGATTAAACGATAATTTCCGTTACCGGTTAAATAGCCTGCCGCTAATGGAGAAAAAAGCCATCCTAGGTTGAGGAATGTGAAATAAGTAGTTCTGATCCGCCCGGTTGTCGGATTGGTGGTAAAACGTTCAACAAAAACATCCATATTAATCCAAATCAGATATCCCAGGCTTCCTGTCAGAGCAAAGAATACAAAAGCGCCGATTATTGAACTAGTGGTAATCAGCAGAATAATGCTGATAATTTGCAGTAATATGATAATAATTGCAAGTTTATAATTGCTGATCTTTTTTATGAAGTAAGGAAAAAAGTTTATAGCAGTCAGACTGAGTAATGCTTCGCCAACAAAAAATAAGCCAACCCGGCTAACATCCACAAATTCTTCCATAAAGGTGGAACGGATGTATCCGGGGAAAGCTGCGGCAATTGCCAATACGAATCCGAGAAAATATAGGACTTTTAGGTTTTTTGTTATCTTCATTTTCTGATTATATCATAAATATATTTTTTGTGCTGAAAATAAAAAGGCCGGTTCCAGTTAGAACGGCCAGAAGGAAACGACGACAGCCAGCAATCCGATAAAAGCACCGGCGACTACTTGGGGCAGTGTATGGCCCAGGAGTGTTTTTAATGCCTGCGGCCGGGAATCCCGGTCAAGCAGATGTCCCAGTTCCTTGAGCAGGACATTAAGGACCTCCGCGTGTCTGCCTGCAGCCTGCCGGACTTTCGCAGCGTCGTAGATGATGAATGCCGCAAGCGTGAAACCGATGGCGAATTCGGCGCTTTCCCACCCGCGAGAGATGCCCAGACCGGTTGCCAGCGCAATGATACCGGCTGTGTGAGAAGAAGGCATACCCCCTGTCTCAAAAAGCCTTCCAAGTTGAAAACTCCTCTCCGTGTAGAATGTGATGACGACTTTCAGCACTTGTGCCGTGAAATTGGCGGCGATGGCTGTCAGAAGAATCTGGTTGCGAAGTATCTCGCTCATTTCACCTCCCTCGGTTTTCTGCCGATATGTAGGAATGAACAATCTATCTAAACATGCAACAAATTGCATGAGTTAGTGAGTTTAGCGAAACCTGGTGTGAAAGTCAATTTTTTTGGGTGATTCTTAAGAATAAGTGTAAATGTGATATACTAGACAATAATGGCAAGGTACACCAAGCAAACATTTAGAATTTATTGGCACCAGACAAAAAAGTACAGGGGCGTCTTTTTGCTGATATTTTTAGCAATTAGCATCGGTTCGGTCACCAATCTTATCGCGCCACTTTTTTATAAACAATTTTTTGATGTGCTTTCGGGGACAGGAGATATTGCGGGCAAAATAGCGCCGTTGAAAAATGCATTACTTAAAGTATTAGCGATTTACCTGGTAAGCTGGGTATTTTGGCGGACTTCCGGTTTTGGTGTTTCATATTTCCAAACACACATTATGGCCGATCTGATGAACGATTGTTTTGCCTACGTTCACAAACATTCCGTAACTTTTTTTAATAACAATTTTGTCGGATCGCTGGTAAAAAAAGTAAACCGTTTTTCTCATTCTTTTGAGACAATCGCCGATCTGATATTTTGGGATCTTCTGCCGATTACTGTGGATATCATAATGATTGTCACGGTATTGGGCCGGAAGAATTTATTATTGGGTTCAGTGGTATTGTTGTGGGTAATAGTATATTTGTTGATTAATTACATATTCAGTCGCTATAAGCTTAAATTTGATGTGCGCCGGGCAACGTTGAATTCAAAAGTTACTGGTATGTTGGCAGACACGATTACTAATCATCTGAACGTCAAACTTTTTAACGGTTACGAACAGGAAAAAAGCGGATTCCGCCGGATCAATAGTCAATATCAGAAGCTGCAACAATTCACATGGAACCTGGCAAATTATTTTGAGGGTGGTCAAGCCTTAATGATGACCGGACTGGAACTTGGGGTGATGTATTATGCCGTGTCGCTTTGGCAGCGGGGGATTTTGAGCGTGGGTGATTTTGTTTTGTTACAGGCATATCTGTTGAATATAATATTAAGACTCTGGAATTTTGGTCGGATCATCCGTAAATACTACGAAGCGCTGGCCGACGCGGAAGAAATGACAGAAATACTTGAAACTCCCCATGAAATTCAGGATATTCCCGGAGCACTACCGCTCATGGTAAACAAGGGAACTATTACATTTGAGAATGTTGTTTTCAGCTATAATATGACGCGCAAGGTGATTAAGGATTTGAATTTAAAAATAGGAGCACGCGAAAAAATCGCCTTAGTCGGCCCCTCGGGTTCAGGCAAATCAACAATTATTAACCTGTTACCGCGTAATTATGATTTAACTGGCGGTCAGATATCGATTGACGGTCAAAAGATCTCCCATGTTACTCAGGAAACACTTTGGCAGAATATCGCGCTGGTTAACCAGGATCCGATATTATTTCACCGAACATTAAAAGAAAACATCCGCTATGGCCGGCCAAATGCCCCTGATTCCGCTATTATCAAGGCGGCGCAGCAAGCGAACGCGCATGATTTTATTAATAGTTTATCAGATGGATATTATACATACGTGGGTGAACGCGGTGTTAAGCTTTCGGGCGGGGAACGCCAACGTGTGGCGATTGCCCGTGCCATATTGAAAAATGCACCAATCTTGGTGCTGGATGAGGCGACATCTTCGCTTGATTCCGAATCGGAAGAACTGATTCAGGATGCTTTAGTTAATTTGATGCAGGACAAAACTGTAATTGTAATCGCGCATAGACTTTCCACAATTATGAAAATGGACAGAATTATTGTACTAAACGAAGGTGAAATTATAGAGCAGGGTACGCATGTGGAATTGGTAAGCAAAAAAGGTGGTTTGTACAAGAGGCTTTGGGAAAAACAGATCGGTGGATTTATAGAATAAATTGTATTATTGGTATATAAAAAACTTACCTGCATGGTAAGTTTATTTTTACTATTTATGGTTGAAGAATCCCTTCCGTTTCTCCTTCTATTGAAATAATAACTTCGTGTACGGTGGAAAATTGTTTCAGCGTGTTTTCAATCTGAGCACGGACTGTTTGAACACGGCAAGAACCGCCGATGTTTTGCAATTCCTGATCAAAATCCGCATAGGCCTTGCTATCGGTGATGCTTAAAGACAAAAGCCGGGCGGAAGCACTGATACCAGAATAATAACCGCCGTCTTTTTCAGCTTCAGTCGGACCAGCCAATAATTGGTTGATGGCGGCGGTGGCTATTTGCGGTGTATCGTTAACAAACCTTTTGACTGCGAAGACCGTGCTGCAATCAGACTGTTGATTTGAATCCTTACCTAAAAAAATTTCCACTTCATTTTGTGTGGAGTCGTTAAAACTAATTGGTATCCTTGACTCTTTTTCCAGATCTTTCAGTCCCGAAGGGTTTGCATTCTGCAATACGATAAAACCGTCAGTAGCTGTGCCCTTGGTAAAGATAATTTGTGCGGAAAAATTTACATAATTTTCAGACTGCCAGTCACCTATCGCTTCTGCATTACCGTATCCGATTTGGTTATTATCCTGATCAACTATTTGAACGGGAAATACCGCCTCAAAAAACCAGTTGCCCTTTGCCCGACCTTCAATTGTTAATGGACTGGTAACTGTCTCGCCCGGTAACGGTTGAGTAACCTGTATATCTCCTTGTGCTGAACTGTTCGTATTGTAATTAGTATTAATTGCCGTATTGGCATTCTGCTGCTGGTTATTATTTAGTGAACCACCGGAATTTGTTTCGTCATCTTTCATTAAGAAAAAAGCCATAATGCCAACAATGATGATTAATATCCCGACGACTATTAGTAAATAATTTTTTTTCATAGTTTTTATGTTATATATAGCACTGTCTTAATGATATCAGTATTATGGTATATATCAATGTATACACAGTTATTCCCACATAAACTTGTAATTACTTGACAAAAATACCATTAATGGTATTATACACGCGGACAACTGAAAACTGATAATTTCCAATTACACAGTACAGAGGTTCATTGTCCCTTATTCAATGGGGATAAGTATAGTTTACATAGAAATATTAGTCGAATTTCGAAGTAACTATATACTAATTCATTCCTTACGACGTTATGCAAG
>JBAYGW010000027.1:0-7431 GCA_041666485.1 Patescibacteria group bacterium | reverse complement strand
TTTATCAGTAATTCAAAAATCGTCCAGCACCGGATCAAAAAGTATTATAAACGTGACAGCGATATCATTCATCCGCCCGTGGATATCAGAAAATTCTCGGTGAGTAAAAATCTGGGTAACTATTATCTGATGGGTGGCCGACTGGTTTCATATAAAAGGTTTGATCTGGGCGTGCAGGCATTCAACCGTTTAGGGATTCCTTTGAAAATATTCGGTGAGGGACCGGAACTTGCTAATTTAAAAAAGATGGCGCGACCGAATATAGAATTTTTAGGCAAGATTTCGGAGGTGGAGAAAATGAAACTGTTCAGCGAAGCATTGGCATTTATTAATCCTCAGGAAGAAGATTTCGGGATTGTCATGATTGAATCAATGGCTTCCGGCAGGCCGGTAATCGCCTATAATAAAGGCGGTGCGCGTGAAATTGTAGTACCCGGTAAGACCGGAGAGCTGTTCTCTGATCAGGCGTGGGAAGCTTTGGCGGACATGATTATCCATTTTAAGCCGGAGAGTTATTCGCCGGAAGCAATCAGGGCGCATGCCGAAACATTTGACACAACGGCATTTAAAGATAAGATTAAGGCATACGTTATGGATGCATATAAACAATTTGAGAATAATAATATTAAATAATAAATCATGGAATTACGAGAACACATATTAATCTTAAAAAAAAGCAGGGTATTTATTGTTACTTTCACCTTGTTAGTCACACTGGCGGCATTCCTTGTCACATATTTGAGGCCGTTATCTTATGCTTCGTCTATTTCGTTCGCGGTAAACAGAATCAACAAGCAGGAAACCCCTTATTATGACGATAGTTATTTTGGCATTCAAGCTTCTGATCTTTTTTCACAAACAGTAATCAGCTGGTTCCTGACACCTTCCGTACTTTTGGATATATATGAAAGAGGAAATGTGGATCCGCAGATTGAATCTCTGGAAAAATTTGCCAATCGGTTTAAGACAAAGAAGTATTCTCCGCAAAATATCGTCGTCAGATTTAACGAACGGGATGAAGATACTGCCAATAAAATATCACAGGCGGTTATATCAGTAGTAGAGGAAAAAGCGGTTTCCATCAACCAAACAGCGGATAAGAAAGCGCTGTTTGAAATCGTCGGGGAGAAACCGGTGATTGTAAAAAATGATCCGCAGATATTACTGACAACAATTATCGGATTTATTGTCGGACTGGGATTAAGCGTCGTGTTTGTTTATCTGCTCCGCTATTTCAAGACCCCGTCACAGCCAAAAGAAACCATTTAAATAAATGCATGAAAATTGGTATTGATGTGCGCTCACTGCTTGAAAGAGAAGCAGGTGGGATTTCGGTGTATGCCGAAAAAATCATAGAACATTTGATCAGGATTGATGCTCATAACGAGTACCTCTTGTTTTCAAATAGCTATAAAAACAGTCAGGCACTGATTAATAATAAATTTTCCAAGAGCAATGCTGAATTGAAATTTTTTTCTTATCCCAATAAAATTTTAAATGCCAGTTTTCGTTTTTTGAATCAGCCAAAAATAGACAAAATGTTAGGTGGCGTTGATTTGTTTTTTGAGCCCAATATCATATTCATGGCATTATCGCAAATCCCGAAGAAAGTCATTACACTACATGACCTGTCTTTTCTTCTGTACCCGAATTTGTATTCCGCGAAAGGACGGTTTTGGCATCAGGTTATTAATGTCAGAAAAGTGGTCGGTCAGTTTGATAAAATAATCGCAGTTTCCGACCATACACGCAATGACATAATTGAGCTGTTAAACGTTCCACCGGATAAAGTACAAAGAATTTATCCGGGCATTGATCATGAATTTTATAGAAATGTCGGTGAGGAGGGTAAAAATAACATTATCAGAAAGTATCATCTTCCTGAAAAATACGTCCTGAGTCTGGCCGCGCTTGAACCCAGGAAGAATATTGAAATGGTTATTGAAGCTTTTGCCGAATTTGCCAAAAAGTCCGATTGCCAGCTTGTATTAGCCGGCGCGTCGCAGGGGAGTGAATTGCAGATAGATAGGCTTATTTTGAAATATGGGATATCCGACAAAGTGCACATATTGGGCTATATTCCAAACGAAGATAAACCGGCGCTTTATCAACTGGCCAAATGCTTTGTCTACCCGTCATTTTATGAAGGATTCGGCTTTCCGCCGCTGGAGGCCATGTCTTCCGGCACACCGGTAATCGCCAGCTATTCTTCATCGCTTTCGGAGATATGCGGTAATTCGGCTTTGCTGATTGACCCGCA
Organism: Patescibacteria group bacterium; assembly: GCA_041666485.1. Classification (GTDB taxonomy): domain Bacteria; phylum Patescibacteriota; class Patescibacteriia; order UM-FILTER-42-10; family UM-FILTER-42-10; genus JAHJEX01. The sequence goes on along the minus strand of JBAYGW010000027.1, from coordinate 5,171 downwards.
TAATATTGGAGAACTTACGGAGGCGTTCCGGCAGGTTTTGAATGATAACCGTTTTTCTGATAAACTAGCACAAAGAGGAAAGGTTCAGGCGGAAAAATTCACTTGGGAGAAAAGTGCCCGGGAAACACTGGATCTTTTTCAAAATCTGGCACAAAATAATCAATAAACATTTCAAATGCGAATTGGAATAGACGCCCGATTTTACGGGCCAACCAGAACTGGTCCGGGCAGATATACTCAAAAATTAGTTGATTATCTTCAGGAAATAGACGATCAGAATGAGTATGTTGTTTTTTTGCGCAAAGATAATTGGGATGAATTTCAGCCAAAAAACAGCCGATTCAAAAAGGTGTTGACCGATTACCGGTGGTATTCATTGTCCGAGCAAATATGCATGCCCTGGAAAATCAAACGGCAGAAAGTTGACCTGATGCATTTTCCTCATTTTAATATCCCGATATTTTACGGCGGTAAGTTTGTTGTAACGATTCACGATCTGATTATCACGCATTTTCCTACCAGGCGCGCGACGAAGCTTGGCCCGGTTTTGTATAAAGCAAAACAGACGGGGTATAAAATAGTGATTTGGATGGCGGCCAAAAGAGCGAAACGGATCATTACCGTATCTCAGTTTTCCAAACAGGAAATCGTAAAACATTTCAAAGTCAAGGATGAAAAAGTTGTGGTAACATATGAGGCATGTGATGCACCAAGGCAGGGAGAGGGGGATTTTTCTGAAATTGCGGAAAAACATAATATTACCAAACCATTTCTGTTGTATGTCGGGAACACATATCCGCACAAAAATCTGGAGAGACTGATTATTGCCTTCAAAAAACTGCGTGAAGAAGAAAAAGTGGATGTGCAATTGGTATTAGTCGGCAAGCGGGATTACTTTTCGGAGCGTCTGGAGTTGTCGGTCAGAGAACAGGGGATTGCCGACCAGGTGATTTTTACCGGGTTCATCAAGGATAATGAGTTACCATTATTCTACCGCTCGGCTATGCTCTATGTTTTCCCGTCTTCCATAGAAGGGTTCGGACTGCCACCGCTGGAAGCGATGAGTTATGATCTGCCGGTATTATCCTCAAATGCGCCGTGTATGCCGGAGATCCTGGGTGACGCGGCAAAATACTTTCATCCGGATGAAATTAGTGATATAGTACAGGTGTTAAAAGAAGCAATTCTGGATAAACAGTTGCAGGAAAATCTGCGTGCAAAGGGTCGTGAACACATTAAACAATATAGCTGGAAAAGGATGGTTGAAAAAACTCACTCAATCTACCTTAAGGAATTGTTTTGAACTATGGCACCAACAGAAAAAACAAAAAGACATCAAATAAATTTTAAACGTCATCTGGACTTTGAAGTGCCGGCTGACAATATTTTGGATTTAAAAAAACTGGCTTCAGAGAAAGAGGAGGCCAAGGAAAAAGCTGATAATGTCTTTGCTAAAAAAGCGAAAAAAGGATTCCTGAATTTCTATGAAAAAACCCGGGTAAACAGGAGAGATGAAGATCTTTTTTCCTTCCCGGTGGAAAAGAAAAAGAAAAGGCGCAATTATTCATTGCGTAATAGGTTTGAATTTAATAATCCCTTCAGCCGTTTTTCAACCGCGAAAGTGAGGGGGGTAATCGGGTTTGTTCTAATCTCTGCAGTATGTATTCTGCCTATATATGGTTTTGCATCCTATTATAAGGCTGACAGTCTAAAAGAGAAGGTAATGGGAGTCTCTTGGGAAGCATATGACCATTTGAAAGTTGCGGGACAGGCATTTACCGATCTGGATTTTAATACTGCATCACAGGAATTTAATTCGGCAATTCAAAACTTTGTGGATGCTCAGGGCATGCTGGAAACAGTATCCGGGTTGGTAAAAATCGTACCGGTAGCCGGAGGGGAGGTTTCTACAGCTGAGCGAATCCTGAAATCCGGGCAATCAATCTCCGCGGCCGGCGATTATCTGGCAAAAGCTTTTGAGCCGTTTGTAAGGCTTTCGGGAGGTGATATGAAAGAGCCGTTTAATTTTACTACTGCCTTGCTTTCAGCAAACGGCAACCTCAAACCGGCAGTTTTAGAACTGAAAAATGCCGAAGAATATGTGCAGAAAATATCAGTTTCAGCATTGCCCAGTGAGTATCGGGAGCAGTTTTTAATAGTTCAGGAGAATCTGCCGGCACTGCGGGCCGGTTTGGAAGAGTTTAATGATTTTACCGACTTACTTTTGGCAATTCTGGGGCAAGGTTCTATGAAGCGATATCTTTTCGTATTTCAGAACAATGCGGAATTGCGACCGACCGGCGGATTTATCGGCAGTTTTGCGCTGATGACTTTCAATGACGGAGTCATGAAAGAGCTGGAAGTACCCGGCGGAGGATCTTATGATCTAAACGGGTGGTTGAAAGAACAGGTGATTGCCCCTAAACCTCTGCATCTGGTAAATCCGCACTGGTATTTCCAGGATGCCAACTGGTTTCCGGACTTTCCGACATCCGCGGAAAAACTGATGTGGTTTTTTACTGAGAGCGGCGGGCCTTCCACAGACGGAGTGATAGCTATGACCCCGGATGTTATTGAAGCATTACTTGCCTTGTCCGGTCCGATTGATATGACCGCGGATTACGGCGTAACGGTTAATGCGGAAAATTTCAGGACTGTTGTGAAGCAGATTGAAATGGAGCATGCCGATACCAATAAACCGAAACAGATTATTACCGATCTGACACCGTTAGTATTTAATAAAATACTGGCATTGGACCGGATTGACCAGCTGCAGATATTGGGAGTTCTGAATACGCTGATGAAAGAAAAACACATGCTTTTATATTTCAGTGATGATGAACTGCAAAAATCAATTGTGGAACGCGGGTGGGCTGGAGAAATCATGAATTCACCGCAAGACTATTTGAGTGTTATTAATACAAATATTGCCGGCGGAAAAACCGATCTGGAAATGCAGGAATTGGTTGATTATAATGTCACGATCCAGGAAAACGGGGAAGTGCAGGCGAAGGTTACTGTTAACAGGACTCACACTGGTGCAGAAAACGATCCGATTACCGGTATTAAGAATATGGATTTTATGCGCATGTACGTTCCGGAAGGCAGTACTCTGATTGAAGCAACGGGGTTCAGCCATGTGGATCCCAGATTGTTCATCTATCCCAACGAGGGATATGTAGAAGACAAACTATTACAGGAAGTTGAAGGAACGGTCGTTGTTGATGAAAATTCAGAAACCAGGATCAATAACGAATTTAATAAAACTGTTTTTGGTAATTGGGTAGGAACAGAGGCCGGGCAAACATCGCAAGTAAGTGTCACATACCGGTTGCCTTTTACCGTTAAACCGGAAGGACTATTCAGTAAATCGGATTCGTACAGCTTATTCATGCAAAAACAGTCCGGAACCAAAGGATCGGTTGTCTCTACTACCATCAATTTCCCGAAAAAATACGATGTAATCTGGCAGTATCCTGAAGGCAGCTCGGTTGAGATGACGGAAGGTAAGATAACATTTACCACAACTTTGAATGTAGATCGCTATATCGGATTTGTCTTTCAGGAGTGAGATTGAGCTATAATTAGCCAAAAATTGAATCTGTTGAGCCGAAGGGTCTTGACAGATTTTGTTTTTGGGTATATACTGATCAGTTAAAATCAAATTCTTTGAAAACTGAGGAGAGAGAAATCAAAAACAACTTTAGCAAATGTAATGGGTGGTTTTAGTGGAAGAACTCTCTTCAACGTATAATGCCGTCCATTTTTTTATTCATATTGGAACAAGAGATTTGGAGGAGCAGGCGATCAGACACAGATCTGAAAGTCAGCTGACAGGAGACCCTTTTAAAAATATAACCATGGTCCTCCTTTCCTCCAAATCCCTTGCAACTAATATTACAAGGATCGCACATTAACTACCTTATCAGGGCAGATTTGGAGGAGAGAGTACGAAACATATCGCAAGAGACTACTGGCCTCGGCTAGAAGTATCCTGCTTGAATGTTTCACGCATAGGTAGATCTATTTATAGGTCATAAACTTATGCAAATAGTTACCTACCTACGGTAGGAAGCTCATCACCTCCAATTCCGCCCTGACAACAATAGAATCGCATCGTATCGGTCCAATTCACAGTTTTCGTACGAAGGAGCAACGAAAATGAAGAAGGTCTTCAAGCCGATTCCCGGTGGCAAGGTCAAGCGGATCAAGAACCGGTTCGGCAACGACCAAAAGTCGTCGCCGGACAGTGTTCTCAAATCCAAGGACGTGATCACACGCATCCTGGACCGCGAGGCCCAGGAGGCGCTGGTGGAGGGAGATCATCCCGCCGCGCACGTCGAGGTCGTCTCCGACCCCGCCGACCTCCGTCACACGGTCGTCTCCTGCGGTCGTCCGGAGGACGACGACACCGACGGCTCGGACCAGCACTGGTTCATCCCCGTGGAGGTCCCGAGCTCGAGCGGCAGCTGTTCGCCCCGCAAGGTGGCGAGCAACCCCCCCATCCGGCGGGAATTCCGGCCGAAGCTTCGGCAGATCCTGCCGATCGATGCGATGATTCGTCGCAGCGCCTAACCAGGCAAGTGCCCTCGGCACGACTGCGACAGCGAGAGAGCAGTAACCCCGTTGCTGCTCTCTCGTACCCCTTCTCCAGCGAATATTGGCTTATGTCAATGTTTGCTGAATAAGGGGACATTAACAACCAAGTGCTCAGAAATATGGAGGGGCGAACAAAGGAATGTATCCCAGGAAATATCTGGCTCGCGCTAGAAATTACCTGAACGGAATGTTCCACGTTCCGGGTAGATCTCTAACGAGATCACAAATCCGGGACAGGTTCTCCTCCAGATTTCTGAGCACGAAATTTCAGGGAGAAAATTGGAGGCGGATTTGGCAATACTGAAGGCCTGCAATTCGTCTTCAGCTTTCTCCCCGAAACAGTTTGTGAGCCCGGATTTGGAGCGAAAAATTTAAATTGCTCTTTACATATTCGCTCCAATTCCGTCCTTATAAAATTTGTAATAATTTAGAAGCAGTATTCTGCTGACTGTGGGATTAAACATATAGATCGAACTCAAGAATGAAAATCTCTCTCCTCATAGGTTTTGCTAAAGACCTATACTTCAAACTTAAGCTCGTAATACCTACATGACCCACTCAGCAGAATATTG
>JBAYGW010000026.1:0-14025 GCA_041666485.1 Patescibacteria group bacterium | reverse complement strand
CGCTTTTAAACATAATTACGCTTATTCTACTGGTCGCCGGGGTATTTGTCTTCCTGTTTACAGACCAGTTGGTTACTTTGATTGCGTACGGTTTTGATGCGGAGAAAAGGAAAACAACCGCTGAACTGGTCAGAGTCATGTATATCAGCGTTCTTTTTTTCGGGGCAAGCAATATTATATCAGGAGTACTGCATTCATTCAGAAGGTTTGTTGCTTATTCACTGGCGCCGATCATGTATAATCTGGGAATAATCTTCGGTATCGTCGTATTTGTACCCAAGTACGGGATTATGGGGCTGGCCTACGGAGTAATTCTCGGGGCATTTTTACATCTGGTTGTTCAACTGCCTTCAGTTTACAAATCCGGATACAAATACAGCTTGGTTATGAGTATGTCACTGCCGGGCGTCAGAAAAATCGGAAAGCTGATGCTACCGCGCGCATTCGGACTGGGAGTCACTCAGCTGAATCAGGCTGTCACTACCACTATTGCCTCAACGCTGGTTGTCGGCAGTGTGGCGGTTTTTAATCTGGCGAATAATTTACAGTATTTTCCGATCAGTGTATTCGGGGTCTCTCTGGCACTATCCGCCTTTCCGGTTTTCTCTCAGGCATTCATTGAAAATAATACATCAAAATTTGTTCTGCATTTTTCTCAGACATTCCGCAGAATATTATTCATTGTGATTCCAATCAGTATCGTAATCCTGCTATTACGCGCTCAGATTGTCCGACTGGTTTTAGGATCCGGCAATTTTGATTGGGAAGATACTATCCTGACGGCGCAGACACTCGGGTTCTTCTCTATATCACTATTCGCCCAGAGTCTGATTCCAATGCTGGCCCGTTCATTCTACGCGTTTCAGAATACCAAGACGCCGGTAATTATCAGTGTCATTTCCATGGTAATTAATATAGTCGGATCCATTTTGTTGGTACAACCAATGGGGGTTCTGGGTCTCGCTCTGGCATTTTCCATCGCGAGCTTCGTAAATATGATATTATTATTGATCGCGCTGCGTACTAGGTTAGGGGATTTGGATGATCAGCGGATTGTTAATTCAACATTGAAAATTATTTTATTATCCTTACTGATGGGTCTGACAATTCAGGCTCTGAAATACGTTATCGGCCCCTGGGTTGATATGCAGACTTTTTTCGGAGTGTTAATACAGACCGCGGGCAGTACGCTTGGCGGGGGGTTGGTATATGTTCTGCTGGCTGTCAAGCTGAATTTTGACGAGGTGGACATTATTAAAAAATTCCTGCAAAGAGCAAAAAATCAGTTCGCTAATTTACACAAATAATGACTGAAAAAACGAATATCAGAAATTTCTGTATCATCGCACACATTGACCACGGTAAGTCTACTTTGGCCGACCGCCTTTTGGAATTTACCGGAACGGTGGAAAAAAGGAAAATGAAGGAGCAGCTTTTGGACCGGATGGATCTGGAACGGGAACGGGGGATTACCATCAAATTACAGCCGGTCAGAATGGATTATACTCTTGACCAGAAAGAGTACGTTTTAAATCTGATTGATACGCCGGGTCACGTGGATTTCGGATATGAAGTGTCCAGGTCTTTGTCCGCCGTGGAAGGCGCTTTGCTTCTGGTTGATGCGACACAGGGTATTGAAGCACAGACACTGGCCAATCTGTACCAGGCGATTGATCAGGATCTGACGATTATTCCGATCATCAACAAAATAGATTTGCCGAATGCGGATATAGAAAGAGTGTCAAATGAACTGGCGCATCTTTTAGGTATTGATCCGGCAGAAATAATTTTGGCATCGGCAAAAACCGGAGTGGGGGTCCCGGAAATTTTGAAAAGAATTATTGAAGTTATTCCGGAGCCGGAAGAAAGTAAACTGGATTCTCTACGCGCCCTTATTTTTGATTCATACTATGACGAATATCAGGGTGTGGTATCACTGGTCCGGATTGTGGATGGTACGCTGAAAAAAGGCGACGAAATATATTTGCCGGCAACCGGGAAAAAAGGCGCAACGCTTGGTATTGGTGTATTAAAACCAGAATTGCATGAAAAAGAAAGTCTTTCCGCCGGCGAAATCGGCTACGTTATCACCGGATTAAAGACTGTTAAAGACTGCAGGGTCGGCGACACAATCATGCTTTTAAACCATGAGCCTGATCTGGAACCGCTGCCGGGATATAAAGAGGTAAAACCGATGGTTTATGCCGGATTCTTTCCTAAAGAGGGTGATGATTCCGGCAAGTTGAGGGAAGCACTGGAAAAACTGCATCTCAGTGATTCGGCTTTTGATTATGTGCCGGAGAAATCCACGGGACTGGGGCTGGGATTCCGGTGCGGATTTTTAGGCATTCTGCATTTGGATATTATTCAGGAGCGGCTTGATAGGGAATACGGTCTGGAGGTTATTGTGTCCATCCCGTCTGTCGCATATCACGTAACATTGAAGAGCAACGAAAAGATAGTAATAACCAGCCCGGCTGATTTTCCGGATGAAGAAACAATACTTTCCATTGAAGAACCTTGGATGAAAGTGGACCTGGTTACTCCGGCGAAATATCAGGGGGCGCTGATGGATCTGGTATTGGCAAAAAGAGGGACTTATGATACGACGGAGTATCTGGAAATGGAAAGAATTATTCTGCATTTTGAAATGCCCCTTACTTCTCTGATTGTTGATTTTTATGATAAACTAAAAAGCATAACCCAGGGGTATGCTTCAATGAATTATGAGTTTCATGGCTACCATGAAGCTAAAATACGCAGACTGGACATTGTCGTAAACGGGGATGTGGTAGAGGCACTGGCAACGTTTGTTTATGAGGATTCTTCACACGTAACTGCACGCCGGGTGGTCAGTACATTAAAAGACGCCATACCAAAGCAGCTGATAGAAATCAGGATCCAGGGAGTACTGGGTTATCAGAAACAAAAGGGAACTCACCAGGCGGGCGGAAAGGTAATCGCTTCCGAAAGAATTTCACCATTAAGAAAAGACGTTACGGCAAAATTGTACGGTGGGGATGTCACCAGAAAAAGAAAGCTTCTGGAAAAACAGAAGAAAGGCAAGAAAAAAATGCGTTCGTTTGGAAAAGTGGATATCCCTTCAAAAGTATATCTGTCGGTATTGAAAGGTAAATAGTTTAGCTAAATGCCGGATATACCAAAAAGAAGACCATTGCGATTACTCCAATAATAGAAATAACTGTCCAGATAATATTGTAAACCTTCTTTTGCTTTTTGGTCATAAATTATTAATTTAGTTTATTGTATGTCTAAGGAATATTTTACCAAACATCTTAAAGAAGGGGAAGAAACCATCAAAATAGTGCGGGCCTATGCTTTGAGTCAGATATTGAAAATTGCAATCATTATTGTCCTGGTGCTTCTGCCTTTTTTTCTGCTTTTTCCGCTGTTTCAGCGGGGGTTATGGGGAGTAATCGGCTTTTTTGTCCTGCTGGCTCTTGCGATTGTCTTCACTGTACGCACTTTTATTATCTGGTATTATAACGCCTTTATGATTACTAATAAAAGGATAATTGACTTTGACCAGCGCGGTCTTTTTGATAAAACGGTTTCGGTTGCTACTTATGACAAAATTCAGGATATTAGTTTCAATAAAAAGGGTGTCTTTTCAACGCTTTTTAATTATGGTACTATTGTAATTCAGACTGCGGGGGCCAATGCCAATCTGGAGATACGGAATGTCTTTGAACCTGAAAAAATTCAAGATGCTATTATGGAAATTCAGAAGGATTCCCTGCAAAATGAGCAGGCAGGCAAGGAAGAAATGTCCGCGGCTGAACTGATTGATATTCTGGAACAGACAAAGGAAAAGCTGGGCAAAGAAAGGTTCAATAAATTTTTAAAATCACAAAACATTAATTCTTTACCAGAAGAAGAAAAGAATGAGTCTGAGGGTGAACAAGAAAAATAAGTTAAATAGGTTTTTACCTTCGCGCTTGTTTCTAATAATTGGGGTGACAGTACTTGTGTTTTTCTCGGTATCACTGGGTAAGGAAGTAATAAGAAGATATGAGGTAAATAAAGATATTCAGACACTGGAACAGGAGGTATCGGAAATGGAAAAGCAAAATGCTGAATTGACTGATCTTATTCAATATTTAAATACTAACAGTTTTAAGGAGAAAGAAGCGCGCACTAAATTAGGGATGGCAAAAGCTGGTGAAAAGGTGGTTGTTATTCCTGATGTAAAAGTAGTGGATGAAAATACTACTGAATCCGAGGCAGTAGGCGCCCCGGATAATGTAGAGGAATTATCCAATCCTGAGCGCTGGTTCGCATATTTTTTTAATCAATAATAACTAATATAAAGTCATGCCCAGTAAAACAATAAAAAATAAAAAAATGGAAGATCCGAACGAGGTGAAATCGGCATCCAAAGAAGCGTTAAAAAATAGCAACGAGAAAAATTTGATCAAAAAACCAGAAACGAAGAAAGAAACCGAAAAACCGGCACCAGTGAAAGATGCAGAAATATCAAAAACGGCAGATGGTGAAGGAAAGTTGAAACCAAAGAAAAAAAGAAAGAATAAGAAGGTAATAATTCTCGCAGTAGTTTTGTTTATTGTAGTAATCTTAGGCGGGTTGGCGACTGTGGGATTTGGGGTGTACAAATATCACTGGGATAACCAATTTGCTCAGACAATCGTCAAAACTCTTCCTTATCCCGTGGCTGTTGTGAATGGCAAAATCATTAAATATTCGGATTATCAATCCGATGTTGATGCATTGAAATATTTTTATGAAAAGCAGAAAGAGCTTTATCCTGATCAGGCAGCTGATTGGACAATTGAAGAGGTAAGGAAAAATGTTATGGACCGTCTGATTGAAGATGAACTGGCGTCGCAGATCGCATCACAAAAGGGAATATCTGTTTCTCAGGAAGAGGTGGACAATGAATTTAATTTGATTGTCAGTCAGGCAACATCTCAGGAAGAAGTTGAAAAAACCATCCTTGATCTTTATGGTTGGACACCTGACCAGTTTAAGGATAAAGTACTGTATAAATTCCTGTTGCGCAGCAAGTTGGAGACAAGCATCAAAGAAGACCCGGCAATCATTGCAGAGCCAAAAGCCAAAGCCGAGGAAGCATTAGCAAAAATAAAGTCGGGTGAATTGACGTTTGCTGAGGCAGCACTCCAGTACAGTGATGATGCAACTGCGACAAGCGGTGGTGATCTCGGATATTTTGGCAGGGGAGAAATGGTAAAAGAATTTGAAGACGCAGCGTTTGGATTGGAGGTCGGCACTGTGAGTGATATTGTAACCACGCAGTTTGGCTACCATATTATTAAGGTGGATGAAAAAACTACACAGGGAGAGGGTGATGCGGCTAAAGAGGTTGTAAAAGCCAGTCACATTCTGATTGCTTTCCCTTCTATTGATGATTGGTTAGCAGGTGAAGTTACCAAGGCAAAAGTCTACCATCTGATAAAAACATAAAATCCCTCTAAAAGAGGGGATTATGGAGCCAGCGGTGGGAGTCGAACCCACGACCTCTGCTTTACGAAAGCATTGCTCTACCAACTGAGCTACGCTGGCGGAATATAGGTTGCGTCTATCACACTATACAGAAAACAAAACCGAAGGTCAACTAATTACATTCATGAAAATTGTAGAAAAAGAGGATCAAGTTATTGAATCAGGCAAAGCATTCAAATATAACGGCGGAGGGGGCTCTGCCGTTTTATTGATACATGGATTCACAGGCAATCCATATAGTATGCGGGTTTTAGGTACCTACCTGGCAGACAGAGGGATTGATGCGTATGGTATTAGGTTAGCCGGTCACGGGACGGATGTTGAAAATTTGGCCCAGACTGATTACCGGGACTGGCAGGAATCAGTACGCGTGGCTTTTAATCAGGTCAGAGGTAAATACAGACATATTTCAATTATCGGACTTTCATTTGGCGGTAATTTGGCTTTTAATCTTTCCAGATGTTATCCCGATAGTATTAATAAAATTATTACAATTGGAACACCAATATTATTAAAAAAAGATAAACTGAACCGGTACGTGGTCCCGTATATCAAGAGGTTCAAAAAGTACTACAAAAAAGAATGGGTTAAGGATATGAAATCCGATACAGCTTTTATGCAACGTACATACGATCGGATTCCACTGGATAGCTATGCAAGTTTCATCTATTTTATCAACAATTTTACGAAGAACGAACTACCGCATGTTCTGGTACCTACTTTAGTCATCCATTCTAAGGACGATGTGGTTATTCCACCTGAGAGCGCCGAACTGATTTATAATATGCTGGGGTCAAAAGAAAAAGAGTTGTATTGGCTTAAAAATTCATATCATGATCCACTGGTGGACGAAGTGACTGATACGCTTTTGGAAAAAATCTACCAGTTTTTAATGAACCCCTCGCCATAACAAGTTGAAAGGTGTTTTTATATATTTGGTATTCGGGGCACCCCGCCAGCTGGTGGGGTTTATTTGCTTTGCCATAATTATCTGCTTCGCAAGTAATATAGAATCCTTGGGAAGAAAATAAAAAAAACCGGTATAGTACCGGATTAATTTATTGGTTGACTTCCAAGCCCCTCCCCCAAAAAAGATTATTGGGCGTCCTCTTTTTAAAGCGGGGGAGGGAACTTAGGAGCCATCTTCTAGGCCTCATGAGGGCAAAAGTTTTATTCTAGCGCAGTGCCGGAAAGCTATCCACACTTTTATCCGACGGCGCTGAAATCAGACGGCTTTTATTTTGCTATGTTTTTAATTGGCAATTTGCATTTTTTCGGGATAAGCCTCTTTGTGATGATTTATGCGACGGCGCTATTTTATGCGACGGCTTATCTCTACCTAAATTTTAGCAGATGCATGCGGATAGTCAAGTGTTTTTTTGTGTTTTTAATAATCCGTTTCATTTATCATGAATCCGTAATTTATAGAACTATATTGCCAACTGTCGGGTAATTTATGTTTACGGAAATTATATGCGGTATATTGCAAGTGGTTATTAAAATCACGGAGGTTTCGTATAATATGGTCATGAAATGATTCTTGCCATTTGAATTGGGGAATTAAATTTTGATTTGTTCCATATTTAATTGTAAAATCATTTTTATAACATTTAATCATATTGTCAAAGCGAAGGCGGGTTTGCGCAAACCCGCCTTCGGGCATTAATTCAAACTGATTATACTCCATAATTTTGTTAATATTGTAACTAACATTCTTCTTGATAAAATGGATGATATTGGATATATCAAAATTAATTCCCGGTTTCAATAAAAGATGCACATGGTTAGGTAATAAACAAAAAGCATATAATTTAAATTGCTTAAGTTGCTTGCATAGCATTAAATCATCCACAAAGATATCGCAGAATATGTTTTCGTTAAAATACGGAAAACCATCTTTTGTGCAGAATGTTACAAAATATGTATAGTTGCTGGAATAATACCGTTTTTGAGAATTGCGATGTTGAAACATATGTATAAAAATAAAGACGTCATGAGGACGCCTTTTTCTGTTGATATATCTATTTCCTATTTATTTTTATGACTTACAATATACTTTTTATATTTATCATCATTTTCAATAATTTCCTGGATCATCTCGCGCAGAAAATCTGCCTTGGTCTTTTTGGTATTATGGGTTTTCCAGTGAAGATAATGGGAAATTTTTTGTGAGATGCGCAAAGTAAATTTAATATTCGGCACGTCATTATATTCCGGATCAATCCCGAACAGGTTAATGTATTCTGCAATTATCGCTTCCAGATCGCTTTTCTGATAGGGTTTGGCGATGATGAAGGGCGGGATATTCTGTCCTAAATGACTTAATGTTTTTTTGATCTGAGCTCCCTTTTGATAAAGGCACAAAGTTGGTTTCTTCTGCAATATTGCGTGCGCCAGCAGATAGCCGACCTCTGAATCCGGCGCGGTTGCCTCAATCACAATTCCGTCAACGTGGTTCAGCACGCTTTCACCGGCCGCCTGAATTTCCGCCATTTTTTCTTCGCTGATTGGTGTGACATAACCGCTTTCTGTCTTTGAGAATGCTTGCAGGCCGGCTTTTGTTAACTGCTCTAAAATCTGCTGGTAAGCATTATTATAGTTTGATATTTCGGTTGTCGGTCCGAAGAAATATATCTTCATGTTATTCTTCTCCCTCCAATAATTCCGAAGCAATGTTTTCCTTCATTAATACGGCGATTTTTTTGCGATTCTTTGTTTGACCAAGCGCCCATTTAAGCTTCATGAGCGTTGCCTCAAAAGTCATACGATCAATAAGGATATATGAAGCGTTTCCGCTGTTGGCATACGGTATGTCAGTATAGATTAGAATCGGCATGTCATAACTGTCCGGAATCAGCTTGTCTAACAGCTCCAGTGCGGATTCGGGATTGTGGGTTTGAATGATGATGCCGCTAGGTTTCTTCTCCAGCACCCATTTTAAATAATCAACATTTTGCTCAGAGTTGAAATCCACTACTGAGACATTATCATCAAAATTTGCATTAAGTATTAAAGCGTCTTTTTTTTCAGTCTGATTGTGTTCCGATATTTTAATGCCAAAATCAATTGTTGCCAAAACGGCCTTTGCCGGTGCGTCAAATAAATTTAAACTCAGGTTTTTTGTGATATGTGCCTGGTTAGCCCGGACCAGTTTATTGCCGAACATTATTGACACTTCAGACGGGCCTTGAATCGCGATCTGTAGGGCATTGATTAGGTTAGCCTTAATTCCCAGACCTTTATATTTTTTCAGTATCTTTTTGTTGATATTTTTCTTTGAGAGCATCAGTGGAATCTGAGATCCGGTGAATACTACAGGCCTTGATAGATTCTGGAGCATAAATGAAAGCGCGCAGGCACCCGGAAGGAGGGAATGAACATGGTGGGTAACTACAAATCCGTCAAATTCATTTAATCTCCCGGCAATTATTTTTCCAAGCTTAATCCAGTGGTTCAAATCCGGTTCATTGTCTTTTTCCCCCAAAATAAAAATCGGCTCAATATCCGCCATAATATTAATTTCCGGCATTTTAGCGAGCCATGGTTTTATATCATTTTTTACAATAACAGCATTTTTATCCGAGCTTTCCTCAGACAAAACTGTTCCACCCAGTATGATTAAGCCAATTTTTTTGCGGGGAGTAGGCATGGTTTAGATTCTGTGTTTATTGAAGAAAAGATAATATGAAACATAAGCAAACGTTATTAGCGTAAAATATGGACCAAGCCATATTAGCTTATAATTTCCGAGCATCGGCAGAATAAGGTTGAATGTTGCACCGAAAAATGTAGCGGTTGCTGTTGCATTTAAAGTGTATTTCAACTGAATTGCATGAATTCCTTGACTCGAGGCGTATTTTTTAGTGAGGTAGTAGAAGCTGATTGCCATATATGATAAAAAATACATTGTATAAATTGTATAGCTTGATTGTAGCGTAACTACATTTGTTGGAATATTGATACTAATTTTTCCAATCATCATATCTGGTATGAAAATTATAATCACAACAACAATAAATGGTAGGATGATTAATAAAGATTTAATCTTAGAAAGAATAAATGATTTATAGGGAAAGTGTATTGAAAATATTAAGAAAAACAATGCGATAAGTGCTGCAGCTATATAATATGTCCTTGCCCAAAGTAATGCAGTAATCACGTTGTCAGAATATCTGAACATAGCAATCCCGTATGACCAAATACCTACCGATAGAATTACTGAGCCATAAGCAACGTTAATTATGTTTTTGGTATTCTTGGAATAAACCAGTAAAGATAGAATTAGGTTTAAACCAGCTACAATTAGTAGAATAATGTTTTTTACATCCATTATTTATTGATAAATATTGAGACGGCTATATAAATTGCGACGGCTTTAGTATAGCTTTTGGCTAAGGTAAAGTCAATAATAATAAAAAAATACCAAATATATAATAAATCTGGTATAATATACTTTGATATATGAATTCTGCTGATCATCAATCAATGAGAAAAAAAATTGTTAGTAGTAAAATATTTTTTTATGTGCTCATCATACTTTTTTCGATGTTTCTTATTGATTATTTTATTACAGGATATGATGTAATCAATGAGAGATATGGAATAAATGTATTAAACTTTGCATATATTTTTATTGCTAGTGAAATAGTATTTAATTTAGGGATATTTCTAATGCTCAAGGGTTCCGGATTGCTAAGAATTAAAATTCGGGATTTATTAAAATTTCATATAAAAAATGTAAATTTAAATAACCCTCTTTCTTATTGGGGTTTTTTGATGAATAGGGCTGCTGCTGTTATTCCTTGGCTATATGTATTATTATTAGGTTATGACAAATTGCCGTGGCCGGTAATATCAGCAATAATGATTGAATTGGTCATTGTAATCTATTTAGGATTTAAAGTTCAAAAAATAAGTTCAATGGGTAATAATCGATTAGAAATTAGAAAAGCAGATTTAGCAGATGTTGATGATATTCTATTTGTGGAAAAACAGGCTTGGCCAAAAGAAGGAGCAGCAACAAAGGAAATTATGGAATCAAGGATAAATACATTTCCGGACGGAATATTTGTAGCTGTTTTGGAAAATAAGATAATTGGAGTAGTTGTATTTCAGAAAGTAAATTATGAAGAATTTTTAAGCATCCATAATTGGTACGAGGCAACTGATAATGGCTATATCAAGAAAAGTCATAGGAAAGACGGGGATTCCATTTTTGGAGTTGATTTGAGTGTTGTGCCAGATGCACCATATGGTGTCGGAGCAAAATTACTCAGACAGGTAGGTGCAGTTGCTATTAAGAATAATCTGAAATATGGGATATTAGGAGGAAGAATACCTTATTATCATAAATATTCAAATAAATATTCTGCAGAGGAATATCTTAACGCAAAAGATGAGAGGGGAGATTTACTTGATCCGGAAGTGCGTTTTTATAAAAAGAATAGGCTTAGAATTGTTTTATTACTACCTGATTATTTCAAAGATCCAGAAAGTATGAATTACGGTGTTTTACTTAGGTGGAAGAACCCTTTTTATTCAAAAAATAAAATTATACAGAAGATTTCAAATAAATATTTATTTAAACTAGTGAATTATTTATGATTACAGATATATTAGTATTAGAAATAATATCTCTTGCAATTTTCATACTAGGATTGTTAGTTTATTTAAGGAATACTAAAAGCTTATTAAACAAAGCATTTTTTGCTCTTTCTGCAATAACTGTCATTTGGAATAATGCTAGTTATTTAGAAGAAGTTTTATCTTCTGAAGTAATAATATCTATCCTATGGCGAATTGATTTTGGCGTTGCACCTCTGATTGGTTTTTTCTTTTTACTTTTTACATTTAACTTTCCCCAAGAAAATATCAAACTTTCAAAAAAGTATTTGATTTTTCTAGTTCCAATATTATTAGTAATTGTGGCTATAACTTTGTCCACAAATCTTATTATTGAGGATGTACAGCATTCGTTAGATGGAATAAAATTTGTATCTGGTCCATTATATTTTGTTTATGCAGCGGTAATCATTTTCCAGTTTATTTGGGGTTTTTATATACTGTTTGGTAAGAGAAGAAAAGCTACTGGTATTGAGAGGTTGCAAATAAAATTTGTACTTTATGGAATACTATTAACTTCTTTTATTGCAGTTATTACAAATCTTATCATTCCTCAATTCACTGAAGGGCCAACAGACATATCAAAGTATGGAATATATGGAGCCGTTTTCTTCATTGCTGCAACAAGTTATGCAATTACAAAATACCGCTTAATGGACATTCGTTTAGTTATCAGACGTGGCGTTTTTTATTCCGGTCTGGGAATCTTTGTCGTCGGTGCCTACTATCTAGTGGCATGGTCAGACTACTCAAACTTCGGCGGTCCGTTTACATTAGGTGCTTTATTGACTGCCATTGTTTTTGCCCCGTTGTTTTTAGCAGGATTTGTTTATATGAGTAAAAAACTGAAGCAACTGAGCAACAAATATTTTTTTGCCAGTCTTTATGATTATCAAGAGACTTTAGATAAATTCTCAAAAGATGTTTCTTCCACAATCAATCTTACGGAAGTTGCTAATGTGGTTGTAGATACGATCCAGCAAACAATGCAGATGGATAATATCGGATTATTTGTAAAAAATAAAAATTATGAACCGATGAAAATAATCGGTTTTGATGAAAAAGAATTGATTAAGATGGTCAGCAGTTCACGTTGCTCCAATTTTATTACTACACTGCGAAAACCATTGGTTTATGATGAGTTAGTAAGGAATACACAAGGATTTAATAGTCCAAAGGAAGATATTGAATATGCTAAGGAACAGCTAAGAAGTTTGAATGTTGCCATAATACTTCCGCTAATATCAAAAGGAAATTTGATTTCCTGTATTATTATGGGTAGGAAAATATCCCGTGACGCGTATACACAGGAAGACATGAGGCTCTTGGAATCTTTAGCCAATCATGCGGCGATCTCAATAGAAAATGCTAGGTTGTATAACGAGGTTCAAGATTTCAATCAGACTCTGAAATACAAAGTTGATGACGCGACGAAACGATTGAGAGAGCTTTTGAAAATCAAATCAGACTTTTTGACTGTGGCTTCACATCAACTACGAACGCCGACCAGTATAGTAAGAGGCATGCTCTCTTTAGTAATTGAAGAAGAAGACTTGCCTCATGACGAGAGGGAAAGATTTATTTCACAGGCGTACGAGGGGATTAACCGTCTGGAAAGAATTATTCATGAATTACTGAACGCCACAGAATTGGAAGGAAAAAAGATGCAAATGGATTTCAAGAAAGTCCGGATTGAAAGCGTGATTGAGGAGATTGTACACGGTTTACAGCCGTTAGCCGATCAGTTAAAAGTCAAACTGGTTTTTGACAAGCCGGTTAAACCTATTCCGAAGACAATAGCAGATCCGATTAAACTGAAAGAAGCAATCACCAATATTGTTGATAATGCAGTTCACTATACGGCAGGCGGTAATGTAAATATTCTTGCCAGAAGAAAAGAAAATCAGATAATAATTGAGGTTACTGATAACGGAATCGGGATGAGTAAGAATGACTTACGGAATATATTTACGAAATTCACACGTGGTGAGGGTATCCTTCAGGTGCATCCAAACGGAACAGGTCTGGGGTTATTCATCGCAAAAAAAATGCTGGAAGCAATGGGCGGGACGATCACCGCTGAAAGCAAGGGTAAAAATAAGGGAAGCAAATTTACACTAACAATACCTATTAAATAGGTTTAATTTGAAAACATCTTTAATTTTTGGTACTATAAATACATAAACAATATTATTATGGCATCAAAAGCGGGTAAGAAAATATTATTAGTGGAAGATGAACCTAGCTTGGTTTCCATGTATCAGGCAGCATTTCGTAATTCCGCGTACGAGCTTTTAGTTGCTACTAACGCTTCCGGCGGATTAAAACTTGCACAGGAAAATGGTGTTTCGCTGGTTTTATTGGATGTTATTATTCCTGAAGCAGAGGGAAAGGTGATAGAATTCAGCAAAAGAGTGGGATTTAACCTACTGGCGCGTTTAAAGAAAGATCCTAAGACAAAGAATGTTCCGGTGATTACCCTGACCAATCTGGACAGCCCGGAGGACAGGAAAAAGGCCAGCAGTCTGGGAGCGGTGGATTATTTGATAAAAGCAAACTTCCTGCCGAAGGAAGTAGTGGAAACAGCAAAAAAGGTTTTAAACAAAAAATAAGCCCAATCATTAGGCCTATTTGGAGCGGGTAGTGGGAATCCCCGCCAGAGGCCCGCTTCGCCCACTAGCGTAGCGAGGCGAGCGGGTGCGCCTCCGGCGCAGAACCCATCTAATACAGCTCATAGTTTATACACTCGTTTGGTCGTTTGGAGCGGGTAGTGGGAATCTCCGCCCAAGGCGGATGCGCCTCTGGCGCAGAACCCATCTCTTACAGCTCTTAGTGAATTACAATCGTTTAGTTGCCAATTTATGGAGCGGGTAGTGGGGATCACCGCCCAAGACGGATGCG
>JBAYGW010000025.1:0-17593 GCA_041666485.1 Patescibacteria group bacterium | reverse complement strand
TGGAGGAGAATCGAACTCCTGAGTAATGGTTTTGCAGACCACTGCCTTACCACTTGGCTACCAGGCCGCCAGACGTGCACTTGTTATAACAAAATTAGCTAAACAAGTAAACCCCGTTACTTGTCCGAGAAAATATTACCATACGGCAAGTAAATAAATATATTGCTACTTGAGATTACTGTGTGACAAAGCCACATAGTATTAGTAACAGGGTGAATACAGTATAGCAGAGGACACTAGCTGAATCAATCCTTTTTTAGCTATAGTACTTCAATTTTTATTACTTTTGCACCCCACTGGATTGCCTCTTCCCGACTGCTCATCCAGATATCGGCAATATAGGTGCCGGCACCTGCCCGAAGCCGATCCTGAACCTCAAATACTTTGTCGGGGAATATCTCAGGAAAGCGCACTTTTGTTCCAAAAGGTAAATGATTGTAAGCAATAATGCCATCATGTACTGTCTCACCAGAGGCTGTGGTAAACGGATCGCTATCGCACTGGTCAACAGTGGAAGAATAGGCTGTTACAGTTAAATAAAATGACTTTTTAGCCTCTCTTTTGCCTGCAATCGGTAATTGTTCAAATCTATTGGCTAATTCTTCGGCTACCACAATAATAGGGCTATTTAGCTCATTTTTTAGGGTATTTTCTTGTGATAATGTGATGTGTGGGAATACTAGCTGAATTAGAGATATAAGTAGGAAAATACCCACTTTTCTGTTGTTATTACCCACTTTTCTGTAGAAATTCATATCTGTTATTAGTAATACTTCAATCAAAAAATCTCTACCTTACAGGGTGAGATTTTGCGAAGTTTCCTACCTTAGCACGCCTACTTTAGGGTGTCAAATCAATTCATCAACAGTTTATCCAAGGCTCTTTTTGTACACATAAAACTTTCCTTCTTTTTTGATCGGTTCCCAATTGGGCAGGGAAAAATTATTGCAGATGATTATTGCGTTCGGTTTCAGTTCTTTTTTTAATTTTTCACCTAATTTTTCCATAATATTGAAAATACCGAAGATAATTACTACATTATACTTGGATAAGTCTTCTTTAAAAAAATTACCTCCATGGATAAATGCTTTCTGATCTAAACCGGTCATTCTGATTTTAGTCATGGAGTACCAGGCTAAGAAACGATTAATTTCATAACCATGTGCTTCAGCTCCGGCTCTGGCAAGCGCGATAACGATTCGCCCGTCGCCTGATCCTAGATCTACTGCCACATCCCCCTCTTTAGCACCTGCCAGTTCAATCATTTTTTTCACGCCCTTTTTTGCGCTGGGGGCAAAAGGCGCGCCGGTAAAAAATGGTATACCAAAAGAAATGATGAATATCATCAGCAATATTATCAGTAGTACTTCAATTGAGAGGACAAAGTAGAGCATATTTACAAATTATTAATATCAAATAGTATATCATTAATTGTGAAAATAAAAAATGCCCCCAGGTCAGGGCACCTTTATTATTTGGAGCGGGTGAGGGGAGTCGAACCCCTCTCAACAGCTTGGAAAGCTGTGGTAATACCGATATACGACACCCGCCCGGGTGATCACGAACTGCGACTAACGTTATACTTTGTTTCTTATTTTAGGGTTTCCACAGATATTTTTCAAGATCAACCCATAAACATCCATTCTTTTCTTTTACTTCAACGCCATCACCTTCCAGTAGCATTTTTTGCAGGTCTCTAGGATGATCTTCACAAGTAGTGCTGATAATACCTTCCTTATTGATTACTCTCTGCCAGGGAACTTTTTTTGCTTGCGGTTCCGTGAGTATGTGTAAGACCCAACCGACTACTCTGGCGCTACGCGGCGCACCGGCAAGTGCCGCGATTTGTCCGTAGGTTGCCACCTTGCCTTTTGGTATTTTACCAACCAATGCATATATTTTTTGGTAGAAGTCATTTGTCATAAATTATTGTTTTAGCATTTATGACCAGTGGTCGGGGTGAACCCTCGGCTACGCTCGGGGCGATCTCCTGCCCCATTACAGACTGACTTATATTTGAAGTAGGCAATCTTTATTAATTTTTCAGAATGTCCTACTTGGTCGGGGTGAGAGGATTTGCCCGCCTGAGGCGGGTCCCCTCCAGTGGCGGGCACAGCGCCTTGGGCGGAAACCTTAAGGATGTTTTACTCCAAAATTCTCTCTGGTCGGGGTGGGGAGATTTGAACTCCCGATCTCCTGCTCCCAAAGCAGGCGCCTTAAGCCACTAGGCCACACCCCGTTTTTATAACACGTCCCTGGTGCCGCGGGTCAGCCCCGGATCGCAGTCCGGGGGGACTGACGACACGTAGTCCTTCGGCAGGCTCAGGATAAAATTTTCAGTCTACTGCCCCGCCTGCAAGGCCGCTTAATTAATCATCATACTACTGGTGCCGCGGGTCAGAATCGGACTGACGACACGTAGATTTTCAGTCTACTGCTCTACCACTGAGCTACCGCGGCTAATAGCGCTTCACACCAGTAGTATGGTGATTAATTTATATAAATTACAAGGAGCGGTGGGCAGGTCTACCACTGCCAGCCCGAGGCTGGTCAGCCTTGGGCTGAAGCTACCGCGGCTAATATTTTGTTCGGGTTTTTACACCAGGGAAGTGTTATAAAAATATTTCAAGATACTCTAGTGGTGGGCATGGATGGACTTGCCAGCCCGAGGCTGGTCCGCCTCAGGCGGAAACCATCGAACCGTGTTAAATGTTTTATACTATTTATCGTTATCGCATGATGGTGGGCATGGATGGACTTGAACCATCGACCCCCACGTTATAAGCGTGGTGCTCTAACCGACTGAGCTACATGCCCTTGAAAGTAGGTTTTTGCTTATTTATATAGCTTTAAACAACCGTTTTTGCGACTACACAATTTACCGCAGAAGCAGTGTAGCAAATAGTATCTATTTAAGCAAACATTTTTATGAGGTTTTTCCGACGTAATTCGGTAGCCTGCTAAACAGACGAACAATTTTGCTTGTATTTTTACTTTCTAGTAATTTTTTGTAGAGTAAAGTCCAACTAATATACTGGAACGTTGCGATTAATGCACCGGCCAAGAATCCCGCAATTACCAGTACAAGTACTAGTATAAGACCAATGATATATAACCCAACTCCGCTGCCTAGTAGGTAGAATATGATTCCTAAGAGGAAGAACGGTACAGATATAATTGTGAGGGCAATGAATAATGCTATTCCCAAAACAAAATTAATTCCGAGAATTACAAATGCCATTTCAATAGTGATCAGCCAGTTGCCGGTAAATAATTTCCAGCCGCTTTTTAGTGCTATACCAATTGTCTGCCCTTTATCAATCACAAATGCCGATGCATATTTGATTACAAAAGAAACTACGATTGAAAGTGGAACGAGGATGATAAATGAGATAATAGAGAACGCAATATTCCATCCCCACGATTCCTTTTCAATGAAGAGATATACTAGTGGTATTCCGATTAAAAACAGCAGGGCATAGATCAGAAATTTACTGACCAAATTGAGGATGAATATCGGAGTGAAATATTTTCTGCCGGTTTGGAATCCTGTTTCTAAGTTAGCCTTCTTCCCCGCTTTAATTTTAAGCGTGCTGTCTATCAATGCCGACTGTGAAATTACTACGAGCCAGATTATTACCACAAATATTATTAATGCTAATAGTAATATCCCAATGGAGGAAGCGGTGTAGTTCGTAAAATAACTGACTATGTTGTCCCAATATATTTTTAACTGCCCGGTTTTTGAAATATTTTCAAGGTTATATATCAGAGTCTGTTTATTTGATACTGCGTCAATGTTCTGAAAAAGTATTTCATATTCACCGCCGTTCCCGAGTAGGACCGCAAACAAGCCAAAGAACCATAAGAATTTCTTTTGCCATGCTAGCTGCCAGGCTTCTCTGATTATATTTCGGTAGAGTGTCATATTGCCTCCTCCAATATTAATTATTTATTTGTTATTATATTTTGAGGTCTTTTAATAGAGCTTCAAACTCTGCTTGTTCCAGAGTTTCTTTCTCAATCAGGGTTTCAGCAATTTTATCAAGACTCGGTCTCATTTTTCTTACGATACCTTGTGCGGTCACATAGGCTTTTTTCAGAAATTTTGATACTTCCTGATCAATCATAGAAGCGACTTTCTCGCCGTAATCCCTTTGTTCGGAAATTTCTCTGCCCAAAAAGATCATTTCTTCTTTATTACCGAATGTTTGTGGTCCCATGGTTTCACTCATTCCATATTCCGTAATTAATCTGCGTGCCAGAGAGGTGGCGTGTTTAAGATCGCTACTGGCGCCTGTTGTCACATCTCCAAAAACCTCTTTTTCTGTTACATGACCGGCCAGTAATACGGCCAGGTCAGCGATGAATTCTGATTTGGAATGCATAAATTTATCTTCCGATGGATATTTCAATGTGTAACCTCCCGCCTGTCCTCTGGAGACTATTGATACTTTGCGGACAGGGTCACTGTTCGGCAGCACGTGCGCGATCAATGCGTGGCCGGCTTCGTGGTAAGCGGTAATTCTTTTCTCCTTTTTATTTAATACGTGGCTTTTTCTTTCAGGTCCGAGCATAACTTTTTCAATACTTTCCAGAGTGTCTTCTGCAATTATTTGTTTTCTGTTTTTTCTTGCGGCAAGTATTGCGGCTTCGTTTAATAGATTTGCCAGATCCGCACCGGAAAATCCCGGTGTTCTTTCGGCCAGTGTGCGCAGTTTTACGGTGTTATCCAGCGGTTTACCTTTGGCGTGTACTTGTAATATTTCTTCCCGATCATTCAGGCTCGGTAAATCTAGAATGACTCGGCGATCAAATCTGCCCGGTCGGAGTAGCGCAGGATCCAGTACATCCGGACGGTTGGTTGCGGCGACAATAATTACATTGGTATTGATATCAAAGCCGTCCATTTCAACCAGAATTTGATTTAATGTCTGTTCTCTTTCATCATGTGATCCGCCCAATCCGGAACCGCGCTGCCTGCCCACCGCATCAATTTCGTCAATAAACACAATGCAAGGCGCGACCTTCTTCGCTTTTCTGAAAAGATCGCGGACTCGGGATGCGCCCACACCGACAAACATTTCTACAAATTCGGAACCGGAGATATGAAAGAATGGCACGTTTGCTTGGCCGGCCACCGCTCTAGCTAATAGCGTCTTACCGGTACCCGGAGGACCGACCAGAAGTACACCCTTGGGAATCTGGGCGCCGAGGGCAGTGAACTTTTTCGGGCTTCTCAAAAATTCTACGACTTCTTCTAGCTCTTCTTTGGCTTCTTTTGCTCCCGCCACGTCTTTGAAAGTAACTTTATTCTTTTGGTCTTGTGAGGAAACCTCCTTGGCTTTTGATTGGCCGAACATCATTGCCCGGTTGTTTGTTCCTTGTGCCTGCCGCATCATAAAATAAATAAATCCGGCAATCAAAAGAAATGGCAACAAAAATGGCAAAATCGCTCCAACCCAATACATTGTGGAAGTAGTTTGTTTAACTTCAGTTTTTATCCCGACTAGCTTTTCAGCAGGGACTTGGTAATTATTTAACAGTGTGGAAAGTGATTCAGTCGGCTCTTTTTGACTAACCACCGCCTCTCCGCTGGTTAAAGTTATTTTCAGGTTGTCCCCGTCAATGATAATTTGCGAAACTTCCTGTTTATTTACCAGGTCAACAAATTCACCGATCCCGATTTTTCGCGGTTCATTGAGCGGTGAATTATACAAACTTAGGAAGGCCGCTAGCGTAAGGAACACCAGAAAAAAGATAATAAAATTTTTGACGATTTTTTTCATATATTTGTTTTTTCTCCGTTAGCAAAATAACGGCTATATCACGAATGATCAGCCGTTATTATACTTGATTTTAGCTGTTTAGGCAACAATGGGATTTGTTGGCTCGTTAATGTTTTCTTTATCCTTTGTTTCTTTTTTAAGATCCTCTTTGGTATCAGCCTTTTCTTCAGTCTTAATGTCTTCAGTAACTCCTGTTTTGGTTGATTCCGGCTCTTCTTTTTTATCCCCCGCTTCCAGACTGACTTTCTTACCGTCTTTTCCTGAATCATCGGATACCGTCTCAGTATCTTTTTTTACTTTTTCTTGAGCTGCCTTCAAGGAAAGTCCAAGTCGGTGATTATTCGGTTCAATGGAGAGAATCTTGAATTTATATTCTTCACCGATGGTTACAATATCTGAAGGATTATGTACTAGTTGGTTAGACAGTTCGGAAATATGTGCCAGCCCGTGAATATCATGATCCAGTTCAACAAAAGCTCCAAAAGGATTAATCTTTAATACTTTACCCTTTACGATTTGACCAATCTTATATTTTTTTACCACTTCTTTCCAAGGATCGGTCTGCAGTTTTTTCATACTGAGAGATATCTTGGAACCGTCAATGCCGATGACTGATGCTTTAACTTTATCTCCCTGTTTAATAATGTCACGAGGATTATCAATTCGCTGCCAGGCCAGTTCGGAAATATGAACCAGTCCTTCCAGCCCGTCGCCGAATTCAATAAATGCGCCGAAGTCTACAACACCGGTCACAACTCCTTCCACCACTGAGCCGATTTCAAACTGGGCCAATACGTCTTTCTGTTTTTCTTCCCAGGCTGCTTTTTCAGAAACAATAAGCTTTTCTTCTTTTTCATCAACATCAATTACCTTAACCCTGAACTTCTGGTCAATAAATGATGTGAGTTTTTCTAATATTTTATTGCGATCTCCACCTTCAACGCGCGGATAATGTTCAGGGATCAGTTGTGATACAGGTAAAAATCCGCCGACACGACCGACTTTAACAATTAGCCCGCCTTTATTTGCTTCCATAATCCTGGCGTCAACAATTACACCTTCGCTAACTAGCCTTTCTAGTTCGTCCCAGGCTTTTTTATGTCCGGCATGACGGAAAGATAATTCCATCTGGCCATTTTCGTTTTCCAGTTCAATAACAGTTGCCTGCGCTTTGTCACCGACTTTTAAATCAGAACAGTCACCGGATTCATCAATCAGTTCGCCACCGCGGATAACGCCGGTGGTTATTCCGTCTATATCAAGATGTACTTCTGTTTTTGATACGCTGATAACTACTCCTTCTACGATTTCTCCAAGTTTAGGTATATTAAAAGAATCTTCCTTGGCAAGAAGATCGGCGAAAGCACTATTCGTTACCTCTTTTTCCGTTGTTTTAGTAATCATATTAATGATTAAATAATTAATTATTAAATACTATACGCGAGTTATTAAAATCACGTATGACTTAGTGTAGCGGAAAGGTAAAAAAAAGGCAAATATATTGACAAAAGCAGTTAAATTTGTTATTATATAACTATGCCAGTATCACAAAGGATCCAAAATTTACAAAAAAACCCCAGTATTTCCCGAGACAGCTTTCATCAGGTGGCGGCTCAAATGATGGGTCGTAAAGGGGTCACTGAGTCGGTTAAAAAAGGCTTGAAACAGTCAGGTGTTTATTATGGTAAAAGAAGTCTCACAAAGCATGAGTTTGAAAGAGGTGTTAGAGCATTTTCTGAGCATTTGGAAAAAGAAGGGGTAAAAGAAACGCGATTTACCAAGGGAATAAGGGGGTCTCTAAGGTATAAATCGGGTCTTACTCGTGGTGGGCAGGCAGAGAGGGTTTTTAGAGGTGGAATTAAGGCACAAATGGGGGGTACAACAGTAATAAGTAGTTTTCATGATTTGGAGCCGGGGGTTAGAAGAAAATTCCTTGCAAAAATGATTGATAAAGGTAAATTGAGCAATCAAGACAGGGATCTGATGAAACAAATGGGTCTTGATCCAGAGAAGGGTGTGGTTGAGTTGAAAAAATTTGCGGAACGGGTAATTTCCATGAATCAATGGAAAAGGGCTCAGGAAATTGAGGAGGAAGCCAAGAATATACCAAAATCAGCCAGAAAAGCGGAAGAAAAATCTGGTTCCGCTGGTGATTATTATGAAGAATCTTCAGGTATTGCCGAACAAAAAAAATCCAGTTCATCACCGGAGAAACCCGCATCGCCCAAAACAGTGCAGTTACAGGGCGGGATTGGTGGTTCGGTCAATCGGATTGAATCCCCGGAAGCCGGTATGGAAAAAGCAATTATTGATGCTGAGAATGCAATTATGCAAAATAGGCGGGCGGAAGAAAAATCTGTTGAAATGCCGGATGCTGAACATTCCGACGAACAACCAGTAAAAAAAGAGGAAGATGGTGGACATGAGATAGATGATATGGAAATATAATAATTTAAATATACTAGAGGAAAAAGGCTAAAAATATTAGCCTTTTTTGCTTTACTTATGGCCGTTTTTATGATACCTTAAGAGAGGAAAATCACTTAATTAGCATAAAAATATTCACATTATGTTTATCACATGGCTTGGTCAGAGCTGTTTTAAAATTCAATCTCGTGAAGTGCAAGTAATTATTGATCCGGTAAGTAAGGCCAGTGGTCTGAGACGTCCGCGGGTTGCAAATATTGATATGGTGATCGTCAGCAGTCCCGAATTCGGACTTGAGGATTCAAAAACCGAGACTTTGGTGATTGACGGTCCGGGTGAATATGAGGCAAAACAGATCTTTGTTAAAGGAATTCCTATTGAACATGAGAACGGCAGTCCTACCGATACAATCTATTGGCTTGAAATTGAGGGTATTACGATCGGTCATCTTGGCAAACTGAATTCCGCTTTGACAGACAAACAACTGGAGAGTCTGGAAGGGTTGGACATACTGCTAGTCCCGGTTGGCGGCAACGGCGTACTGGACGCTAAACAAGCATCAGAAGCAATCAGTCAGATTGAACCACGGATTGTGATCCCGATGCACTATAAGATTTCTGGTTTAAAAGAAAAAAGGGATTCCATAGACAGTTTCAAAAAGGCGATGGGAGTAAATGGGACAGAAAAAGCGGAAAGCCGTCTGACAATTAAAAAGAAAGACCTCCCTCAGGATGATATGCAAATAACGATTCTAGAACCACAGTAAATTTTTATTTATGAAATCAATTGATGCAGTAAAAAAAGCCCCCGTAAAAAGTGGCAAAAAAAAATCTTCCAAGAAGAAAAATATTTTACGCTCAGCCGTTAAGGAAAAAATTGCGAAAAGCTCTCCGGTTAGTAAAGAGGCAAAACATTCTTTAATGTGGATTATGGTAAGTTGTTTCATGGTGGTGGTGGTTGTCGGGTGGGTGTTTTTTTTGCGCTCCTCACTGGCAGATGATCTCAGCAAACGTGGCGGAGGGTTTGATGAAATAGCAAATGGTTTCAGCAGACTTTTCCACACGATAGACAAAAAGTTTGAAGGCGTACAAGATGCTTATTCCAATCTTCAGAAAGCACAGATGAATCTGATTGAAGAAGATGAAGTGACGGAGGAAGTACAGGCCTTAAGAGAAAAAGTTTTCCCTCAATTTGAGAATATTAATACTAATTCAAATATTTAAAACCGCATGGCCAAGCAGAAAGCAAAACACAAACCGCATTACGCAAAAAAAATAGAAGATACTCCTGAATTAAATCAAGCCCCCAGGATTACGGAGCGATTTTTGGTTGATGAGATGAAAGAATCTTATCTGGATTACGCGATGTCCGTAATTGTGTCACGGGCATTACCGGATGTCCGGGACGGAATGAAACCGGTTCATAGAAGAATTCTATATGCCATGTGGGATGTTGGTTTGCGCTCAACGGCAAAATTCAGAAAATCCGCCACAGTAGTCGGAGAAGTTTTGGGTAAATATCATCCGCATGGTGATCAGGCGGTCTACGCTTCTATGGCCAGGTTGGCACAGGATTTTTCCCTGCGTTATCCGCTGGTGAATGGACAAGGGAATTTCGGTTCAATGGACGGTGATCAGCCGGCGGCTATGAGATATACCGAGGCCCGGCTACAGTCAATCTCCGATCAGATGCTGTTTGATATTGAAAAAGACACAGTAGATTTCATCCCCAACTACGATGGCTCCAAAAAAGAACCGACATTACTGCCCGCCAGACTGCCGAATCTTTTACTGAATGGGACTATGGGTATCGCAGTCGGTATGGCCACAAACATCCCGCCGCACAACCTGAGTGAATTGATTGATGCCATCAGTCACGTGATTGATCACCCGGACGCGGTAGTGGAAGATCTGATGGAATTTGTCAAAGGACCGGACTTCCCGACCGGCGGAAGCATTTATGATATCAAGGAAATCAAGCAGGCTTACGCTACTGGGAAGGGAAGGGTTGTGATTAGAGCGAATACGGAAATTGAAGAGGATGAAAAAGGAAACTTCAGAATTATTGTTCACGAAATTCCTTACCAGGTGAATAAAGCGGAATTGATTGAAAAAATTGCTCATTTGATCCACGAGAAAAAGATTGAAGGAATCAGAGACCTGCGCGATGAATCGGACCGTTCCGGTGTTCGGATTGTGATTGACCTGAAAAAGGATTCTTATCCGAAAAAAATATTGAACAGATTGTTCACACTAACATCTCTGCAGGACACTTTCCATGTAAACATGTTGGCACTTGTTGACGGCATCCAGCCACGGGTTTTGAATTTGAAAATGATTATTGATGAGTATCTCAAACACCGTCAGATTGTTGTACGTAGAAGAACGCAATTTGAGCTGGATCGCGCACAGGATCGTGAACACATTCTGCAGGGATTAATGAAAGCTTTAGTCAATCTGGATGCGGTAATCAAGCTGATCAAAAAATCCAAAGATAAAGAAGAGGCGCATAAGCAGTTGCGTGCTAAATTCAAGTTATCCGATCTGCAGGCAACGGCAATTTTGGAAATGAAACTGCAACAACTGGCCGGGTTGGAACGGTTGAGAATTGAGCAGGAATTGAAGGAGAAGGTCCAGCTGATCAAAGAGCTGAAAAGCATTCTGGCTTCGCCGAAAAAGATTCTGGATATTATCAAAAAAGAATTGGCGGAAATCAAAGAAAAATTCGGTGATGAAAGAAGAACAAAAGTATATGCTAACCCGGTGGACAAATTCACTCAGGAAGATCTGATCCCGAACGAGTCCACGATTATTGTAATGACGCGCGACGGCTATATCAAACGCCAGGATCCGACTATGTTTAAAACTCAGAGTCGGGGCGGTAAGGGGGTGATCGGCCTGACTACTAAAGAATTGGATGTGGTTAATGACATCTTTTCTACTAACACGCACGCGGATATTCTGTTCTTTACAACCAAAGGCCGGGTATTCCAGTTGAAGGCATACGATATACCGTCAGTGTCCAGAACTGCTAAGGGTCAGGCGATGGTGAATTTCCTACAACTGGCACCGGACGAAAAAGTATCACAGGCGATTCCCTTGGAAGATGCCGCGGATTACAAATATCTGGTGATGGTGACCAGAAAAGGAATAATCAAGAAAGTTGATATTAAGGATTTTGAAAAAGTTCGCCGATCAGGATTGATTGCGATTAAACTCAAAAAAGATGATTTCCTGCAGTGGGTTAAGCCGTCTTCGGGTGATGATAATATCATTCTGGTTACCGCCGGCGGACAGGCTATTCGTTTCAAAGAGAAGGATATCAGGGCGATGGGCAGGAACGCTTCCGGCGTGAGAGGAATCCGTCTGAAGGGAAATGATGAAATCGTGGGAATGGATATCATTGTCGGCGGGAAGACTCAGTCCAACGAGCAAGCACTGGTGGTTACAGAAAATGGGTTCGGCAAACGAACCAGTGTTTCCAGCTACAAAGTGCAGAACCGGGGCGGATCCGGGATTAAGACAGCTAAGATTACACCGAAAACCGGAAAAGTAGTTACATCATTCATAGTAAATGCCAAGTTGGAAGGGGAAGATCTGATTATTATATCAATCAACGGACAAGTAATCAGGCTCCCGATAAAAAGCGTTTCCGTACTAGGCAGAGCGACGCAAGGAGTAAGGTTAATGCGCTTCAAAGAAAAAGACGACAAGGTTGCCAGCGTCACGTTTATATAGTAACCTTTTGCTTGTCATTATTGGCAAATCAAGATAAACTTTATTAGTTATTAAAGAAGGAAAATATATGGGATTACCAGGTAAAAAGACACCGAGTTCACAAACAAAAACCCGCCGCAGTCACATGGCTTTAAGCAAAGGTACGCTTTCTACATGTGCAAAGTGCAAAAGTCCGGTTCGTCCGCACCATGTCTGTGCAAAGTGCGGCACATATCGTGGTCGGGCAGTGATTGATGTACTGACAAAAAAAGAAAAAGCAAAATTGAGAACCAAAAAAACAACCAAGCAAGCTGAAAAGAAAAAAGAAGCTAAAAAGGAAACTAAATAACATTTGGTAAACGGTAATTGGTAATTCATAACAAGTATAAATTACCAATTACAGAATACCAGTTACTAATTACGAACTACTAATAACCCAACCATGTCCAACAGACATTTAGCCAGGACCATTGCTATGCAGAGTCTCTATGAATGGGACTTTAATGATCGGAAAGACGACGTGGTAAAAGTACTGGAACATAATTTGAAAGAATTCGCTCCTGATTTTGACGATAAGGGTTTTTCAGAGAGCGTTGTCAAAGGGGTGGTGGAAAACCGGACAGAAATTGACCAGCTGATTACCAAATATGCTCCGGAATGGCCATTGGATCAAATTACGGTGGTTGACCGTAATGTCCTCCGCATCGGCATATTTGAGTTGAAATATTCTCCGGAGATTCCTCCTAAGGTTGCCATTAATGAAGCAATTGAATTGGCAAAAACTTTCGGCGGAGAATCCTCTGGAAAATTTGTGAACGGCGTTTTAGGAACGATTTATAAAAAAATGGAAGAAGCCGGTGAGGGCAAGAAAATTCCTCAGTAGTAAATAATCAAATAATTACAAACTTCTCTTTCTAGCTGTTTTTATCCCTCAGGAGGTTTAATGAGCGGTAAAGACAAGTGGGCAAGAGGACAGAGAATAAACTGGCGATGGAAAAAGATTTATCAGCATTAGAAAAAAAACTCGGGGTTGAATTCAAGAATAAAGAACTTTTGCAACAGGCTTTGGTGCATCGTTCTTTTTTGAATGAGCATCCTTCTTTCGGCATCGGAAATAATGAACGGCTGGAATTCCTAGGGGATGCTGTTTTGGAATTAGTAGTGACGGAGCATCTTTTTAAAAACTATTCCGAACCGGAAGGAGAACTGACAAACTGGCGGGCAAGCCTGGTTCGCAGTGAACAGTTAGCAATTGTCGCCAATGATTTGGGAGTGGAAAAGTATTTATACTTGAGTAAGGGTGAAACCAATGATAAAACGCCTAAAGCCCGGCAGACAATCCTGGCGAATGCCTGTGAAGCGATTATTGGGGCAACATATCTTGACCGAGGGCTGGATGTGACGCGTAAATTTATTGAAGAAAATTTTTTAAATCGCCTGGAAAATATATTGGAGCATCAATTATACAGGGACTCAAAAAGTCTGTTACAAGAGATGAGTCAGGAAAAACTGGGTATTACGCCGGTATATAAGGTGGTAAGTGAAAGCGGCCCCGATCATAAAAAACATTTTGTAATGGGAGTTTGGTTTGAAAAAGAAATGATTGCTGAAGGTGAAGGTTCCAGTAAACAGGCGGCCCAATTGTCGGCGGCAGAAAACGCGCTTAAAGTTAAGAATTGGGAGTAAGTTATGGACTATTCGCAAATCTTCATCGTTATCGCCTGTGGGGTTGTAATGGTCGTTGGGTTATGCGGGGTGGTCCTCCCCTTTTTTCCGGGAATGGTTTTAATGTGGACTGCTTTCTCGCTCTACGCGGGGATCACTCAGTTTCAAGTCATAGGGTATAATCATGTATTTTTAGTAAGTTTACTGGTAATTGCTTCTTTAGCGCTGGAATATCTGTCACGATTTTGGGGTGGCCACAGATATAATACCAGCAAGTGGGGATTGATCGGCGCGATAATCGGGGGAATGATCGGATCATTGTTCGGTTGGTTCATGGCGCTTTTAATCGGCCCGTTTGTCGGCGCAGTAATCGGAGAAGTGTATGCCGGTCGTGACGGGGTATTTAAAATAACTTTTAGGAATTATTCTTTAATCGGTTTTGTCGGTGGTACAATAGTAAAAATAACGATCGGGGTGGCGATTATCGGAATTTATGTTCATAGTTTGATAGAATATTATTAATCAAAGATAAAAATTTATGTATCTTGAGCGGCTAGATATTCAGGGTTTCAAGTCATTCGCAAACAAGACAACCCTTAAGTTCAATAAAGGCATCAGCGCAGTAGTCGGTCCGAACGGTTCCGGTAAATCCAATATTGCCGATGCCGTGCGTTGGGTTTTGGGAGAACAAAGTTTGAAACTGCTCCGGGGCAAAAAGTCGCAGGATGTAATTTTTTCCGGTTCCGGTAAAAAATCCCGTCTGGGTATGGCTGAAGTAAGTATGTACATCAATAACAAAGACGGGAGGGCACCGATTGACTATTCGGAGTTAGTTATCACCCGCCGGGTCTATCAGGACGGTGAAGGGGAATATTTTGTTAACAATACTAAATCCCGGCTGCAGGACATCCTTTTGTTGCTTGCCAAGGCAAATTTTGGACAAAAAAGTTACAGTGTCATCGGACAGGGAATGATTGAAACTGTTCTGACTTCCACTCCCCAGGAAAGAAAGGATTTTTTTGATGAGGCCGCAGGGGTAAAACAGTATCAGATCAAAAGGGACCAGGCGGAAAATAAGCTGATCCGTACTGAGGAAAATTTACAGCAATCAGAGATGTTACTGCAGGAGATAGTGCCGCGCCTTCGTTCGCTGACGCGCCAGGTTAACAAACTTGAGCGACGGGAAGAGATTGAAAAAGAGCTGACAATTTTACAACAGACCCACTATTCAATTCTTTGGGAAGAATTGGAACAGCAATTCCGTGTACAGAAAGAAAAAAGTGATGAATTGCACACCCAGCTAGTTAAACTGGAAAACGAAAAAAATGAAATTCAAAAAGTAGTAGACCGGATTGCGCAGGAAGATACCCGCGGCCAGCTGTTTCAGCAGTACCAGTCGGAATATCAGCAGTACCAGTCCGAGAAGAACCGGATTGCGCAGGAGATGGCGGTACTGAAAGGAAAATCCGCTCTGAAACACATAGAGGCCGGCCGAAGCGATTTGGCTTGGTTGGAAAAAAAGAAGGAGGAACTCACACAAAGCCGGGAAGTATTGCAGCAGGAGCTTTTGTTAGCAGAAGAAAAACTGAAAAAAGAAAAAGTTTTACTGGATAATCAAGTCTCACAACAGCAGAACATTGTTAATGAATTCAGTAAACTGGAAAAAGAACTGGAAGAAGGTTTTTCACAGTTGCAGAACAAGCCCGAGTTAAATATTCCTTATATTCAAGATACGATTGAAAGAATTCATGCCAAACAAAAACAGCTTTGGCAGGAACTGGAAACGATTGAAAGTCTGGAGGGAATGGGGAAAATCAAGCGTGATGCCGGTGAAATAGTCAGCCAGCTTGAAGACTTACAGAAGCAGATACAGGGAGTACAAAAAGGTCAACAGACCGAAGATTTGTCCGAACTGCAGAAGAAGCTTTCAACACTTTTAAAGACTAAAGATAACCTGGTTAATGAGGTGCATCAGCGCAGTATACAACTGCAGTCTACAGAAAACAGAGTCAATCATAAAAAAGACGAAATAAATTCAGTTGAAAAAGAACTGAATACAATCTCAGCCGAATTGAAAGTAACCCAGACCGCATCCAAAGATCCGGACTCTGCCCGTAAGCTGATTCAGGAAGAAGAGGTATCACTAAGAAAGAAGCTAGAAGAGGTTGATCAGAAGATTGCGGTGATCCAGACCAAACTGGATTCGTTCAATAAGGAAGAACAGGTAAAGAAAGATGAGTTGGTAAAGAAGCAGCAGGAGATGCAGGTGAAACAGAATGAGTTAAACACAATTACAAACAGCATTAACGCAAATAATGTTGAAATCGCCAGAGTAGAAACTAAAAAGGAAGATTTAGGCAATGAAATCAGAGAGAATCTTAAAATTGAAGAAGCCCAGTTAGTTGTGGACTTGAAAGTTGATCTGCATCCGGAACATAAGGAGGCTTCGCATTCTGACCGGGTGGAAAATATCCGTAGACTGAAAGGGCAACTGGAAATGATCGGCGGGATTGATCCGACAGTTAATGAAGAATACAAAAATACGTTTGAAAGAAATGAATTCCTTACTACTCAGATTGGGGATTTAAAAGAGGCCAGTATTTCTTTGGAAAAAATAATTGATGAACTGGATGAAAAAATAAAAAATCAATTCAAAGGGGTGTTTGAAAAGATTAACCAACAATTTACCAAATATTTTAAATCATTATTCAACGGCGGTAAGGCATCTTTGCAGCTGCATAAAGAAGAGGTTGCGCTGCCAAAAGATGAAAATACGAGCGGAGAATCTGAAGATGAGGAGGATGAAGAAGATGATGTGATGCCAAAAGTTGTCAGACGGGAAAAGGTGGTAACCGGTATAGATATTGTCGCCTGCCCCCCGGGCAAAAAGCTTTCTGATCTGAACATGCTCTCAGGCGGTGAAAAAGCAATGGCTTCTATCGCGCTGATCTGTGCTATCATCGCTAATAATCCCCCGCCATTCTGTGTTTTGGACGAAGTGGATGCGGCCTTGGATGAATCAAATTCCATCCGTTTTTCACAGATATTGAAGGATTTGTCCCATAAAACGCAGTTTGTGGCTATTACTCACAACCGCGCAACTATGCACCACGCAGTATTAATGTACGGCGTGACAATGGGTGATGACGGTGTGTCCAAACTACTCAGTGTCAGAATGGAAGATGTTGATGAACAGGGAAATATCGCCAAATAATTGCTTATATTGACATATAATCAATAATTCGTTAGTATCATTTTACCCGCTTGGGGTCCTAGTATTTAATCATAATATATATAAAAGCAATCAGTTATGTTAGCAATACGTTTAACTAGAGTTGGAAAAAAGAACAGGCCACAGTATAGAATAGTGGTTCAGGAAAAATCAAAAGCAGTATCATCAAACTTTTTGGAAAAAGTTGGGTTTTATGATCCCCACGATAATTCCGAAAAAGGATTAAAACTGGAAGTTGAAAGAATCAAGTACTGGATGTCTCAGGGAGCTGAAGTATCTGCGACTGTACACAATATCTTAATCAGCAAGGGTGTAATTGAAGGCAAAAAGATTCCTAAAGGCCGTCCGGCAAAAAAGAAAGATGAAGCAGCGGAGAAAAAAGAAGGTGAAGCAAAAACAGAAGTGAAGGCGGAAGCGGTGAAAGAGGAACCAAAAGTAGAAGCGCCAAAAGAAGAAAAAAAGGAAGAAGTAAAGGTAGTGGAGAAAACTGAAGCAAAGGTTGAAGAACCGAAAAAAGAAGAAGCAAAGTCGGAAGCAAAACCGGAAGAAGCTAAATAGAAATTTATAAAAACCATCCTTTTACTGGGGTGGTTTTTGGTTATTGACAACCAACCCCCTTTTCTATATATTGAATACTACACATCTCTGCATCTAGGAATTCCCAAATCTAAGTATGGATGTACTAGAAAAAGGTCGGCAGGGAGGGAATGCACCTTATTACTTCTAATCAGTAACGATAAGAAAATGGCTGAAGCTCACCAAGA
>JBAYGW010000024.1:0-18323 GCA_041666485.1 Patescibacteria group bacterium | reverse complement strand
CCCGCACTTTATCCTTGGGAAGGACATGTTCTACCACTAAACTATACCCGCTTGTCTAAACAGTAACATTATACTAGAATAGTATTTGACATGACAAGAGCCAAAAACAAGATCATATTTGCGATCGCGTTAGTAAGCCTTTTTTTTATTTCCCACGAAACGCTAGCCGTTGAAGTCAGTCTGTATTTGGATGCCGATACAGTGGCGAAAGGATATACAGTTACTTTAACAGATTCTCAGTTCAGCGTCGGCGTTGTTCCAGGCTTGCACGATGAAGCACTTACTGTAAATTTATATAAATTGAGCAGTTATCCGACTTTACCGAAAGATACAACGGCGGTGAGTAATGTTTACAGGTATTCACTTTCCGGTGTTCAAACATCAGAGCTCCAATATCCGGTAAATGTTGCGGTTAACTATGAATCGGAAAATTCAACACCAAAATATCTTTATTACTATGACGAATCGGAAAGCTCCTGGAAAGAAATTAATTCAACTGCTGACGGAAATAAACTTAAGGGGCAGGTTATATCAGAATCTGCAAAAGTAGTAGTTCTGGAGAAAAGCGCATTCCGGATCGCTTTGGATACGGTCACATTGGAAAAAGGTTTCACCATAACCAATACCGAGGATTCTAATTTTAAGCTGGGTATTTATCCGAATACCATAAATCAGCCTGCAACCGTGGTGTTTAAAACAGCACAGCAGGGTGATGTGGCATTTCCGGAAGGGCTGGAGCCGGTGAGTGATATTTATTCTTTTGAAATAAAGACAGCGGATCCGGTTGAATATACAAAACCGATTATATTAAGCATGGGTTTAACAATCCCGGATGACCATAGAAAAGAAATATATTATTTTGACAGTAACAAAAGTGCCTGGATTCCTTTACCTTCCCGGACGTCCCTGGGCGGAGATCAGGTTCGTGCCAATATTCATCTGAAATATGCTAAAGTAGTAGTATTGAAAGATGTCAGATATATGGAAATGGGATTTTCCAGCTGGTACCGGAGCTCCAGATATGTCTACGCAGCAGCATCTAATGACTATGCATATGATACGCGGTTAAGAGTGACGAATCTGGCGAATGATAAGTGGATAGATGTAACTGTTGTTTCAACCGGCCCGTTTGTCGCTGGAAGAATAATTGATTTAACTAATAACGCATTTGGTGCAATTGCGAATTTATACGCAGATGGTGTAATCAAGGTACGCGTTGAACAATTATAAAGGATAAGCATGATTAAACTTAGAGGAGTTACAAAGACATATCCCGGAACCCACGTTGCAATCAGAAACGTTAATTTGCATATTAAACCGGGTGAGTTTGTTTCAATTGTCGGCCAGAGCGGAACCGGTAAAACAACACTGGCTAAACTGATTATTGCCGAAGAGAAGGCGGAGAAGGGTAAGATAATAATCGGGGGATGGGATATCACCAAAATTAAAAATCATGAAATCCCGGTTTTGCGCCGCCAGATTGGAGTGGTGTTTCAGGACTTCAAACTCTTGCCGAAGAAGACGGTATTTGAAAATATTGCGTTTGCGTTGGAAGTCAGCGGTGCTCCGACCAAGAAGATAAAAACTATCGTACCGCAGGTTTTAAAAGTTGTCGGATTGGAAGACAAGGCGTATCGTTTCCCGGACCAGCTCTCCGGCGGAGAAAAGCAACGGGTGGTTATCGCCCGGTCGTTGGTCCACCGTCCTAAAATTCTGCTGGCGGACGAGCCGACCGGAAATTTGGATGCGATTAATGTCAGGGAAATTATTGATTTGTTGTTGAAAATTAATAAATTCGGAACAACAATCATTCTGGTTACTCATAATCCGGATATTGTAAACAGTTTAAGGAAAAGAGTAATTACTCTGGATCAGGGCCAGATAATTTCTGATCAAAAATCAGGAAGATATATTTTATAATACTAAAATGATTTTAACAACACTCGGTAGAATATTAAAATTCGGCTTTCAAAACTTCAAAAGGAATTTCTGGCTTTCTTTGGTTACAGTTTTTATTCTGGTATTGACGTTATTTTCCATCAGCGTTGTTTTCACCTTAAATGTCGTAGCGGATAATGCGATTAAGTCAGTTAAAGACCAGGTTGATATTGATGTCTTTTTTGATCCGACAGTCCCCGAAGACAAAGTGGTTGCGGTACAGGCATATTTAGAATCAATGTCGGAAGTTAAAAATGTGGAATATATTTCTAAGGATCAGGCATTGGAAAATTTTAAACTGGCACATAAAGATGATTTGCAGATTCAGGAATCATTATCGGAAATTGAAGAAAATCCGCTTCCTTCCGCGCTGGTTGTAAAAGCGGTAAGCTTAGATGACTATTCGTCAATTGTTGTAAAATTAGATAATTCGGAATACAGCGATTTAATAGCCAGCAGAAATTTTGAGGATAATCAGGTGGTCATTGAACGGCTGACCGCAATTACTGATCGGATTTATCAGTTTGGAATCGGAGTCAGTGCAATATTTATTCTGGTTGCTATATTGGTTGTTTTCAATACGCTTCGCATGAATATGTATACCCAAAGAGAGGAATTGGGAATCATGCGGTTGGTAGGCGCGCAGAATATGTTTATCCGACTGCCGTTTGTTCTGGAAAGTGTTTTGTACGGTATTTTAGCCAGCGTGATAACGATATTAATTTTATTCCCGCTGCTCTCCGCGGTTTCACCATACATAGATTCTTTGTTTGAAGGATATGATTTCAACATGTTTGCATATTTTACCGCTAATTTCTGGGCGATGCTCGGCTTGCAGATATTGATTTCCATTGTAATCAGTGTGATCAGCGGTATGATAGCAATCAGCAGGTATTTGAGGGTGTAAGGGATTAGGTGGTTGGCAATTTGTAATTCTTAATTTGTAATATTGACGTTTTTTCCCATTTTGGCTATTCTACGATAGACAACGTTGGGGAGTAGCCAAGTGGTAAGGCAACGGGTTTTGGTCCCGTGATGCGGGGGTTCGAATCCCTCCTCCCCAGCCAATAGTTTATGAAAAGATAGAAGCGTGTAAAAAGCACGTTGTTTTTTGTATAAATTCCTCGCCAAAGGCGAGTGTGCCCTGGACGCAGAACGGGCAGTACGAATTTTTGTTCAAAGTGATATAATCAAAATATGAAATTATCTTCTAAAAATAAAGCAATTCTCATTGAATTAGTTGTGGCACTGATAATTGGTTTTTTTATCCTCCAAGGAAATATTATTGAACCAACAATTAATATTTCAAATACACTTCAAAATGATTCAACTCCGATTAATAATAACCAATCATTTATTGAACCCAAAGAGAATGATTCGGTTATTACCATAATGGCAGTTGGCGATATTATGCTTTCCAGAGATGTGAATACAAAGATCCAAAAA
This sequence comes from Patescibacteria group bacterium, assembly GCA_041666485.1. Lineage (GTDB taxonomy): Bacteria > Patescibacteriota > Patescibacteriia > UM-FILTER-42-10 > UM-FILTER-42-10 > JAHJEX01. The sequence goes on along the minus strand of JBAYGW010000024.1, from coordinate 14,939 downwards.
TATAATGATTACAATTATCCTTTTCTTAAAACTGCTGATTTATTAAAAAGTGCTGATATTACATTCGGCAATTTAGAATCACCAATCACGCCAGGGAGAAAAATTAATACGAACGAAATGGTTTTTCGTGCAGACCCGGAGTCTGTTGAAGGACTGAAATTAGCGGGTTTTGATTTAGTTACATTGACTAACAATCATACATTGAATTTTGGCAAGGAAGGATTATCCGACACTTTCAAATATTTAAATACAGCCGGGATTGAATACATGGGAGCTGGTGAAACCGTAAAAGACGCGTATCTGCCGGTGATCAAAGAAATTAACGGAATGATCTTTGCTTTCCTTGCCTATAGCTACGCAACAGAACCATTATCAGCATATGATTCGGAAAAGCCAAATCCTACATTAGCAGCTATGGATTTTGATAAAATGAAACAGGATGTCGCTCGGGCGTCAGAATCTGCTGATTTTGTGATTGTTTCCATGCACGACGGTTACGAATATCAGTTTACGCCAAACCAACACCAAAAAGATTTTGCTCATGCTGCTATAGAATCCGGCGCTGACTTGGTAGTTGGGCATCATCCGCATGTTGTGCAGACAATGGAACAATATCAGGATGGATATATTTTATACAGTCTGGGTAATTTTGTTTTTGACCAAATGTGGTCACAGGAAACCAGGGAAGGAATAATCGCGGAAATTACTTTTTCAAAAAAAGGAATTAGCGCTTTTGAGTTTTTTCCAGTAGTTATTGAAGACTATGCTCAACCAAGATTTGCAGATGCAGAGGAAGCAGGGGTAATTATTGAAAGATTGGATTTTAATTATCAGGCTATCGGTGTTGACCCCGTTAGAGAAAATTCTCTAACGGGGTTGACAATCAGTAAGGAACATGCTAACCTCCCCTGAAGAAATCAAATATGATTTCATGTGAGACTATGAAAGGTAATCCCAATTTGGACGTCAAGGGAAGCCCGGAGTCAGTGACGTAACCGACACAAGTGTGCAGTGTTTTGGTTACGTCGTCTCATATTGAGGCGATTTTTTGTATGCACATTCAAATTTCCATCGGATTCTGTGGGGACACAAAAACGTGTTCAGCCCTAGGATTGGTAACCGTTAATTGGTCGCTAAGTCCTTGATATCCAGGGACGCGGTTTACCAGGAGGGAAGTAGCGAAACCGGCACAGGAGGTAGGGTGCGATGAGTAAGGTGTTCATCTTTGATCCCGACAGCAATACGCTTGCTTCCATCAAGGATGTGTTGGAGTGGGAGGGGCATGAGGTTCGCGGCTGTTCCAACGCGACATGTGCGCTGAAGTGCATTATGGGCTGGATTCAGGAAGACGGCAAAGGTCCCGACATCATTCTCGTGGAGTACTTTGCTCCGGAGGGTGACCCGCCTAATCGCGGCGGCGGATGGCTCTCACTTGAGCTGAAGCGGCCCGGCCCTGCTGCGCAAATACCGCTCGTGATCATGTGCGCGAAGGGAAAAGCCAGGTCAGTTGCTGTACTGACCAAGGTCTTTCGGGAACGCTATGGTGCCGTTGCCTATCTTTCCAAGCCCTTCAATTTGGGCACGATTCGTGACGCGGTCAACGGTCTCTTGTGGGCACACAGTTCATTTCATTCTTAGCGCTTGTTTAGGCGACATAGGGGTTCTGAGAAGCTGTTCTGACCCCTATTTTTTATTCTATTTGCGGGTATTTGACATTTTTTATACAATATACTAAGATTCCAAACTAAAATAAAAATAGAAAATCACAATCTAATAAGGAGGAATGAGGCGAAGATAAGCTGTCTGTAATTGGACGCTTGGTCCCAAACATTAACATGTGCGGTTGACAGGATAGCTTGGAGCCAGTAGCGTAACCGACATTCTAGCAATAAGTGCAAAACTTTTTGTATTTGTTTGCCGGCTACCTATTTTCAGGTAGTTTTTTTGTAAGTTCGATTCTGCGGCCAGTTATTTTTCATTAATTGTCCGGAGCATCGAAATTCGTCGATGATCCATGCAATTTGACAACTGAAGAAGCATAAGTTGTGGTGTAGCGGGCATTCTGTCTGCTACGTCTTTCCCCGCGGCGTTTCGCGCCGGAAAGGAGGAGTACCCATGCGGTACTTCATGATCCCCGTTCTGCTGGTCGTACTTGCGAGCACGGTCAGCGCGCAGGAGTCGCCGACTGCCAAGGCATATGCCTACGGCAACGACTTGGGTGTGGTCACCCTCAACGATCTGACCACGGACGGTCAGATCATCACTCTGAAGGGAGTGCAGGTCTGGCCCGAACTTTCGGACAAGCCGAAGGTCGTTATCGAGCCGACCTCCGCTCAGATCCGCAAAATGGATCTGATCAACAGGGTCATCAACAAGCAGGTCGAGCTTCAGCGTATCGGCACCCCCAATGCCGAAATCACGCCTCTGCTTGTCGCGATGATGAATGCCGACAAGCTAGTCGCCAAGGCGTTCCAGCGGTCGGACAACAACTTCGGGTATGTCTGGACAGACGAACCCGATACTCAGGTGTTCATCGTGGTCGACACCGCGAATCATGTGACCAAACGGGACATTCTTGAGTCCCAGCTCCGCATCCTGCAGATGTACATCGAGAAGGGGTGCATCATCATCGTGACTTCTTCGGTCCGGCAGGCTATCCCGCCCAGCCAGATCGATCCGGAACAGCAGGCCAAGGTTCTGCTGGAAATTGCCGCTGCCAAAGAGTGCAGCTGGCAGGGTGGAATTCTGCACGAAGAAGCCGTTCGCAGTTTTGAACGGCCGATGAACATCCCCAATCTGCGGGAGGAGTAAATCATGAAGCGATTCATGATCCCCATGATCCTACTCCTTGCTGCAAGCAGGGGGTACGGCTCGCCGGACACCCCGGGTTCTGCTACGGGAGTGCTTGTCCAGTTCTATGAAAGCACCTGGGGAACTACCGATGGAGAGGCCTACGTGACCGCTCTGCTCAGCAAGGGCTATGCTGTCACCGAAGCGGCGCACGTCAGTCCGGGATCTACCGCACCTTCCTTCGGAATGAGCGACTTCTACGCCATACTTGACAATCGGTATGGAGTCTGGTGGATCCAGACGCACGGCCACGCCAGTGGTGTCGACGGCTGGGCCTATGGCTCTATCAGCGTTGAACCGTACGACTTGAGCAGCATGGCGATCCGGGACAACAACTGGGATTTCTACATCGCACACGGATGGACAACTGCCAGTATTGAGAAGGTCACAACCGCCGATAGCTACGCGATCGCCATCAAGAGCGGCTGTATCAGCGGCAAATTCATATCGGCGAATTCCTTCGTCTTCAACTGGAGCTGTGGTTCCAGTACCTGGGAAGACGCCTGGGTGAGCCGGAGGGTTTTCTGCGGATTTCCCGCATCTGACGCCAACTATGCCCAGTCGTTCTGGGAATCCATGGGCAGTGGTTCAACTGTCACAACTTCCCAGAACGGCACCATTACGGTAGTTGGCGAAGGCGCGACGATTCTGGCACCGACGGTTGCGTCAACGAGCTTTGAGTTCCTGGATCAGATTCCGGTAGGGGGATTGGATATCCAGTGGACTTTCAACGGCGCGACTACCGGAACTATTTCCATTTCCAGTGGACCGGGAACCGTCTGCTCCCAGTACTGGAATGGTGATACCACCTTTAACGCGCGCATCTGTCCTACCGGCGATGGTGCAATCTGGATCCTGGGCGCATTTCAGAGTCCCAATGGAGTTCCCCTGGCTCATGAGACGAGTCAGTGGGCACTTTTCGCCGGAGACAATTCGGCTGCCGACGTCAGTTTCGGTGTCAAGAACGATACCGCGATCTGGCGAGCCGGCTCCGAATACCAGACAGCCGGTTATCTGGTGGAAGCATCGGATGCCAGTAAGGGTGTCTGGGAACAGGTCGGTCCCGAGCACGCTCCCGGGTTTGGCGAGTACGAGATGGATGTTTCGGCAGCAATCGCTGATGGAAAAAGCTGGTTCCGGCTCATTGAACGCGAAGAGTCAGGGAACAGAATCATCCATGGCTATGCTCAGCCGAGCACGCAGTCTGCTCGTCCGCTGATGCCGAGTCGGGCACCGACGCTTGAGGAGTTTGATCAGGCGATTACTGCTCACACGGCGGCAATTGCCTCAATCAATCTCCCGGATGGTCTGGTGGCCAACGTCGGTGATGGTGAGAAAATGGTGTGCTACACGGTCGCACCGTTTGCGGCGGCGGTTGAACAGTACAATGCGTCATTCTGGCGCAGGTACGGATACGAAGTGACCGTGGAGGTGGTTCCGGGTTATCCGCAGTCTGCGGCTGAGGAGGACGCGCAAATCGCGTATCTCCAAAGCCGGATCGCGGCCAACACGGCAGCGGGAGTCAAGTACCACGAACTGTGGGGTCGGGACAACGAATTCTTCTATCTCTACGGCGAGCGGTGGCCGGATTACTGGAATGAAGTCTGGTCGCCAATTCGCCTGCAGATGTTGGATCGTTTCCCGGCGCAGCCTGGGAATGTCGTGATTCCCGCTCCGACGATACGGGATGATCTGCCGCGAGGACAGAACATTTCGTACTGGCGGCCGTATTTCCGGTCGGACAAGGTTTACCAGATTCCGGGGACCGTGGTTACCAGGATTCCGGTAACTGAACTCTGGCAGATTGCCGCCTACTGCCTGGTGATGCAGGAAACGAACGACTGGTGGTCTTACCCCAGCTATGGGATAAGCATCGGTTTCTTCGTCGGCGACCTGGATCACATGAGCGAAGGAGACGGTGCACGGGCACGTGCGGCTGCGGAGCTGGTGCGAACCATGCTCCTGGAGAACGGCCACAACCTCAGTGGCGAGATCTATGAAAGCGAGATTCCCAATCCCGAGACCCGAAACCAGGCCCTGGTTGACCAGTGGAATGGTCGTATGGGCGGGATGACGAATCTCAACGTCATGTACTCGTCATTGTCGGGATCCCATTACCCGGGGAACATGTACTCCAAGCGCGATTCGGGCTGGGGGATGGATCTCGTTTTCCCGTACCTCAACCATCATCCGTTCCTGCTTGCTCCGACCTGTGGTACTGCTGCAAGCTGGGAAACGGATGACACCTGGTTCGGCTACACGCCGGTTGCCATGGACATGATGTTCCACGAAGCTGGTGCCAGCGGTTTCTATGGACCCGGATGCGGGTCTATTACTGCCATGAACCAGGTCATCGGCTTCGAGACGACCAAGGAGGTTATTGAGGACTTCAGCCGTCCGGCGTTTGAAAGCATCGCGATTGCTGAGGAGCAAGTCGCAGTGCTCAACGCCGACAATCCGTTGATTCTCAATCAGCTTCTGACTATGTCAAAGTTGGGTTCGGCACTGACACGTATCGGCCCTGTTGATGCGATTGTCGGTGTCAACGACGGTGTTCCGAGTCAGACTTCACTGGCCCAGAACTTCCCGAACCCGTTCAATCCGAAAACCGCGATCCGGTTTGCCACGACACGCGAAGACCACGTCTCTCTCAAGGTTTTCAACGTCCGTGGCGGACTCATCGCGACTCTCGTTGACGGCACGATTCCTTCCGGCCAGCACCAGATCTTCTGGAGTGGCGCGGATAACGCCGGTCAGCGAGTTGCCTCGGGCACCTACTTCTACCTCCTGCAGGCGGAAGGAAAGTCACTTTCGCGGAAGATGCTTCTTCTGAAATAGCGCACAGCACCTTTTGATTCCTTGAATTCGCGGCGAAGGGGGAGACTGACATTCTCCTTCGCCATTTTCTCAAGGGTTCAAATTTTGGACTCAATAATATCTTTAAAATGAAAGGTGGTGAAATTATGAAATATTTTTTAAGCGGTCTATTATTCGCGCTTATGATTGGTATTGGCGTGGCTTCTTTGGCGATCACTGTTGATGCGACACAATCAGCAACTGATGTTGCTAAGGATTGTACGTTGTCACAAGTAAAGGATTGCTACAGCGGAAATATAAATCCTTGCTGCCCACAGAAAGCAGTAGCAACAGACGGTCTTGCCAAAGACTGCACTCTGTCCCAGGTCAAGGATTGTTTTAGTGGTAATCCCAATCCAAATAATACTTGCTGCCCGCCGAAATTCCAAATGGACAATCCAATTGGAGCGCTGGAAACAGATGACAGCATTGTAAAGAATTGTACGTGGACTGAAGTAAAGCTTTGTTATGACGGAATACCAAATCGGTGTTGTCCGCCAAAGGATATGATGATTAGCTAATTGTGAAATGAGTATATGCTTGAAAGACGGCTCGTTACCGCGAGTTTGCGGATGCGGGTCGCCTTTCAAGCTTTGATGGGTGTGTTTATCTAAACTATTACTTTTGTAATAGTTTTTTTGCATAAAACACGCTCATTTTATTATAATTACCGCTCATGCTATGATACTCTCATGGAAGAAACAAGAATCAATAAATATCTGACCCAAGCCAATTACTGTTCGCGCCGTGAAGCGGATCGTTTGGTTGATCAGGGAAGGGTGGAAATCAATGGAAAGAAGGCCAAACTGGGAGACAAGGTGGCTCCGGGAGATGATGTTGTTGTTGACGGTGAACGGGTCAGGGTAGATACAGCAGAAAAAATCTATCTGGCTTTTAACAAACCGGTCGGAGTAATCTGCACCAGTGATCCAAAAGCCAAGGACAATATTATTGATGCGGTAGGATATCCGGAAAGAGTTTATACAATCGGTAGGCTGGATGTGGCAACTTCCGGTCTTATATTACTTACCAATGACGGTGAAGTGGTAAACAAGATTCTGAGGGGTCAAAACAAAGTTGAAAAGGAATATCAGGTAGAAGTAACTAGGGATGTTTCCGAAAAATTTCTGAAAATGATGAGCACGGGAGTTTACATAAATAAATATAAAACATTGCCTGCAAAAATAAAACAGACTGATGTCAGAAAATTTTCTATTGTAATTATTGAAGGTAAGAAAAGACAAGTTCGTAGAATGTGTGAGAAGCTGGGCTACGGAGTAACGAAGTTAAAAAGAGTGCGTATCGGAAAGTTGGAGCTTGGTAACTTGAAGGAAGGACAATATAGAAATATCACACTTAAAGATGTAATTTAGAAAGGAGGGAATATGAAAATTACCAGTCCTAAATTTCTAAACAACGAAATGATCCCGTCTAAATATACGTGCAACGGGGAAAATATTAGTCCGCCGCTCAGAATCTCTGATACTCCAATTGGCACAAAAAGTATTGCATTGATTACCGATGATCCTGATGCCCCCGGGGGTGATTGGGTACATTGGGTTGTCTGGAATATTGATCCGAATACATTTGATATCGTTGAAGACTGTGTGATGGAGGGTGCGGTTGAGGGAAAAAATACTCGCAGTGATAATAAATACGGAGGCCCGTGTCCGCCGAAAGGTACGCATCGGTATTTTTTCAAAATATACGCCTTGGATATATTGATTGATCTTGATAAATCTAATGGTAAAAAAGAATTAGAGCGTGCAATGAAGGGGCATGTACTGGATAAGGCGCAGCTAGTTGGTTTATATACTCAAAATTTATGAATGATATAGTAGCAATCTATAAAGAAAAAGGTCCGACTTCCCATGATATAATTTATCGCTTAAGGAAAATTACTGGCGTAAAAAGAATCGGACATGCGGGTACACTGGATCCTTTAGCAGAGGGTGTTTTAATTGTCGGAGTCGGCAGAGACGCGACAAAAAAACTGGGAATTGAAGTGCAGAAGGAAAAAGAGTATCTTACAACCATAATGTTGGGAGTGACAAGTTCTACCGATGATGAAGAAGGAGAAAAAACTTCAATAGCGGTAAAATCCATACCGACTCAAAAAGAAGTGGAAGAAGCAGTCAAATCATTTGTGGGTAAGATAAAACAGGTTCCACCTATTTTCAGCGCAGTGAAAGTTCAAGGCAAAGAAGCATATAAATTTGCCAGAAAAGGAAGAACTGTTGAGTTAGAAGCACGAGAGGTTGAAATAAAGAAGATTGAAATTATTGATTATCAATGGCCATTACTCACTATTAAAGTAGTATCTGGTCCCGGCGTCTATATACGGGCATTGGGAAAGGATATCGGGAAAAAACTGGGAGTGGGAGGAGGGTATTTGAAATATTTGAAAAGGACTAGGGTGGGCGAGTATTCCTGTGATCATGCACTAACTTTAGGTCAATTTGAAAAATTATATTTAAAGATCAATGTATAAGAAATTTTATTTTATTGTGAATCCTGAGGCGGGGAAGGGGAAGAAGTTGTCTTTTATTCCGGAGATTCAGACATTCTGTCGGGAGCATAAGCTTGAGTATGAGAAAGTACTCACAAAAGAACCAAAAGAAGCAACAAGGTTAGCTAGGGAGGCGGCCAAGAATTTTGAAGTGGTAGTTGCAGTAGGTGGTGATGGTACGATCAGCGAGGTGGCTGCAGGGATTTATGATACGCCGGCAGTATTAGGAATTCTGCCAACCGGCTCCGGAAATGATTTTGCTCCGATGGTGGGAATATCAAAGGACTTAAAAAAAGCGTTACGCACCCTGATTAATGGTCATGTCAGAAATGTTGATTTAGGAATAGTTAACGGAAAATATATATTTGTCAACGGTATGGGGGTGGGATTTGATGGTGAAGCGGCCGCCCGGGTCAGAAAGTATCTGAAATATTTTCCCGGCTATCCCGGTTACTTAGCAGCGGTACTTAGAACGCTGGTTACTTATAGATTCAGAAAAGCCAGAATAGTTTTGGACGACCATGAAGTCATGGAAAAGAAAATATTACTAATCGCAACCTGTAATGGGACACAATACGGCGGCGGTTTTAGGGTGGCACCGTCTGCTGAAATTGATGACGGCTTGTTTACTGTATGTCAGATAGATAAGATGGGAAGGTTTTATGCTTTAAGAAATATTCCTAAAATAATGAAAGGCACCCATCTGAAACTTCCGGAAGTCCATACATTTACGGCAAAAAAAGTTTCAATTGAATCAAGTCATAATATGCAAGCGCAGTTGGACGGGGAGTTATTACCTTTAATGAAAAAATTTGAGATAGAAATGATGCCGGGTAAACTGTCTGTTTTATCAAATTAGGTAAATCATATGAGCAATATAATCATTGTATCCGGTGCGATAATAGTTGAAAATAATAAAATACTTCTGAATCAGCACGGAGATACAGAATTTTGGAAGGTCTGCGGCGGGAAACAAGATAAGGATGATAAAGATTTAATAGCTACTGCCCGAAGAGAGGCAAAAGAAGAATTAGGAATAGATGTTGATATTATTGATCCGGTACCATTTATAGTTTTAGATAAAAAAGTAACTGCAGACGGTGTGTTTGATGTTAAACTGGTGCATTATCTTGCCAAAAGGAATGGCAATATAGAACCGGGTTTTGATATCAGGGAATGGGGATGGTTTGATGTGAATAATCTGCCTGAAAATATTGCACCGAATATAATTCCGGCACTAAAGCATTTTAAATTTATTAAATAAATATATTATGAAAAATTTACTAAACAAACAAGCACCGGATTTTTCTCTACCGGATCAAAAAGGGGATATCCATAAGCTTTCAGATTATCAAGGGAGGTGGCTCTTAATTTATTTCTATCCGAAAGACAATACGCCCGGGTGTACGGTTGAAGCATGTACGATCCGTGATTCATTCCCAGAATTTTCTAAACTGAAAGCTGAAGTTTTAGGTGTCAGTAAAGACAGTGTAGTAAGCCATGAAAAGTTCAGTGAAAAATATAAGTTGCCTTTTACCCTGCTTTCAGACGATAAAATGGAAATGTTGAAAGCATATGATGTATGGCAAAAGAAAAAGTTTCTAGGAAAAGAGTTTATGGGAATTGCACGAACATCATTTTTAATTAATCCTCAGGGTAAAGTAGTAAAAATCTATGAGAAAGTAAAACCACCGGTACATGCGGAAGAAGTACTCGCCGACTTAAAATTGCTACAATAAAAAAATCCCCGCAGGAAACCGAAAGGTTCGGGAGGGATTAGGCAGGGCGCGGATGCCAGGTGAGGCGGTAGAATCTGGCCCAGCCGCAAAGAGGCAGGATGAGAAAGAACGAGAGTGGCATCAGCCAGTGCCACGGTCCGGGCAGTTGGTGGAAGTACGGCAGGCCGACCGACAGATGCAGCACGAACTGTGCCATGTAGCTGATGCCCGCTTGCGCGACGCGCTCCACCAGGAATAGGAAGGCGTAGTAGCCGGCACCCGACCATGAGAAGTTGATGTTCTCGCTGAAGAGAGCGAACAGGTTGGGCACAGCCTTCCAATAGATCAGCGCGGTGAGAACCACCCAGCTGATGATCGTGTGCAGGATCAGAATGGTGTGCAGAGGCATAACCTGTCCTTTCGGTATGAGTACTCCTTGGTTACCCAAGTCGGGTTGTAAGGCGGTAAATAATCGTAGTGAAATTAGTAATTTTTGTCAATCCGGGATTTGTTATTTGGGTTGTTTTATGTATAAAAAAATCCCCCACACTTTCGCAATTGTGTAAGGGTTGAAGGAATATGGTGTGAGGCCAACACCATGCCAGTGTTACTGGCTTCCTTCAGTGAAATCAGGTACGGGTGGTTTGCTCGAGCTTCGGGACCGCCCGGCGGTAGATGGCGAGCAAGATCACTGAGGTGATCCCGATCGCTGCGCAGATCAGCCAGTAGAGGTAGGGCTGGTGGTGCGACCAGAGCTGCTGGTCGAGCTGCGCGAGGTTCACGCCGTTCTTCTGGAGCTCGAGCCCCAGCTGGGTGAGGTTGAGATCCGCGATACCAGGAATATTACTGCCGTGCGCGATCAGCGCCTCGCGGTACATCGCCGTCTTGTCGGCGAAGTGGCCGTAGAGGCCGACGAGTTTGCCGCCGAGGAAGAACCCCCCGGCGATCGACAGGAACATGTACCCCTGGTACGTTGCCACCTTGTCGGGGGGCGCGATCTTCGCCATGAGCTCGTTGCTCTTGGGGTTCACGCACACCTCGGCCATGGAGAACACGATGATCAGGGACATGAGCAGCCAGAGCGACATGCCGCCTGTGGATGCCGGCGAGGTGAACGAGAGCGCGGCAACCGCGAGACACAGGATGAGGATCGCCGTGTTCATGGTCTTCAGGATGCCGTACTTCGCCGTCCGGTTGGTGAGCCAGATGGCCAGGAGGATGATCGTCAGACCGTTCAGGTTGATGAGATACTCTGCCTTGAGCTGGCCAGCCGACACCCAGGCATCCGGGATGAAGGGCAGCGCCGCCAGCGCGCTGGTGTCCACCCACTCCGTGATCCAGAGTGCCATCGTGTTGAAGAACTGCACGTAGTTGGTGAAGTACCCGACGAGGATGAGCAGCAGGATGCTCAGCTTGGGATCGCGGAGGTCCGTGATCATCTCGCGGAGCTTCTTGCCCAGCGGATCGGTACCCTTGCGCGCCGGCTCCTTGAAGAAGAGCAGCGTGAAGAGGAACATCACCGCCATGTAGCCGGTGTTGATGTAGAACAGCGTGTCCCAGCTGCCCCGCAGCACCGCACCCGTGGCCGGGTCCAGACTCGGCCGGAACGTACCGGCAACGACCGGCCCGAGGAATCCGCCGACGTTCACGATAGCGTAGAAGATGCCGAAGCCGACCGACGACTTCTGCTTGTCACCGCGGGTCACCTGACCGATCGTCGCCGAGATCATGGGCTTGAACATGCCGGCGCCCAGGGCGACGAGCATGAAGTAGGCGAAGAAGGACCAGTACCCGGTCGCCAGGCTGCAGAGGTAGTACCCCGCACCCAGCACCACGAACGACGCCAGCAGCATGCGCTTGTACCCGATCTTCTCGCCGATGGTGCCCGTGATGAGTGGTAACAGGTAGAGGAAGAACGGTACCACACTCAGGATCGCACTGGCCTGCTGCTTGGTGAGACCCAGCGCCCCTTCGTTCTTGCTGTTGGTGAGGAAGAGGGTGATGATGGTGAAAAGAGCATACCATCCCATCCGCTCGAACAATTCCGCCACATTGGCCGTCCAGAAGGTCGGCCCGAACCTGTACTGGAGAAACGCGGGCTTCTTCATCAGGGAGCTCCTTTACCCTGCTGAGTGCAGTCAAGAGTTGATACATGTGACATGGCGGTATTGGCCTCAAAACCGCCATGTCGCTAAAGTCAATGTGCGAAGAATAGTCTCATAACTTACCAAAAACAGGGCAGTTTTGTCAATTCGTGGCATATTTCCTTTATTATTCTGACCAATAAAAAAAGTCCGGCAACAATCATATGATGTCTAGGACTTTACAGTAGCCACGAAGGCTTGCGGCAGAAGTTTGAGTTCCTGAATACCCATCGGTAGTTCAGGTAGTAAAGGGCGTACGGCAGCGCGAGCCAGAAGGCGAAGTGAACCAGTATGATCCTCGGTTCAAGCAGGGAATCCCAGACTCCCTTGACGAGGAACTTCTCCGTCGCGAAGGAAATCCCACCCAGCATGCAGAGCTGGAAAATCCGCAGAAATGCGAAGTTGAAAATGTGGGTTCGCTTCTCTATGCAGTAGAAGGCGTACTGGTTACGCGCCCTTTTGAGCAGCGCGGCCTGGAGGAGGGTGATAAGGACCAGGGCAAGGAAGCCCGTGGCGCAATTGATCAGAAGCATTTGGCCGGTCATGAGATTCCTCCATGATTTGACCGTGCTCAGGGTCGCTGAACTGGTCGCTGAGTTTAGGAAAGAACGGGAGCAAACAGCGTACTACAGATTCAAAAAAAAATCAAGCCCTGCGATGAAAATATCAATTCAAAATAAAAAAAATCCCGAGGAGTGTTAAATCCTGGGGACGAGCGGAACTGGGTTCCGCTAGTAAATGAGCAACTCGGGGTGCGTGGCGAAAAAGATCATCCACGCGCTGTTGGCGGTGCACATGCGGTACAGCTCGCCGTTCGGGCCGCGGCCTTCGGCGATGCGCCGCAGCAGTTCGCGGACGGTGACGAACTCCGCCTTGAATATTGGCTCGTTGCGGGTGGACCTGAACTCTTCGAGTGCGTCGAGATCCACTTCGACGAAGAGTAGGTCACTCCACGTGGCACAGAAAGTCGGGTTCGGATTGTGCCAAGGCACATGCGGAACTTCAATGTTCCGGATCACCTTGGCGCCGGATTCCTCGGCCGTCTCGCGCGCGGCCGTGTCCTCGACGGATTCGTACTGGTCGACGGCGTCGTCTCCCAGCACCTTCCGTTTGTTGAAGCCCATGACGATCTGACCGAACGTGACGGGGTCGCAGGCAGCACCGGGTTCCAGGAACGGGTTGTCCGCGTGCGGACGCGGCTGACTGACCACGGCCAGTCTGACCGTTCCGTCGGGCTCCATACCCCAGACGACGACATTGACGTTGGGGGATTCCCGATACTCGGGGCGGTCGAAGACCGGCTGGCCGTTCTCGTCGACGACGATGACGTTCCGGACCGAGCCGAACGGGGAGACGCACTCCCAGTCCAGTTCTTCGACCACCGCCGGCGGGTTGCCGGTATGAAGTTGCCATCGCTTGCTGTTACCGACGAAAAAATTGGCGGCCGTCTGGACGGATATTCCGTCGTAGACCGCGCTGGGTTTTCTGGTTGCGGACATCAATGCTCCTTCTGTTGCATGCAGTTTCTGCCTATTTGTATGCAAGCTTGATCAAGCAAACAAATAAGCCCCACAGCTTATAACAAAACTGGGAATTTGTCAATACTCACCCCCACACTCATGCATGAGTGTGGGGGTGAGGTTATCTGAATTTCCGCATCAGGCCGTGAGCGGGCAGATCTCTTTTCAGCCCGCCGGTTTCCAGCAGGCAGGCGCGCTGGATAGTAAATTCCCCATGCTTATTATTTACAATATCCATTGCCTTTAAGATCGCCTGCTTCTTTTTTATGTCGGTAAAAGGCAGTGACGACTGATTGGAAGGGGAAAGCTGGGCAACGCTGACTCCGATTAGGCGCACGGGATATTTGAATGAAAATGATTTTAGAATATTTTTGGCTGTCTCAAAAATCTGGTATCCGTCGCTAATATGAATCTTAACTGCCTTTTGCCGGGAAAGGCCTTCAAAATTGTTATATCTGATAAATACGCTAACTACCCAGCCGGCTAGTCCGGCTTCCCGCATTCTGCGTCCGGTTTTTTCGCAAAGTTTTAAGAGAGTATTGTTTAAGTATTTCAGATCCATGGTATTTTGTGGCAGAGTTATCTGATGTCCCATTGATTTCTCCTGATAAGCGTCATAATAAGAGGGGACATAGTCAGAACCTCTGCCTCGGCTCATATTGGAAAGTTGCAATCCCGTTTGACCAAATTCCCTGATTAGTTTAGTTAAAGGGTATTGTCTTAGCTCATTCAGGTTTTTAATCCCGATTCTGTTCAAATGCTTTTCCGTCTGACGGCCCAGGCCGCACAGGTCTGTAAGTTCAATCGTTTTTAAAACAGAGAGAATGTCTTTTTGCGGTACCTGCATAATGCCGTCCGGTTTTCTAAGCCCGGAAGCCAGTTTGGCCATCAGTTTATTGGGAGCAATACCGATTGAGCAGGTCATCCAATCGCCAACCTGCTTTTTTAATTCCGTTTTTATTTTATTGGCCACGGGGATTGCTCCGCCGTATCTTCGTGCAATAGGGGTTACATCCATAAATGCTTCGTCAATGCTGGTCACTTCCACCTGGTCGGTAAAGGAAAGGAATATACTGATAATTTTTTTGGTAATGTGGACGTATTTATCAAAATCACCCGGCACAAAAATTATCTCGGGGCATATCTTTCGTGCTTCATAGATCGGCATGGCGGATCTGACACCCAGTTTCTTAGCCTCTTTGGATGCGGCGGAAACTACTGTACGCGAATCCGGATGGCCGGAAACAGCAATCGGCTTGCCACGCAAAAAAGGATTCGCTTGTTGTTCGCAGGTGGCGAAATACGAATCCATATCAATGTGAAATATTATTTTTTCCATTTT
>JBAYGW010000023.1:0-19369 GCA_041666485.1 Patescibacteria group bacterium | reverse complement strand
TAATCATGATGATATATCGGACTCCGCGATTGTGGACGTAGAAGCCCCGATTGTTCTGGGTGAAACCACCAAAGCCGAACTAGCACTGATCAAGACCGCCGATGTTGAATATACCAACCCGGCCGGAACAGTGGAATACACGCTGACTCTAACCAATAACGGCACTGAAGACGCCCAAAACGTCGTTCTAACCGACCAATTACCGGAAGGATTCGTATTTGAAGGCACAACTGATGTCGTAAAAGTGTGGGATTTCAGCACAATTGCCGTCGGCGCAGCCGAAACCATTACCTATAAGGCAACGGTAAACGCTAACGCCACGGCCGGAATGTACGAAAACGTGGCATTGGCCACGGCTGATAACTCCGACGATGCCGGTGCTTCTGCTACAGTAGAAGTACGCGCCGTATCGGTCTTGGGCGAACTGGTTGATACCGGTACCACCGCCCGTGATTATCTCCTGTATATTGGCGGGGTAATGCTGGTAATCTCCGGAATCTGGTTTTCTACCAGAGAAAAGAAGCTATCGCACCACTCCAAGTAGGATAGTCTCTTAGGACTTTAAACACCCCCACGCCCATTAATGGGTATGGGGGTGTTTTGATTTACCCAATCAATTAATTGACTTGCCAAACTTAGGTGAAATATGGTCTAGCTTATTGACAAAAATATCATAAACTGTAAGATGTAGGAGCTATAAATAGTTCTTTAGGCGTTGCACATTATCACGGAGGAAGAACACGGCAGAAATGCTATGTTTGGAGGGGAATAGAAAACCAACAAAAGGTTATAAAAAAACCAAAATAAAAGAGTACTAGAAGCATAAACCTTTAAAAATCGCTACACTTAGCGAATTTGTAACTTGTTGTTGGTTTTTTGTATTCATGAAAAACCGAGCATATTCGCACATTATTTTATAAACAATCCCTCATGATAGGGACTAGAAACAAGAAAAACAAGAATAGTTCCTGAGCGAACGATAGATGAGTCAAAGGACAATATACCCTTCGACTGGCTCAGGGGATAATTAACAAATAATTTACAAAAATACAATGAAAATTAATCTATTACCCAAGAAGAAAGCGGTATGGAAGATGACCTATAAATCGTTCCATATTGTTGCCCTAATTGCCCTAATCTTTAATATGTCCTCAGTGGGGGTATTTTTCACCCCGAATACAGCTTTAGCTGCTGAAAAGACTCCTGAAACGGCAGTTGTTGCAGAAGAAACAGTTGCAAAACCGACGGTTGAAGCCACAGCAGATAAAACTATCTGTACAGTCGGTGAAAAATGCGAAGATACCGGAACTATTCTGATCAAAAAGTTTCTGGATCTGGATGAAGACGGTATTCGCGATGCGAATGAGACTTTACTGTCAAATTGGCACTTTACAATCACCAATGGCGCATATAGTACCGAAGGCGCTACGAACAGTGAAGGCGTGCTTTTTCTGTATGATATGGCAGTTGGAACCTACCAGGTAACTGAAACCCTTCAGGCCGGTTGGACAAACACCACACCCCTGACCCAATCTGCGGTAGTTACAAAAGATAACACCGCAACCTTACATTTCGGGAATATTGAGGTACAAGAGGAAACAGGTAATCTTAGAATCAAGAAATATAACGACTTAAATAGTGACGGTGTTAAACAGACAAATGAACCGTATATGACCGGTTGGCATTTTGACGTCACTCAAAACGGTCAATTCATTGCTGACGGTAATACCGGAGAAGACGGCGATTGGCTGGTCATTGAGAACCTGCCGGTTGGCACATACCAAGTGACAGAAACACAGAAAGACGGATGGAGAAACACTGATCCGGGTACCGACCCGATTACAAAGAATGTTAACGTTACAAAAAATACAATTGCATATCCCACAAACGTGTGGTTCGGTAACGTTGAAATTCCAGGTGAATGCAAATTGGAAATTACAAAATCAGTCAACAAGACTGAAGCAAATCCGGGCGACACGCTGGAATATACCCTATCTTACAAAAATGTCGGAACAGCTGACTGCACCGGTGGTGGTGTACAACTTTTTGACAACCTGGACGACCGGCTGACCTACAACGGCATTCATTCACAGGATAATACCGATCATGACATAACCTTTGAAGGTAATTTCAACGGAACCAGCCCGGTGGCCAATGCCCATGTGGTAAGCCCGGAAGAGTCCGGGTATGTAAAGTTCCAGGCTGTTGTCACGGAAGATTTGGAATGCGGTGAAAATATTATTCCTAACAAATACAGAATCTGGAGCAATGAGACCGGCGACATTTGGAGTAATGAAGTAAACACAACCATTTACAAAGAATGCTACGGGTCTTTGAAGGTGATCAAGTATGTTGATTTCGGTGAAGCGGAACCTGATATGTGGGAGTTTACAGTCCAGGGACAGGGAACCCAATCCCCGGTTGATGGTGAAAACTACGTTATCTTCACCGGCCTTCCTGAGGGACTATACTCAGCAATTGAAAGCACAATCCCCGGTTACCATCAGGTATCTTCAAACTGCAACAATGTGCAGGTGAACCCGGGCGAACAGGCCGTTTGCGAATTTCACAATACCAAGGACACTTTCTGTAAAATGAATTTCACCAAATCTGTTGATAAAGAAAACGCATTACCAGGCGATGTTGTAACTTATACTCTGAATTATGAAAACACCGGCGACGCAGACTGCACTGGCGGTGGCGTGAAAATATACGATGATCTGGATAATCAATTAACCTATGTTGATGATACGCTGACCGGTAATGAATACAACGGTAATGGCGACGGAATATCTCTATTTGAGGAATTTGACGGGGTTAATCCGCTGGCCAACGCGCATGAAGTAATTCCTGGCGAATCGGGCGTAATCACCTTCCAGGCAACAATCACCGATGATCTGGAATGCGGTGAAACTGTCATCCCGAACAAAGCAAAAATGTGGAGTAATGAGACGGGATATTTCTGGAGCAATCAGGTTGAGACAACCGTCTTCAACGAATGCTACGGATCACTGAAAGTAATAAAATATGTAGACGAGGGAGATGCCACTCCCGATATGTGGGATTTCACAATTGCTGAACACGGAACGCAGTCCCCTGCTGATGGTGAAAACTATGTGGTCTTTACCCAAATGCCGGAAGGATTCTATACTGCTTCAGAAAGCACAATCCCCGGTTACCATCAGGTATCTTCAACCTGTGATAATGTTGAAGTCATTGCCGGCCAGCAAGCGGTTTGCGAATTCCACAACACGGTTGATCACTATGATATTAACGGATACAAATGGAACGATCTGAACGACAACGGAGAATGGGATCAGAATGAACCGGGCAAATCCGGTTGGACAATTAATCTGAATACGGTTGAAGGTACTCCTCTGAATTCAACTATCACTTCAGATGATGAAGAAGATCTCGGCCACTATGAATTTACCAATTTATTGCCGGGAATCTACCAGGTATGTGAAGCGCAAAATGAAGGCTGGTACCAGACCTACCCGTCTGAAAACAATGGCTGTCATTACATTTATCTCGGACCAAACGCCGACAATGATGCAATGTCCTATAACTTCGGCAATACTGCTTATGGCGAAATTTCCGGAGCAAAATTTGACGATGCCAATGGTAATCATGTCCGAGACACCGGCGAACCGGGACTTGAAAATTGGACCATTCAACTCACGTCCAGCTGTTCCGAAGTATTTGCTGACTATGATTTGGTGTCTGATTCCGTAATCAACCTTTCAGACGTAAGCCTATTCGCTCAGAAATACGATTTAGGCAACACATTGGTTGATTTAAACAATGATGCAGTCGTAAATAACTACGACCTCAACTGTTTCAAGAATGTAGTTGGCGAAACTCCACAGACCATGACAGAAAATCCTGTCATAACAAAGACAACTGATGAAAGCGGTTACTATCAATTCACCGGTTTACAAGCAGGCGCATACAATGTATCTGAAGTTCAACAGGATGGCTGGACACAAACATTCCCGGAAAGCAATGGGGGTGTATATGGACCGATTGTTATTACTTCCGGAAAAGTATCAACTGATAATGATTTCGGCAACTTGAGAAATCCGGTCAAAACACCTGATATCTCACTCGTTAAAGAAATTACCAATCATAATCTGGTTCCTGGCGGATTTGTAGAGTATAAGTTAACCTACGCAAACACCGGCGAGGTTGATCTGACCAATGTCTATATTGTAGACAACTACCCGGAACAATATCTGTCAATATCAAACACTGGTGGAGCAACCGATAATGGCAGCGAGTTAAAGTGGATTATCGGCGACTTAGCCGTTGGTGGTACCGGTAGTGTTACTTATACCGCAACAATCAAAGATACCACTCCGGCCAATGTTGATATCATTAACATTGCTACCATCTATTCCGATCAGACTGGACCTAAAGAAGACGACGCTAAAACTGTAATTCCTCCGGTAGAAGAAAAGAAACCGATCCTGACGATTACTAAAGATGTTAATGTTGCTTTTGCAAATCCTGAAGACACTGTTAAATATACCGTCGTTGTTTCCAATGTCGGTGACGCAACAGCTGTTAATGTAGTGATGACCGATGTCCTACCAAAAGGCTTAACCTATCCGGAAGGCGGAACAACCAAAACCTTCTCGCTTGGTGATATTGAGCCGGGTAAATCCGTAACCACGACTTATGACGCAGTGGTCGGTAAAGACACCGTGAAGGGTAATTACGTAAACACCGCGACTGCCAAAGCTGACAATCATGACGAAGTATCAGACGACGCCACTTTGGAAGTCAGGATTCCTGACGTCAAAGGCGAAACCACGCCGGAACTGGAAATTACCAAAGAAGTAAACGTTGAATTCGCCAATCCCGGTGACGTAATCTCTTACACAATAATTGTAAAAAACGTTGGCGATGGCGAGGCAATCAATGTTATACTGACCGACAGACTACCTGAAGGACTCGTTTATGACGGAACTGATGATGTAGTTAAAGTGTGGAACCTGGGCAATATGGCGCCAAATGCCACAAAAACAATAACTTATGCGGTAAAAGTAACAAGTAATATAACTGCCGGAATCTACGAAAACGTAGCGACAGTGGGAGCAGATAATGCTGCTGATAAATCAGCAAAAGCAGACGTGGAAGTTAGGTTAATTTCCGTATTAGGCGCAGAATTGCCTGATACCGGAACCTCCGCAGTTGATTATTTGTACTACCTAATTGGAATAGTCACACTCATCATTGGCTTATGGACAATACAGCGAAAAAATTCCGGGAGATCAATTGGAAAACAAATAAGCGCAATCCAAACTCTCGCAAGAAAGCGGTAAGAATTGGTGCATTCATTGCGATTGGGGTTGGGGTAATCATATTAGCTTATCCCTTTATCCCCTCTGTCCGGTTCTTACTCTTCCCGCCAAAAATAAACCCTCAGGTTATTGATGATTCCAAAGAACTGATTTCCGGACTACCGCTGTCAGCGGACAAACAAGCCAGTGAAGATTATTCCGGCAATCGCCTGATTATTCCCAAAATAGGAGTAAATGCCAAGGTTGTTGAAGGCGAAAACGATCAGGCACTGCTCAGGGGCGCGTGGCGCATGCCACAGACCTCTACTCCCGACAAAGGAGGTAATACAGTAATTACCGGACATCGGTTCCGTTTTCGTCCGCCGAACAACACAACCTTCTATTTACTGGACAAACTTGAGAAGGGTGATAAAATAGCCGTCGTTTGGGAAGGTAAGGAGTACTTTTACCGGGTAATTGAAACCAAAGTGGTGACCCCGGATCAGGTGGAAGTGATTAACGCCACTAACGATCCGATTCTTACCCTGTTTACCTGCACCCCCCTGTTTACTTCACAGAAAAGACTGGTTGTCATCAGCGAGCTGATCTAATCTCAGTAAAATTCCAACAGTCCCGCATCCGCGGGGCTGTTTTGGTTTTAGACACAACTCCCACCCCCACACTTCTAGAAGTGTGGGGGTGGGGCTTGACAAATATTTTATTATATGGTAATGTTGATTGTTTAATGAAATTAACGTAATATTAAAGTACGCTAATAAATAACCTCAAAATATATGACCAAAAAGAAGATATTAGTTATTGAAGACGAGGAACCGCTTTTAAACGCCCTATCGGCAAAACTCCAAACAGAGGGGTTTGAAGTACTTGAAGCAGAGAATGGAGAAGACGGTTTAAAACTAGCGCTGAAAAAGCATCCGGATCTGATCCTGTTGGATATTATATTACCGAAAATGGATGGTATTACTGTTCTGGAAAATTTAAGAGAAAATGCCTGGGGTAAAACTGTGCAAGTGATTATTCTTTCCAATCTCAGTGATTGGAATAACACCAGTGCCGCAGTAAATCTGAATGTCCGTGACTACCTGGTAAAGTCAGACTGGCAGATAAAAGATG
Source organism: Patescibacteria group bacterium (assembly GCA_041666485.1). GTDB lineage: Bacteria > Patescibacteriota > Patescibacteriia > UM-FILTER-42-10 > UM-FILTER-42-10 > JAHJEX01. Next base: position 12,950 of record JBAYGW010000023.1, on the reverse strand, counting down.
TTATCAAAAAAGTAAAGAATAAACTCAAATAAAATATTGTTTCAATTAAGCCAAGTATAATGAGTAACTTAATTAAAGATTTTGCAAGTAAGGCAAAAAACCGGTTAACTTACCAGTCGGCCGTATCTTTACGTACCGCAAAAACTTATTTTATTCCTCACGAAGACAACGGCCATAGACCATATATTATCAGACCGGGTGCTTTAAGATTCTACAGTATTGTACTGATCATTACTAAACTTGCAGTAACCGGTTTTATGTATGCCTCCTTCCCTTCTCCGGCTTACTTTTCCAGCGCATCCTCAACAAACATCATTAACCTGACCAACAGTTCGCGCGAAGCAAGCGGTCTGAGCGATTTGAAGGTATCAGAAAAACTGAATATCGCCGCTTATCAAAAAGCGCAAGATATGGTTAAGAACAACTATTTCAGCCACGAGAGTCCTTCCGGAGCCCGGTTTTGGAATTGGGTTCTGGGTGCCGGATACCAGTACACAACGGCCGGTGAAAACCTGGCGATGGATTTTAATTCCGCAGAAGCGGTGCATAATGCGTTAATGGCTTCCGCCACCCATAGAAATAATATACTCAATGATAAATTTTCAGAGATCGGTGTTTCAATAGTATCCGGAAAGATTAATGGTAAAGATACAACTATTTTAGTTGAAATGTTCGGTAATCCAAAAGTGGCGGTCGCAGAGCCGGTGCCTACACCGACACCGGAACCTGTCCCCACCACCCCGAATGTAAACACAGCTATTACCAATACCAATACCACGAAACCAGTTCCTGCGCCCGTATATACCGGGGAAATTGTCAGTAAGATGAGTGACTCTTTGAATATTAAACCTGATGAAACGATTGATTATTGGGTTGATGTTAAAAATACCGGCAACACCATATGGCTTGCTTCCGGCAGTAATTTTATTGCACTGAACGTTACTGATCCTGCCGGCAAGGAAAGTCAGTTTGCCAATTCCACCTGGCTTACAAAATACCGACCGACAAAAATTTCCGACAATATGGCACCGAACGGCATCGCAAGATTTTCCTTCAAACTGACGGCACCGAGTACCGCGGGAACATATGAAGAATCTTTCCAACTGGTTGCGGAAAACATTACCTGGATTAACGGCAGTTATTTCAAGTTACCTATAACAGTTACCAAACCGGCTGCTGTAAATACAAACACCGCGGCTCCGGTAAACAAAAACATCAATATTAACCTGAACACAAACACCGCGGCTCCTGTGAATCAGAATACTAATAATACAGTAATCCAGCCGAATTTTGTGGCAACGACAAACACGAATCTGTCTATTGAGCCAGCGGATACGGACGTTACGCCATTTGTAGTCGCAGCCAATGACTCTGAAGAAACAAAAGACTTCTTAAGCTTCCTCAATAAATACTCCAATATCATATTCTGGATAGTGTTAGTCCTGGTGTCAATCTCCCTTTTAATCAATACGATTGTAAAAATCAGAATTCAGCACGCCGGAACCATCATCCCAAGCCTTCTGGTGATTCTCCTGGCATCATTAATGTTGTTTATGAGATTCCACTTTATTCAAAATATCGGCACGCATCCGGTTATAATGTAAACAGATGAGTGCGGGTGGGAAACAGGCAGCAATCTTAATATTATCCTCGTAACAATAATCACACTAGCCGTATTGTTTATTATGTCTTCATTAATATACAAAGATTTGTTGTTTTAGCATAATTCTTGCTATAATACATATTATGAATTTTATAAAGATTATCCTCATTCCGCTAAGCATAGCCTTGGTGGTGCAATTCTCAAAAACAATCCCGGATACCTTTCGGGGTAAATTCCGTTGGAAAAATATTTTGAACTACGGCGGGATGCCTTCCGGTCATGGGGCATTAGTCGCTTCATTATGTACAATGGTCGGAATTGTCCTAGGCGTTAACACGGTAGAATTCGGTATTGCATGCGTTATGTCTGTAATCGTTTTAAGGGATTCCGTAGGTCTCCGAAGAATAATCGGCAAACAGGGAGAGGCAATCAATGATTTGAATCAAATAAATAAAAAGGTTCCTGCCTTGGAGGAACGCGTCGGTCATACCCCGTTTGAAGTAATGGTCGGAGTATTAGTTGGGATTGGACTATCTTTTCTGTTGAATTCTGTTGTGTAAATTTTTTACGAAACTATAAAGAGGCGGTGCTTCTTTTTTTGTTTTTCTTAATCTCCGTTTCAATTTCATGCGCAATCCGGTTTCCGATTCCGTCAATTTTCTGAATACCCACCAACCACCCACTAGCATAAATGTCTAAAAGTGAACGGTCCAACGCCCTGATTGCTTTCGCTGCCTTGTGATATGCAAGTCCGCGGAATTTTTTCTTTTCATCCGCAAAGAAAATTTGAGCCTTCTGCTCAAATTTATCGGCAACAACCTGATTGAATTGTAACGGCAAATGATGATTGATATTATTATTGACTGACATAGATGCCGGCAAACAGTAAAATAATAAAGAATACTCCGAGTAGTGTCAGAAATGTCGTAACCATTACCCGGATCGCGTCCTTTACTCTGCTTTGGACAAAAAGATAGATCGGTAATCCAAAAACAAGGACGCCGGATACAGAAGCGCTAAATACTAATAGCATTAACATAAGACCCGCGGCGAAAATCTCTGCTACATTAACCATCATTATACTCATATTATTCATAATCAGCGCTATGGTAATTACATATAGTGATTCTAATAAACCCATTAATATTCCTGACCTTACCTGACTTGATTCCCCTTTTAGTTCAAACATATTTTTATAGCTTAATTATTGATATTTGAAAATTGATCAGCATTCATCTCTTCCCAATCATCCGTGCCTTTATTCCATTTATATGCAAATATTGTATCCACAGTTTCGGTATCTGAAAATTCTAACTCTTCCGATACACCTGATCCGATCCGTTTTGATGCCAGTACTTTACGACCGGTAACCAGAGGCTTTTTTTCTCTTTCCAATTTAATCTTGCCAAGCGGTCCGTTAAATATAATCCGCTCTACAGAACCTAAACCATCCATTATTTCTTCCGTTGCGTGCTCCTCAACATCAAACTCCTCCTTGGCATACACGATTAAACTATCCCATTTTTCCTGATTCATAGCATTATTTCTGATTAATGACCCTTATCAGTATTGTAGCAGAATTATGATAATAAAAAAACCCGTGTTTTATGTGGATATGTTAATCCCCCATCCCGCAAATGTCACTAAAAAAGGGCACAGACCCGCACGTGCTAGAAACAAAAAAACCGAGTGAAACTCGGTTTTATCAGGCCCCCGAAAATGCTGAAAGCATTTTTGGAAGAGCAGTAAATATTGAAAATTACCGAGTAAATCAGGAGCGCATCCTGAGCAAAGGCGAAGGAGAGCACGGATTTGCGAGGAAAGGGGCACAGACCCGCAACCAAAAACAACCAGCATGCAAACAAAAAACCGAGTTGTTCTCGGCTTTATGGGGTCCCCGAAAATGCTGAAAGCATTTTTGGGGAGAGGGGCAAAAATGCGGAAGGTGGAGTGTATGCAATTTACTTGCATACACGTAACCTGAAGCATTTATTGACCCGTGGTCGGGGTGGCGGGACTTGCCCGCCCAAGGCGGGTCAGCCTCGGGCTGAAACCCATTATAACCACTGAAAATTTGAAATGTCTAAATTGGTCGGGGTGGCGGGACTTGAACCCACGACCTCATCGTCCCGAACGATGCGCGCTACCAACTGCGCCACACCCCGATAGAAATTTTAATTTCCTCCAAACCTCCTGTTGCGCCGACTGTATTCTTCAATTGCATGATCAACATCCTTTTCTGTAAATTCCGGCCATGTCTTGTCTATAAACATTAATTCACTGTATGCGGATTGCCAAGTCAGAAATCCAGAAAGCCGATACTCACCTGATGTTCTGATAATTAAATCCGGATCAGGCAGGTCCGATGAGAATAAATTTTTACTAACTAGATCTTCTGTAATCTGAATTGGCTTTACTTTTTGTTTTACAATCTTTTTTACCGCTTCTGTAATTTCCGACCTACCGCCGTAGTTTAACGCGATATTCAGAATACCACGTTTATTTTTCTTTGTCAGATTTTCTGCTTTACTGATCGCCCTCTTAATCTCTGAAGAAAGTCCTTTTTCAATTCCAATCACTCTGATTTGTATTCCTTTGGCATGTAAGCTTTTTGTCTCATTTGAAAGAGCATGTTTAAGGAGGCGCATCAAATATGTTACTTCTTTTTTTGAGCGATTCCAATTCTCAGTAGAAAATGCATAAATTGTAAGAATACTCACTCCCCGGTCAAGACACCATTCCCCCACCTTCATTGCAATATCATACCCCTTTTTGTGCCCCGCAAATGTAGGTAAACCTTTTTTCTTTGCCCACCTCCGGTTACCATCCATAATAATACCGATATGCTTTGGTATTATTCTTGTTTTATCATTGGTTTTTAACGATTTTTTGGCCATATAAATCAAAAACCCTTAATTGTTTAGAATTATTTGCTCCTATATTCTAATGTTTTTAGCAACTTTCGTCAATTATACTTATTGGGTATTATTCGGAAAACTCAACCGTCCGATATGTAAGAACCTCGGCATTATTTTTCCACGCATCAATCGGCAAGCCGGCCTTATGGCACAAACTAGAAAGAAACTCCTCTTTGTCGTTGATTTCTTTCCAGACGCTAGGTAAAAAAGTTGCACTGAAACCGTTCTTTTTCAGAACAATTCCATCTTTACCTAAATTTATTTTAGCCAACAGATCCTGATAGTCATTATGAAAAAGCGGCTGCGGAACGGTAAGAATTGAAATATCAATCAGCGTATTCCGTAATTCATCCTCCGCAAGCGCTGGAAATCTCAAATCACGAAACGCCGCGGCATATGCTTTATCAATGATCTCCTTATACAGTGGCAATTCCGGCTCCAGACTGCCGATACAACCGCGCAAAACACCATTTTGAGTAAGCGTGACAAATGCCGCCCGCTTTCTCATTAAATTTTCTGAAATTACCGTGGACTCATTAACAACCAGCTTTTCATGCTTTACGAAATAGAATTCAATGGAGTTTCGGGCAAGTTTAAGCAAAAACTTTTTTTCTTCGTGAGTATATTTTTCCATATTTCTATTGCCAAATTCCTTCAATATTATAACCGCATTCGGGGCATTTGCCCTGAGTAATTTCCATCTTCGTCACCGAGTGCCAGTCTCTGGTAATGTTTACATGACTGCATTTCGGACAATACGTACTCTGATGTTCGCTATCTGCCACATTACCGGTATAAACATATTTTAATCCCGCGCTTTTCCCGGCTTGGTAAGCGCGCATCAATGAATCCAGTGGCGTCGGCGGTTTCTGATCCATTTTGTAATTCGGCGTAAAAGCCGTTACATGCCAGGGAATTGACGCTCCCACGTCAGCGATAAACTTTGCGATTTGTGTAAGCTCTTCATCCGAATCATTTTCTCCGGGGATTATTAACGTGGTTATTTCAAGCCAAATACCCATATCATGCGCGCGTTTGATGGTTCTTAGTACCGGGTCCAAATGCGCTTTACATGTCTTTCTGTAAAAATCATCATTAAAAGATTTCAAGTCAATATTCATCGCATCCAGATAAGGACGGATCTTCTTCATTGCCTCCTCTGATTCGTAACCGTTGGATACAAACACATTTTTAATTCCCTCTCCGTGAGCCAACTTGGCAGTGTCGTAAAGATATTCAAAAAAAATGACAGGCTCATTATACGTATAGGCAATTGATGGGATTTTATGCTTTAAACAATATTCCACGATTTTATGCGGTGGTAAATCCTGTCCGTAATCAACCAGCTTGCCTAAACGCAGCATTCTCTCATCTTTGTCTTTTATTTTTTTCTGGACCTCTTTTGCCGACTGTGAGAGATCCCAATTTTGGCAGAAATCACAGGCAAAATTACACCCGACCGTTCCTATGGAAAATATTTCCGTCCCGGGCAGAAAATGAAACAGTGGTTTTTTTTCAACCGGATCAACATGTACTGCGGAGGCCTTGCCATAAACCATCAGATATAGATCACCCTGATAATTCATGCGTACACCGCAAATCCCCGTCCTACCGTCAACAATCCGACAATAGTGTGCACAGGCAGTACACTCTACCTGGTTTTGTGGTAGTTTTGCATAAAGCTTGGCTTTGCTTAGAATTATCTTATTTCTGCGCATATTATTTGTCGCTGTTGTATACTGCTTTTTTTAATATTCAAAAATTTAACTTAATATTAAAATCAAAATTTTTGATAGCGGGTATTGATTTCGTCAAAAACTGATTTTGAAATATCCTGTATTACTTTTTCCATTTCATTCACATCATTACCCTTTGTCATGACGCAAAGCAAATACGGATGATTTGGATAATATATAATTCCGCAATCGTGCAGTTGTTGGTCTTTATCATCATTTTCCGATCTGATACCAAACTTATTAGCAATAACCAAATCCTTGGGAAGATTGTTGGCAATCCCTGAATCATAATTTGCTCTAGCTAAAAGAGAGAGGGCTTTTTCAGAATATTCTCTGTTCAGATATGAAGCATTGTAAAGCACTCTGAATAATGAAGAGTACTTTCTGACGGTAATATAATTATCCGTTGAATCAACCTGTGAAAACGGAATATCCAAAACATCGTGCATAAGACGTATTTCATCAAAGTCAACTACATTGGATAATAAATCAAAGGCATAGTTTTCTGAATCAATAATCATCTTTTCAATCAGCGCTTCAACAGTTTCACCATTTTCTGAACCCTCGGGAACCAGTATTAACGAAAGGAACGAAGGATCGGTTTCTGCTTTTTTATAAAGTGCGATCATCATCGGAACTTTCAAAAGGCTGGCGGGAGCAAAAAGCGCATCCTGATTGACACCATACCATGGACCATTGTTCAAGTCCCGATAATAGACAGCGATATCATTAATAGAATCTTTTTTTAATTGATTTGCAGTCATCTCAGTTACAATACTTTCTAACGAAATAATTTCCCGATCGGCTAATTTATCATCCGATTCACATTCCAACAGGGGGCTGATAAATTGATATCCGCCTTGCCTGACTTCTTTAGAACCATCTGCTTTATTTACAAAAAAATAAGAAATACCAAAACCGACCGCTCCACCAATTAATAAGAATATAAAAAGCGCAAAAAAAACCTTTTTAGCGCTAATCTCTCTGTATTCTTCCTTATTAATATTATGCATATTGCTTATTCCTTTTTATATTATACTGTTTTGTCCGAACAACGTCCAATCAAAAACCCCTCGTATTTGAGGGGTTTTTATGAAAATCACTGATAAGCCCTACAATGCATGGCTCATACACTCATTGTAGTCATTTGTTTGACTCCAGGCCGGCTGAGGAATTACTGCATGGATACAACCCGGACCGAATTTGATTTCTTTCTGTATTTCTTCTTCGGAGTATCCGCCATAAACCCTGCCGTATGCTAGAACTAGCGACCATGTTGCGTCAATCCCCTTCCCGATACTGGTTAAATAATCCCCGACCCATTCCATCTGATGCCGTTCCTGAGAAAGTGTTCCCACGGTTCTTCTTATGTTATATCGGTAACGGGAAGCGTTTAAGAGATAACGGTATTCACCGCCCTGATACCCGGACTCAATCGCACGGTCAACATCTGTTTCATCTGTAACTAATTTAATAGAAATGTCGGAATTATAATGATCTTCAGTCACAATTAAGCTGTCAACATACAGTTTCCCATCGCTGATATCCATGTCGCTATCATATTCCGGAACGGTGAATTCAATATATCTATTTGTCCACTCAGTTATTTCAAATTGATATCCGGAGTCGAGTTTTGACGCAGTATATTCATCCGGACCGAGTCGGGCGATCTGGCCGGTCAGATCATCCGGGCCACTACCAAGGCCAGTTCCGTATAGTCTTATGGTTTCACCGGGCATCACATAGGTTTTATCCACCGAGGTAAATCTGGCAGTCGTATTAACAGTGCTTGAATTATAAACCACGCTTTCTACTCTATTTAATGAAGCAACATAATCAAGATAACCAGATAGATTAGACCCCTTATATTTGATCCAAAACTGATAATCTGTTCCCTCACTAAGTCCTATCATATCTCTGCAATATTTTGTATCAGAAATTTTTTCCTCTCCCCCCAATGAAATTATAACAACATAATCATCTGACAATGAATCACCATGACTAGTTTGAAATTGAGGATATGATAGATCTAAATCTTCAACAACATCTGCAATTGTCCAACATAATCTAATTGAATCACTTGTTGTTTCGTCCGTATAAATATTAGTGACAAACTGTTCAGCAGCATTGACCTGTTGAACGAATAATAACAACCCAAAAAAACTAATTACCCCGATTGAGATAAGAAATTTGTGCTTCATAGGATACTTTGTTTTAATAATTAATCCTATTACCTACTGATAAATGATATCATATATATGCAACAATCTAACACTAACTGCTCAACTGCCCTTCCATTATATGAATCGCGGGAGCCGGGTCACCGTCAGCGGGTTCCAAAGTCAATATAAAATAATCATGATCCGTCAGATCCTGATCCGAGCTGAATATTATCTGATATAAACCATTGGCCTTAATCGCTTTACCTGTACTAATAAAGTTTTGAGGTGCATTAACAACAATCCACCCCTCATAATAACTAGTTTCTTCTGGATCAGGAAGATTTTCAAAGGTCGCCAATAAACTATATTCACCATTCTCAAAATTTGCTTTTGCCTCTCCAAAACCCGTTCCCCCGCTGACATCAGCAAGCAATCCGGTAAATTGATAAAGCATTTCCACTTCGGTATTTGTACTTACCGACTGAACATTATTGGTATTTTTAATTGTGTCATTTATTTGTAATGCTTCTTTCGCATCATTGGCAAGAAATATCCAAGCTAATCCGCTTATTATAATCACCACGACAACTGAAATTGTTACTTTCATATTTGAGTGCATGTATACAAATATTAATTATAATTTATTAAAACCATTTTTTTCTTTTGAAATATGCAATCATGGATACAGCAGTAATGATTATGACAACCCACACTCCATGGTAGCCGTAATGCCAATTGAGCTCAGGCAAATTACGGAAATTCATGCCATAAACACCGACTAAAAATGTTAGGGGGATAAATATGGTGGAAATGACCGTCAGCACTTTCATGATCGCGTTCATCCGATTACTAATGCTTGATAAATATATATCAACCATGCCGGACAATACATCACGATAGGACTCAATTGCTTCAATTGCTTGGATAGTATGATCATAAATATCCCGGATATACGGGCGGGTAGTATTTTTTACCAAAGATGTTTCCTCGCGTTCAAAGCGGTTAACCACATCACGGAGCGGCCAGAGCGACCTGCGAAGCAACATTGAATCCTGCTTAATTTTATTCAGTTTGTGCAAAGTTTCAGATGTCGGATTTGACAGCAACTCCTCTTCAATAATTTCAATTCTGTTTCCTAATTCCTCCAAAACTGTGAAATAATTGTCAACAATCGCATCCAATAATTCATATATGAGATAATCACAACCCATTGATCTGATTCTTTTTCCGCCGTCTTTTATGTTACCTCTAATAAAGCCAAAAACATCGCCTTCTGTCTCCTGAAATGTTGCCACCAATTCATTTTTAAATACAAAACTGACCTGCTCAGCATGAATCTCTTTTCTGGAGTCAAGAATAAACATTTTTACTACAATAAATATTGTTTCATCATTCAATTCATATTTCGGGCGCTGACGGGTATGCAAAACATCCTGAATCAGAAGATGATTTAGTTCAAATTCCTGGCCGATCTTGTTTATTTTCTGCACATCGCGCAGTCCGGTTACGTTAATCCAATTACAGTATTTATCTTTGATAGATGTATCAAGTTTTTCCAAATCCTCAACGTATTCTTGAAAATATTTTTCGGTATTATACGAGATTAGCTCAACTTTAGTTTGAGTCGTTTCTTCATGCGGATGTGCGATTAAAACCCCTTCCGCATGATCCGACTTTTTTATTGATCTTTGAAAAAATTTAGTTGGAGATATTTGTGATAATTTCATCGTAAAACGGTTATTAATTAATCTGTCACTTCCTTAATATACCTATTATACACCATTAACCACATACTAAAAAACCGGGTTTGATTTGCATTAAACTACCCAGAAAGCCAAAATCAAGGAAGTATTAATATTCCTTAAGAAGTAATTAGAATTTTAAAATATTTGCGTATTCTAGAGAATTACCGGTGGTTCATATATCATTGGAACCTTCTGCTTTAAACTACAATATTCATTTACAAATCCATCACAATCGTCATCATACAGAGTGATACATAATTCTCTGGCGCCAGGATTTACAGAACTCAAAGTATCATTACAATCTGGACCTAACGTACAATCTGATCCATAACCATCTAAATCATTATCAACACAATGCTTTTCATCAATCTGCCAATCACAATCATCATCTAAATTATTTGTTAATTCCGGAGCACCCGGATAAACATTAGTAGGATTAATATAATCACAGCTTAAGGGAGAGATTTTTCCTATGTTTACGTCGTGATCTTCATCTATGTCCACCCGCTTGAAATAAATATTACCCGTTGAGACATAAGCAATAACGTCAAAATTGTCACTGATGTGCAATATTTCAGTGGCATACATATATGGATCGGCACGATCAATGTTTCTTGGCGCTGACCAAATCCCGGACTCAAGATCTACCGTATAACTATATTTAACTGAATCAACAGTTTGGTCTGGGCCGGAAGTCCAAAACAAATAGTAATATTCGTTTTTTTTGAAAATATGTGCCGATTCAGCCTTGCCTCTGCCGCCGGTCACGCTTATCGGACCCAAATCCGTCCAATCAATTAGATTGCTTGATTTAGCCAAACCGATAACCATCTGACCTGTAAACGGCGTTGTCACTGTTGAATAAACCATATAGTAATATCCATCATCTTCAAATACAAAAGGGTCTCTGCATTGATGGTACCAGTCGCCTACTTCGCCCCAGGCCGTCCAACTCAAATTACAGTCCCAAACACAACCATCACCAGTTGAACCATCGCAATTATTGATCGGGTATCTGGTCCAAGTATTCAAATCTGACGATGTCGCTATACCGATTCTTTCCTTATGCTGTGCCGGGTATGGGAGAGCATCAGTCACTCCGGTATAAAACATGTAATACTTATTATCCTGATCATTGTAAACAACCGAGGGGGCCCAGACATGCTGATTATCCCAACCACCGCTACTGGCTATATTCAGAATTCCAGTTGCACTACTCCAACTATTCAGGTTATTTCCTGATGCGTTTTGGTGACCGAAATCCATTGAATTAGCGGCACAAGTTTGCCAAAATGCACAACCAATTTCAGGGAACCTTATGTAATAACTATGTAAATAATTAGCCGCGCTATCATAATAAATGGCAAAGTCTTGAGCAAAATAATTCAGCGGATTGAGCAAAAATGAGTTATAAACCGAACAGTATTCACCATTTATAGAATTATAGAATTCCTTAGTATCATTACAATCCTGACCAGGTTCCGAAACATAACTCACCGGTAAACTACCATTGGTACAAAGCTCCGAAGAGATATTAGTAGAAAAGCCGTCACCATCCAGTTCGGAATAACCGATCATACTATACCAGGCAGAACCGTCATAGTCGTTGCAGTCATCTCCAATTTCTGCTGAATACCCGGTAGGTAAATCTTCGCCGGAACAAATATTAGTCAAGAGTTCGGTTGAAGAATAGTGACTGTCACTATCCCTATCCGGAAAACCAACTAATATTCTCCAGATTTCCGGGTTAGCATCATCACAATCATTACCATCATATAAGCAACCATTGATTATGCCACTATTAGGATATTCACCACGACCGTCTCCGTCCATATCATCACAAAAAGCTAAAACTGATAATTGCTCATCCAATATATTACTATCAGTAACACAGATACTAACAGGGAGAGTGGCCACACTTATTTCCGTTTCTGGATTTACGGCCGCCATGGCAAAATCAGCAAAATAAAAAATCGCCGAAATCAAGGCGACAAAAACTGATGCTATCGTCCACAAATTAATATAATTAATACCCTTATATTTATTCATGTCAACTTATTATTTATTAAATCAACAGTATTTTTGAACCGGTGCCTTTTAACAACACCGTGGCGGGGGTGGAAGGTATCGAACCCTCGTCTCAGGTTTTGGAGACCTACATTCTACCATTGAACTACACCCCCAATATTTATAATAATACACTCTTATTAATGTATATCAACGGGATTGTAATTTTACCATTACCACCGCCTACGGCCCAGCTTCGCCGAGGCAAGCGGGGTCCCGCTATAAGCGGGAAACTACACCCCCAATTATTTATTTTGTTTCTTTATGGACAGTGTGTTTTTTGCACCATTTGCAATGCTTCTTAATCTCAAGTCTTTCCTTAAGAGTTTTCTTGTTCTTTTTGGAATGATAATTGATGCGCTTGCATTCAGTACATTCCATTTTTATTAGATTATCTTGTGACATCGGTGTTTTATAAATAAGAATAATTAAATAATATGATATTTCTACCAAGCAAATCAGGAGCGCAGTCCCGCGAATGCGGGACGAGCACGGATTTGCAATGAGTAATGGGGCCCCCAAAAATCGCGCAGCGGTTTTTGGGGAGAGGGGCACGAATGCGGAAGGTGGAGTGGATGCAATTTTTGCAGACACACAACCTGAAGCATTTGATGACCCGTGGAGCCGAGAAGAGGATTCGAACCTCCGACCTGCTGTTTACAAAACAGCTGCTCTACCACTGAGCTATCTCGGCATGGTGGGCCGGGAGGGATTCGAAC
>JBAYGW010000022.1:0-22875 GCA_041666485.1 Patescibacteria group bacterium | reverse complement strand
TAATTTTGTTATAACAAGTGCACGTCTGGCGGCCTGGTAGCCAAGTGGTAAGGCAGTGGTCTGCAAAACCATTACTCAGGAGTTCGATTCTCCTCCAGGCCTCCAATAGCTAAATTGCGGGTGTAGTTTCCCGCCTTTGGCGGGACCCCGCTCGTCTCGGCGAAGCCGAGCCGTAGGCGGTGGCAGTTGGCAAACAATAAATGCTGCCATCATGGGGAACAGAATATTTAAAATTTGCGGGTGTAGTTCAGTTGGCTAGAACGTTTCCTTGCCAAGGAAAAGGTCGGCGGTTCGAATCCGCTCACCCGCTCCAAACGATTAACAATTTAATTGATCAAGGAGCTTAAGTTAAGTATATGGAAAAGGTCGCCCCGCAAATGCGGGGTCACCCGCTCCACTCGACTCGTCGTCGTTCCACTCCTTCTCGCTCGTGGTCTGCGACCATCCTTCAATAGTCGAATACTATTTTAGAGAATAGAGTCGAGTGCCTCAAGCTGGCCGAGAGGCAATCATAATATAATTTGCCTATTCGGCTTATAATTTAAGATTTTTATTAGGGCGAGTGGCGGAACTGGTATACGCGATGGACTTAAAATCCATTGGTGTTTATCCACCTTGTGGGTTCGAGTCCCACCTCGCCTACCAATATCAAACTTTTCGATTTTCCCCAACCAATTCGGCTTCGTTCGAACGCGAAGTCGGCTTAGATCAGGCCGAAAAACATGGAAAAACCAACAAGAGAACAAGGACTAGGGAGTACTCTGGAGAGTACTATTGAACGAACAGCCAAGGTGGTAGCACAAGAAAAACTCGCAAAATTGTTTGACGATGATTTTTGTGATTTTGCCATGCGATTTGTTAGTTTTACGGAATATGAAGAACTAATACGGGATTGTAATTTAAGCGGTGGTAATGCCTATTCTCCAAAAGCTAGGAAAGGTAGTCAACCTGAGCAAGCACCGGCTTTCAAGGAATATTTGGAAGAAGTTAAACAAAAAACTTGGCAAGAGGTCATTGCTGATGAAACGGATTGGCCACAAGGCTCAATGAGTGTAAACATGTATAATCATTTGCTTGATACTTTAAAGCAAGCCAAAGAAAGTACCGAGACAGAAGACCAGAGTAAGGAAAACTACCGCGCTAGAATTATAAATGAAATGAGAAGAATCTTAGAGACCGAAATACAAAAAGAAGTACAAGTCCGACAAGATGTTTCCAGCAATACTTCTATAGAGGGACAGGATTATCTTGACTATATTGACGAACGATACGATATATTTCTCATGGCAATGTATCTTCCACAGTTCCAAGAGAAAATTAGCTCTAATATGGAAAAATTACGGTCACTACTTGGTGAAGAAGATTTGCAAGAAGTCTTATTGTTATTTGATCCAGAGTTTAAGGACATTAAAGCATCATTTTCATATGGAGTGATGCTCCCTGGTTCAATACAAAGCAAAATAGAATCCATATCTTTGGAAGAGGACGTTAAAACTCAAGTTTTGAGTTTAGTTGATGAAGTTTTCAATTATAAATTAAAGATCGAATCATTCGGGGGCGAAGCCGGAGTAACACTTGTAAAAAAGTGGCTTGAAGATCCTACGAGTGTGGATTTAAGATCATTAATTAATACTGTGGCGGCTGCACAATTTTCAGCTAATGAAGAAAGGCAATACAACCTCGCCCTGATTTTAGATTCTGCCGTTTTTAAAACTGACGGTGAAAGTTACCGTGGTTGGGGCTATATTAAAAATGGTGAATCAACGGAGAATGTTTTGGGAGCAATATCAATAATGCCGGATAAAGAGACTCTGAACAAAATAATTGATTTGGCACGTGAAGCTGGCTTATCGTCGCACCCCGTTTTTGATAGCAGAGGCAATATAAGATTTCCAAAAGAATAATCACCAGTAAAATTTCAGCCTTCCGCGAGAGTGTGGAGGTCAATTTTCTTCAAAAAAATTTCTAATAGAATTATACAACTCCACTACAAAATAGAAATGGCCCCTGATATTTGGGGGCATTTTTGTTTTCATTAATTTGCAAAATATTTATTTCAATCAGCATCGTAATATTTTTTTGGACCAAAGTCATCGGGCCAATGCTGTTGATTCTTTATTTCTTCCTCACTGCTGTTCGGCGCGTATTTATATCCTTTCCCATAATTCAAATCTTTCATCAATTTTGTCGGGGCATTCCGTAAGACTAATGGCACTCCAAGCGCGCTTGTTTCTCTGGCATCTAAAGCAGCTTTCTCATATGCGGTATAGATACTATTGGACTTTTTTGCCTGAGCTAAATAAACGACAATCTGGGCTAACGCCAGTTTCCCTTCGGGCATCCCGATAAAATGCACAACATCTTTGGCGGCATTAGCATATACTAGTGCTTTATTATCTGCAGCACCGATATCTTCCGAGGCAAAACGCACTAACCTCCTAGCAACATACAATGGATCCTCACCGGCTTCTAGCATTCTGGCCAGCCAATAAAGCGCCGCGTCAACATCCGAGTCTCTCAGACATTTATGCAAAGCGGAAATAATATTATAGTGCTCCTCACCGTTTTTATCATAATACAGTATTGTATTTTGGATCGCCTCTTTAATATCCTTCTCGTTCAGTTCGTAGTTCTTTTTTCCGTTACTGGCTATCTCAATCGTAGTAAGCAGACTGCGTGCATCACCACCAGAAAATTTAATCAAAACATTCTTTCCTTTACGGTTTAGCTTTAATTTTTGCTCGCCCAGTCCGCGGGTTTTATCTTTCAACGCCAGATTAATAATTTTTTCCTGATCATCTTCAGATAAAGGCTTGAAAGTTAGCACTCTAGATCTGGACAATAACGCAGAATTGATAGTGAAGGAGGGATTCTCAGTCGTCGGACCGATTAATGTCAATATTCCTTTTTCAACATATGGTAGTAAAACATCTTGCTGAGCTTTATTGAATCTATGTATTTCATCTAGAAAAATAATCGTTTTCTGTTTTAAAAATTCCGCATCTTGCCGGGCATTCTCTGCAATCTTTTTTATTTCGGCAACACCAATCAGCACAGCGCTACTGGCTATAAACCGGCATTTAAATTCATTACTAAGTATTCTGGCTAAAGTCGTCTTGCCAATCCCCGGCGGTCCCCAGAATATCAAAGACGTCAGCGACTGATTGGCAATCATCTGTTCCAATATCTTATCTTTGCCCAGAATATGTTCCTGCCCAAAAAACTCCGATAATTTTTGCGGTCTCAATCTCTCCGCTAATGGATTTGATTCTAGCATAATTATAATGTATCTATTTTTTCCAATATCTTCGGAATCTTTTTAAAATCCTTGATCAAAGTTTCTCGCAAGCCGCCGTTATATAAAGCCGCCGCCGGATGATAGAGCGGGAGGTAAGTCTGTTTTTCTCCCGTCTTTTCATTAATCAGTCTTTTAGGCTGGCCATGGATTTCAGATATATATCTTCCGGGGATGAAAAATTCCATCGCGTGCCGTCCGAGCGTGATAATCAGCTTTGGCTTGATTATTTTTATTTGCGCATAAAGATAAGTACCGGAACAAGTCTGCACTTCTTCCGGTAGAGGATCACGATTTTCGGGTGGGCGGCATTTCACTACATTGGTAATGAACACATCTTCCCGCTTCATGCCGATTGTATTTAGCATTTCCTCCAAAAATTTGCCGGCTTGCCCGACAAAGGGCAACCCCTGTTCATCTTCATTTTTCCCCGGTCCTTCACCGACAAACATTAAATCCGCATTCGGATTACCGGAACCCGGGACAGCGTGTGTTCTTTTCTCAAACAGCACACACTTCTGGCATATTTTGATTTGTTCCTCTATTTTTTCTAATTCAGTCATGTGATTACTATTTGATTCTTTTTGCAATTTCCGCTACTTTTTTTACTATTTCGGCTGGGACAACTTTTGATTTAATAATATAATCAATTGCTCCTAGTTTCAATGCTTTGTCTACGAGCTCTCTTTTATCCAAATTAGAGAATACAACCACGGGTATATTCTTGGTCCTCTGATCTTGTTTTAATTTCTTTAGTATCTCCACTCCACCACTGTCATACAATACAACATCTAAAAGAATGATATCCGGTTTCTGTTCTATGGATTTTTTATAACCTTCCTCGCCGGTTTCACTGAAATCAAAATTGTAATTTTCTAGACGAAATTTTGCCCCATACAACTGGATTTGATCCAGATCATCTTCAATCATTAGAATTTTATACTTTTTATCAAGCATACTATCTTTTAGAATTAGACAATAAAGCAAACTCCAAGTAAAATTTGGTTCCTTTATTTTCCTCAGTTTCCATACGAATTTTTGCTCCGGGATGTTTATCAATTATTTCTTTTACAATAAACAGTCCCAAACCAGAACCGTCAGTATAAACGCTTCTGGCGTTCTTAGCTCTGATAAACTTATTAAAAACCTTGCTTTGATCTTCCTTGGGGATACCGATACCAGTATCCTGTATGGTCAATAACGCTTTCCGCTTTTCCCTAATTAATACCACAGACACAGAACCCTTGTTAGTATACTTGATTGCATTATCCAACAGATTATTAATTGCTTCTTCAATATATCTTAAACTACCACGCATTGTCATTGATTTCCCCGACTTATGCCAAACAAGCCTCAGTTTTTTGTTCTTAACGTCTAAACTGTGTTGAGCAACTATTTTATCAATCAACTCTGCTAAATCAAATTTGTCATCTAAATTCATCACCCTTTCGCCAGCTGTATCCATTTCAGAAGCCATCAGAATATCATTAATTATTTCTTCCAACTTAATGCTTTTTTGGAACATACCGTCAATGAATTTTGTTTTCTCCACACGGCTCATTTTATCCAAGTCCCCATCTCTCAGCATAGCTAGCGTGCCCTTAATGACTGAAGTGGGGGTCCTTAATTGATGTGAAGCAATATCCAGAAATTCGGAGCGCATCTCTAAAAGTTTCATCATATGGTCAGCTTTCTTCCGAATTTCCCTTGTCTGCTCTTTAACCCTCTCTTCAAGCTTATCAGACAATTCTCTTAAGCTTTCCTTGGTTTTTTTTTCAAAAAAATTGGATTTGATAATTTTTTCCGTACTGTTATTGAAAAAATATCCATAAACGATAACTAAACTGAAGATTGTGACTATTGCCGATACTGGGATACTTTTATCAACAACATAAAACAGAAGAAAAGAAAAACAAATCAGGACCATACTGATCACCTGATATTGCAAAAACAAGCATTTATGAAATCTCAATTCACAATATTGGCAGCGTTTATAAGGAAGAGAATTAAGATTACTAACCAGCCAACAGTTTCTGTTAAGATAGCAACTCTTCCCGACTTCTTCTTCCTCAGTTTGTTTTTTTATTTTACTCATTAATTAGAAGTTGATCTTTTCCCAAAAATCTTTTTTAAGACTATGTACATAAGTGTTGCTACACAAAAACCAACCAAACAGGCCAAAAAGATCATTAGATCAACAACTAGTATATAAATCCAGGCAAAATTTATTAGTTCAGTAAAATGTAAAAGTAAAAATCCGATTAAAAGTAATACCCCCGTTGCGGCCGATACAAAATTCAATTCCCCTAATTCTTTTTGTATTGGCTCTACTTTCTTTTTCAATATCCCATGCGATACAAAAATGTGGATTTGATACGGAATGTTCAGTTTTAACGAAAATGCTCCGATAATTGCCAAACAAGCCACAACTAACACCAACCATTCGTTACGAATAAGGAAGGCAAGTAAAACTAAGATCCCGTATGTTGCTCTGGAAAATTTTAAAGACTTATCATATATTGAACATTGTTGCATATTGTTTTAGTTAGTGTGTAATTGATTATTTTCTATAATTTTTTTAACCGCCGTACATACCTTTCTTACATCATCAATATTGTTATAAATGTAAAAACTCAATCTACAACTGGCGGGGGGATTTAATTCATAATAATGATGAGCTAGAGTAGCACAATGACATCCAGCCCTGGATTCAATGTCCAGCTTATTCAACTCTTCTGCTATCTCAAATGGACTAATGTCAGGATGATTAAACGCTACCAGACAGGTCCTGGCTCCCGGGTCTTTCGGACCATATATTTTTAGGGAAGGAATTTGCGCTAATATCGTCAATGCCTCACCAATTAATGCCTTTTCGTGAGACTCAACAAAATCCATAGTCATTTTAATGTCTGCAATGTCCAACTTCTTTTCAGTCATATAATATAAATTCTTTCCAGGGTTCAAAGCAAAATCCATCAGCAACCTCAGAGACTGGGCCGACAGAATTGTCCCTAAAATATTTGGAGTGCCGGCAGTAAACTTCCAGGGGAGCGCATTGTATTCTACTTTTTCCGGCGTAACTTTTCCTTCGGCAATCATGTCACCGCCATAAAGGAACGGCTTCATCTTTTCCAATAATTCTTCCCTGCCATATAATACGCCGACACCGAAAGGCGCCATCATCTTATGAAAAGACCAGGCAAGAAAGTCTACGCCTAATTCTTTTACATCAACAAAAACATTTGGGACCATCTGGGCCCCATCAATCAAAAGATAAGTTCTCTTTTCTCCGTTCGGCTGACAGTACCCACTAGAATCCGCGATTGCCTTAATCTCTTTAACCGGGTTCTTGGTACCTAAAAAATTTGACGCGCCGGCGCAACAAATCAGTTTGGTTTTTTCATCCACAATTGATTTCAAATGCTCAAGATCCAGTTGTCCGGTTTCTTTATCAAATTTTGCAATTCTGCATTCTACCCCCACCCCATATCTTGGTAATATTTCTTTAGTCAGTCCGTACCATGGGACATAATTTGAATTATGCTCCATGAACGTTGTAACCACATTATCACCGTCATTGAATTCGGTCATCAGAGAGTACATGACCGAGTTGATCGCTTCTGTTGTATTTCGGTACAAGATTATATTTCTTCTTGATGGAGCACCAATGAACTGCGCGATGGTATCATAGGAAGATTCAAACATTTCGGTGGTTTCTATTGAAGATTGCGACTGACCACGGTGGACATTGTCATATTTTACGATAAGCCTCTTCAATAAATCCAACAATTGGGCTGGGACTTGTGTACTTGCTGCATTATTAGAAAGTATTCTTCCATATTTAATAGCTGGAAAAAATTTTCTTATTTTGTCAGTATTAAGCATAAAATTATTATATTTTAATATAATTGTGCCTGCAAAAAAACATTAACCAATACCCACATTATAACTTTTTGGCATGTTATAAGCAATATATTGGCCAGAATCATAAACAAGCAGCTTTGAGATCATAATATAACTGTCATACCATTTTACCGGCGGCTATGCAGATAGACATATGTAAATTCATACCTATTAATCAGTACTTGCCCACTATCTTCAGCAAATTACTGTGCACCCAACCATTTGAGGCAAGCATATCCTTTGACTTTAAACTCCATTCATTACCTTTAAAATCCGTAACTTTCCCACCGGCTTCTCTGACCAACAACACTCCTGCCCCCACGTCCCATGAGTGCGCACCGGGGATCACGATTGTTTCCGTTCTGCCGTCCGCAACAAACCCCAGTTCAATGGAAGCAGCTCCTAATTGCCGGATATCCCTACCATCATGTTTCAACCTGCCATAAATGGCTATTGCTCTTTTTCTGTCTTCTGCTCTATGACCATGGCAATAAGTCAGCATTGATTCTCCAACCGTGCTCAAATGAGATACTTTTAATTTCTTGCTGTTCAAATATGCCCCCTTGCCTTTTTCCGCGACATATAATTCTTTCATAAATGGAGCAAAAACAACACCCAGTACCACTTCATCATTTTTAAATAAAGCGATTGAAACCGCGTATAATGGATTTCCCATTGAATAGTTTGTAGTACCATCCAAAGGATCCACTACCCAAAGATATTCCGATTTTCGTTTCTTACCACCACCTTCTTCACTTAATATGCTATGATCCGGATAATTCTGTTTAATGTGCTTCAATATTATTTTTTCTGCGCGGTAATCTTCCGACGTAACAATTTCATGCTTATCCTTAAAATGAACATCCTTAGATGATATATTATGAAATCTTTTCAACAACGACGCGCCAGCCTCTTTCGCTGCTCTGATTGCTATCTGCCTCATATTATTTTGTATTCAAATATTATTTAACAAAAATATTTACTTCTCAACCACCGATTATCTCCTCAACAAATTTGACCTGATCTTCCACTGGCTGACCCATCTGAAGATAGTGGTACCCTAACCCGATTTTTTCAAGCGCAGCTTCATGTACTTCCGGAAAATTACGTTCAAATTTTTTCAGTAAGGCTTCCTTATCAATCACTCTTTCCCTTTTTTCTTCCCTAGCCAAGCACTCGTCTTTTGATAGCAAGCAGAGAAAAATATTCAAATCCGCACCGCTCATTATCAGCTTAAGTTGTTCAGCGTTGAAATCATGATGATTTGTCCCCAACTCAAGAATGATATCACCTTCGCGCTTTTTCAGATCCTGATACATCTCTGTATAGGCAATAATTGTGTATTCTTCACTGATTAGTGTCCCGTCAGGACGTTTATACTTTTTAATATACTCATAAACATCATGCGGTTTATAATTAGGATGTTTTGCCACAAACGCCCTAGCAAATGTTGTTTTACCCGCACCCGGATAACCAATTAATACTATAATTTTTTTCATATTTATTATGATTGTAATTAATCTCCTGGGAACATTGGATTCCCTTTTCATTTATTATTTTAACACACTTTCAATAAAATATTAACCAAAACTTGACAGATTATAATGGATGATATATCTTTACTTAATTAAAGTGCTTTATTACGATAAAGTACTGATCGATCCTTGATAAGCAAATCATGCAAAATATGCCCCAAAGTGCAAACAACTGCTACGCAATCCGCGATCCCCAGTCCTAAGACAGGGAGGTGCCGTTATGGCGATTGACCCGACCAGCATTATCACAGCCCTCAACAACCTGAGCGGAGTCACCCACATTTCGGAGAACGGCGGTTTGACCGTCCGGATTCCGGACAACAGCGGAAGCACAGTCCACGTTGCTGTGAACCGGTTTACCGGCATTTGTACGTCGGATGGGCGGGTGGTCGGAACTTTTTCCACCAGCGAGATCAGTCGGGCGCTCCCCAACTCAATCTTCCCCCACAGCCAGAAACAGTGAGCCGTTCCCCACCAACGCTCTCCTTGCCTGAAGTGACGGCAGTACCGTGTCCCAGAATGGACGCGCAACAAAGGAGGGTAGACCATGAACGGACAGTTCATTGTCACCGAGATCTGCAAACACATTCGGTCCCATCGGGACCGGAAGCTCGGTGCGTGCATTGACATCGTCATCCCCTGGGGCAACAGTTGTCAGCTCTCCGTCCGCGTCGAGCGGATGACCGGCAAGTGCATCAATTTGCACACCGATATGGAGATGCTGACCATTGACCCTCAGATCCTGGACGCTGCGTTTGCCGGGAAAGCGGCAGCCGAGCAGGCTGACGGGCCACAATCCATGGGAGCTTGCGCATGATTTGCATATCGTTCGTCCCCACCGGACGAAAAGACAACAGGGCGGCCCACAACCAAAGATTACAACATCTTCTAGCGGCCGCCCTTCAACTTGCCATTTTTTAAAATCTCCCCGATAGTATAAAGCGACCCGGTGATTACGACCGTTCCATTTTTACCCGCTATTTTTTTTGCCTTGGCTATTCCTGCGGGGAGTGAATTAGTAATCAGCCCCTCGGGATAATATTTCTTTAGTTTTGTTGCGTGATAAAAATCCTTCAGATCATCAATCTTTGTAACGTCGGGAAAAATTATTTTTTTGGAAAAAGAGGAGAGCGTGCGCAACATTTCCGGAACTTGTTTTTTGGTATTTTTAATGCTTACTACAAAAACCGTATTACTTGATTTTATTTTGACATCCCGTAATGCTTTTACGAGCGCTCTAATACTGAACAAATTATGCGCTCCATCTAAAATTATCAGGGGATTCCTTTGCCAAACTTGAAACCGTGCCTCATGTTCGGTTCTACCTGCGGCTTTGATTATGTCTTTTGGTTTAATAATGAACCCCTGCTTACGCAACTGTTGAACCGCACCAAATGCGCAAGCAAAATTTTCCGCCTGATGTTTGCCAATTAATGAGAGCCTCAGGTTTTTGTATGATTCTCCCCGATAACTGATATCAATATGTGTTCCAGTTAAATCAACTTTATTAATCAAGTATTTTAGATCCTGATTGATATTAATCAATGAGGCTTTTTTGGCTTTCATTCTATCTTTTATTACTTTCAGCGCATTACCCCTGGTGGCAGTTACAATTTCATCATTGGCTTGAATTATCCCGGCCTTTTCACCGGCAATTTTGGTAATTGTATTGCCTAGAGAATTGGTGTGATCATAGCTGATGTTGGTAATGATTTTATTTTTTAACCCTACTGCCGTCGTGGCGTCTAGCCTGCCCCCCATCCCCACCTCCATAACCACAATCTCCACTTTCTCCTCCGCAAAATACTGGACTGCCAGAGCAGTTGTAAATTCAAAAAATGTGACCTGGTCACCTTTTTCTCCTATCTCTTTCAGAAAAGGAACCATCTGATCACCAATTTTTTTTATTCTTTGCATTGGGATCGGTCTTCCGTTGATCATAATTCTTTCACTGGGCGATACTAAATAGGGGGAATAAAATGATCCGGTAGTATACCCCGCTTCTCTCAATATCCGCTCTAAGAATGCCACTGTGGAACCTTTCCCTTTAGTACCAGCAACCTGCACACCAATCAACTTTTTTTCCGGACCACCCATTTTTTTCAGCAACAATTTTATTCGGTGTAATTGCAAAAAATCCTTACTGACAAAACGCGGGTCATAAGGTTTCAGATATCTCTGGTACTGATTGAATATTTCTTTTGCTCTCACTATTTTTTTCGCAATTTTTTTAATATCTTAATATCATTTGCTCTGCCTTCTGCTGGAGTTTCTAAAATAAAGTCTACGTTTTTTAATTTAGGGTGATTAATTAGAACTGCAAATCCTTTTTCTCCAATCTCTCCCTGACCAATATGTTCATGTCGGTCAACTTTGGCATTCAATGCTACCTTAGAATCATTAGCATGAATTAATTGCAACAAATTCAATCCGACAGCCTGATCAAATTTATTAAGTGTCACTTCAACACTCTCCTTTGTTCTTAAATCATATCCGGAAGCAAATGCGTGTGCAGTATCAAAACAGACGGCGACTTTTTTGTGTTTTACTTTTTTTATTATCTCACCAATCTCTTCAAAACTGTCACCGATGATATTCCCCGACCCTGCCGCAATTTCCAATAAGAACATTGCTCCGCCGTTATATCCCTTTAGCAGTTCTGCAATTCCATCAATAACCATCTTCAGGGCTTTTGCACGCGCAAAATCCTTAGAAGAACCTAAATGAGTCATAACCGCCACCACCCCTAATCGTGAAGCCCGATCCAACTCCTCCCGGATAATACTGATTGAACCGTTCCGAACCCGATCCTGTTTTGAGGCTAAATTAATATAATACGGGGTGTGAATATATGCATTACCCAATCCGTTGTCTTTGATATTCTGCTGAAATTTTTTAACAACCTCATCGTTGATCTCCGGCGCCTTTCCGCCACGCGGAGAACGGGAAAACATCTGAAAACATTCACAGTTTTCAGCAAAGGCATTGAGTGGTGCATTCTCAATTCCACCCGCTATTGATACATGAGCTCCAATATTCATAGTCTAATTATAACAGATGCCGATGAAATTGACATTGAACTATATCATTTGTTATGATACCGGCTCTGATTGGTGTAATCACTCACGAACCAGAACAGCACATTTTAATGGTGGAAGGAGCCGGTAGTGGCCGACGATGGAAAGAAGCAACATGCTTTTGAATTCCTGGTGCACTGTCTCATCGGAGACGTGGCACACGCTAAGGTGCTGCATGCCTTGATTCAGGCGGGATATGTTTCCCACGAGGAGTTGGGTATCACACCGGGAGACGTGGACGTGTTCCAAGCGCTGTCCCGCATCGCGGACCCCAAGGAACGTGCCCTGGCGGCTTTACGCGGTTGCCGCGAAGACAACGTCCTCGCCAACTTCGGCGTGATTCAGTATCTATTCCGTTCCCGCCAAGTCCAACTGGCCGACCTGCGTGAGGGTGATGACAGCATCCTCAAAGTCGGCTCGGACCTGAGCCATTTTCACAAAGCATACACCGCACATCTCGCCAGAATTCTTCCGTCAGAAGAACCCGCGCAAGACTAACCTCTTGCGTTTTTTTATTTCGCATTTGCGGAGTAAGCCCGCCTCAAGCGGATATAACACTAATATCTTTAGATACTAAAACTTAACTACAATAAACTTTCCTATATTAACCCAAAACTAAAAACCGCCCCGAAACGTTGGGGCGGCTCTTCAGTTTTTTATTCCGTCGCCAGCTTGTAAAGCATATCAATCACTTTCTGATTGACCATCACATTTTTTACAAAGCTGTGGTAGTCCGGAGAGTCCAGTTGTTTTAACATTTCGTCATTACCCTGTTGTTCGTACATCTTTTTACTTTTATCTATCTCCTCATGAATCTCCGCTTCCGTCGCTTCAATCTTTTCCAGTTCAGCAACCTTGCGGATCAATAATGCCGTCCTGACTCGTTTTTCCGCCCGTGGCTCAAAAGACTTTCGTAATTCTGTTTCGGTTTTTTTGACGCTCTGGAGATAGTCTTCGTATTTCAGACCCTGGTTTTCAAAATCGTGCCTCAGCTCATGAATCATTTTGTCTATTTCCGATGCGACCAGGTCTTCCGGAAATTCACCAAACTTGCTCTTATCTGCTATTGATTCCAGCATTTCCAGTTCTACTCGCTGTCGCTCTTTATTTTCCAATTCCTGAAGCAGATTTTTACTGATCTGATCCTCCAAATCTTTGATTGATTTAAACGGACCGAATGATTTGGCAAACTCATCATTGGCTTCCGGTTTTTCAATTTTGAATACCCCATTCACCTTAATCCGGAACTCGGCCGGTTTACCAGCCAGGTTTTTCTGAAAATATTCCTTGGGAAACTTCAACTCAAATTCTTTGGTTTCACCTTTTTTCATCCCGATCAGGTTATCCTCAAAACCGGGGATGAAATTCCCCTCTCCGATAATAATCGGCTGGTTTTTGCCCTGACCGCCTTCAATCGGAACTTTATTCTGGAATACTTCAATATCCACTTCCGCTTTATCACCCTTCTGTACTTCACGGTCAACGAGCGCCTCTTTACTACGCATCTTTCTTAAGTCGTCAACTGCTTTTGTCAGCTTTTTCGGGTCTACTTCAACTTTTTTCTTTTTTACTTTTACTGATTTATAATCACCTATCTCTACGGTCGGCAACAGTGACACGGTGGCTTTATAAATAAATGGATTACCCAAAGCCTGCTTAATGATATCAATCTTAGGCGTTGAGATGATAATTATTTTTTCCTGTTCAATAGCCTCTCCGATGCTCATCTGGATGGCCAGATCACAAGCCTCGGCCATGATCTGGTCCGCGCCGACTTTTTTTATCACTACATCATCCGGCACCTTCCCCGGCCGAAACCCGTCAATTCTAATCCCGGCACCAACTTTTTTGGTTGCCGTCTGGTAATATTTCTCTAATTCTTCAGCCGGAAGCTCAATTGTTAGCTCTAATTGGCCCTTTGGCAGCTGGTTCTTGGTTATTTGCATAAAAAAAATCCTTTATTCTTTAAGGAAGTTAAGTAAGGGCATTATAACGGATTAGCGTTTTTTTGCAAATGTAAACAAAAAGCGGGCCTTAATATGACCCGCTTTTAGGATATTTTAGTTTTTTGGCCTATTGTCAATAATTCTTTTTTCTTTAAGTTCTGTCTCCATACCCAACTGATCCAGTAAAGATTTCAGATCTTTTTGCTCAGTAAGAACCTGGACAAACATGTCACTATGTATTTTCTTTTTCACTTCCTGTGATAATTCTTCATATGACACACCTTCCTTTGGGCAAAGATATACAACGATCTCGTCAATTTCATATGGATCATTGTTTTTCTTTCGAATTTCCACTTGCCATTCTTCAATCTCTTTCATGCCGGATAATAACGGATATAAATTATTCAAATTAACCAGCTCGCCTTTTAATTTTGTCAGATGGAACTCTTTTACATCTGAAGACCGCTGAATATCCATTTTAATTCTCGGGACAGTCTTACCGCAGAAAGCACATTGTCCGTATTCAATACCCTGGACCATATCACCAGTTTTGTAACGAAGGACCAATGAACCTCTCCAATCTAGGGCGGTGTAAACCAATTCGCCCGGCTGGCCTTCTGCAACCCGCTTGCCTTCTTTATCAACCACTTCAAAAAATTCCAGGTCCGGATAAGTATGATAACCGGAATCCTCCGCGCACTGGATCCAGGCAGTCTTACCTTCAGTCAGAGCATAAGTCGCAAAAATCTGGACATCTTTTGCACCCACTTGTGCTAACAGCTCTTTAACTTTCACACGAAGTCCGGGACTGACACGTTCTCCGCCGAAAATAATATACTTTAAGTTAGAGAAATCTCTTTTCTGCTTGACCGCCTCGCGAAGTAAGTGGTAGCTGTAACCCGGGATAAACGCCACCAGACCGGCCTTCATATTTTGTATCGCATCCATTATCTTCTGCGTTCCCATCACCTTACCTCCACCGGTGGCTAGCGATGTCATCCCGATCGTAGTAAAGCCGTAATACGCCAGCCAGAACGCTAAATGTGGTGAATATGGAAATGCATTAATTGCCACGTTATCCCGACTGACATTAATCACATCAATTAGGCGATTTGCTGACTCTTTAAGGTATGTCAGATCTCGTTCCGAATACCCGAACGGCGTAGGGAGTGCCGTGCGCCCTGTAGTGAAATGCAGATGAATCGGTTTGTATTCCCTGCCCAATTCTCTTTTTACGTCCTTGCCGATAACCTTACCCCAGACCATTTTTAGCAATGTCCCTTTGGAAGCATATTTTTTTATCATATGCTCGTCCGGCTGCAGCATAAATCTTTTCGGCCTGCCACCATCATCCGCTGTTGGTGCGAGATCTTCTTTGGTTGTAAAAGGCAGCCTTACCAGATCATCGGTCGTCTTAATATCATCAAAACTTAATTTATTTTTTTCCAGTAATTCCCGATAATACGGGTGAAAGGGAATCTGATATCTCATCAGCGCCCGGAGTTTTTTGTTTTGGATCCTTTTTTGTTCATCCCTTGAACTATAAGCAAATTTTTTCCAGTTTTCGTACATTGTATTTTTAAATCAATGTTTAGTTTTTTAGAATTCTCTATTTACTGTAGCATAGTCAGGATTGTCAGTCATACCGATATATACAAAATCATATTCCTTTTCGCTTTTCACAATTACATCTTGGTTAACCCAAGGTAGATACCCGGCTGCAATGGTTTTTCTGGAAAATTCCTCTGGTGGTAACTTTACTCCAGGTAAATATACACTAATTGATTCAAAACCGTTTGCCATGGATATTGCCCGATCCAGTAATTTCTCATCCCTCACCCTTTGTTCCGACAAGGCGTGCATAGCACCGATAGTCTTCACACCAGTTTCTTCTATTAACCCTTTAATTGCATAATAAGGCACATCTTCCGCCTCCCAGTGCGCTTCTTTCTTAACATAGTCAGGATAAGGTTCGGACCATTCTTTGATAAATGAATGCAGAATGCATCTATGCACCCCCAACTGTTGAATGATTTCTTTTATTTTTGGTACTGCTTTTTTATGTTTACAATCCAGAATCAAGACAACGTCCGGAGCCTCCTCCAGCATTTTCACAGCTGTGTCTATATCAATGTTTTTAGGCAGAGGCAAGTTATTTTCTTTGTAATATTCTTTGGGGTGTCCGACGTAAATTTTACCAGTTTCATCGTCGTACGCTACATCCAATTCAATACTAGTACCTCTTCTGATCGCTTCTCGTACCGTATCCTCATACACTTCGCGCATATGCCAATAGATATACGGCTTGTTGAGTTTTTTTGCTTTTTCAATCGGATGAATATTTTCTATCGGCTTGCCGGTTAATATAGAAATTTTTTCTAAAATCTTCCCGGTAATTTTGTGCAGAATTTCTTTATTTAATTCCTGGTCATAAAATGAATTAAAAGTCATCGGCTGTCCAAAGTTTATTTGAATTTCATGTTTTCTGCAAAATATTAATGGCAATGACTTCACCTCTTTATCACTCGGACCAATGTAGCCGACAGGGATCACTGGACACTTGGCCCAAAGTGCTAAACGAGCCACCCCTGTTCTTCCCCGGCCAATTGAATCATCATAGTGCCGGTGCCCTTCCGGGAAAATGCCCACAATTCCTCCCTGCTTCAGATGATCCGACGCTATTTCCAAACAGCGCCCCGGATTTTCTTTTTCAACATAGATCATGCCGAACCAGCGCTCACCGATTGTTTTACCAAAATATTTTTTCAATTCTATTTTACTGATGAACCTCGGTTTGGTTTTGCTGTGATGTCCCGTAACAAAAGCGATTAACAGCGGATCCATAAAACTTACATGGTTGGCGGCAATAATATACGGGCCTTTGGCCGGCAGATTTTCAAGACCGGTAATATTTTTTATCCGCAACATAATAATCGGCGCGAGCAGAATCCGCGCTAAGTGAAAAAATATCGTATCTTTTTGTCTTTCTACCATCGTTTGTTGATCTTTAAATAGTAACCGACATTGCGCACCAGAATATGCAAAACAAAAGTGAAAATGATCAGTGCCAGAGAACGTATCCAGCCGACCGGCCAGATAATTGACACCAAGGCGATTGCTCCTACCGCGGCATCAATCTGATCCCAGGGAATAAACTTTTTTCCGGGTTCAATACCCACCCGCCTTTTGATGAAACTTTTTACCATATCCCCGAACAAAGCGCCAAACCCGATTAAAAACCCTGTAAGCCACACTGAATATTGGTCATAAGGAAATATACTGATTTTTTCAAATGTTTCAAACTGCAGTAACCATTTTTGAATCGCAACAATTATAATACTTACCACTGTCCCGCTTACCAGACCCCGCCAAGTCTTATGATCGCCAAGCAGATTCTTGCCGTCAAACCACTTCAAATTAAAATCAACCGGACGCGCCAGCCACATCCAGTGTTTTTTCATCAAAACCGGCATCATATTAGCAAAAATGCCGGGTAGCATAAAATATAAATAGGCTAAAACAACCATTAATTCTTTACTTTGCTTAGTAAATATCAAGTTTATTTTAGCATTTTTTCCTTTTATTAAGAAGTACCTTGACGGGCCTAGAAATTTGCTTTAGTATTGGAATTACCTTAACAATTTGTTCAAATTATCAAGAGTGATTCAGATCCCGAAAGTTTGGGAATATGCAGGACCGGCCTGCTAAAAACTGGATCCAGCAACCCTCTCCAAGGAGGAATGGGTGCTAACTCCGGCCCTCTGCGGGGAAGATGATAGAAGTAAGATGCTTTCCTTAGGGAAAGCTTTTGTTTTGACTGTACCACCTCAACCTGGAGGGATCCCATGGCCAGCCCAACCAGCAACCAGGTTTTCCATGTCCTGTGCCGCCGAGCCGAAGAGTTCGGTTACTATTCCCGCGGCCATCCGCTATGCAACCTGATTCTGGGTCGTGAGGTGTTCCTCTGCGAGCGTCACCACACCCCCGATGGTTGGATCACACGAACGGTCTGCGTACCACCGGAGGATATCCTGAACTACGTCGGCGAAGCAGATGCTCAAATGATCCGGTTGGAATTTCCGACCTTCTCCGGGCAGTTCATCGTCAACGGCGACAACTACCCCCAGCCGGAAGGATTCGGACCTCCAGTGAGAATCAAGCTGCAACCGCAGGTAACGTAAGGAGTAGAGTCATGTCTGTACGCGACGGGCTCACACTTGCTGAGGCGACTGTTCGCCAACAGCGCCTGGATCAGGCACACCAAGGAAGCCCTCCGACCGAAGATGAACGCGTAGTTCGGAGAGCCATCGCCCAATACGAAGATGGCGATGACACCCCGGCAGCCCGGGTGCTCTCCGATTGGATCGCCAGTCGTACGGCGCAATCCTGCTAATCGCACCTTCGCACAATTCAAAAGGACCATGGTTGCCCACGGCCCTTTTTTTATTTCTATCAACCGATTCTAAATAAGCAGACCAACAATCAGAAGCGCAACTACATTGATTACCTTAATCATCGGGTTGATTGCCGGACCGGCAGTGTCCTTATACGGATCACCAACTGTGTCGCCGGTAACCGCCGCCTGATGGGCCGGGGAATTTTTACCGCCGTAATGCCCGTCTTCAATATATTTCTTGGCATTATCCCAGGCCGCTCCGCCCGCTGTCATAGAAAGCGCCACAAAAACACCGGTGATAATTGAACCGATCAACATGCCGCCCAACGCATCAATCCCCAATAAAAATCCGACGGCGATTGGTGCTACCACCGGGATTGCTGCTGGGAAGATCATTTCTTTCAATGCCGCTTTGGTAACAATATCCACTGCTTTACCGTATTCCGGCTTGGCAGTGCCTTCCATAATTCCCTTGATTTCTCTAAACTGACGGCGAACTTCCTCAACCACACTGGTTGCGGCACGACCGACTGAGCGCATCGCAACTGATCCGAATAAATAAGGTAGGGAACCGCCGATGAATAAACCGATCAGAACATTATGGTTACTTAAAGCAAACTGAGCATCAATTCCTTTGTCCATAATCTCTTGTACGTATGATGCAAACAGCACCATCGCAGCCAGACCGGCAGAGGCGATCGCATATCCTTTTGTTACCGCCTTGGTAGTATTACCGACTGAATCCAGAGGATCAGTTACTGCCCTCACCGATTCCGGCATGTCAGACATTTCAGCAATTCCACCCGCATTATCGGTAATCGGACCGAAGGAATCTATGGCGACAATAATTCCGGTTAGTGAAAGCATCGCCATAGTTGCAATAGAAATTCCATATAAGCCAAGATCATAATCTCCCAGTAGCATATAGCTGGCCAATATCCCGCCGACAATCACCAGGACCGGCAAGAAAGTAGATTCCATGCTGACAGATATTCCCGTAATAATATTTGTTCCGTGTCCACCCTCTGATGATTTGGCAATGCTCTGGACCGGACGATAATCTTTGGACGTATAATATTCTGTAATCACTACTATCAACCCCGTAATCACTAAACCGATTAAACTGGCGTAGAAGATATTCATTGCATAAGGTTTATCACCGAACGCATTATCAGTTGCAAAGTAAAACAGGGCCGCCGCGACCAAGCCACTGACAATAATTCCTTTATATAACGCGCCCATAATATTCGGTTTGTTGCTGTTCAACCGGACAAAGAAACTGCCAATTACCGAAGCGATAATCGCCAGTCCTCCTAGAATTAATGGGAACTCAATTGCTGTCTGTTGTAATACACTGTCACTTTTAAATATTAATGAACCAAGTAACATTGCAGCAATCGTTGAAACCGCATATGTCTCAAATAAGTCAGCTGCCATGCCGGCACAGTCGCCCACGTTATCACCGACATTATCCGCAATCACAGCCGGGTTGCGTGGATCATCTTCCGGAATACCTGCTTCAACTTTACCGACTAAATCCGCTCCGACATCCGCACCCTTGGTGAAAATGCCACCGCCCAAACGGGCAAACACAGATATTAGAGATCCACCTAAGCCCAAACCAACTAGAGCTTTAAGATCCGAAGTAACAAAATAAAAACCGGCGACAGATAACAAACCAAGGCCGACTACCATAAATCCGGTTACTGCACCACCCTGGAAGGCGATATCAAAGGCTTTTTTAATCCCCGATCTGGCCGCTTCCGCCGTTCTGACATTAGTCCGCACTGAAACATTCATCCCGATGTATCCGGCAAGTGCTGAACTGATTGCACCAATCAGAAATCCGAAGGCAGTCAGCTTGCCGAGTGCAAGCCACAGTATTACAAAAAGAATCACCGCCACTACTGCGACTGTCTTGTATTCCCGTTTAATAAAAGCGGCGGAACCCTCGCGGATAGCCCGAGCAATTTCTTTTTGTTTACCTTCACCCTCCGGTTTTTTCATTATTGAAATAATAAGGAAAATACCATAAGCAAGCGCGATCAGCGCTGCTACGATAGACCAATGCACAAGTCTCATTGCTTCACTCCTTGTTAATCTTCGGTCCGCAAATTAGCGGCATCGAAATAATTAATAATTATTTATCTTTTTTATCCTCTTTTTTTGCTGATGTTTTTTTCTTGACTGTCTTTTTTTCCGGCTTGTCTTCCGTTTCCTTTGTTTCAACCTTAGCATCAGATGGTTCGGATTTTTCTTCTTTTATTTCAATTTTTGCCTTATTCTTTTCCTCCACGGTCTCACCTTCTTTAATAATATCAATCTTAAGACCGGTCAGTTTGGCGGACAAGCGGACATTCTGTCCGCTTTTACCGATTGCCAAGGACAGTTGGTCTTCTTTCACTTCTGCAATCGCCCTTCCTTCTTTTTCATCCAGTTTGACGCTGATGACTTTTGCCGGTGAAAGTGAGTTGATGATAAATTTAATTGGATCCTCGTCATATTCAATAATATCAATCTTTTCTCCGCCCAGCTCCGCGATAATTGTCTGCACACGGGTACCGCGCTGACCGACACACGAACCGACCGGATCAATATTTGATTCTTTTGAGATAACAGCAATTTTGGTGCGGGAACCGGCTTCACGAGCCACTGCCTTTATATCAATGGAACCATTAGCAATTTCCGGCACTTCCATTGTGAATAATTTCTTTACCATTTCCGGATGGGAACGCGACACAACAATCTCCGGACCTTTGGTAGTTTTTTTGACTGAAACGATATACACTTTAATTCTTTGGCCGGAATTGTAATGTTCCTGGTCAATCTGCTCTTGGGGAGGCATTACGGCCGTGGTCTGTCCGATATCAACCAAAACAACTCTGCCTTCTACTCTCTGAATAGTTGCGTTGATAATTTCCCCTTCCCGGTTTTTGTAATCATTATAGACGACATCCCGTTCGGCTTCCCGTAATTTCTGGATAATCACCTGTTTAGCGGTTTGTGCCGCCATTCTGCCGTAAGCTTCCGAAGGAAATTTCTCAGTTCTGATTTCATCACCGATGGTGACATCCTTTTTTACCTTTTTTGCCTCCGAAATCATAATATCGGTTTTAGGATTGAAAAGTTCTACTCTTTCTTCATCGGTCAGTTCTCTGTTTTCTTCTTTGGCTTTTTCACGTTTTTCCTTTTCTTCTTCCTTTGCTTTTTCAATTTCTTCTTCCGTCATATCCGCAACCACCGTTTTCACGTCAAAAACACGCGACCCCGCAGTTTCAATATTAAACTCTACTTTAATATTTTCGTCTTTTTCACCGAAATCTTTACGGTAAGCCACGGCTAAAGCAGCTTCAATTGTTTCTATGACCGAACTCTCGGAAATATTTTTCTCATCGCAAATTTGTTTTATCGCTTTTTGAATTTCTGATGACATATCTTTTATCCTTTATCTTTAAACATAAATAAAACTAGTCTTCATAACGAACACTAGTCAAGACAAGTATAGCAAAGAGATAAAATAATGCAAGTCGTCAAATAAAAAAGCTATCTTGGGAGAGATAGCTAGCGCTGTTCAAAGCAGATGCCTGAGACCGAGGTCTCAGTGGTAATCGCCTCAATTGCCGGGGCGAAAACATCTGCGAAAGAGCAAACCTTGATCTTGGAGCCCGGACCCGCCTTTGAGCCGATAGGGATGGTGTCCCCCACAGTCAGTGACGTCAGGCAGGACCGTTCAATCTTGCCCACAGCATCCCCGGATAACACCGGATGCGCCGCGATCCCATGGACAACCATGGCACCACTATCTAGCAATGCTTCCGCTGCGCCGATCATAGAGTTGGCACCGTCCACCATGTCGTCCAGAACGACACAGATGCATCCGCGCGGATGGCCATAGATCTCGTTCACTCGGGACTGTCCGTGTCCACTGCGTTCCTTGTCAATGATCACCACCCGATCACCGGGGAAACGCAGTTTGCGGTAGTTGCGGACCATTTTGCCGCCGTTGATGTCCGAAGACACCAGGGCCAGCGGCGTGTCCGTGCCGAATTCCTCCCGCGCACTCGCCGCGATCCGCTTGATCTCCGGTACCATCACCGGGTACATGTACAAGTGGTCACAGGGGATGTTGAAGAACCCCTGGATCTGCGCAGCGTGCAGTTCCGCCGTAACCACCCGGCTGGCACCGGCAGCAGCCAGTAGGTCAGCGACCAGTCTGGCAGTAATCGGTACCCGCCCTTCCTTTTTGCGATCCTGGCGCGCACAGCCGAAATACGGCATAACCGCCGTAACTGCCACAGCCGAAGCCCGCTTGGCTGCGTCAATCATCACAAGCAGCTGCATCAGATTGTCGGCCGGCGGGTAAGTGGATTGGATGATGAAGACGTGCCTTCCGCGGACATTCGCATCCAGTTGGGCAAAAGGCTCGCCGTCAGCAAATGGAGTGGTCTTGGCCGGGCTCAGAGGGACGCCCAGCTTGGCTGCGATCGCCTGAGCTAGTTCAGGGCACGATCCGCCGGAAAACAGGACGATTCTGGAGAGATCCATTGTCGCCACCTCCTCACGGGCAAGTTACAGGGTTTCGGGTTGTCAAAGTATATTACCTTAACATGACCGTTAGGAGAATTCAAGTAAATAAAACTACCCTACATTTCGTAGGGTAGTTTTATTACCTTCTATTTACTAGGAGGGGGAGGCGGCATATTATTACCACCTTCACTTTTTT
>JBAYGW010000021.1:0-25048 GCA_041666485.1 Patescibacteria group bacterium | reverse complement strand
GGTGGACCCGAGCGGATTCGAACCGCTGACCTCCTCGTTGCAAACGAGGCATTCTAACCAGCTGAACTACGGGCCCGTGAATATTTACTTGGGACTCAACGAAAATAATGATTGGAAGATATTCTCCAGAATGCCGGTCATCAACATGAAACTGATGATAATGCTCAATATCCCCAGCAGCTTATAGAAGAGGCTTGAACCTCCGTCTAAGCCTAAATGCGCTTCCGCCCATTCAATCCGACCGAAAAAGCGTAAAAACCACTCTGTCTTAATCACCAAAAGTGATCCTATTGCAATCCCGATAATGCCGAAAATGAATTTGATCATATATTTTAGCTAATGGTGGGTTCGATCCCGCGTCCGCGGGATGACCTCTTCGGTATGTGGTGGGTTCGAGAGGATTCGAACCTCTGACCTCTTCGGTGTAAACGAAGCGCTCTAACCAACTGAGCTACGAACCCATAATGGTGGTGCTCGGGGCGGGAGTTGAACCCGCACGCACAAGAAGTGCCTAGGCCCTCAACCTAGTGTGTATACCAATTCCACCACCCGAGCGTGCTACTTGTCCTTCAGTTCTTTTAGCTTGCGAGGTTGTGTTCTCAAAAAATACAACTTGGATCTTCGTGTTTTTGGCGTCTTGATCACCTCAATTTTGAGGACGTTAGGAGATTCTAGCGGGAAAATTCTTTCCACACCGTAACCGCCATCCGAGACTTTCCGGACAGTGATAGTCTTGTCGGGCTTGGTTTTTCCTCTTTTAGCAATAACGATGCCTTCAAAAATCTGTGTACGAGTTTTGTCTCCCTGAGTGATTTTCTGGTGTACGCGAACGATATTACCAGATTCAATTGCAGGTATCTCTCTTACTTCAGTTTTTTTCTCTTTAACTTCTTTAGTCTCGTCTTTTGTCATAACAAAAAAATTCTAATAATTATATATGTAACGAATAGCAGTATAACATAATTTTTTATTAAGTCAACTGTTTTAGGAACAGTTTCAAATCTGTCGGGATATCCGCCTTAAATCTCAATAAATCACCATTTAAACCACGAAATTGAATACTGTAGGCATGTAAAAAGATGCGGTTAAGTTCCGCTTTCTTCTTAGCTTTTTTTAAGAAATAGGTGTTATCACCGACAATCGGATTGCCTCTGGAAAGAAGATGTACGCGGATCTGATGAGTACGGCCTGTTTTTGTTTCTATTTCAAGTAGTGAATAATTATTAAAAATCTTGATTGTTTTGTATAAAGTGATTGCTTCCTTACCCTCACCGATTTTTTTCACCGACATGCGGTTTGGCTGACTTGTTGATCTGCCGATGGGAGCACTGATCATTCCGTCTGAAGGATTCATTTTACCATAAACCAGTGCGGTATATTTTTTTCTAATTTTCCGATCCTGAAACTGTAATTTTAAAAATTCAAATGATTTCTGATTTTTAGCAATAACCATGACCCCGGAGACATCTTTATCAAGCCGATGTACAATCCCGGGTCGTTTTGCATCATCTCCGACTTCAGAAATATTTGGATAGTGGGCGATCAGAGCATTTACAATGGTGTGTGCCGGTGTGCTCTCGGAAGGATGTACTACAATGCCGGAATGTTTATTAATCACCAGGAAATCATTATTTTCAAACAAAATGTCTAATTGAATACTATTCTCCGGTTTTATGGAAATATTTTCCGGCATATTTAAAATTATTTGAATTTTATCGCCCGCTTTTATTTTTGTTCCCGGCTCGGGCTTTTTATTGTTCAAAGCAATACTCCCGTTTTTAATCTGTGCCTGTAAAAAGGAGCGGGAATAATCTAAAAGACGTTCGGATAAAAATTTATCTAGTCTTTTCCCCTGATCTGCTGAATCAGCTGTTATTTGTTTTTGTGTCATGTTTATAGTGTATGCTATTTTGTATAAAAATGAAATATTTGACAACACGTTACATTAATCATACTGTTAAGATATAAATAGCATCAGAAGTTAATAACATGGACATCAAAGAAATATCAGAGATAACGCCAAATATTGTCAGG
The DNA here is from genome assembly GCA_041666485.1 of Patescibacteria group bacterium. GTDB lineage: Bacteria > Patescibacteriota > Patescibacteriia > UM-FILTER-42-10 > UM-FILTER-42-10 > JAHJEX01. The sequence goes on along the minus strand of JBAYGW010000021.1, from coordinate 23,014 downwards.
GCGTTGCACAAGCTGATATCCCAACTGTCGTCATCAGCTTTTCTGCCAAGCGAGAACGATTTAAAACAAATTGTTGATGATCATAAAAATACTCTATTTGTCGCTGAAAAAGACGGGAAGATACTTGGTTGTTTAACCTTGATTGTTTTCCGGATTCCGACAGGGGTTCGTGCCTGGATTGAAGATGTGGTTGTTGATAAAAATGAACGCGGGAAGGGAATTGGTAAAGAATTATGCCATACGGCAATTGAGAAAGCCCGAAAGTTAGGAGCACGAACCGTTGACCTTACTTCGCGTCCGGATCGTGAAGCTGCTAACTGCCTTTATCAAAAACTTGGTTTTACAAAAAGAGAAACGAATGTTTATCGGTATCTGGTAAAATAGAATATTTGAAAATATAAAACTGCCGAATTTAGGGAGATTTTTATTTATAATGCGACAGTTCCTCACCACCTGATTTGCTTTCGCGAAGCGCCTTGAAGTCTGTTGCCCTCTCTTCATCGCTTCCAGCGCGTTCGGATAGACTTCAAATTTTAGATATAAATATTTATTTAAATAAAAATACCTTGATAATTCAAGATACTTTTTTGGTGGGAGCAGAGGGATTTTCGCGTCGTCCCGCTGCTGCGGAACTCCTTGTCCTGGGCAGCGACAAATGCTCCTATGGTCGCATTCGTCGACGCTCGACTACTCCCTCGACTTCGTCTCAGGATTGTCTTGCTTCTGCCCGTTCAATTCCTTCTAATATTATTTTTACAAATTAAAAATCTCTTTCATTGTGAGAGAGATAGTTTGGTGGGAGCAGAGGGATTTGAACCCCCGACCGTTTGCTTAAGAGGCAACTGCTCTACCAACTGAGCTATGCTCCCAAATATATATTTATATATCAATCTATGGTGCCCTCGGTAGGACTCGAACCTACAACCTCTTGGTCCGAAGCCAAGCACTCTATCCAATTGAGCTACGGGGGCATAATAAAAATATTAAATGTGATTTGCTTATTGCTTGCCCAAGGCGGGTCCGCCTCCGGCGGAAACCCCAACCTCGTGGTCCGAAGCCACGCGCTCTATCTAATTGAGCTACGGGCGCATGTAATCAACTACCCGTGGGATTAAAATTGGAGTTACAGGCGCAAATCACAATGAGCGTATCATAAATGTTTTCTTTTATCAAGAGTTATTAATGAATCAAAAAGGGCTTGTTTAAGCCCTTTTTTAGGTTGCTAGGTATATTATTTTAATGTTTCCGGGTTCATCATATAGGATTTTGCTATTTCTTCCGATATGATACCTTCTTTATATAATCTTTTGAGGTCCTGATCCATTGTTTTCATTCCGCTTGATACCCCGGTCTGGATTACTGTTTTGATCTGTGCAATTTTGTTTTCTCTGATTAGATTACTGATGGCGGGAGTGTTAATCAAAATCTCTCTGGATGCCACTCGGCCTTTGGTTATTTTTGGTATTAACTGTTGTGAGATGACACCCTTTAAAAACATGGAAAGCTGGAGTCTGACCTGTGACTGCTGGTATGGAGGGAAGACATCAATAATACGATCAACAGTCTGTGCGGCACTATAAGTATGTAGAGTTGCTAATACCAGATGCCCGGTTTCCGCTAAGGTAATCGTGGCGGCAATTGTATCCAAATCGCGCATTTCTCCAACTAGAATTACGTTGGGGTCTTGTCTCAAGACGTGTTTTAAGGCCTCGGCAAATGACAGCATGTCCGAACCAAGCTGTCTTTGCTTAATGATACTTTTTTTAGCTTTATAAATAAACTCAATCGGATCTTCCAGTGTAATAATATTTGCCGCTCTGGTAGTATTTATATAATTAATCATGGCGGCCAAAGACGTGGATTTTCCGCAGCCTGTCGGTCCGGTGACCAAGATTAATCCCTGTTTTTCATTAAGTAAATCATAAACTACTTTGGGCATCTCCAACTCTTCCATGGTAGGAGTCAGTGAAGTTACCACCCTGGCAACTAATCCGATGTTTCCTTTTTCCCAATGGATATTTACACGAAAACGGGAAATTTCAGGAATTTCGTATGAAACATCAATTTCTCTATCTTTTGTTAAACGTTCTTTTTGTATTTCCGACAGAATACCGAAGATAATTTCTTTTGCATCATCTGGTGTAATCGGTTCCAAGTCATCAATCGGCGCGAGCGCCCCGTCAATCCTCAAAATTGGCGGTTTCCCTACTGCTAGATGAAGGTCGGAAGCTCTTTTCTCAACAGCAATTAACAATAAATCATCTAACTTCATAGATTAATATGATTACTAATTAAAAAAACACTCGTAGCGAAGAGGAGAGTGCTTTAACAAAATTCTCGTACCAAGAAACTTTTGTAGTCCATTTTTCAATTTCAATCGTTCCTTGTAACAAGATTGTCTCTTGAATTAAGATATTATTTTTTTGCATCTCAATTGTTTTTTGTTTTTATTTTCAATTTCATTGTAGCATAGAAAAAGGCAAATGTCAACAGGGTAAAATATTTTTTGATTTACAAATGAGTGAATTTGTGTTAATCTATATATAAGATTATTAAATATTGTTTGAAATGTCCAAGGAAATACCGGATTTCAATCCGGGTAGAGTAGACATTGATGCTGATGATGATCTTGGTGAGGAAATATTGGACGATGGTTATGGCAATAATGAAGCGGGTAGTATTGATGAAGAAATTGGCGAACCATTAAAAACAAGCAAGGAAATTTTGTTAGGTAGAAAAGGAAATGAATTAGCACCAGAGACAAAAAATACATTGGATGAAGCTATGGATAATATGAGACCGGAAGAAAAAGCTTGAGGAACTGGGATAGATAATTATTATCTTTTTTATTTAATGGAGAAAAAGCAACAATCAAATTTTTTCAAATCATTGCATTTTGTCAAAGAATGCCGTGATGAAGGTCTATCACTTTGGGAATGCCCAAATTTTTTGTTTGTTTTTACCGGCATAATATCATTATTTAGTATTTCCGGAACATACTACTTAGCCAGTTATTACTTTCCGCCGGAAGTAGTAATAATTTGGATCGCATTTGTATCTTTTGTCATGGTGGTCATCTCCTTCTTGGTTAATCAGGGTATGACTAAAATAACCAGAGCAAAAAAATTATTGCGTCAAAATAACCTGGAATTAGAAAAGGCTCTGCAGGAAGCGCGTGACGCTAAAAAGATGCAGGAAGATTTTACAACCATGTTGGTGCACGATATGCGGTCTCCCTTGGAAGCGGTTCGTATGATTATTGAGTTATTGAATGAACAAGTAGAAGTTTCCCCAAAAGAAATTGTTAAAGCACACCAGTCCATAGACCACAGTATAACAAACATGCTGAATTTGATCACCAATTTGCTAGATGTCGCGAGATTTGATCGGGGTAAATTCATTATCCATAAACAGATCGGTGATATCCAGTCTAATATTAAGATTCAGAACGAGAATTATAAAGTATTGGCTGCGGGTAAGGGGATTAAACTGAACTATCAAATTGCAGAGAATCTTCCTTCGGTTCCTTTTGATGAATATTCAATCAATCGGGTCATTGCGAATTTGCTGGTTAATGCAATAAAATTTACTCCGGCAAACGGAGAAATAAACATGCAGGCGGTGTATGTTAATAAAGGTAAGCATATTGATGAAATTGCAGAAAGATCGGGGATTAAATGGTTCATTACTCCCAAATCGCCGCAAGTATTGGATATCAGGAATTCTGTTTTAGTGGCAGTCACCGACAATGGAATCGGAATTGCGAAACAGAAGATCAGCAGTTTGTTCCTGAGTTTTTCGCAGGTGATTAATACCCAAGGTCAGCTGAAAACGGGAATACCGGTAGGCACGGGACTTGGTTTAGCCATTGCCAAGGTAATAATTGAAGGTAACGGCGGCATAATCAACGTTGAGTCTGTTGAAGAACAGGGAAGCACTTTCTATTTTACGCTTCCCACGGCGTAAATTCGGGACTTAACATTTCTATTGATTAAACATATAATGAATATAGCGTAACTATTTAGCATAAAAATATGGCAAATAAGAAAAGAATATTAATAATTGAAGATGAAGTTGCTCTTCTGTATGCCCTGCAGTCAAAACTAACCATGGAAGGATTTGAAGTAGAGGCGCATTCAACCGGCAAAGAAGGATTAAAAGCAATCAGGGCTTCAAAGTTTGATCTGTTGATTTTGGATATTATTCTGCCAGACACCGACGGATTTGAGATTTTAAAGACAGTTAAGAGTGATCCGAAGACTAAAGATATTCCGGCAGTAATAATTTCCAACCTGTCGGAGAAGAGTAATATCAGTAGAGGTATTTCGCTAGGTGCGAAGGATTATCTGCCTAAGAGTGAATATCATTTAAACGACATAGTGGAGAAAATCAGGGCTTCAATGGAATAAGTAAAAAATAAAACAAAAGAGGTGCTCAAAAAGCACCTCTTTTTAAAAGATTGACAAGTAATTTTATTGCCATATACTACATGTACTATGAAAATTTCCAAATTTAATCAACCATTACTGGAAGTAAAAGCACAGGCGCTGATCCTGTTTTTATTTGAGGAGAAGTTGCTTTCTCAAGAAGTATTACATATTGATCAAGAGCTAGAGGATATTTTGCAGACGGTAATCAAAGAAGAAAAATTTGAAGCAAAAAAAGGAGAAACAGTTGAGGTTAATACCGGCACTAAGCTGGGGTTTACCCGCGTACTGTTGGTGGGGTTGGGGAAGAAAAAACTATTATCCTCGTTAATACTAAAAAGAGGAATGGGTATTGCTATAAGGACTTTAGCAAAAAGCAATGTTAGTAATATCGGTGTGTTTCTGCCAAAAATGGTTGGTGTAAAGTTATCGGCAGAAAAAATTGCCGAATCGCTTGTGATTGGTGCGATTACTTCCGAATATCAGTTTACCGAATACAAAACAGAAAAGAAGGATTTACCAAGCCGGGTTGAAGAACTTTGTTTTTATACAAATTATCCGGACAAATTGTTCACCAAAGGATTAAAAGAGGGTGAAATAATTGCCTCAGCAATTAATCGTGCCAGGGATTATGGCAATCATCCGTCAAATAAAGCGAACCCCGGTTATCTAGTGGAAATGGCACAGGAAGTAGCAAAAATATCAAAGGTACGATGCAGGATACTGGACAAGGAGGAAATGAAGCAGAAAAAAATGGAAGCAATATTGGCGGTCTCACAGGGTGCGCATCATCCGCCGAAATTTATTATTCTGGAATACAAAGGTAAACCATCATCTAAAGATTGGTTGGCGCTGGTTGGTAAAGGAATAACATTTGATTCCGGAGGTTTTTCACTGAAACCCGGAAACGGAATGGATGAAATGAAGTTTGATATGGCGGGTGGCGGGGCGGTGATCAGCGCGATTGAAGCAATCGCCAAGTTAAAAATCGCCATCAATATAGTTGCTTTAGTGCCCGCTACGGAAAATCTTGTTTCACGTGAGGCTTATAAACCCGGTGATATAATCGGTTCCGCGGCCGGCAAAACTATTGAAGTGATTAATACTGATGCGGAAGGCAGATTAGTTCTTGCTGATGCGCTGCATTATGCAAAAAAATATAAACCCAAGGCGGTAATAGATTTTGCAACCTTAACCGGTTCCTGTGTTTATGCTTTAGGTGTGCATGTTTCAGGGATGCTTGGTAATAATGAAAAGCTGATGCAGAAAATCAAGCTGGCCGGGGAAGAATCCGGTGACAGAGTATGGGAGCTGCCGTTATGGGAAGAATATTCAAAACAAATGAAAAGTGATGTGGCTGATCTCCGTAATGCAAGTACGGGAAATGGGGGAGGAGCGATAACTGCCGCTGCGTTTCTTTTGGAATTTATTAAAGAGTATACCTGGGCTCATCTTGATATCGCCGGTACGGCATGGAGCACAGAAGAAAAATCGTATTTAGGCAAAGGTGCTACCGGGGTCGGCGTGGCACTCGCAGTTGAACTGGTCAGAAAGTGGAAATAAATTAAACAAAAAACCCCGTTATGCAAATAACGGACCGAGAAAAAAATCACGAATATCCTATTTGTGATTTTTTTCTATTAATATCAATGCTTCTTTGATTACCCCTTCCGCGTCTAAGCCTAATTTTTTTCTCAATATGTTCTGTGTGCCCTGTTCAATAAAACTGTCCGGGATACCGATCAATTTTGTCTGAATTCCCGTTATATTTTTCTCCGCCAATAGTTCCAGTACGGCGCTCCCGAATCCTCCCATAATTGAATTTTCTTCAATGATAATTATTTTTTTAATTTGTTCTGATTTGTTACAAATTAATTCTGCATCTAAAGGCTTAACAAATCTGGCATTGATCACACAGGCATTGATTCCTTTTTCACCCAGTTTATTTGCAGCGGTCAATGCAGTATCCACTGTACTACCGATGGCGATTAGCAACAAATCATTACCTTCGCGAATAATTTCTGACTTGCCGATAGGAATGTTTTCAACTGGGAGCTCCTTCTGATTTTCTTTTTCTGATCCTCTCGGGTACCTGATAGCAACCGGTTTATTGAGAGCCAGAGCTGTCTTTAGCATACTCTTTAATTCTGAACCATTCTTTGGTGCCATAACAATCAGATTCGGGATGTGTCTGAGAAAAGAAAAATCAAAACTACCATTGTGGGTAGGTCCGTCATTGCCGACGATACCAGCCCGGTCAATGGCAAAAACAACCGCTAGATTCTGCAGGCAAATATCATGGATGATTTCATCATATGATCTTTGTAGGAAAGTGGAGTAGATTGCCACGACCGGTTTAAGCCCCTGCGTTGCCAAGCCGGCGGCAAAAGTGACAGCATGGGGTTCTGCAATCCCGACATCATAGATACGGTCAGGAAATTTTTTGGCAAACCCGGCTAGTCCTGTACCATCGGTCATGGCGGCGGTAATGGCGATAATACGTTTGTCAGTTTCAGCCAATTCAGTCAGATAATCGCCAAAAATATTACTATAAGACAGTCCGGATGACGGAAGCATTTTGCCGGACTTAATATTAAACGGGCTGGCGCTGTGGAATATCTCCGGATTCTTTTCGGCCGGTTCATAGCCCTTTCCCTTCTTTGTAATTACGTGAATCAGGATCGGGCCCGTGGCGTCTTTGTAGGATTTGATGACGGAGATCAGATCACCAATCTTGTGACCATCTAATGGTCCAATATATTCAATCCCCAGCTCTTCAAATAAGACGCCGGGTATTGATACCCCCTTTACAGTATCCTCGGCTTTTTGAGCTATTTTTAAAACTGGCTCGCCAATGTGCGGAATTCTTTTCAGCAGATCTCTGGTTTCTTTTCTGAATTTATTATAACCATTGCTCATCATAATCCTTCTCAGGTAGGCGGAGAGAGCGCCGACATTGGGAGAAATTGACATTTCATTGTCATTCAATATAACAATCAGATCTTTTTTTGATTGTCCCGCGTGATTCAGGCCCTCAAAAGCAAGCCCGGCAGTAAGGGCACCGTCACCGATTACGGCAATAACTTTAAATCGCTCTTTATTTTGATCTCTGCCCTCTAGTATTCCTAGGGCTGCTGAAATTGATGTAGAACTGTGGCCGGTACCAAAAGCATCATGAGGACTTTCGGTAATTTTCGGGAATCCGGATATGCCTTGGTACATTCTTAAAGTAGAAAATGATTTGTATCTGCCGGTAAGCAGCTTGTGCACATATGCTTGATGGCCGACATCCCAGATAATCTTGTCCAGTGGGGAATCAAACACGTAGTGTAATGCTAGTGTTAGCTCAACAACACCTAAATTTGAAGCAAGATGGCCACCATTAGTGGCCACTGTATTGATAATTGTTTCCCTCAGTTCTTTTGCGATTTCGTCCAACTCCGGAATGGTGAACTTTTTCAGATTATTCGGATTATTGATTTTTTCTAGTAGCATTTTAAGCCTTTTTTGGTTATTAACGACTATTATAGTAAATAATTTAAAAGACAATACATAAATGATAGCACTCGCAAGCTGAATTGCAAGATTCCTCTTTTCGTGCGATTTTTCTGATAAGGATCTAACAAAAAAGCGTACCACCGGATAATCCGGGGCACGCTCTCTTTGCAGATTTATTGTTCCGTCTGTACTGGTTCTTCTGGCTTGGTTTCAGTTTTTTCAGCAGTTACCTTTTTACCCTTGATGCCTAATAGAGTAACTATGAATATAATCATATACATAATCAGTCCATAGACACAGGCTGGCAGAGTTCCAAGGTCCACCACCGGCTTGTCGCCAACCGAGCATTTTACGATGGCATCTGTGCATCCTCCTCGGAAAATTTCCATGTAAGAAAGATATCCGGAAAATAATAACCCGGCGATGGATATGATTAGTACAACTTTTAACGCATTTTTTGCTGTCATTTTCTTATGTTAATTATTAGGACAGTAATGTTTTAGTATAAATCATCTTTTTTCTCCCTAATATAATCAAGCCACTGCTCCGATACATGCACTATTGATTTGAATGGAGCTTCAATGATTACATCTAGAATAAATACAAACACATTTACCTTCGGTGCCTTCAAAGAAAGCCAATGCCCCACTCTGACAATTGGGATTGTAAAAAAATCAACTAGAATACTGAAAAATCCCTCTTTCTGAGTCTGCATTCTAAGCTCTTTATTATCCTGGCGTAATTTGATTCCCAAGAAGCTTACGATGGTCAAAAAGAAAATGAAGAATAATATACTGACCCAGTTAAAATTAATGAAGGTTAAGAAGGCGATTAATATGCCGAAGGAAAGCGTAAAGGCAATTCCGTAGATGATTTGGAAAACAAACATGGTCATTTTTCTTCGTTTTGCGGGGCGGATTCGCCATTTAGGTTTACTGTCCGGATTTATTGACAGTATGCCATGAATGCCGCGGATAATCCTTTCCGTATTATCATTGCCGGGAGTATTGATTGTTATGGCCAGGAAAAACAGAAAGAATGGATGGAATATGATATTTACCAACAGCGGCGTGTAATTAACTTTGTCAACAAAAAAGCGATCATAAGGAAGTTCAACCAACAAAGCAAGCGCGGTCTTGGTAAACAATAGATAAACAAAACTTCTTTTTACGCTTCGCTCTAATTTAATGCGGGCTTTTTTATATCGTTCGGCCGCCGCGGATCTTATTTGAGCGTCAAGCTGTTGCTGGTCAAGAATTATTGATGTGGCGGTTTGGGGGTTGTTTTCTATCACATCCCTTAATACCTGAAATAAAACGGAGGTCTTTTTTATTTTATTGAAAAGGTATCCGTTGAGCGGATGATTTAGAATGCGATTGGATTCTTTTCTGAAATTGCCGATTTCTCTTCCTGCCCTGCGGATTGTTTCCATGTCCACATTTTTCCATTCACCAAATTCAAATTTCCATAAATGATGGATCAGAATCGGCTGGTCGGATTTAATCAACGCCCGATGGATCGCCAAATAGAGAATGGTATTCTTATCTTTTTCGGGTATTTTTTTGTCTTCCCATTCCATATTTTCCGTGATTGTCCGGAAAGCGAAATCTACAATTGCTGCGTCCCGATGCGGGCTGACCAGCTGTGTTTCCAGTTCAACAGCCGCGATATCCAGAATCCATTTACGATAATCATAATAATCCTGACCGTTATGGTCACGGATTACTTCATGGAGCAATAGGACATAATTATTAATTGTATGGGCTATTTCATGGATCTTTGTCTCGGGAACGGATTTGTTCCGCAAATATCTGCCCCGGATCAGCTCATATACCAGGTGTTTTGCCACTTTGTTAATATCCGCTCCGGGTACCAGTCGGCGTTTGAGCATTCGGCTGATTGCGTTTTTTCGCAGCAAGTTCTCTTCTTTATAATCAATAGCGTTACGGAACTTTTCATAAAAAAAAGCCACACGGCTGATGGTGTTATTTACCTGAATTCGGGCTACTCCATGTGGTATTTCTTCAACAGCCGGTTTCCGCTGGAAGGCCATTATCAGTTGTTTGAGTGAAAATGGTAAAGAATCTTCTGTAATCATTGTTTAACTTATCATTTATTTCTATATTATACCCTATTTCCATTTATTTTAAAGCCTTTGTTTTAACAGCCCAGTACTTTATCGTTAATCGGAATAAGTGTCAAGATAAGGTATTTGTTAGCAAAAAACCACCAATGAATGGTGGTCTTTATATAAAACAACTGAATTTAATTTTTATTCTTCGGATACGTCAACTTTTTCCCACATCTCCAGTCCGTCAATATAATCTTCCGGACCGGAATCAGTACCGGCCAGGCAGGATGCATATTCGGTAAAGAAATCCCCCGGTTCAAAGTGTCTCTGAAATCCGCAAGAAACACAAGAATATTCTCCCTCGTCGGTAATCACATCACCCATGTGAAATTTTTCCGCATTATTCATATTGATTTAGATTAATTATTAGAGAGAATTAATCCAAAAGAAGCTGAAAATAGTAATAACGGCGATGATTGATCCCAGGCGCAAAAATATTTCCTCGGTTTTGCCTAAACTAACATTCCACTTTTTGGCGGTAACAAACGCCAGTACGATACTGCCCAGCGGCATAATAATAAATAAAACAGTTGCCGTAAAAACGGTCAGTTCAATACCAAGCCCGATGGTAAAAATCATTAAAGCAAAGGAGACTGAAGGTAGTACAATAGACAGCATGGAATTTAACGGCGCTTTGTATTCGTTTTTACCGATTGTCATATAAGTATCCCTTTCTTTTTTTATCGGGAAATTTTTCTATTGCATACCGTAACATGGTCCTTGGCATTTTACGGCCGTATCGCTTCAGAAACAATTCTTCAGTGACCATGTTTCTGTTGCCGACTTCCCGGAGCATCCAACCCACTGCTTTCTGGATTAAGTCATGCTTGTCCTCTAGTAGTATTTTAGCAAGTTTCAGCGTATCTTCAAACTGCCCTTGCCGAATGAAGTAAAATGTGGACATTATCGCGATCCGGCGTTCCCACAAGTTATTTGATTTAACCAATTTGTATAAAACATTTATATTTCTGTTAAATAAATAGTTTCCGATAAAATATGGAGCCGAACTGTCAACTAAATCCCAATTATTAATATGCTTAATATTTTTGAAATACAAATCAAATATTTTTTTGTGTTCTGTCTCATCCGCGATTATATACTTTAAATTTAATATGTGGATTGCGGTTAGCCTTTCCTCGTGCCACTGGGACTGCAGTAATTTTTCAACAGATTTCAAGTTAAGTTGTTTATATTTTTTTGCGATAGTTCTCTGATGAGGAACTCTAATCCCCAGAAATTTATCGTTTTCCCCATACTGCCCTTTCCCGGTTTTAAAAAATCTTTGTAGATTTTGGATCTGCTCGGGGTTACTGTACGCGCGAAGCTCTCTTCTTAGTTCAACTAGGTTCATTTGCGTTCATGAATACTTACAAGGGTATTTTAGCAGAACGATTATTTTTTGAAAAACATTTCTCTACAATTACTAAAAAATTGCCCGGCTATGAGGCAATATTGTCAACATGCATGCAGGATAGTAATTATACAATCACAGCATTCTTTTGATGGTAGAATAAAGTATCTTTTTCGGCTGACTATAAGGCGTTGCCAACCTGACCAGTTTGTTTTGCAGGCCGGTGGCTTTGATTATTTGCTCCGGAGTGAGATTGCTCAGTTCCGGCAGTCTCTCTTTAACATTATAGACTACACTGTACATCTCGGGCAGCATCGGATTAAGTATTTCTTCCAATTTAATATTTTTTGCCAGTTGTAAATAATCTTCATATCTTGTATCAATGTTTTCCAGTATCATATCAATGCCAGTTGCCGGTACTAGCGATCCGGATTGGGTCGGTAAGTAAGAAAGTACCAGTCCGTCTCCCCCGTAACTGGCTGTACTTACGGTTTCTAAAGCAAGAGCTTCTTCAAGCAGATTATTTTCCCACAGTAATTCTTGCCAAGCCATTTTTGTCATGGGCAGATCGTTCACTTGGGAAAATCCGCCCAGACACTTCATGCCGTAATACAGCGCGACTGTGATATAGCAGAGTAGCATACTGGGGAATATCTTCTTTTGCTGCAAAGCCAGGCTGATAGCTTCCGGAGTAAGATCTAGCTGGTAATTGATATCTTGACCGACCAGTTTATCACCGTCTAGCAGGAGTCGTTTGCGGTGTTTTTTTTCATTCACAGCCCAGAATAAATAAGTGCCCCATTTGTCAGTGGTAGAAAAAGCGCCCGGTATGCCTTCAAATAATTCTTGTGCCTGGCGGCAGAAACTCTGGTCAAATAGTAAACGATAGAGAGAGGACTGCTGGTCGGTAAAATGATATTTCTGCAGTATTTCGGAAACTAGCGTCTCTATTTCCAGATAGATTAATTGTGGCGCTTTGATTTTCTCATTTGTATTATCACGGTTTAATGTGTGAAATAACTGCGGCCAAAGCTGATAATTTATTTTGGTTATTTGAGTTGATAGATCTGGAGAATTTAAAATATCAGGATGAGCAAATAAGGTATCCAGCAACATGCGGATAGAATCTTTTTTATCAGGAGCTACTTCTCCCTGTTTATATTTTTTTTCAAGTTCCTGTTGTGCTCTTTCAATATCTGTTTGCTGATATGCCCGGGTACCGCAGACGACGCCCATCTTTTCTTTATCCGGGAAAAATGAAAGACGAATCAAATTTTTTGTCCCATTAATACCCCCATGAAACAATATCCCGCGGGGATAGGCGGATAGGTTGTTAATTGAAACGCTGGCGAACGGAAAGACTACCAGATATTTTAAGTCAGGGTCATTATGTTCATGATAAGACAGGCTGGATATTATATTGCAATTAACAAAAAAAGGATGATCAATCGGACCATGATGATCAGTTGTGGATACTAGCGGGTATTTAATTAATTGCTTGGCTACGGCATTGCCGACGTCTTCACCAAGCCGGGAGCTGATTAATTTATTTGTTATGGAAATCAGTTCAAACTGACGCGATGTAAAGAATTGACTGGTTTTAAAATTAAGAAACGCTTTTGTATATTGGTATAGGTTTTTTTGACCATTATTTCTGATAATTTCTCCAAAAATCGGTCTTCTTTCCCAAATAGCCTCTTTGAGTTGTGAAAGCTCCTGTTTTAGAGAAGATAGATGGGGGTCACCGTCGTCTGGGGTAGTCATTTAGGTTAAATGTATTATTACAATAAAATGTTTTAATGGTAATTATATTTGAACTGCCAATTAAGTCAAGACTGGCGATTTTATGATTAGGATAACCTTAAACGGTCTTTACTTATTGTCGCTGATATTAGCAGATTTTAAGTTTTGACCAATTATCAAAACAAGAATAAGATTAAAGTATAGAGAGTACTGCCATCAATTTATTTGCTGGCTACTAATAAATTAACGTCAAACCATATGAACAATCGAGCACGTAGTGTGGTGGTCGGAGTTTTTTCCGTTCTGGCCATATTTGTCGTGGCTAGTGTAGCCATGAGCGCCGTGACGACATTTAGAGGACAGGGCACTTTTGAAGTTGACGCGCTTAAGGTTGGCAACCAGGGGACGGGCGGTGTCACCGCATTCAATGGTACGATTATCAATAATACAACCGGGGCAAACGGCAGTGACCTACCGGTAACATTCGGCGACAATGTAAGAATTGACGGCAGAGTTTACCGTGGTAGTACAGCCGGTACAAGTGATGACAAACCGTTCATTATTAATGACAACGCGGAAATCGCAGGCACGTTAGAAGTTGACGGACGTGCTGTGTACGGCACAAAGCGGTATGAAGGCACAATTGATACTGCTGATGACGGGGACTTTATCTCCATATATGATTATAATACCGACTGCACTGTTCCTGATTCTGATAATTGGGCAAAGCAATCGCTAGCGCACTTTAAAAAAATTACGGTTGCCGAAGCTAGTATGGAAACACCAATAAATATCCGGGTGTTTTACAAACCTTATGATAATGGTGATTTCTATTCGCCCAGTATATATCCCGAAAATAACGACGTCTGGGTTTCTGCCGGATATTCTATAGGTGATGAAGCGGTTTATTTTATCTACAAGTATGTTGAAGAGAATTGTGATGGATCAACTTCAGATTCTATTAATACTACGGGTGAATATCAGGTCGTGATCAATTAAGTTCTTCTTTGTAACAATGAAAAAAGACCGCCTGTCGAGAGCGGTCTTTTTTATTTGACCATATTTTAAAAAGCAATTAAGATGAATTCCTGCTCATTGATATGAAAATGAACCCGAAATGAAGGGAAACCTGACATGCGGTTAACACTGTGGCTTCTGGTAGTCAGTCTGAAGCTGGTCTTCCTGACTATTAGGGGACCAGCAGTGATCGCATTTTTCAAAGGTGTAGCCAAACAAGTCGGTGTGGCTTGGTCTGCGTTTGTTCAGCGTAAGCAAATTCTGAACATCGTGCTGATCAAGCCCTCAAAGTTTGACGACCGGAACGGTTTTGTTGTGCAAGACAGGAAGGGGATAATGTGCAACAACACCCTGGCGACGCTCTACAGCCTGATTGTTGATCTGCAGGAGGGTGGATTCTTCGGCGGCAATGTCCGGATTGTTTTCCGGATTTTTGACGAGTGCGTCAAGAAAGTAGAGCCGAAGGAGATCTCCCGTCTCTGCAAACTGGTTCCTTCGCGGACCCTGGTTATGCTGGTTGGAGTGCAAACTAACCAGTTCCCCCGTGCTTCAGACATTGCGATTGAGTTCAGGAAGTGCGGAATCCAGTCCATTGTCGGTGGATTCCATGTCTCGGGAGTGTTTGCTACCTTTCCGCAAAACGGAGATCCAATCCACCAACGTGCCTTTAAGGCCATGGGTCTGAAAGAGCTGATCGACAACGGCGTTTCGCTGTTTGCCGGCGAAGCGGAGGGCCATCTTCAGAAAGTCTTTCGGGACTTTTTAGCGGATGATTTGCAGAGAGTGTACAACTATCTGAATGACCCACCTGACCTGAGCGAAGAACCGCTACCCCGACTATTGCCTGTCAGCCGTCAGGCCTATGTAAATCTGGGGCTTGGTATAGTGGAAGCCTGCCGTGCCTGTCCGCATTCGTGCACATTCTGCACTGTCCGAAATGTCCAGGGGGGCATAATGCGGCCACGCGGACTGCTTGCTTTCGTGGAAGGTCTATGTCGCTACTGGCAGGATGGTGTGTGGACATTCTTCTTCAGTCAGGATAACGTGGCGCGTGATCCACTGTGGAGGGAACGTTGTCAGGCGATGATTGAACTTCGAACCACACACCAAATCCGCAATAGCTTCATTATCCAAACGGACGTTACGTCCTACCGGATTGAAGGTTTTGTGGATCAAATGGCCGACGCCGGATGTGTTGAAGTTTCTATTGGCGTAGAAACGCTGAATGCAGAAAACTTGAGGGAGGTGCATAAGCATCATAATCTGCGGACTGACTTGCGCGAAATGATGCAAGCCTACCGGCGGAGGAGCTATCTTGTCCACCTGAACTTTATCTTCGGCTTCCAGCACGACACGCCGCTGACAATTGCCGAGGATGTCCGGACCATCATTGAGGAAATAGAACCCGATCTGGTTTATTTCTCAATCAAGACGCCCCTTCCCGGATCAGAAGATCACTACAATATGTTTGTAAGCGGGGAATGGATGGATCCAGACCTAAACGCTTACGACTTCTACGCCAAGCCGGTCACCAACCACCCCAACATGAGCCGGGAAGAATGGCAGACAGCAGTCCATGATGCCTGGAGGAAATTCTTCGGCAAGGAGAACTGCATCCGGATCATGCGGCGGGTAAGCGCCGACAGGACCGATGTGTACTGGCGGGTTTTTCGCAAGATGGTGTGGTTCAAATACGCGACTGATATTGCGGAGAATCACCCGATGCTGTCCGGATTCTTCCGGGTCTGGAACAGAAGCTCCCGTCGCCGAACTTTCCCAAGGATGGGACTGTTTGAATTCTGGCTTTTCAGCATGCGGGAAAACTGGCGTACCGTGCGGTCCCTCGCTAAGCTCGGGCTTGATCTCACCGAAATTTGGTTGAACACCGGCGGTGACAATCTGGTCGTCAAGAACGCGCCTTGGTATCTTAGGCGATCAATTGTCAGACAAGCCGATGGTTCAATCAAGGCAAACTGGCTGTTAGTCGCCCATTGCATTCGGCTCGTTTGCAAGAACTGGGTTCATGTTCTTAATCGTCCCGTTGATTTCTAACTTAGAGAAATGGACGGGTTTTTTTATTTGACAAGCACTATCCGCATGATAAAATTAAATTACTAATTAGTTAATGTGTTTTGTCCGAAAGAACTTCAGATAAAACACAATAAGGTCATATAATAATGGACCAACAACAAGACTTTGGCCAACGGAAAACTTATCAGGGTCAGTGGAATTGCTCAGAGTGTGGAGCAGAAATTACTGAACTCCCATTTGAGCCGGACGGCGATCGGCCGCTTTATTGCCGATCTTGTCACCAAAAGCGAAGAAACAACCGACCGCGTCGGGACTACTAGTTTTTAGGGAATTTGAAAAGACCCCTCGTTTGAGGGGTTTTTTGATTGCAAATAATATTGACAAAATAACATGTTTTGGATAACCTATCAGACTGTGGTTTATCCCGAACCACTATCACATGGATCTGGAGGTTTGGCAGATGAACATCGGGTTTCTTCCTGTGTGCTGGCGGCCGATTGGCGGTCCGCCCCATCCCCGTATCACCGCGGAGATCCCGTACTCGCCCGGGTACAGCGGGACCGTGATCTTTGAGACCTCGGGCATCATCAAGCCTCTCGCTGGTGATCTGGAGGCTCAGATCCGGGCCGCTCTGCGCCAGGCCTACGACGATGTGGTCGCTGCCGGCTACAGCATGAGCACCGTGGTGCGCGTCAAAGCCTACCTGGTCGGCATGAACGCCGAAACCACCACGCTGTTCAATCGGCTCTACTTCGAGTTTCTCGAATCGGTGGGAGAGCAGTTCAACCTGGACAACGGGGTCGTGTATCCGACCCGCAAGGCACTCGGCGTCGCCGCTCTTCCGCATGACGATGCGCTCTTTGAGGTGGTATTCAAGGTCGGCCGCGTCGACTCCATGGTCTACTAGGTCAGGATATCCACCACCCCCCCGGAAAACTCTGGGGATTTTTTTATTGACAAGAAAACTGAACCCGCGATATAGTGTAATACTTGCACAGGCGGCAAGTGAATCTATGGAGGAATGGCTCTTTGGCACAACTCAGAGGGGATGGGCAAATGGATGACACGGAGGATGATGACCTTATCCCGCCGATTGAACACACCGGTGATGCTATTCTGGAAGCAATATTCCGGATAGTAGAGACTCCGCCGGCTGACCGACCGGTTATTGACATTGAAGATGATGACCACACGACGTACCTTGATGTACAGTTTACCGGCATGGGGCAGGTGATTGCCAATGGCAAGGGGGTGATTGTGGAAGCAATGCTGGATGACCAGATATTGCCTTCACTGGTATTCATCTCATCGGGTGCGGCGTGTGAAGACTGCTGGAAGAAGCCGTACTATCCGGGCATCGTCAGGATTGTGGAGCACGTCCTGAGCGGAAACAGGTAACCTTTGCCGAAACAACAAGACTCATGAATTGATGCATCTCACGAGCTTTTTTTATCTTTATTATCCTCTGAATTTTCTTTTCAATTCCGCAACATGGCTCTGTGCCACAAGCTCTCCGGAGTTTATGATATGTCTGATATATTTTTCCGGTGAAATAGTCTTAGCAGTATTGATATGAGGTTTGATGATAGTGTAATTTTTCTGTTTATATTCTTTCAGTCTTAAATCGGCGATTTCTTCCTGCATAATCCTCAGGCTAATATCCAGAACTGTCAGAATTGATGCTTTTTCATGAGTCTGCAGAGTTTTTTTTGGTATTATATTGACTGTAATAAATTTTTTAATATTCTTAGGAAGGATTGGAAAGGGCTGGTTATTAATAACTCCGCCATCAATGTAATAGTCACCCCCGATTTTTACGGGTGCAAAGAATCCCGGATATGCGGCGCTTGCCTGAATAGCTTCCATGATATTCCCGGAAGAAAAAATTCTTTCTTTGCCATCGGTAATATCCGTAGCATTAATATATAAAGGGATCTGGAGATCTTTGAAGTTCTTGACGCCTATGAAATCAATTAGGGCCTTTTCAAATTTACCCATTTTTTTGATTCCCAATTTGGAGAGAGAGAAGTCCACTAATCTGCGCAGTTTTAATGAGAGAATGAATTCTTCCATTTCTTCCGGTGTCCTGCCGGCGGCATAAGCGGTGCCGATGATACTACCCATGCTGCAACCGGCAACGGCAGAAATATTGATGCCCATTTTATCAATTACCTTAAGCACACCGATATGTGCTAATCCGTGTACTCCGCCTCCGCTTAATGCCAAGCCTATTTTAGCCATGTATGTAGTATTCTAATTATCCTACTAGTTATTCTACACTTATTTATAAATGTTGACAAAATGCAAAATTTAGAGTATAATAGACTAAGAA
Source organism: Patescibacteria group bacterium (assembly GCA_041666485.1). Lineage (GTDB taxonomy): Bacteria > Patescibacteriota > Patescibacteriia > UM-FILTER-42-10 > UM-FILTER-42-10 > JAHJEX01. The sequence goes on along the minus strand of JBAYGW010000021.1, from coordinate 4,484 downwards.
ACAAAAATAAAAATCATCTAAATACGGTAATGAATATAACTAATGGGATGGTTGTTTTGGCTACTATTAGCCAGAAAAGCCGCAACAGAATTATTAGTTAACAAGTACGTTTATTGCGTGCTTTTTTTGTAAATATGGAAAATATGGAAGATTATCTGAAAAAACAAAATCCGATACTAAAGATCCTTACCTATATCAAGGCGCTTTTTTGTAGAAATCTTGCATTGGAATACCATAAAGTAACACCACAGACTAGTCTCGGCATTTATATGCGTTCTTATACCAATTTCAAGCACCAGATCTGGACTATGCGATGCTTCGGATTTGTATTAATTTTTTCTGTAATTTTAATATTAAATATTGCGCATCCTCGTGAATCGGATGCAGCAACTTCAATAAATATTTCAGGTATTGCCTATCAAAACTTTAATGCTATCCCAATCAACGGGAGTGTTACCAGTAAAACTGTCCAACTGAAAGTAAATGGGGCGGGTGCATATTCCGGAGAAATAACAACCAATAATGGCGCATGGGCGATTAACGGGGTAAATGTAAATTCCGGGGATGTTGTTACAGTTTATCTGGACGATGAAGCGGAAGAAGCTACTACTGTTTTTATCACTGATGAAACATCTCAATCTAATGTCAATTTGTATCAGAGCTATGTAATATTAAGAGCGGATACCGGTTCAATTACGAATGCGAATTTAGCAACGGGAGACAGCGGTGATGATGATGTAAAATATGTAGTCTCTGGAACGGATATCAGTTTTGACTCAGGGTTTAATGCGTATATTTGGACTGGCGATACATATACTCCCGACGGTTCAGTGACAACTCAGGGCGGAGGTGATTTCCGGATCGGTAATGATTCAGTTGTTAATATGAACGATAACTCTATGACCGTGAGCGGCACTTGGAAAAATGAAGGGGATTATAATCCGGGATTAAATGTCACTACTTTAAATGCTTCATCAGGATCGGAGATGATTGATAACAGCGATGCGGACTCAGTGGCCAGCTCGGAATTCTATGATCTTAATATTAATGACGGTGGTGGTTCGGCAACAATTAAATCGCCTTATCCGCTTTCCGTTGCCAATAATTTTACGATCGATGGTGGCACTGTTGATATGGAAGAAGCACAAGTATACTATCTGACAAATTCTTCTGCCGACGCTGTTGTAGGTAACAAACGTCTTTCACTGACTAACCCGGCCGGGTCACCCAGTGGTGGTGGCGGATGTTCTGATAATTCTAGTAGTGTCTCGGGGTTGTACTGCATAATGAATCCGGATGGACTTAGCACAAGTTGGCTGGCGGCGAATCCTACCACACTTCAGAAGAGTGGGTATATGCTTAGTGATAACCGTGGTATAACCGGCACCTATGCTGCTGGCACGTGGACTGTAAATGCTACTGCTAGTGTTTATGAGGGGCGGATGGAGTATAGTAGTTATCGGTTACTTGCCCGACTGTGGCGTGCCGACACTTCGCTTAATAATGCCGTTGCTATTACCGGCTGGTCCACCGCTTATTCACTTGCTGATAATGGTGCAACGGATGCTATATTTACTTTTGCGGGTGTAACTGAGACTGTACTTACTGACCAAGTAATTACGGTTGAGTTTGCTGTCCGTTTATTGGCTCCGGTAGTGGATAATTTAGAAGGTCAAGATACAGAAGTAATTCTTATTACGAATGAGGGCGGGGCTAAACAGCAAATCCAGACACCGGCATTTTCCACCAATGTTAACGTTGGTGGCAACTATGATAATAATGACACATTTACTCCGGGAAAAGGCAAAATTACTTTTGATGCGATAGATTCCGGCAATACAATTGAAACAGGAGGGAGTAGTTTATATGATGCGGTATTTCAAGGTGACGGCGGTGATGGGACGTGGGCGATTCAGACAAATGACATGAATGTTACCAATACGCTGGATGTTGATACCGGTGATACAGTGAGTATTAATTCCGGCAGAGTATTGTCTTTAGACAAAACAAGCGGTTCCGCTCTGACTTTGGATGGCACAATCAGTGGGGTCGGAAGGCTAGATTATAAAACAACTACCACTTTTCCAACCACCGGAACAATTTCTTCAACCCTACGTTTAGATAGCGGTGCCGGTGATCAAATAATGCCAGCACGGGCTTATGGCGGGGATGTGGAAGCATATCTCAACAGTGCAACAAGTCACAATGTTACGCCAGCTGCCGGCTCCATAAGTATCTCCGGGGCGCTAAAATTAATTGCTGATAATACTGGCAGTATTGGCGTTGTAGCAACTAATGCCGGCGACATTACGATCGGTGGGGACATGGATTTCACTGGTGTCGGCGCCGGCGCGGAATCTATATTTATTACCGGAAATCAGACCTGGACTGTGTCTGGCAATTTTGATTTAACGGGCGGTACTCTAATGACTTTTGCGGAATATCATTTAATAATGAATGGGTCTGACAAGACACTAACAAGTAATGGTATATCACTGGAAAATTTTGAAGTAAGCGGTGGTTCAGTGGTGTTGGCGGGGGCATTGTATTTGCATGAGTCTATTACTTTATCAGGCGGAACATTCTCATCCGGCGGAAATGATATTACAGTAAATGGCGGCTGGATGAATAGTGGTGGTACATTTAGCCATGAAGGCGCTAAGGTAACATTCAGTACAACCGATACCGGGGAAATCATTGAGGCGGGCACCTCGCCTTTTTATGATGTTGAGTTTAATCATATAGACGGCGGCTGGACGATTCAGTCAGATGATATAACTGTTGCCAATGATTTGAATCTCACTAAAGCTACATCTTTTGTTGTAGAGAGCGGGAGGACGGTTGAAGTACAGGGGAATTTTGTAAATGCGATTGCTGGTGCAAATACGACTTGGACCGGATCTACACTTTATCTGAACGGTACTAGTGATTTAGATTTGATTAATACAAAAACTGGTGTCAGCGACACGTATGGCACATTGCGAATCGGTGCCAATGAAGGAATTGGAATGTGGAATTCAGATGCCAGTACGATAACAGTGGATAGCGGCGGGTGTTTGGAATCTTTTGACCATATTGCAACTAATGGGCAATTAAATATCTACGGATCATGTAATGCCCGCACCAATGAATATTGGGCGTATGCTACAGATTTTGACGGCACTGATCTTTCAGGGGGAAGTGAAAGACAGGCGAATATCAGGCTCAGTCCAGGCGCCGCATTTGCAGTTGATCAGGCTGATTCCTTGCTGATTCTGGGTCAGTCAGCAGACAGTAACCGGACTCAAATTTCCAGACTGAGCACCGGAAACTTTGGCATGGATGTTGCCGGTACCATCAGCGCCAGATATTATGATTTTGATTATCTTAACGCGACAGGATTGAATATTACTTCCACCGCAACAGTATCTGAACTGTCAGACGGTACTTTTGATAATATTGGCGCGGGTTCCAGTCCCAGCTATATTTCGCTGCTAGGGTTGAATTCAACTGATTCTTATAGTAATGTGATTTTTGATTCCGCTACAGATGGGGCAGATGCCAATGTCGTTTATAATGTTAACGCAAACGGTCCGGCGATAAACTGGACATTTGCCCAAGCCAGCGGTAATAAAAGCGGGGAAAATTTTGACAGAGAAATTAACGGCGCGCAAATTGCATGGACCATTTATTTTTCAGAAATTAATGACGGTACCGGCGGTGATAGCGATTTAACAAATAATACTACTCAGCTTTCTGCAAATTGGTCTACGGCAACAGATGAGGATATTGATTATTTTGCTTATGCCATAGGTACTACGTCGGGAGGCAATGAAGTTATTGACTACACCAACGTAGGCGTTAGTAAAAACTTTACCCGAACCGGATTGACGCTTTCCAATGGAACTACTTATTATGCTACTGTAAGAGCATATAATGCAAATAATGAAGTTTTAGAGTCAATTACAAGTGATGGAATAACTGTTGATACTGCTGTACCGACATTTTCCAATATTGTTATTACTCCCGGTGAAAATTCATTTACAGTATCGTGGACAAGTAATGAGCCGGCAACCAGTATTATCTATTGGGGTCTGACAGATAACTATGGAAACATTACAATCGGCGATTCGGAAAGAACTACACAACATGAAGTATCTGTAGTCGGGCTTGCTGACAACACCTCATATCACTTCATGATTTCCGGAACGGATGCGACTGGCAACACGGGCGAGTCAGCCGATAATCTGGTTACAACCAGTGAGTTAGAAAATACGGTTATTACTAATGTACAGGTTGCGAATATATCTACTACCTCAGTTTTGATTTCTTGGACCACCAATCATGCCGCTGATTCTAAAGTACGTTACGGTTTGACCACTGACTATGGAGATGAGGTGTACAATTCAGAATTAGTGACCAGTCACGAAATCACTATTTCCGGGCTTCAACCGGATACGAAGTATCATTATGAGATATTGAGTACCGGTAATTCAGTGGCAATT
>JBAYGW010000020.1:0-29714 GCA_041666485.1 Patescibacteria group bacterium | reverse complement strand
CCTATGTTTAATTACCGGAAAGCGATTGGTTTCTAGTCTAACATATGGTGTGCTATTTGTAAAGGTATATTTTACCCCCATAATAATAGTAGATTTTTTAACACAATGTGATATAGTAGGTTAACCAATATGGAAAACCCTATCCTCAAAGATCTAAATAATAAACAACAGGAAGCAGTAAAACAGACCGAAGGCCCTGTTTTAATTTTGGCCGGCGCCGGTTCCGGTAAAACACGCACCCTGGTTCATCGGGTTGCCTATTTAATAGATGTGTTGAAAGTGCAGCCCTCGTCAGTTCTCGCGGTCACCTTTACTAACAAAGCGGCAACCGAAATGCGACAGAGGGTGGAACAACTTTTACGGACAAAGTTTAATCCTTCACAGCTTTTTAATTCCAACCAGCCCTGGGTCGGAACTTTCCATTCTTTCTGTGTCAGAATACTGAGAAAAGAAATCGGAGCGCTCGGCTATAACAACAATTTTATTATTTACGACCAGTATGACCAGAACTCCGTGATGAAAGAAGTATTTGAAGTTCTCCATATTGATCCGAAGCAGTATTCCCCGCGCATGATATTAAGCATGATCTGCCATCAGGGTAAAGACAATATGCTGTCTCCACAAGAATTTCAGACCAGAGCTAAGGAACATATAGAAAAAATCGCGGCAGATGCTTACATTGAATACCAGAGGCAGTTGAAGAATCTGAACGCACTGGATTTTGACGACCTGATCATGCTGACCGTCAAACTTTTCCAGAAATTCCCCGCGGTGCTGGAAAAATACCAGCAACGGTTTAAATATATCATGGTGGATGAATATCAGGATACTAATCATGCCCAATATGTACTCGCAAATCTTTTGGCAAAGCAGTCCCGCAATTTATGCGTGGTCGGTGATGACTGGCAGGGCATCTATTCCTTCCGCGGAGCGGATATCCAGAACATTCTGGACTTTGAAAAAGACTATCCGGACGCCAAAGTGATCCATCTGGAACAGAATTATCGCTCCACTAAGACAATCGTTGATGCCAGCAACTATGTAATCGCCAAAAATGCCTCCCGGACAGACAAAAAATTGTGGACGGACCAGGTAGAAGGCAACAAAATTGTCGTGCAACAAGTAACCGATGAAAGTGACGAGGGAGATTTCATCATTAAAGAGATTTTTGGTCTAAATCCAGAAATAGAAGAAAGTAACAACGCGAATGATAATGATGAAATAACATATGAATCGGAAGAATCTCAAGGAATGGGAATTTTGGATACGATTATGCGGGTAGAAGGAATTAAAAGAAGTATGCGCATCGGATTGCCGTCTATCAGAAACGAGATCCAGAAAAAAATCAGAGGCGACGTAGTTGATTTGTCACAGTATGTTATTCTCTACCGGACCAATGCTCAATCGCGCGCGCTGGAAGAATCGCTTTTGGATTACGGCGTACCTTATCAGATTGTCGGCGGGGTCAGATTTTATGAACGTAAAGAAATTAAGGATGTTTTGGCATATTTAAGGATTTTATTGGAGCCGAAAGACTCCATCAGTTTAAAAAGGATTATTAATGAGCCGACACGCGGAATCGGAACAAAGACCTTATCAGTTTTGTGCGGTTATGCAGCAGAAAGAAATATTAACTGCCTGCAGGCTGCCATGGAAGCCCAATCAATTGCCGGCTTATCCAAACGTGCGGCATTAGCTCTGGAAAATTTCGGCGGTATGATTGAGGATATTAAATATAAAGCCGAAAATTTGACGCCAAGAGAGATTATTGATCTGATTCTATTAAAAACCGGCTATAAAAAATTCACACAGGATGGTTCGCCGGAAGGAGAAACCCGCTGGGAAAATATCATGGAGTTGAAATCTGTGGCAAAAAAGTTTGATAACCTTTTGGGATTAGAAGGGATCCATCAGTATTTGGAAGAAGTTTCCTTAGTAAACGGCATTGACCTCCTGGACAGCACTAAGCCGGGTGTAACACTGATGACTACTCATAATGCCAAGGGTCTGGAATTTGATGTTGTCTTTCTGGCCGGCATGGAAGAGGGTCTCTTCCCCCACACCAACAGCCTGTTTGAGCCCGGTGAAATAGAAGAAGAGCGAAGGCTGTGCTATGTCGGAATCACGCGCGCGAAAAAAAGAGTTTATATTACGCATACTGAGCAAAGGACGATCTGGGGCAGCACCCGAATGTCCGTCCCCTCCCGCTTTATCTCAGAAATACCGGATAAATATATCCAGGGGTAAGATTAAAATCACTCCACTAAAAAACACTCATTTCAATGAGTGCTTTTTGATGAAACCATTTCATTATTATTCAAAAGCATTTGTATGTTCCCGCAATATTTCTGCACGCTGTTTGTCTTTTGTGAGATCATAACCTAGATATTTCCGGAGATAATCTACCATTGGCATTAGAGCAACTTCGTTTGGGTTTATAATGCGTCCTTCACTGGCAACTGCTATCTTTTGGTATACTGCAGATCCTTCTCCTACAGTAACACCCTGTCCACAGAACTGCGACACATTTCTTCTATTTAAATATAAATCGGGATCCCCTCTCATTATTAATGTATTCACCTGCCTAATAGAATGATCAACATCCTGCAACATATTTTCTAGTAACGTCCTTTTCATTTCAGGCGTGACTATTCTTTTTATATCTTCAACCGTTTTGAATTTACTATCATAAAGATCGGACATTACCCCGTTCTTACCTAAGTCAATCTTTCTAGATGAAAGCGATGTCCCTGCTAATTCCTCACTTTCCTCTAACGGTGTTGGTTTTTTACCAGGAGAATCTTCTTGTCTCTTACTACCAACAATATTCATTTGAGCAACCCGCTCTTGTGCAGCACGAACCTCTTCTTCAGTCATCCCTCCGCTTCCAGAAGATCTGCTGGTTTCTGATTGATTTTGATCCCCATCACCCTGAATTTTACTTCGGATGTCATCAATCTTTTTTGCATCAGCTCCAGAAATATCCTCTCTACCATAAAGTTCTTTTTGAAATTGATCTCGTATTAAGCTTAATTGATATACTAGTCGTGCAGCACTAATTGCCTCCTGCTTATTACTTGCTCCAAATGGTGAATCAAATTGTCCATAATTTGCACCAGTAAGTTGCATATCACCTATTTGTGCTATTAGGTCATCAAGTATTTCAGTCTTTCTTTTTAAAACAATAGAATCGTCTTTAAATAACTCCAGTGCTGACCTAAATACAGCTGATTCTGGCGAGTCATCAGCTTTAACCGCTAGATTTTGTAATTCCTTATTGGCATCAGCAAAAGATTCGGGCGGCTGAATATCTGGAAATAATTTATGTGAAGTATCTATAAATAACTTCTTATTCCTTTGATCTTTTGCTTGAATCTCATCCCGCATATCTTCAGGAAAATTGTCATATCCTGAACGTTCATTTCCATATGCTCTACCCATAAAACCGGCCAACATTGGCAGACCATCAGCAAACTCCTCTAGTTCATCAAATTGATGGACTTGGGCTACACGCCTCTCTGAACTGAGTTGCCTAAACTTACCTTGTAAATCAGTAAAAAAATCATTAAGTTCTGGGGTCCGCTCCGTGTCTTCGGGAGTAAAATTACGCATAACATCACCCCAAATTTGACCCATTTTTTGACCAAAATCAGTGTCTATTTTTGGTGGTGCCGATAATTCTGGTTCAGAAAGAACTTCATTGTCTGGTTTGACTTCATTTTCATCTGGCATAAATGCGTCTTTTTTCATACATTCATTATAAATAATCAGTTCGTCATTGTACAATATAGATTAACATTTTACAAGACCGCCATTTATATCCAATGACAAGATTAGAGCAACTATTGCGAGGATCCGCTAGCTGGCGGAGACGAAGCAATCCCGATACTAATTTGGAATGATTATTAATGAGAAACGGGATTGCTTCACCCCGCTATCGCGAGGTTCGCAATGGTTACTTTTTAATAGACTTTTCTTTAATTATCCTCGCAAGTTCACGCACTGAACTCCCCGAAACTTTCATCCGGGGCGATTTCTTTTTCTGACGCCGAATCGCTTTCAGGTCTTCACTTTCTTCCTCAATTTTTATTTTCTTTGCTGGCATTTTAGATATACTGCTTAATTATTTTAGCCATTTTAATCCCTACTGCATCATTTAACTGCTGATCAGAAGCTTCCCGAATTCCCTGCACCGAACCGAATTCCCGGATCAATTTTTTCTTCAACTTTGGGCCGACTCCAGGGATTTCATCCAGCACTGATTTGTGTGTGACTTTTCTGTGTCGTGAACGGTAAAATCCGATTGCAAACCGGTGTGCTTCATCGCGGATTCTCTGGAGCAATTTCAAACTTTCTGAACTGTGGGAAATCCTGATTGATTCACTTTTCCCCGGCACAAATATTTCCTCTTCCTGTTTAGCAAGTGAAACAATCGGGATTTTAATACCTCCCCGGGCTAATACTGAAACCCCCGAGCTTAGCTGGCCTTTTCCTCCGTCCAGGATAATCAGATCCGGCAGCGGCCAGCGGTTTTTCATTTCTGCTTTGACTTTTTCAAACCTCCGGCTCAAAACCTCGCGCATCATTGCGGGATCGTTCGCCCCTTTTACGGTTTTGATTTTAAATTTACGGTACTGCGCTTTATCCGGCAGGCCGTCGGTAAAGACGACCATGGAACCAACCGCGTTCGTTCCTTGGATGTTAGATATGTCATATGCTTCAATCCGGTGTAATGCTTTTTTCAGTCCCAGTTTTTCCGCGAGCTCCTGGTTCGCCTTCCGCCCGACCTGATCACGGCTAGCAACTTCCAATTCGTGCTCCCGCAAAAACTGCTCAGCGTTGATTACACCCAGTTTGATCAATTTTTGCTTTTTTCCTCTTTTGGGCACGGCAATTTTAGCCTTTGTTAATTGTTCTAATACTTCCACCCCGCCGATACCGACCGGTACAAAAATTTGTTTCGGAAATTGTGTAACCTGCGAGTAATATTGGTTTAAAAATGATTCTATCAATACTTCATCCGGCTGAGTTTTGGTGTGTTCCAGCAGAAAACTTTCCTGATGGATCAGTTTTCCTTCACGCACCATAAACAGATTAATGGCAGCGATACTTTCCGTACGGGCAATGCTGATAAAGTCCTGGTTTTCTTTTTTGGTGGATACGACTTTCTGCCGTTCCATTACCGATCCGATGGAAAAAATCTGATCGCGCAACCTCGCCGCTTTCTCAAACTGCTTTTTCTTTGCCGCTGATTTCATTTCATTTTTCAGATCCGCGACTATTCTGGTATTTTTTCCTTCCAGAAAATTCAAAACACCCAGAATGATCTGCTGATAATCTCTTTTCGCATTGACATCCGTAACATGCCCCATGCATCTGCCGATGTGATAGCCCAAGCACGGCACCTCCGGCGGATTCTTACAAATTTTGTATGGAAAAATTCTTTTTAAAAGATGTAAAGTATTTTTAACAGCGGTTGCAGATGCATACGGTCCGAAATATCTATTCTTATCTTTCTCCACCCGGCGCACCGTCAGCACCCTGGGAAATTCCTCATCCAAAGTCACCTTCAAATAAACAAAATATTTATCATCCTTCAAACTGATGTTATAGGGCGGTTTATATTTTTTGATTAAACTGGATTCCAAGAGTAGTGCCTCCGTCGGCGAATCCACTATCACATAGTCCACATCCGCCGCTTTTTGCACCATAATCTGTTTGGTGATCTCCAGTGCAGCGGATTTCTGGAAATAGGAACGCACCCTGTTTCGCAGATTGGTTGCCTTACCGATATAAAGAATACTATTCTTCTGGTCCTTGAAAAAATAGACTCCGGGTTTTTGCGGTATGTTATGCAATCTTTTTATCATATGTAATGTAAGTATATTAGGAACAGGCCCTAAATGCAATTTATTGCTAATATTAGCTAAAATTAGCCCAGTTAGCCTTGACAAAAACCCGTTTTAGACATATAATGTCCTGTTAACATAGAATTCTGGAGAGAGCTATGTCAACAATCAGCGCTTTCAGAGTCTCTCCATGTGTACACTGAAAGCTTTTTGTTTGAGCCTAGGATCGCGAATGTGATCGCGGGCTCCAACAAGGAGACCCGCTCCTTGAAAACATGATCAGTTCCGATTCCCGGAACACATGTGCACCTACTTCGTGAGGAGAAAGTCATGAAGCGGTTTAATGGCGTCGTCAGCCCAGCTAGCCCGGTCTTTGACAAGATCGTCTCCCTGTACCTGTTCTGCAAACTCACTGCCACGAGGTTGGAAGACCTGAACCTCATCCTCTGGGGCGAATTCCAGCCGGAACAGTCCCAGCTCGATGAGTGGAAGCGCGACGGCATGTTCCTGATCGACATCGGGCCGTATAAGTACCAGGTGGCCGGCAAGAAGTCCGCGACGGAGATCGTCGCCGAGGCCCTGCAGGTACGCAGTCACCGACTCCTTCCCCTGGTTGATCTCTGCAACGAGAACAACCAAACGGGCGGGCTGAAGGGTCTGCCGTACTCGCTAGTGTGGCTCCTGCGCGAAATGTACAAGCAGGGCTACGCTCCCATGACCGTCATCTCTCGGATCTTCCGCGTGATCGACGCGCACGTCAACAGCGTGGGCAAGGAGCTGAAGGTCCCCGTGGACCGTCGTCATCCTGACGTGCAGACGCTCGTCCAGAACCTCGGCGGTCACAAGTCGTCTTGGTGCATGTCGGGTTACATCCGTAACCTGATGATCAACGGCGCCACCGACAACGAGATCCTCCGCGAGGCTCGTTGGTGGCGGGAAGTCTTCGCCAAGTGCAAGGCCGCCAATGAGCAGGCCAAGGACAAGGCGTCCGATCTGTTGGATCGCTCCGACAAGTTCACGTTCAAGTCCGGCGGTCGGGACCAGCGCGGTGTGCTCATCCACACCGACGACACCCGTGTCCCCCGCGCCCTCCTCAACGACGGCCGGGTGGATCTGATCATCGTGGCCAGTCGCTCCAAGCGGGTCATCATCCTGACCAGCAACCGGGTCTCGCCGAAGATCAAACTGGACAACCTGTACAGCGCGATTATCGCCAACGAAGGTGCGCTCCGCACCGACGAGGCGACCGGCAACATGGACCGAAATCCGAGCGACATCTGGTTCTATGACACGAGGATCAACGCGATCCTCAACGGGTCGGGCGGTGCCAAAAACACCACCCCGACCAAGATGTCGGCGGCTTCCTTCATCACCATGGTGAAGGACTTCGTCCGCTAGACGTTCAACGCTCTTTTACCCCTGTGCCCCCGCGAGTATTTCATCTGCAATTCCGCATGATGATTTACTCCGGGGGCCTATTTCTTTTCTAGAGCTTTTTGCGTTATACTTAGTAATGGTCATCCCGGCCGAAGAGCCGGGATCTAAAGAATTTACTTAACTCATCATTGTCGGGTCTTAGATTAATATTTTACGACTAAATGATGAAAAACTACTATATTTATATACTAACCAACAAAACTAACAAGGTACTATATATTGGTGTAACAAATAACTTAGTCAGAAGAATACACGAGCATAAAAACGATTTTGTTGAAGGCTTTACCAAAAAATATAACGTTCATAAATTAGTGTATTATGAATCTACTGAAAACTCATTAGAAGCAATAACTAGAGAAAAGCGAATAAAGCGTTGGAAAAGAGCTTGGAAAGAAGATTTAATTAATGATATGAACCCTGGCTGGGAAGATTTATACGACAAAATCGTATAAATTATTATCCCGACGGAAATTCTGAAACTACCCAGATTCCTGCTTTCGCAGGAATGACAAATAAAATTCAAATTTTTTAATAAAAATACCTCAGCCAATAAATACTATTATCATCTTTCCCCGTCCGCCTGCTGACACAGTCAGCAAGGCAGGCAGGATCTCAACAAATTAACCCAGATGCTGAAACAAGTTCAGCATGACAGTATAATAACCCCATGCCCCAACCAGTCCATACAATTGTAATATTCCCCCGTCCGCATCCGGACAATATCGTAGCGATTATGCTATTGAAGCTTTTCGGCGAGGAAAAATTCCCGGGAGTCAGAAACTCCAAGATTGAATTCTGGAACAGTGTTCCGGAAGGCAGGAATACGGATGAGCTAGAAAGCGAAGGAATTTTACTTATTGATATGGGTGGTGGAAAATTTGATCACCATACCGAAGAAGGTGGCAAAGATAATACAGGAGAATGTGCTACGACACTGGTGGCGAAATATTTGGGTGTGGAAAATGACCCGGCACTGAAGAAACTGATTACTTATGTCAAAAGAGACGATCTGGAAGGAAAAGGAATTATATCCAACGATCCGATTGACCGGGCATTCGGTCTTTCCGGCCTGATTATGAATCTGAACCGAGAATACCAGTCTGAACCGCAGAAGATTATTAATATTGTCATGCCGATTTTTGTTTCACATTACAGAGAAGAGCGGAAAAGAATGACCGTCCTGCCTCAGGAATGGGAAAAATTGCAACAGGAAAAGAAAACCGACCAGTTTGAAGTATTCCAGGGCAAGAAACTGGTGAAAATTGTGGTCGTGGAAAATGATGACATCAGCCTGGTGGGTTTTTTACGAGCTAATCCCGACACCAAAGCAGACGTAGTGGTCCAAAGACTTTCCTCAGGGCACACCAATTTGATTACCCGGCAAATGCGCGATATCAATCTCAAAGACGTCGCTGTCATGCTGCGAATAGAAGAAGCGCGCAAAAAAGATGCCGTTTTAGAAATTACCAGCATTGATGAATTGGCAAAATCCGCCCGCCTGAAAGGGGTGGAAGAATGGTATTACGATACCACCGCCAACAGCATTCAGAACGGCGGGATCGCTCCGGAAGGTGTCACTCCAACCAGACTGAGTTTAGATGAAATAAAAGAGATTTTGAAAAATGCGATTGACCCGAACCGCCTGGCCGAAGTTTGCCCGCGTACTAGCTGTATCGGCGCTGGATGTATTTTTTATGATTATCATCTGGACCGGTGCCGGCGGATCCAGCAAGCCTCAGTAACAAACAACTAACCGGATAAAATCAAATCAATCCCGTGAGTCATTTCAAAATCCGCCTTGAGTCTGTTGAAAGGAGAATTCAACAGAATGCCGGGGTAAATAGCTAGACAATGAATTTTTCAATTTAAAATCAAAATAAATTTCTTAAATCAGTAGTTAGAATATGCGGTTAATTATATTCGTTTCTGTATTAATAATTCTTCTAAATGTTGTAATTATTCAAGAATTTTCAGTAAATATTTTTACAGAAAATTTTATAAAAGACTTTTTTATAAATCTTTTGCCAAATTCAATTGCCATATTATTTGGTATTTTAGTTGTTAACCTACTAATTGAGAAAAATAAACTCAAAAACCTTAAAAAAATAAATAAAAGCAAGTCGGAACATATCAAATTCCAATTAAATGTCTTCAATTTAGATATTATAGAATATCTAGGTATTATATCTGAGAGTGAAAAGAGAGAACAAATGAACAAAGATAAGAAAGTAAATTTTGATTGGGCTACCAAAAAGATTATTGACAAACTTACAAATATTGATTCAATATACTTAGCTAATATGATTAAGTCCTTAAATCGTGAAAATTTTATTAATGGCTTTATAAATATTATTAATAAAAGAATGAAATCATTGAGGACTACTCTTAAAGAAATATATCCCCATCAGAGTCCAACTGTAATCAAAATTACTGAAGATATTAGTTATAACGAAGGCGGTTTAAAAGCTATTGGGTATTTGGTTAAGATATTAAAAGAGACGAGTGAAAAAACCGCAAAAGATAGTAAGCCAACTTTTTCCACTAAACAAATTGATTTATTTTTAAGTGATGCATATTTTCATTCATTCGCTAAACCATCTACAATATGTAATAAAATTATTGAAATATATAGACTTAGCGAAAATAATAATCTATTTGCAGAATTATAATAACAAAAATTTAATTGAGTCATGTCCAAAATAACAATTCGCAAACAAAAAGTTTCCGACGCGAAAAGGTTTTATGAAATTCTCAACAACCCTAATTTTATTTATTTCAGTGTATGCCCCAAATCTATTGAAGCTGAAAGAGAATTTCTACGCCAAAACGTTGATAGAAGAAAAAGAAACTATGCTTACAATTATTCTATATTATATAATGGTAAATTAGTTGGCGGGTGCGGGATTAAGATTGACCAGCAAAGAGAATTTATCGGCGAGATCGGTTATTTTCTGGACGAAGCTTATTGGGGCAAGGGAATCACCACCAAAGCAGTGAAACTACTGGAAAAAATCGGGTTTAAAGAACTTGGATTGAAAAGAATCACGATTATTATGAATACTAAAAATACCGGCAGTCAAAAAGTGGCGATCAAGTGCGGATACAAAAAAGAGGGAACTATGCACAAGGCGTTAAAATATAAAAACAAACTGCATGATGCATATTTGTATGCCAAAGTGGTTTAAAAATAATGGGAGACCATTAATATGAATACATGTGATATTTGCAAAAAATCATTTCCGGATGACGACCTGATATCCGGCCGCGGCATCCGCCATGAAATTGAATCATTGATTCAAATTGACTTCCCTGATTGGTCGGACAAAAAAAGAATCTGTAAAGATGACTATAATAAATACCGGGATAAGTATATTCTAGACATCATCAAAGAAGAAACAGGAAATATCCAGAATCTGCAGGATGAGGTACTGAAAAGCATAAAAGAAAATGAAACCATTACGGAAAATGATAATATCCTGGCAAAAGAAAATTTGAAGTTAGGAGACAGAATTTCCGACCGAGTGGCAATATTTGGCGGCAGTTGGAAGTTTATTATTATCTTCTTCATCGTATTATTCGGGTGGATTTTATTAAACAGCATGCTCATTTTGAAAAAACCTTTTGATCCGTACCCGTTTATTCTGATGAACCTGATCTTATCCTGCATCGCCGCTATACAAGCTCCGATCATTATGATGAGTCAGAACCGGCAGGAAAAAAAGGACCGAATCAGATCGGAGAACGATTACAAGGTTAATTTAAAATCAGAGATTGAAATACGCACCCTGCATGAAAAGGTGGATCACCTGCTTTTGGACCAATGGTCTAAAATGATGCAAATTCAGGAAATGCAAATTGAAATTCTGGAGGAGATCAAAAAGAAAGTTGATAAAGCATAGATACTCCTGATTATTTCGCTATAAATAATCCCCTCTCGGGATTATTTTTTTATAAAAAAATACCCAGCTAGCTTATTTGTAGCGGGGCGCCGTGTGAACGGCTGTGTGCAATCAAGGAACGTAGGTCAGACCGTCGTTCGGGTCGGCGATCCTGCGAATCATGCCGGCGACCGGCATATCATCCCTTGAGATGGAAGAATTGAAAGGATCGTAGTCGCTCTGCCCGTTCGGACACAGCTGAGCGACTGCGGACGGAACCGCGGAACCGGTCTTCATCCAGACCTCCCCCCGCTCGGTGATGATCACCGACTGCCCGGCGAAGTCGTGCCACGTTCCCAGCTCCTTCGGGGTGAGATTCCCACCTACGAAATTGCCGTGAGTACCGCGACCTTGGCTACAGGTGAGAAACCAGAGGCCGGTGATGTGCACATAGCCGGCGTTTTGCAGAACCCTGCGTTCTGCGGCGGTGGTTGGCGCGCCCTCAAAGTAGGGCTGAGGAACTTTGAGCATGGGTTACTCCTTCGTTTTGCCGACATCGGCGATACTGGCTTGGGTCCAATACAACGCCCAAGGGTATATCAACTTATCATAAATACTATTTTTCCGTCAATCGGAAATAAAAAAAGACCCTTATTTATACTCCTTGGGTCTTGATAGGAGTGTCTCGCCGCTTGGTGCTAGTCGCACTCAATGGCGAAGAGCGCGCCGTAGATGTCCTCGGGCAGGACGGCGTGAGGCTTGAGCAAGCGCACGAGCTCATCCACGGTGCGGATCTCGGCCGGCTCTGTTCCGACCCAGAGGATCGTCCCGTCCTCGCCGTCCGCGGTCTCCTCAACGCGTTCGCCCTGCTCGTCCACCTTGTAGACCTGGCCGAAGAACGTTTCAAGCGGAACATCCCACCCGACCGCGCATTCGGTCTGGTCGTCCACACGGAACACGGATTGGGACATTGCGTCCTCCCGTTCTCTTGTTGTATTCCTACAACAAGCTACCTTGCCAGCGGAATGCCGGCAAACTCAACAAAAGCGGACCGATGATGATAGCACTAGATCCCCATAAAGTCAATAGCCTATGGTTATTCTTGGGCTTGATCCGATAATCTATTAACTGGGTAAGATAGTTAAGTTCTTTATATATTGCCTACTATAAAGAATTATGCTACTTTCACCGTGAAGTCGGTCTTGCATAACAATCAATTAGCCAAAATGGGTTAGGCGTTCTATATATGAATGAAGTAATAAAAAATATAGCATATTTTACAATCGGATCGGGGATCCTGGCTTTTTTAATTAAATCTATTACTAAACATTTCCTGGATAAAGATTTTGAGAAATACAAGCTCGAACTTAATCAATTGCTCGAGGAGAACAAAATTAGGTTTAGTAAGCTACATGAAGAACGTGCAGAAGTAATAAAAAATGTTTACCAAAAGTTAGATAGGAGTATCGATTCTACACAATCACTAATAAATCCAGTTCAGTGGTCGGGTGAAAAAACTAGCGAAGAAAAAAAGAAGATAGCGGTGGAATACGCGAATGACTTTATACGATACTATTCAGAGAATAAAATTTTCTTTTCCAATGAAACATGTCAAATTTTAGATGATATAACGGAGCAACTAAAAGACACATTTAAAAAATACTGGGCAAAAGAATTGTTTGAAAAGTCATCAAGTGAAGGCAAGAATTTTGGTACTAGGTCAATAGAAAGTTGGGAACAAGCTTGGGAGAAAATAAAAACAAATGTACCAGAAGCACAATCTAGATTAGCTGATGATTTCAGAAGAATATTGGGTGTACAATAATGTGCCTGGTCTACATAGCCGTTTCGTGAGCTGAATATAATCACTTTAATTATGAGTAAATATAATAAAAAATTTGCAGCATGGGTCACAAATAAGGCAAAAGATACTTCTTTTATTGATTGTGAAATTGAAGGATTAAAAAATGAAGGTGAAAGAACGCAAGTATTTGGAACAAAAATATTCAATTTCCGTAAAGATCATCCGAGTATTTGGTGGAGTGGTCTTTTTGCAATAATTGCAGGGATTATTGCAGGCGTAGCACTATTAGTAATTGAATATAAATTTTTTGTATAATGAGTAAACAAATTTCTACAATTGGGTACGATATACCTGGGGGAAATGGTAATCATATTGATTTCTACGGAGATCTATCTTTAATGGACGCTGATATTTTATTAATTTCACCAGATTCATTAACACCAGTGGGGAATTGGGTAGATTTCACTTTAAGTGATGGAGGTTGTTACAATGTCGAAGCATCAAAAAAATATAAACAAAAAATATCCCGCTTAAAGAAAGAAATAGGCGACCACTTAAGGATGGGGAAAAGTGTTTTTATATTTTTAACTCAAGAAAAAAAAGAATATCTTGCAAGTAGTTTATCCACTTCAAATAAGGGACAAACTACGTACAGCACAGAGATGTATAGTAATTATAATTTTCTCCCAATTGATATAGGGAGACTAACATCTGCCTCTGGAAGGAAAATTCAATTTTCTGGAAATCCAATATTCAGTAATTTTCATAATATATTTAAAGAAAATTTAGAATATCAACTTTACGTAGAAAACTCAAACGAGGCACAAGTGGTTTTTACTGGCAAGGACAAAACAAAAATATTAGGTGCAATTTACAAAGTTGGAGAGGGGCATTTGGTGACTCTTCCGATACTCTCTTTCGACGAGGAAGAATTTACAGAAATAAAAAAAGACGAGGATGGTGAAGAAAACGATTTCTGGAACAAAAAGGGTGAGGCTTTTGGTAGTAACTTTATTAAATGTCTACTCGAAATTGATAGCAGACTTACTGATGGCTCAGAAAAAACGCCAGCCCCAGAATGGATTTCTAAAAAACAATTTTTGAGTAAGGTAGAAAATAACCTAAATGATTCAATAAATAGAAATTGTAAAATGATTGCTAAAATTGAACGGGAAAATGAAGATCTAAAAGCAGAACTTGAGGAAGAAGTGAAATTAAAAGACCTACTATTTGAACAGGGAAAACCACTTGAATATGCAGTAATCAAAGCTCTAAAAATACTGGGGTATCAAGCTGAAAATTATGATGATGGGGATTTAGAGATGGATCAAGTAATTATTAGTCCGGAAAAACATAGATATATAGGAGAAAGTGAGGGTAAAGACAACAAAGATTTAAATGTGACAAAGTTTAGGCAACTTGTAGACGCCTTAAATGCGGACTTTACAAGAGACGAAGTAGATGAAAAAGCATTTGGGATACTATTTGGTAATGCAGAAAGGCTTAAAGATCCTACAGAAAGGAAATTAGATTTTACCACTAAATGCATTTCTGGAGCTAAACGAGAAAAAATTGCACTAGTTAAAACTACGGACCTATTTTTAATAGCAAAATATATATCTGAAAATAAGGATGAAGATTTCAAGAAAAAATGTAGAGAATCAATCCATTCACAATTAGGACTGATAGTAAAATTTCCTGAAATTCCAACGAAAGAGATGGATCCCCAGGCCAAGCCCGTACAATTTGAATAAATTTACATGGCATGTATTTAATGCAAAAATTGGACGGGCAAGCCCGAGGATGACAACAAATAGTCCCCACCCGCTGTCATTCCCGCGCAGGCGGGAATCCATAAGTATTTAGAACCTGCACTCCGACAAGCGACCGGTTTGGGGTTATAATAATCGGGTTTTCTGGAGAACTGAACCCTTCCGCGAACGCGCCTGGAAATTTTTCCAAAGAAAAAACCCGTCAGTTACCTGGCGGGTGAGCAGTTCTTAAGACTTGCTCGGGTCTATGAAAGGAGCCGACTAAATCCCTATGACGTAGGCCATCAGGAGCATGATGATCACGAACTGCCCGAGACAGGCGAGCTCAATCCTGTTTCGGATACTTTTCGCGATCTTGCTCCGGCCGAAGTTGGATCCGCTGGCCTCGTCCAGCGCGTCGCCGGTGCACGACCAGGCGCCGATCAGAATGAGCACAGCGATGACGTCATACGCGACATCCGCCGGACGAAAAACGATGTGCGAGGCGAACGCGGAGACCACACCGATCACACCGGATATCAGGAAAGAGAGCAGGGTGAAGACGAGCGTACGGACCGGTGCGTTCATGAACGCGATGTTGGTAGCGCAAGCCACCGCGAACACGCTGGTGGAGATCAGCGCCACCAGCATGAACACCACGTTGATGGTGCTGCCGGCGGCAACATCCCCCGCCACGTGGTTGAAGTAGTGGTGGTTGATGAACTGCCGCGCGGCGTAGAACAGCGCCACCATGACCAGGGTCACGACGATCTGGCAGGGAATCAGCTTCCGTACCGCCTTCCTCCACTTGTCGGAAACGTAGGAGTCGTCCTGGGTCTTATACATCTTCTTCATGAGAATCTCCTTCCGTATGAGGGCAAACACATCTCGGGCATAGAGACTATCAGATTATCAAGGAGCGAATCTCCTTGTTGGAACACGCGATTGCTTACGCTATCACGGGCTCAAACAAAAAGCTTTCAGTGTACACATGGAGAGACTCTGAAAGCACTGAACGTTGACATAGCTCTCTCCAGAATTCTATGTTAACTGCAGAGTATACACCTAAAAGGGTATTTTGTCAACCCCATTTAGAGAAACTTCTCTAACGGGGTCAATACTAAATGGGCTAATTTTAGCTAATGTCAGCATCAAATTAATTCCCTGGATTCCTGGATTTAATCTGAGGATGACAAATTAGTACCCCCTGTGTCATTCCGGAATTTGCGAAGCAAATATCCGGAATCCATGAGTATTTAGAACCCGCGCTCCGACAAGCGACCGGTTTGGGGTTATAATAATCGGGTTATCTGGAGAGCGGAACGCAACACCAACCCCCACACCCATACATGGGTGTGGGGGTTGACACCCTCCCCCGCCTTTGGTAAGATTGCGGGGAACTTTACAACTTAAACATTAATGCCTGCTCAATCCCATGTCTTGGAAATAAACGACCATTTCAAGATGGACAGGCAAGAAAGAGGTCAGAATATGCAAAATTACGAGCTTTTAGTAATTGTCTCTTCCAAAATTTCTGAGGAAGAGATTCCTTTTGTTCGCGACAAGGTGTTTGAACTGATCAAAAAGAATGAGGGGACAATCGTCCGCGACAACAATCTGGGCAAGAAAAAACTAGCCTACCCGATCAAAAACCAGCGTTATGGTTTTTACGTGCAGGTGGATTTTGATCTGCCGGGCGCCAATCTGCGCAAGATAGAAAAAGAATTGGCGATTATGGACGAAGTCACGAGACACATTGTCACCGTCCGGGACGTACTGGCCATCGCTAGAGCGGAAAAACGGGCGAAAGAAGCCAAGGAAAGAAGAATTGAGAAACCGGTCGCGGAAGTGAAACCGATCTTCGCTGCTGAGGTACCGGTAGCCGACAAAGTGGAAGCACCTGCCGTACCGAGACCTTCCTTTGCTGATCCGAAACCGCTGGCAGAAGAGAAAGCAGAAAAACCGGTTAAAAAGGAACAGAAGAAAGTATCGCTGGAGGAACTGGATGAAAAACTGGACCATATCCTGGATGACGATATATTAGGAACATAATTATTTAGCTTAAAAATCCTATGGACTTAAACAAAGCAACAATCATCGGGCGACTGACCCGGGACCCGGAAACTAAAACTATTCCCTCCGGTCAGACCGTCACCACTTTTTCCCTGGCCACCAGTTTCAACTGGACCGACAAGAGCGGGCAGAAACAGGAAAAATCCGAGTTTCACAACATTGTCACCTGGGGCAAACTGGCGGAAATTGCCGGCCAGTATCTGAAAAAGGGCGGGCAGGTATACATTGAAGGTCGTTTGCAGACCCGTTCCTGGGACGGCGATGACGGCAAGAAACGTTACCGCACGGAAATCGTCGGTGAAAACATGATCATGCTGGGCAGACCGGGCGACCGGCCACAAGACAGCGGCGCATCCCGACCGGAAGCTGCACCACAGCCACCGGCACCATCGGATGAAGAAGAGATCAATGTTGAAGATATTCCTTTTTAACCCAATATAAATATGAGACCAAGAACAACAACCACCAACAGTCTGCCGAAAATAAAAGTTTGCCATTTCTGCGCAAACGGCATTGCGGAAATAGACTATAAAGATACTAAAGCATTCCAAAGATTTCTTTCCTCCTATGCCAAGATTCTGCCGAGAAAGAAAACCGGAACCTGCTCCAAACATCAGCGTAAACTGGCTCAGGCGGTAAAACGCGCCCGGTTTATGGCGTTGATTCCTTATACAACCAGATAATAGAGAAAAATATATGTTAGGCATGAATGAAATTAAAATCGGAACTGTGGTCGTGGAAAACGGCGAACCATATGTAATTCTTTCTACCGATCACCTGAAAATGGGCCGCGGCGGAGCGGTACTGCGCACCAAAATGCGCAATGTGATTTCCGGCGGGACACTGGAAATATCCTACCGGGGCGGTGACAAGATTCAGGAAGCCGATCTTACCCGCACTAAAGCAAATTTCCTGTACCGCGACGGCGATGACTTCTATTTCATGGACAGTGAGTCTTTTGAACAGTTTGTCCTGCCGAAAGCGCAGATCGGTGAAATATCTAACTTTGTCAAAGAAGATTCCGACGTTGAAGTATTGAATTTTGACGGCAAAGCGGTATCCATCAACCTGCCGGCTAAAGTGGAACTGAAAGTAACCTCCGCTCCTCCGGGAGTGAAGGGCGACACCGCCCAGGGCAGTGTTTACAAACCGGTGACTGTAGAAACCGGCTATACCGTCCAGACCCCGCTGTTTATCAAAGAAGGCGACACAATCCGGGTCAACACCCAGTCGGGACAATACGTAGAAAGAGTAAATTAATCCAAATTCAATCCCCACGCCCATTCTGGGTGTGGGGATTTTTGTTTGACTAGAAATTTATTCTATTTTTCCTCTGCGACTTTCACCGCTGTCAGGATTTTTTCCTTGATTTCCTTCATCAGCTTCTTGTCATCACGCAGAGCGATTCTGGCCGTTTCCCTGCCGACGCCCAACTTCATATCGCCGTAGCTGTATGAGTTGCCGTTCTTGGTCATCACGCCGTACTGCAGAGCGGTATCAATCAGATCGCCCGCCATGGAGATTCCTTCATTATACATAATATCAAACTCGGTTGTCCGGAACGGAGCGGCCACTTTGTTTTTTACCACTTTTACTTTTACGCGGTTACCGATGATCTGTTCACCTTTTTTAATCTGCGCGGAACGACGTACCTCAATACGCACCGATGCATAGAACTTCAGGGCGTTACCGCCGGTAGTTGTTTCCGGATTACCGAAGAACACACCGATTTTCATCCGAATCTGGTTGATAAAGATTACCACGGTATTACTCTTGCTGATAATACCCGCCAACTTCCTTAGAGCCTGGCTCATTAGCCTGGCCTGCAGTCCCATGTGTGAATCGCCCATTTCTCCTTCAATTTCCGCTTTCGGCGTCAGCGCGGCGACGGAATCCACCACCACTACATCCACCGCGTTGGAGCGCACCAGGGTTTCCAGAATTTCCAGAGCCTGTTCGCCGGTATCCGGCTGGGAGATCAACAGTTCTTCCGTATCCACACCGATTTTCTTGGCATAGCCGGGATCCAGCGCGTGTTCCGCATCAATAAACGCCGCAGTTCCCCCGATCTTCTGCACTTCGGCGACAATGTGCTGGGCCAGGGTTGTTTTACCGGAAGATTCCGGGCCGTAGATTTCTATAATCCTGCCGCGCGGCACCCCTCCCACTCCGAGGGCGATATCCAGTGATACACACCCGGTTGAAATGGAGTCCACCTTAATCTTCTGCGTGTCGCCCAATTTCATAATCGCTCCGGCACCGAAACGGTCCTTGATCTGGTCAATCGCCACTTGAGCGGCTTTGTCTTTTTCGTCTGAATGTCCTATTGGATTTTTTGGCATAATACTATGAATTAAAAATAAAATATATATTTAAACTTTATTCGGATTCTACCCTGATTCTTTTGTAAATGGTATTCGGTTTACTGCTTTTCCGGACGGCAGTTATTTCCAGTATGTTAATCCCTTCTTTCAGGTCAACTTTTGCCTGGAAATATCCGCTCGGATCTCCCAATATCTCCTCGCCGTTGATTGAGATGGTTGCTTCACTTTCCGTCTGACCGGATATCTCATACGAATATTCCGAGGTTGTTACATTATCTTCCTGCGGAGAATAAATAACCAGAGAGGGGGGTGATACAGTCTTACTGACTTCTATCCCAAAATATGTAAGCAGCGCGATTATAATCAGGACAACTGAACCGGTACGGAAGAATTTAGGATTAATAATCGGGTGGTTGCGGACCACACCCCTTCCGTCTGTCGGGTGTTTTTCCAGTGGTGTTATGTTTTTAAAAATCTTTTTTTCTGCTTCAAACAGTTCAATCACCCTGTTCGGATTCAAGTGGAGAAACTCGGCATATTTGATCAGAAAATTTCTGATATAGACCTCGCCCGGTAACTTACTGTATTCCCCTTCTTCCAAATACTGCAGATATTCCTTGCGGATCTGTATCGCACTGCCGGCATCCGCCAAGGATATTTTTTCCTCTTCACGAACTTCGCGTAGTTTGTCACCCAGCGTGCGGGTTTCGCGTATTTCTTTCCCCTTGAAACTGTCCATTTTTTTAAAGTTTATTCTCTTCCGCGGAATTCTCAGTTGTTTCAATCTCGTCTTCCACCGTTTCGTCTTCGTCATTGTTCGGATCGGTGACAATATCTACGTCATCTTTATCTTTGACATAGACATCGCGTGGTTTGGCGCCGTCGGCAGGACCGATGATTCCCCGTTCCTCTAAAATATCCAAAATACGGGCGGCACGCGCGTAGCCGATTCTCATGCGTCTTTGCAGGAAGGATGCCGAAGCTTTTTGTGATTCCAAGATAATCTCCTGAGCATCATCCACCAGCTCGTCATCATCATCCGAAAGCGATTCACCTTTTTCGCCGACATGAGCACTGTGCCTGACGGTAACTTCTTCATTGTATTCCGGATCACCTTTTTCCTTCAGGAAATCAACAATGTTCCGGATCTCCCGCTCAGTCACAAATGCGCCCTGTAAACGTTTCGGTTTGGAAAGCTGGGCGGATACGTAAAGCATGTCACCACTGCCCAACAGTTTTTCCGCTCCGGCAAAATCCAATATGGTTCTGGAGTCCGTACCGGACGCAACCGTAAAGGCAATACGGGAAGTAATGTTTGCTTTGATCAAACCGGTGATCACGTCCACCGACGGTCGCTGTGTAGCTACCACCAGATGAATACCGACCGCTCTGGCCATTTGCGCCAGCCGGATAATTGACCCTTCAACCTCCGCCGCATTTACACTCATCAGGTCGGCTAATTCATCAATTATGATCACGATGTACGGTAATCCTTCGGCGACTCCGGCATTGAATCCCTTGATATTTCTTTGCCCGGTCTGAGACAGCAGTTCAAACCTTCTCTCCATTTCGGCAACCGCCCATTTTAACGCATTGATCGTTTTATCCGCTTTAGTGATTACCGGAGTTAATAAATGCGGTATGCCGTTATAAACATTTAACTCCACTTGTTTCGGATCAACCAAAATTAATTTTAGTTTTTCCGGTGAGTTCTGGTATAGAAGACTGATAATAATTGAATTGATGCAGACGCTCTTCCCGGAACCAGTGGCACCGGCGACTAGAAGATGCGGCATATTAGCCATGTCCGCCACCCACGGGAAACCGGATACGTCCTTGCCCAGGGAGATATTCAAATCTGATTCCCGCTTTTTGAACGCCTCGCTCTGGATGATTTCTTTCAGCTTAACTACCGCGACTTTCTGGTTCGGTACTTCAATGCCGACCAAAGACTTGCCGGGGATCGGCGCTTCAATTCTGATCGGATGGGCGGCCAAGGCCAGCGCAATATCATTTTGCAAGGTGTCAATTTGCGAGATTCTTACCCCTTCGGACGGTTTCAATGTATACTGCGTTACGGTCGGTCCGACGTTGGTTTCACCCATTTCCACTTCAATGCCGAAATTCTGCAAAGTTTTTTTGATTTTTTCTTTATTCAAATTTATATCACCACTGGTCGGTTTAGCGGACGTGCCTTCCAGTAAATCAATCGGGATATCAATTTTCGTTCTATGTTTATTCTTATTAAAAATTTTCATCTGGTCACCCGTCTCCACATCTTCATTAACCGCACTAATTACCTCCTCTTTCCCGTCCTCCAAATTTGCTTTTTGCGCAATAGTCTTCCTGCTGAAAGAGCGCTCTTCTTCCACTTCTGCGCTGGCCTCTTTTTCCATGCGACTTTCGGAAACACGATAGTTAATCTTGCGGAAAAATTCTCTGACCCGGAGCATCACTGATCCGATGGCACTACCGCCTTCCACCAGCCGGTTAATTGAAGTGGCAAAAACAATCAAAACAGCAATACAGCATAGTGCGAACAGAACAATGGAAGTTGCCCAGATACCCATAATTTTTAAAAGCGGCAAACTGATGACCAATCCCAAATAGCCACCGCCGCGCCCTTCGTCAATCGCTTCTACCGCCGTTTCCTGTCCGACAAAAAGGTGTAAAATACCAAGCAGTGCCAATAACAGTAAAAATACGCCCAGATAATTGGATGCCTTCAAAGCATATTTATCCGGAAAGATTAAAAGATAACCGAATGCAATCAAAATTATCGGGAACAAGAATGAACCCCAGCCGAAAATAACCCTTAGTAACTGGTCAAGATAATTGCCGACACTGCCGGCCAGCTCAAAGAAGCTTAAGATACTGATTGCCGCAACCACAAACAGAGAGACAACAATAATCCCTCGGCGTGTCCCGGGGTTTAAGATGGGTTGTTTCTCCTCTTCTAGTCTTTCTTTTTTTATTCTTTTTTTGGGTTGGATTGTTGCCATCTTTATACTGATTGATTATTCATTTTAACACGAATATTGGGTATTAGTCAAAGATATTATATCAGTAAATGAGACCAAAACAGGCGCCTAAAATGAGGACGCCTGTTTGTTAAATACATTAATAATTTACAGTTCTATGGCTTTGGTCTTCCCTTAAATCCTGTGCCGACCGGTATCAGTTTTCCGATAATTACATTTTCTTTTAAGCCTCTTAATTTATCCACCTTACCTGAAATTGAGGCATCAATCAATACACGGGCTGTTTCTTGGAACGAAGCTGCCGCTAAGAAACTGTCGGTTGATAGAGAAGCTTTGGTGATACCCAATAACAGATTCTCACCGTTTGCTTTCTTTTCACCCTTCTTAAGGGCATTGTTGGCTTCCAACAACTGGTCTTCTGAAATGATGTCACCAGAGAGCAGATCCGTGTCACCGGCATTCTTCACATAATAACGCGAGAACATCTGGCGGACGATTATTTCAATATGCTTATCGTTTAGTTTCTGACCTTGTGAGGAATAAATGTATTGGATTTCTTTAATAATATATCTTTGAACGGCATCTTTGCCCCGCAAACGATACAGCTCTTGGATATTAAGACTTCCTTCAGTCAACTGCTGTCCGGACGTAACTAAATCTCCATCCTTAACCCATAGCGAGAAGCCGATTGGTATTACATATTCATGGACATTTTCTTCGGTACCGGAGATTTTAACAATTGATTTATCTACAGTTATTTTACCCTGTGCTTTTGCTTTGATCACTTTACCTTTATCATTTTCCGCTATCACATCACCTTTATCAACCGAATCGCCATTTTTTACTTTAATGGTGAAGCCTACCTTTTTGAACAGTTTCTCAATATCATAACTTTCGGTTACCGGTTTTTCCGCAATTACTTTAATCATTTTCTGCTTATCCTGCTCGGTAACACTGACCTGCCCGTCTATCTCACTGATAATGGCGGCCTTTTTGACCGGGCGTGCTTCAAATAGTTCTTCCACTCTCGGCAAACCTTGGGTAATATCCTGACCGGCAACGCCTCCGGTATGGAAGGTTCTCATGGTCAGCTGTGTTCCCGGTTCACCGATACTCTGAGCGGCGATAATTCCTACCGCTTCACCCAGTTCCACCATCTTATTATATCCCAGGTCAAAGCCATAACATTTACGGCAGACGCCGCGGATGCTCTTACAACTGATAATGGAGCGTACCCTGGCTTCCTGCAGGTCCATCTCCTTCAGTTTTTCATATTCTTTCTCAGTAACCAGCTCGCCTTTCTTAACTATTACTTTTTTGCCGGACATTATATCATCTAAAACTACCCGACCCAAAACACGTTTGGAAAGTTCTTCACCAATTTCTTCACTTTGCTCTTTGGTCATAACATAACCGTCCGTATCACCGCAGTCTTCATCCCTGACAACGACATCCTGAGCGACATCCACCAAACGCCTGGTAAGATAACCCGCATTAGCGGTTCTGAGAGCGGTATCGGAAAGACCTTTTCTGGTACCATGGGTTGAAATAAAATATTCCAAAACATTGAATCCTTCTTTGAAGCTTCCTTTCACCGGTAACTCTATTGTTTCTCCGGCCGGGTTGGTTACCAAGCCTTTCATACCCATCATCTGTGTGATTTGCCCCCAAGATCCACGAGCACCGGAATCAATCATGGCAAATACCGAACCGAGCGGGTCCAGAGCATTTTTGCTGATTTCCTGCACTTCATTCTTTGTACTTGCCCAAACATCAATTGATTTGGCATAGCGTTCTTCTTTGGTCAGGAGACCCATTTCATATTGACTGTGGATTTCATCTATTTTTTTCTCTGCCGCTTCAATTGCTTCTTTTTTACCGGCCGGAATTGGTGTATCACCCATACCCCAGCTTAATCCGGAGAGTGTCAGATATTTCAGACTCATTTCTTTAATATCATCCAACAATACTGATGTTTTTTCTGAGCCGTCTTTGTTCAGTGCTTTCTGAATAATGTCTTTGATGTTCTTTTTATCCATCACTTTATTCTGGTACGGGACGTCATCAGAAAAAATTTGGTTGAAAATAACTCGGCCGACGGTTGTATCAATCCGTGTACCGTCCTTCAGTAATCCGATCTTTGTCTGCATTTCTATTGAATCAGATTCAAAGGCCAGAATCGCTTCATATTCAGCGGAAAAAAATTTCTTAGCCGGCTTATCTTCATCTAGCATGGTGGTCATATAGTAACAACCCAGAACAATATCCTGCGAAGGGGTAATTACCGGTTCACCGGTTGCCGGTTTCAAAATATTATGGGTGGCCAGCATTTTGTCTCTTGCTTCCGCTTTTGCTTTCTGAGTCAAAGGCACATGCACGGCCATCTGGTCTCCGTCAAAATCCGCGTTAAATGGAGGACAGACTAAAGGATGCAGTTGAATTGCATTGCCTTCAATCAGCACCGGCTGAAAAGCCTGGATACCGAGCCTGTGTAACGTAGGTGCGCGGTTCAGTAACACATGATTGTTTTTTGTAACTTCTTCCAGAATATCCCAGACTTCATCGCGTCCGGATTCTATAAAACGGTTGGCGCTTCTGACATTGTGCACGTATTCTCTTTTGATCAGCTGGCTGATGACAAACGGTTTAAAAAGTTCCAAAGCCATCTTTTTCGGAATTCCGCACTGATATAATTTCAAATGAGGTCCGACGACAATTACCGAACGACCGGAATAGTCAACACGTTTGCCTAACAGGTTCTGTCGGAATCTTCCTTGTTTACCCTTCAACATATCCGCCAAGGACTTCAACTGGCGTCTTTGGCCGGTTGAAGCGGTAACAGTCTTTCCGTGCCGGGCATTATTATCAATCAAAGCATCCACCGCTTCCTGAAGCATTCTCTTTTCGTTTCTGGTAATAACCTCCGGGGCGTTCAAATCCAAAAGACGTTTCAGACGGTTGTTTCTGTTAATTACACGGCGATATAAATCATTCAAATCTGATGCAGCAAACCGTCCGCCGTCTAACTGCACCATCGGTCGCAGATCAGGAGGAATTACCGGGATCGTGGTCAAGACCATCCACTCCGGACGGATATTATTTTTTTTCATGTTCTTGATCAGCTTCATTCTTCTGACCACCCGCCTTTTCTGATTCTTACTGCTTTCTTCCGTTTCAATTTCCAACTTGGCAATTAATTCATCTAAATCAATCTCTTCCAGCAGTCTTCTGATTGTTTCCGCGCCGATACCCGCCTCAAAAACATGACCGTATTTCAGGGAGAGATCCTGATATTTATTTTCAGAGATAATCTGCAGAGGTTTCAGCTCTTTCAGCTCTTTGCGGGCCAAATCTACCGCTTCCTGCAGATCTCTTATTTTTTCATCACGATTTACCGCATTATTGATCAGTTCCTGTTCAACTTCCTTGATCAGTTTTGCCTGCGCCTTGGTATCTTTATTTTCCGCGATCAGTTTGGCTTCCAGCTGTTTGGATTCATTTGACCGGCGGTTAAAATCTGCTTCAATTATCTTTTTCTTACTCTTATATTCACCGTCAATCTGCTGGATTGTCTCCTGTCGCAAATCGTCATTGACTTTGGTGATAATAAAATTGGCAAAATATATTACTTTTTCTAAATTCTGTACGGAAAGATCCAGTACCAAACCAATTTTGGAAGGTACTCCTCTTAAAAACCAAATATGTGAAACGGATACCGCCAGATCAATATGACCCATCCGCTCTCTGCGTACGATGGAACGCGTTACTTCTACTCCGCACTTGTCGCAGACGATCCCTTTATATCTGATTCTCTTATATTTACCACAATAGCATTCCCAGTCTTTGGAAGGACCAAAAATCTTTTCACAAAACAAGCCGTCTTTTTCCGGTTTTTGCGTACGGTAATTTATAGTCTCCGGTTTCAGCACTTCGCCGTGTGACCATTCGTGCAGTTCATCCGGGGAAGCAAGCTTCAGACGGATAGCGTTGAAATCAAGTTTTTTTTCTTTTTCTTCAATCATATTTTTATAGTTGGTAACTCATAGTCAGTAACTGGTAATGGGAGTTCAAAAATTGCTATTTACTGATTACCAATTACTCATACCTATTTATTCTTTCTTATCCTTTTCTATTTCCTCTTCCTTCTTTTCTTCCTCTTTACTTTCCTCGTCTTTATTTACCGTCTCCGTTTCCTCCACTTCTTCTTTCTCTTCAATTCTATCTTCCATAATCAAATCTACATCCAGGCATAAGCCCTTCAATTCCCGGACTAATACATTAAATGATTCCGGTACATTCAAATTTCTTATCGGTTCACCCTTAATTACCGCTTCGTAGGCTTTGGAACGTCCAGGTACATCGTCGGATTTAATCGTCAACATTTCCTGAAGCATATTAGCCGCGCCGTAAGCTTCCAGTGCCCAAACTTCCATTTCTCCGAAACGTTGTCCGCCGAACTGTGCCTTACCGCCGAGTGGCTGCTGGGTAACGAGCGAGTATGGTCCGATGGAACGTTGGTGGATCTTATCTTCAACCAAATGGTTCAGTTTCAGCATATAGGTATAGCCGACCGTTACTTCTTTATCAAAACGCTTGCCGGTTCTGCCGTCATATAAAACCATTTTTCCTTCACTGGGGAAACCCGCTCTTTCCAGTTCGCTTCTGATATCTTTTTCATCAATTCCGTCCAGTGCCGGAGTTGCCGCGTAGTATCCTAAAGTCTTGGCCGCGAGACCCAAATGGGTTTCTAGGATTTGTCCCAGATTCATACGGGAAGCAACACCTAAAGGATTCAGCATAATATCAACCGGTGTGCCGTCTTCCAGGAAAGGCATATCTTCTACCGCCACAATTCTGGAAATAACACCCTTGTTTCCGTGTCGGCCGGCCATCTTATCACCAACCTGTACTTTTCTGAGCTGAGCGACCGAAACTTGAATGCTTTTGATTACACCGGACGGGAGTTTATCACCCTTATCTCTTGAAAAGATCTTAATCCCAACGACTTTCCCGTGTTCACCATGTTCCAAATATAGAGAGCTATCTTTGACGTCCTTGGCTTTTTCACCGAAAATCGCTCTCAGTAACTTTTCTTCAGCGGATAATTCTGTTTCACCTTTTGGCGTAATTTTTCCGACTAAAATATCACCGGACGACAGATTGGCGCCGACTCTGACTATTCCTTCTTCATCCAGATCCTTTAATTTTTCTTCAGATACATTCGGAATGTCGCGGGTAATAACTTCCGCACCCAGTTTGGTGTCGCGGACATCAATTGTATAGTCTTCAATATGAATGGAGGTGTAGCGGTCGTTGCGCACCAGCCTCTCGGATAATAAAATTGCGTCTTCATAGTTACCACCTTCCCAAGGCATGTAAGCCACTAGGATATTTTGTCCCAATGCCAACTCGCCCCGGTCGGTTGATGCTCCGTCAGCAATCACGTCGCCCACTTTGACCTTCTGCCCCTTTTCCACAATCGGCTTCTGGTTCATACAGGTGGACGCGTTTGATCTGACGAACTTGCCCAGTTCATATACTTTCAAATTTCCGTCTTCTTCCAGAATCTTTATTTCGGCACCGGAGACGGATGCGACCATACCGGCTTTTTTGGTAATAATAACCTGCCCAGAATCCTTGGCCGCCTGTGATTCAACACCGGTTCCGACAAGTGGTGCTTCCGGTCGTACGCAAGAAACTGCCTGACGCTGCATGTTGGTACCCATCAGGGCTCTAACCGCATCATCATGCTCCAAAAATGGAATCAAAGCTGTGGCAACACTGATAATCTGATTCGGCGCAACGTCCATATAATCAATATTGTGCACATATTCAACTGTCGGCTGTCCGAGTTTTCTTACTTCTTCTTTTTCATTGATAAAATGATGATTTTCATCCAGTGGTGCGGTAGCAGCAACTGTAACACGGCGTTCACCTTCAAATGCATCCACATAATTTATTTCGTTGGTAACAACCGGCACGATTGCAACTTTTTCTACATCTGCCTTTTCTAAATCTTTCGCTTTTTTAGCGTCAATTATCTCACCTTTTTTTAAAACGACTTTTCCGTTCTTATCTACTACATCTTCCCGGGTGGTTTTTCCTTCAGTAACAGTTGCCTTGTTTGGAATATCATGCAAAACTCTGCGGAATGGCGTTTCAATAAATCCAAATTCATTTACTTTGGCATAGGTTGTCAGATGGCCGACCAAACCGATGTTCGGACCTTCCGGAGTGGAAATCGGGCAGATACGACCGTAGTGAGTACGGTGAACGTCACGGACATCAAACCCTGCTCTTTCTCTGGATAGACCACCAGGGCCCATCGCTGACAATCTTCTTTTGTGTTCCAATTCTGCCAGAGGGTTGGTCTGATCCATAAATTGTGAAAGCTGGGACGACATAAAGAATTCTTTGACGGCACCGATCACTGGACGGGCATTAATCAGCTGGTTTGGAGTAAGCGTCAGTACATCTTTAGTACTCATACGGTCTTTGACGATTCTTTCCATTCTGGCCAGACCGACTCTGAATTTATTCTGTACCAATTCGCCGATTGCTCTGACGCGTCGGTTGCCAAGATGATCAATATCATCCGCTTCTTCCTGGGTAGAGTTCAGCCTGACTATTTCTTTAACAATTGCAATTAGGTCTTCTCTTTTTAGAATACGATTTTCTTTGGTCAGCGGAAAATCAAATTCAAACCTTTGATTCAACTTGTAGCGTCCGACTTTTCCGAAATCGTACCGGTCAAAATTAAAAAACATAGAGTGAATCAGCGATCGGGCGTTATCAACCGTCGCCAAATCTCCCGGTCTGATTCTTTTATATACTTCCTTTAATCCTTCCGCTTCTGATCGTGATACGTCTTTCGCAATCGTTGCGTCAATGTAGCGGATGTCCGGATGTGTATCTACTTCTTTGAAAATATCTTTAATTTCTTCGTTGCTGGAATAACCAAAAGCGCGCAATAGTGCTGTTACCGGTACTTTACGCTTGCGGTCTATTTTTACATGGATAACATTATTAGAATCAGTTTCAATCTCCAGCCAGGCTCCGCGGTTCGGAATAATCTTCGCTCCGTACATTTTTCTGCCTTTTACAATCTCTGAAGTAAAGAAAACACCGGCTGATCGGATCAGCTGGCTGACGACTACTCTTTCAATTCCGTTTACAATAAAAGTCCCGCGCTCTGTCATAAGCGGGAAATCGCCCAAATATACTTCCTGTTCTTTAATTTCGCCGGTTCTCTTATTAACCAGGCGGGCAGTAACCCTTAATGCTGCTTCGTAAGTAAGATTCTTAGCGTTGGCAGTCTTTTCATCAAAACGAGGCTCGTCCAGATAGTGGTCTGTGAAATACAGCTCCAGTTCCCGGCCGGTGAAATCTTCTATTGGAGAGATTTCGTCAAATAGCTCTTTCAACCCCTCTTTCATAAACCAAGAATACGACATTGTTTGAATGTCGATTAAGTCCTGAAGCGGGACAGGCAGGTCAAATTTCTTAAAATACTTGCGACTAATGGATCTTTGGTTGTCGGCCATTAAAACAACTTCCTCATTATTTGTTTGCGAGGAAGAATCGTTAAGACTATTCCAGTCGTGTTTTTATTAGATT
>JBAYGW010000019.1:0-31652 GCA_041666485.1 Patescibacteria group bacterium | reverse complement strand
GCTGGACGTAAATTTGTTTCTGTTGAATACGCGCTGGTATAGTCCGTACTCCAACTTGCGCCATTGTTTATACTTTTTTCATAATATGCCCCGCCGGTACTGCGCATTCTGACACGGACATTATAGTCGGTATTATTAGACCAGGTACCTGCCGCTCCTCTGCCGGCTCCATCCTCATATACATTTCCACCGCAATTAGTCGTGCAGAATCCATCCCCTTGAATATAATACCCATAAACAAGCTCCGTATAGCTGATGCTACTGGTACTATCTTTCCAGCCGAACATAAATGCATCATAGGGACTATAATCGCTTATCCAGCGCTGATCCCAGTCAAAAACTAAATCACCGCGGGCAAATGTAGTAACACCATATACACCGGCATTCCAAGCACCACTGCCACTTCCGTAAATAAAGCGCAACTTTCCACCGCTTTCTGAAATTTTTGCTGATGGATCAACTTCTGTCCACTTTGCAGCATTAATACTACCGTCTTCAAAATCATCAAACAATGTAAAAGTATTCACACCATTAGATCCTGCTATTGCATCAGCATTGCCGTAATACATATTGATAACTGTAGTGCCGGCTCCGGCCAAAGAATCAACCTCTACCCAAACTACAGCGGAAGTACTGTCAACTTTTGTTTGCAACCAATAATCTAGTGCCGTACCAACTGAATTTGTAAAACGCAAATCATCAAAATCACTTTGCATCTGCGCATCATACGTAACGGCGATTCTAACTTGGTAGTTTGTCTGTACTGCCCCTGAATTTGTCAATGTGACTGGTTGCCGGTATTGCCATCCGGCGAGCCATCCCGCACCACCATTACCATTAATCTGTATTGAACCGGAGCTTACCGATACATCTTCTAATATTCCCTGACTCCATTCTTCGTCTGTTGAAACTAACTCTGAATCCAAAAGCGGCGCGGCAAAAACCGTAAGAAAATTTGTAACTGCAAAGTATCCGCCAATTACAATGCCAAACCCGAACAATAAAACACCAAATAGGTTTAATTCCCATTTGGCAATCAGAATTTTTTGCTGAAAAAGAAAAAAAGCTAACTTACGAAAGAAGCTTTTTCGCCTTTTCACCCCCCCTTTGTTGGTTGATTTTGTTTTTTTCATTACACCTTTTAGGCGTATAAAAACGCAAAAGATTGTGGAAAAAATCATCCACTATTACCGATTTATTATATAATAAAAAACCAGCTGCGTCAACAAAATTAGCAGCTAATGTTGGCTGTTTTTTACAGTATTAGAACGTGCCCCCCAGCCTACCGATCCATGAGAATGTTTCCTCCAAATTAGAGATAATCAGCTGTAAAAATGATTCTCTAGTTCTTGAGGTAAGTACAGTATATGAACCTGACTGCGCCTGATTACCTGCCTTATCTCTGGAGACAACCCTGAAATGATATGTTTTAGCCGGCGACAGACCATCCACTAACGCAAGATGGTCCATTACCAGTTCCGCATTTTCTTCCGTCTCATTTGTATAGTCCGTTCCGGAAACACCTACACCATATTCCACCTTTGAAGTCGTCGGTTCATCCGTTTTCCAAGAAATAATAATCTGTACTTTTGATTCTTCTCCGGAACCGACTGTATTGGATTCTGACTTAACACCTGAAACTACAGGCGGAGTTGTATCCTCTAGCGTAACAAACTCTCCTTCATCAGACACCGCTTCATATCCGAATGCATCAGAGCCCCTTACCTTAAATGTATATCTGCTGGCATCTTCTAATCCATAAAGCAGGATCACATGTTCTGTTACCATGGCGGTATTACCCTGCGTCTTTGGAGCAATATTATCTCCCCAATATTCAACTTCGGAAGTTGTCGGCACATTAGTGGTCCATGATATTTCATTCTGTCCTTCAGACTGATTACGATTTGAGACTGTAAGAACTTCCGGGAAGGTTAATGTGTCAAATGTATAATCATCAGAAGAAATCGGATTACCGTTACGGTCCTCCCCGCCAATTCTTAAGTGATAAGTACTGCTGTCGGTTAATCCTTCCAGTTTAACAGTATGAGTCGTACCGTATGACCCGGAGGTGTCAGTATAAGTGAATCCGTAATTCGCGGTAGTTCCATACTGAATCACTGCGGTTGATTCTTTATTTGTTTCCCAGCTGACAATTGCATCAAATAAT
This sequence comes from Patescibacteria group bacterium, assembly GCA_041666485.1. Classification (GTDB taxonomy): domain Bacteria; phylum Patescibacteriota; class Patescibacteriia; order UM-FILTER-42-10; family UM-FILTER-42-10; genus JAHJEX01. Next base: position 29,485 of record JBAYGW010000019.1, on the reverse strand, counting down.
TTAATATCTGTGATCTCTACCTCTAGTACGCGTGGGGCTTCCAAGGTAGTAAAACTTGCAACCTCAGAATAAGCAGTATTTTCATCAATATCAATACTTTTGATTCGGTAGTAATAAGTCGTCAATGGCTGTAATCCTGTTAATTCTATATTGTGTTTTGAAATCAAATCCGCGGTTCCTTGCTCATCCGTCAAATCGCTTGCCCGTAAACCATACTCTACAAAAGAGGACGCGATTCTTTCCGTTTCCCAATTAACATCGGCAGAAAATGAATCTGGTGTTACGGTTGGTGCAACTGTAATTCCCGGGGGTTGCGTGAAACGACCTTCCGGGATCTCAGACACAATATCTGTCGGATCTGACGTCGCCTGTGCCTTATCCCGGGCGGTTATCTGATAAAAATACTCCTGGGTGTTATCAAGACCGGTATCCAAATATCCGGTGGAGGTAATAGTGGCAATTTCTTCATAACCGTCCAAACTATCCGCCTGCATTTTTACGTTCCCAGTTTGTGAAGCGGACTGTTCATCTTTACGATAAATCGTATAATATATTTCATCATCAAGTGTATATCCCTCCGGCGGATCCCAAGTGATAGTAATTGAATATCGAGAAGCATCACGATCCGAGGAATCGGTAATGGTTATCGCCTGCGGGGAAGTCGGTGGGGTGGTATATGCTTCAAAATCTACTGAAGCATAATTTGAATAGTTTATATTGCCGGCATCATCAATTGCTACGACATAAAATGTATTCGCTCCCTGTTGTGAAGCAGCTTCAATCGGACCAACTGTAGTTTCAGTCACGTTGATTGAATTATTTTCGTTTGGAATTGTATTGATTGAATAATAGTATCCGGCAACTGTTACACCTTCATCTGCCGGTTCATCCCAGGAAAAAGTAAAACTGTTCTCAGTATTAGAGGCGGGGTCAACCGTTAGATTGATTGGTGCCGAAGGCGCGCCTTTGGTGGTAAATGTATAATCCGGAGAATAGCCGACATTTCCATCCTGATCCTGCCAGCGACAACGGTAATGATAAGTTGTGTCAGGTGTAAGATTAACCAATGTAACGGAATGATCAGTAGTTAACACCGAATCACCATCTTCATCACCGTAACCGGCCGTTGTACCATATTCCACAAAAGATGAAGCGGGATGTTCAATAATATTACCGTATTGATCCTGGTCATTTAGCGTCAGCCATTCCACCGTTGCCGAACGAATAAAAGCAGTGGCCGTCGGCAACCCGCTCATTGTTGGCGCAAATTTAAACTTACCTTCCGGTTTTATTTCTACAACCGCTGAATTACCGGATTGCGTACCGCCGGTACCGGTTGAACGCGCAAAATACGAATAAGTAATTGTATTATTCAGACTGGTATCAAGATATCCCAAAGTATTAACCTCGGCAATATTGGTATAATTTGCCGGCGGATCGTCAGTTGTTGACGGATTTTCACAATCCGATTCACAACGATAAACTTTATAGGATTCCACGCCGCTACCGACATCTGCCGGCTCATCCCAAGTAAGCACCACTGAATATTTATTAGTTGCCCGGTCGGATGTATCACTGGCTTGCATACTGGCAGGAACTCCTGGAGCGGTAGATGTAAAATTAAATGTCGCGGTTTGACGACTGGTATAATCAATATTACTGACTACATCCATTGCAACGACATAGACAGTATTCTCACCCTGCAAAGTAGCGGCGGAAAATGAAGGTAAGATTCTGCTTGCTGACTGAGTAGTAGTGGTCCATCCGCCGTCCGGTGATGGCGTCGCATTACCGCTATAGTTCGCACCACAGGTTTCCGCGGTCGGCTCTTCATTAATCGTATAACAATAACGTAAAATATCCGCGGCCGCACACGGTGTCGCGCCCAAGCAGGTTGTCGGCAATTCCCAGGAAACAGTAAAGGTATTATTATTTTCCTGTTCCAGCGGATCAACGGTTACTGATGCCGGCGCATTTGGTGGGCCACCGGTATAAAAGTAACCGGTAGATGCATACGTTGCTGCGTCATTGACTGCCTCGTCCTGCGCTCTGACATAAAAAGTATTTACTCGTGGCTGGTAGGAAGGAATATCTTCCAGTATGCAAGTACCACTACTACAAATGTCTTCTTTAGCCACGCATGTATCCCCGGAACTGCCGGTATGATAACAATAATTATTTATCCCGGAAGGACCCTGGTCGTTTACTTCCGACCAAGTAAAAGTAAAATCATCTTCCGACAACATATAGGTTTCTACTGACAAATCTGTAATAGTATTTGGGATACTTTCATCAATCATGAAGGCGAAAGCATCAACCGCTACATCAGTAATATTCCCGTTTAAATCCTTTGTTTTGATCCGTAAATAATACTGACCGTCTGTTAATGCATTACTACTTTGCGTGGCGGCATTCCATGAACCTGTAATATGATCTGCGGCAACATTATAATAATTAGTTCCATTATCATATGCCAGGTTCGTAGGATCACTTGCATCATCCACCGGATCTTTTGTGGCATCGGTTCCAAAGTATACGTAATAGCCCTCAATACCAATTCCACCTGTATTATCAGTTGAGGTCCACTCAAAATATGGTGTCGCGTCATTTGTCCAGGTACTATCATCAATCGTTTCTGTTTTACTGCTGTTTGTATAGGAACTTACCGGAACCGAAGGGTTGTTCGGATCCGTTCCATCACTGTAATAACTGATTGTGAAATCGTTGACCGTCGGCGTATAAACACGGTCCGAATTAAATATTGCACGAACCTGAATATACTGAGCCGGAGTTGATTCAACAGAATAATAATCTGTAGTACCACTGATTTGAGCATTAGACACATCTACCCATGCGGACCAGTTCACATTATTCTCATCGGCAGAACAACCGCTGTCTGAACACGTGCGGGTCTGGTAAGAAAGCGAGGTATTTTCTGCAACAGTGTCATTAACAGTCAATCCGCCGAAACTGTAAATATTGGGCACACTAACAATCTGTGATGTCCATGTCCCTGTTCTTTGAAAACTGGTCGTAGCTGTCTGTTGTACATAGCGATCCATTGTGGATGTATTGTACCCGCGGAATCCATAAAGAATATCATCCGGACCGGTGATCAAGCGACCGCCGTAGTAAAAATTATTCAACGAACGCACTGACCAAGTACCACCTGCTCCACCGTCAATATCATAAACCAAGAAGTCGGTGTTATTAGTATTACCACGCGGTACAAAAATATTTCCGCCATCATAAGTACAAGCATTGCCGTATTGTGCTGCATAACCAAGCGTGATATCTGTCAGTGTATCCGCCTGCCAGTCACAGGTACCGACACCGTTAATGTCAGTTGATAAATTACAATAATAGATATCACGCTGACCGGATCCGCGGATCATATAAAGCTTGTCTTCCGCATCACTATCCCAAACTGCACAGGCTCCTTGATTAATTGCTGCCGGTGTGGTTTCTGCCTGCGTTGACCATACCCCGCTGGATGCTCCAGAAATCTTATAGGAATAAAACTGCGAATTACCGGCACCGCGCGCGGTATAAATTGTATTATTTCCGTCAAAAACCAGATTCGCTCCGTCACCCACCGCCGCCGGTGTGTCACCCTTGCGCGTCCACATATCAGTCGCGGGATCATATTCATAGAAACGGGAAATAACCTCACCGTATGGAGGCGCGCCGGTCAACGCGTAAACTTTACCGCCGACATAGATTAAATCCGAACCGGTATTCATACGCATTGGTATATCCATCATCCTCCGCCACACTTTTGTTGAAATTGTATATTTGTAGAAATCAGCGGTTGCACTTGGATTACCACGAGTAATATACAGAGTGTCGTCACCGTCATACGCTACACCACCATAATAGAATCCGTTTGACGAACCGCCATGCGGCATAGTAGGATTGCGCCATTCATTACCCGCTACATCAAAGCTTAAAAAGCTGTATTCGCTATAACCGCGCATAATATATATGATATCACTGGAAGCATCGTATACCATTCCATTTGTTGAACCATAATTATGGGTTGCGGGAAGGTCGGGCATGTCCGACCATAAATCATTTACTATATCATAACGCAAAAAATCAGTAGTATAAGTACCACCTACATAATATAGATAACCGTCATTGTAAATAGTCGCGGCACCATAATTTGTTTTTGAAGGTGCGGCAGAAGGCATGGCAGTTAAAAACGTCCAGGCACCGTTCTGAATATCATAACGCCAGAAATGATTGGAACCGCCACCGCGTGCGGCAAAAATACAGCCCTGCAGATCCAAACAGTAATCACCAGTCGGCACATAGGAATATGTAGCACCATAATTAAAAGCAATATCCGGATCCGCTGCTGCCGGGTCAGACCAGGCGCCCGTAGAAATCGTATAGCGGTAAAAACTTACCTGACCAGCACCACGTGACGCGAAAATGTAATCTCCTCCTGTCCAAATCAAACCACCACCATAGCCGACTGATCCAGATATCGCAGTCAGTCCGGTCCATGCGTTTGCCAGAACGTCGTATCGCCTAAATCCGGTTCCAGCGCCACCCATGGTAGCAAAGATACACCCACCGTTATCCGTGCACCCGGCGGAAATATTATCCGGGACATATACCAAAGCTGAACCATATTGTGCATTAGCGCCGGTATTGGCTAAAGCAGTCCAGGTCTTTGTTGAGATTGTATACTTTAAAAAAGTTTGCGTATTAATTGAACGTAAAACATATATCGTATCATTGCCGTCCCAGACCAAAGATGAATCATTATACATTGTTAATCCGCCTAAAGCATTCGTACCGACTGCCGGTAAATCCATCCAGGTGCCGGGACTAATTGCGTCCAGGGTCATATCTACATTACTATTAGCTGCGGTATTTATATTACTGTCCGTTCCCAAAACAAATTCCGCTAAATCATCCCATGTAGTCTCCGTTGCCGAAGCTATGCCGCTGTATGTATATATAAAGGCATCGGAAGTGACAGATACATTACCGGAATTATCCTTAACCTGAACGCGTAAATAATATGTCGGCCCCGGCGAAGCGGTAACCATATCCGAATTAACTTCAAATGTTGTCCCAGTTTGAAAATAATCCTCATCATCAGAAGGGTCTAATGCATTATTTGTTGTCCATGCTACATAATAACCGGCGATCCCGGAATCATCCGTTGGCGCCGTCCATTCAAAATAGGGATTAGTGTAGTGGTATCCGTTGGCATATTCGGAAGTGAGCGTTGTCGCTTTTGAACTATCCGCATATCCGCTTACCGCGGGATTGGCCGGGGAAGTACCGTCTTTGTCGTAATTGATTGTTATGCTGGTCAGAGTCGGTGTATTGGTTCCATCAGAATTTAAAGTCGCCTTGACCTGGATATATTGTGCTTCATTTGATTCAATTGTATCGCCTGCGCCGACTGCCTCCCAATCAGACCAGCTAACTTTATCGGAAGACGTTCTGGTTTGAAATGAAACGCTGGTTGTACCGGGAGTTGTGGCGGATGATACTAAACTAGTGAATGTATTTACAAACCCCAGATCTATCGGCTCGGAAATCCAATCCGCAGAAGCAATATAATCATTGGTTGTCGGGGTAAAACTACTGATTGTTGTGGTTAACATCCCCTGTTCGTAGTACAACTTATTGTTTACACTATCGTATGCCAACGCGTTACTGTAACCGACGCGTGCCGGCAGATCCGCAATCTGATACCATGTTCCGTCATCTCCGTTGATGTCATATTTCCACATTCTGGTATCATAGTTTCCGTCCGTGGCAAAAATGTTCCCCTGCCCGTCGTAGGACAATGACGCTGTATAGTTAGTTGCGGTCGGCAGATTGTCTCCGGTTAACGCTGTCCAGGTATTGGCACTGACATTATAACGATACCAGTCCCCCCTTAAATTTCCAGTAAAAGCATATACACAACCTCCCGTATCCGCACACCATTCCGGGTGGCCGGCATTATACGGAACATTTACGAGCGCAGCACCGGCAAATGCTCTTTGCGGAAGAGGTTCTAGATGAGTCCAAGATGTACCATTATAACTGAAAAAATGATTTGAACCGGCTGCACTAGTTGCGCCTTTTAAGGCATACACAGTAGTGCCCATACAAGTTATTGAACTGCCGTATGAAGCATTTGCAGCACCGTCCGGATAATCATCTGAATCAGTATGGTCAGAAGGCATACTGGTTAATACCTCCCAAGTATTTGTTGTGTCAGCACCTTCTGTGTTGATTTCATATTGATAAAAAACCAAGGAATTTTCACCATGCAGAGCGTAAATACGGTTGGCTCCGTTATAACACATGGATGACCCTTGCTGCAGTGCTCCGAAATTTGTAACTGATAAATCGGATGTCCATGTTTTTGCCGCAATATTCCTCCGCCAAAAGTTTGTAGAATTTGCCCCGCGGAAAACAAATAAACAACCGTCCGCATCCGCGCAATATGAACCATTCGGCACATATACCATATGTCCGTTTTCCCCGCCATTTCCTTGTGACCCCTGACCAAGCGCCGGTACTACGGCATTGGCTTTATCCGGCGTAGAAATAGAATCCCAGCGGTTGTTTATTACGTCAAATTTCCATAATCCCGGCCGAGAATAACCTTGTTGCACAAAAACATAATCATCTAAATATACCGACGCTCCACCATAAGTCACCCAGCCCGGCGCATCTGGCGTGGTGGTATCTGCCACATCCCAAACCTCGCCAGAAACGTCATATTTAGAAAAGTTGTCAGCGATTGTATTGGCAGGGTATTGCGTCGCGCCATGCGTTAAAAATAAATTTCCGCGGTCACTGTCATAAGCAAAAGACGATCCATAGCTCACACCGCCGAGTGCCACCGGAATAGTCAGGTCAGTTGGTGAATTGTGGTACCAGGTTTTTTCCGCTATATCAAAGCGGAAAAAATTTCTATTGCCGTTACCATACAAAGTGAACAGACACCCCTGCGTACACTTTCCGCTATATTCTTCATTCACAAATTCCAAAGCCTGACCGTTTGCGGTATAGACATAATATGGCGTCGGCATCTGGGAATACATCGGATCCCATATTCCGTCATCAATATCATATTCCCAAAGTTCGTCAGTATTAATCCCGCGAACCGCATATAATTTTCCTGTGCCGTTGGAAGTGATTGAAGAACCTAAACCCCAAGTATTTGGTGCATCTGTAACTTTTGACCAAGTATCCGTAGCAATGTCGTACTGATACATGTGTTTAGTCGCCTGTTCAGTTTCATTTTGCTCACCGCCGTCTATTGCGAAAAGCGATTTTGTATAAGCATCATAAGTTATTGAACCGCCATAATAAAATGCCGTCGGCGCATTTGCTAATTGCTTCCACGTATTTGTTTCCGGATTATATCGGAAAAGATACGGGCGACGATTGCCGACGATCTGATAAATATATGTTCCGTCAGTCGTCAGGTCCGCTCCGTATGAAGGACCGTCGTATGTCCAGTAATCATAACCGGCGGTGTCTGTTAAATATCCGGATGTATCACCGTCCCAGGTTCCACCACCTCCGTCATTGATTTTGATTTGATTGACACTGGATGTCGTATCAACTGTGTTCGGATAGTATTCACCCGCTTCCCATTCTGCCTTAGTATCAATAGTGTAGGTTGCCGCAATAGCATTAATCACAATGATATTATAAACCCAGTAAGCACCAGCTAGGACGGCAATCGCAATAATTACTGAAAGTTGGAAAGATTTTTTGTGGTACAGTTTACCCTCTTTCGCCACCTTTCTTTTTTTGGCAACAAAAAAGGCATGTTTTTTTTCTTTATTTAACATACCCCAAGACTTGCTCCTTCGCGGTTTCTTTTTGGTTTTCTTTGCAAAGAGAAACACGAGCTTCTTTTTGGTTTTTGGTTTTCTTTTGTTTTTACTAGAAAAACCGGACATATTACGCTCTGGGTTATTGTCCTACTTTTGTTTTATTATACCATATAATAATAGCACATATTTTACATTATGTCAACAAAGTGTTAACAATAAAAATCTGGAGGTTAATCCAGATTTTTACTTATTCTACTGTTTGCTTTATTGTGTTGTGTTAGTATTAGCATTTTCTGTCGGCTCCCATTCTTTAACAGTTCCGCAATATGGGAATAATGTTCGGCAACAGTCTTCATTAGTTGTTCGGCAAATACTTGCAAATGTCACTTTCACCTGATCACCGATATATGCCCGGAACTGCTCCTTCATTGTGTCATATTTACCCAGACCTATTTCATGACCATCTGATGTCAATATTCCATATGATTCACTTGGAGTATCATAGCCTTTTAAAAACACCATACCACTTGCCACTACTTCTTCCTGTGTAACCGCGCTGTCGGAATTAGTGTTTTCATTAACTGCCGAATTTATATTTTCATTAATAGCAGTATTCGTGTTTACTACGGATACGGTATTAGTGTTGGTTTTTGTTGTTCCGCAACCGGTCATAAAAAAGACAGCCGGTAAAATAATGCCAATCGGGATTAATTTCTTTATGTTCACCCTGTTAGAAATAAATAATTAAATAAATGATTTTAACAAGTTAAGTTGATACCATACCCTATTAGACAGACAGCACTGAATTTCTAACAGGGTTCATAAATTTATTGATAATATTACTATTCAAATTATAGCATAAGCAAATTAAAATTTCACCCCCCCTATATCTTTAGATATCACCTTCATCAACTCCAGATAAAAATGCACATTGTGAATTGTGGCCAGCCGGTAAGCTAACGGTTCTTCCGCTGAAAAAAGATGCCGTAAATAACTTCTGGAATAATTTTTACAGGTAGCACAATCACATTGTGTATCAACCGGTTTCAGATCTAAACGATATTTTGATTGTTTGATTCTGATCTCCTCGTAAAATTTTCCTTTCAGATTTTTATTCCGCCAAATATATAGCAGTCCATGCCGGGCATTACGGGTCGGGATTACACAGTCAAACATATCCACTCCCCTTTTTACCGCTTCATAGATCTGCTCCGGTTTACCAACCCCCATCAAATATCTTGGCTTGTCTTCTGGAAGTTCCGGGACAACCCAATCCAAAACTTCATACATTTTTTCCGTCGGCTCGCCTACTGCTAAGCCCCCGATCGCGTAACCGTCAAAACCGATTTTTTTTAAATCATTCGCATGTTGGATGCGCAAATCTTTATAAGAAGAACCCTGCACTATTCCAAAAAGCATACTTTTATTTTGCGCTTTCTGCAACGAGCCACCCGCCACATGCTGTTTCTTACTACGTTCTGCCCAATGCGTTGTCAGTTCCATGGACTCTTTTGCTTTTTCTATTGTTGCCGGATATGCCGGACATTCATCCAAAACCATCATGATGTCAGAACCGATTGTCTCCTGAATCTTAATCACCTTCTCAGGAGTAAGCATGTGTCTTGATCCATCATATGTTGACCGAAATTCCACACCTTTTTTAGAAAGTTTAACCATGTTTTTGTCCGGATTATTTCTTGAGCCCAAAGAGAAAACTTGATACCCGCCGGAATCAGTCAGAATCGCCCCCGGCCAGTTCATAAATTTGTGCAGTCCACCAGCCTTTTTAATTACAGGCATTCCCGGGCGCAAATACAAATGGTATGTATTGCTTAATATAATCCCCGATTCAAGTTCCAGAATATCCTCGCTACTCAGTGCTTTAACCGATGCTTTGGTGGCAATCGGCATAAAAAATGGGGTTTTTAAATCACCATGAGCGGTATGTAGAATCCCCTTTCTGGCCAAATTATTTTTACTTTGCTTAACAAGTTTAAAATTACTCATAGATTCGGTATTGCTTTGATAAATTCTTCCATTGTAAGAAACAAATAGTCCGGATTTTCAGCTTGAAGGTCTTTCGGGTGGTGGTAACCCCAACCGACTGCAATTGTCTTAACTCCTGCTTTCTTTCCCTCTTTAATATCGCCGGTTGTATCAGTTACGAAATATGTTCTCTCCAGATCCGGATTTTCCTTTGCCAGAATTTTACTGATCTTTTCCACTTTTGACGTGCCGTTCTCTGCGCCCAAAACTTCCTTAAAATAACCTACTAAATTGTATTTCGTCAGATATTTTTCCATCGCTCTGGTGGAACTGGAGCTGACAATATATATTGGATAATTTTTAAGTGAAGATAATAAATCATTAACCCCTTCGTAAAGCGGTATCCGACTTTCGTATTTTACGCTCCGCTCTTTGATTATTGAGTAAAGCTTCGGATATCCGTCGTCCGGTACGCCCATCTCTTTGAAGGAATCAAAAATATTTTTCTGATACATCCGACGAATTTCTTCCAAAGTCGGTTGCTTGATATTAAAAGTTCCCAAAAATATACCAATCGCATCTGTGGCTTCTTTTAGGCTGTCAGCAATCACACCATCAAAGTCAAATAAAAAAAGGGGGTATTTATATTTCTCAGTTTTTTCTTTCATATCAGCTCTTTCTATCTCTATAATTTTCAATTATTCATTATTAATTATACATTATAAATTACCTTACTCGCCTTCTATTTCACGTAAAACAATTGTATCGCCGGAAACTTTGTTAAAAACCAGTTTCGCTTTTTCAGCCAGCGTTCCTTTCAAAAGATAATCCAGATGAAAACGCAAATTTTCTTCCGAAACAATTTCACCATGGTCTTCCATCTCACCTAAATCAATTACAATTTCGGAAACCTTTTTTAAATTATTTTCTTTGGCCTTTTTTTGCACTGCATCGCAGATGTCTTTGGCCGTCATAAGGTCGTGCATAGAATTACTTTTTTACCGGGTAAAAGCGAATTCATTCGCTTTTTGTTAAACATGTTTCGAATAAATTCGAAACTACCCATTTTGATTAATTATTTTTTAATTAGTTGTCCGGTCGTACTTAGAATATCTTTTTTAACGGGTAGAAGCGAATTCATTCGCTTCTTAGTTAAATTGGTTCGAATGAATTCGAACTTACCCTTGATGGTTAATTATACATTATAAATTATTCATCATACATTAATGAGTGGCGCAGGTCATGCATGGATCGTAAGCACGAACCAGCATTTTTATTTTTCTTCTGGATGCCTGAGATGATACATCGTGAATATTCGGTAAAAACTCTTTTATATCTTCCTCCAAATTGTTCACAAACTGGGCGGTAGGAGTAATAATATTTACATTTTTCAAAAAGCCCAGCTTATCTATTTCGTAAACATGAAACAGGGTTCCACGCGGTGCTTCAATGACACCGATTCCGGTGCCGGCCTTGATTTCATATTTTTTAACAAGGCAAGAACCTTTCATTTTCAAATATTGATTGATCAGTGTTTTACATTCTTCCAGACCGTTAACCGTTTCAATCATCTGCCCCAATATATTATGGAATGTATTGTATGAAGGAAACTCAATTCCGGAAGCCTTCAGCAATGCTTTTGCCTTCGGTTTCAGCAGATTACGGTTCACATTGAGACGTGCCAAAGCACCGACCATGTAAATCTTGCCGTAAAGTTTGGTCTTTTTTATTCTCTGCCAGTTGCTGTATTCTTCTTCAACTTCTTTAATGAATTTTTCTTTGGTGATTGATTTATCTATGGTGGATGTCAGTGTGCCCTGATAAATCGGATATTCTTTTTTATTAGTCAATGAAATAAATTCGGTTTTACGCGAGAATTTGGGATATTTCAATGAATTAAATATTCCGGTTACTTTTGCGCCGATTTCAAGCAACGGATCAATCTGTCTTAAAAGACTTTTCAATTCCCGCTCATCGGGATTTTTCATGAACCCGCCTACTGCGGAATTCATCGGGTGGATTGACCGTCCGCCAATAACTTCAATCAGTTTATTGCCGAATGCACGGATCTCCAGTGCCTGTTTTGTTTCTTCGGGGAAATCTTTTAATAATTTCAAACTGTTTTGCATTTTAAAATAGTCGGGCAATGTGAGAAAGTATAAATGCAAACTGTGGCTCTGAATAAACTGCCCCCACATCATCAGTTTTCTCAAGATAACTGTTTTTTCACTCACTTTTATTTTCATCGCATCTTCAATCGCCAATATACTGCCCAGATTATGAACTACCGGACAGACACCACAAATACGCGCGGTAATCAGCGGTGCCTCCTGATAGTTGCGTCCGACCAGAATTCCTTCAATAAACCGGGAACCTTCCAGTGTTTTAAACCGGGCTCGGTTGATTTCACCGGACTCCAGATCTGTAATCAGACTGGCATGGCCTTCAATTTTTGCAACGTGATCAAATTTGATTCTTCTTTTCATCCCGTTAGAAATTATGTGAATAATGTAAATAATATTTTAACTCTTTATCCCGCTATTTTTATTGATTTCTAACGGGATTCATAGTTTTTCAATCTGATCAATAATATTTTTATCAATATCAAAATATCCGGACTTCATTTTTTTGATTTCATTTTTATATGCAACTTCACCCGGTATATGAATATCTTTTACTCCCTTAATCTTTTTAGCATTATCCACTTCTTTAATCAGCTTGTTCATGTCACGGCTGAATTCACTTTTGGTAGTAAATACATACGGGTCAATGACAATAAAAAGCAGTCCGCGGAATTTTTTTGTACTTTTGCCGACTTTGGTCCTGACGAAAGGACCGGTCAATATTTCCAACGCCAGTGCCAGAATATATCCTTTATACCCGCCGAACGGTAATACTGATGTTACAGCATTTGGATCATTTGTATTTTTTCCATTTTTATCAATCGCCCAACCGCTAGGGATTTTTTTTCCTAAAGCTTTTGCCAGACTGATTTGGTTAAAGGCTCTTTCTGAAACCGCCATATCAATCACGAACGGATATTCTTTATAGGGAATACCGATCCCGATTGGATTAGTCGCTAGAATAGCCTCTCTGGCACCTGTCGGAGCAATAGCTGGACTACCCCCGTAGTTAAAACACAATGCAATCATGCCTTTACGCGCGGCCACTTCCGCCCAAGTACCCGGTCTCAAGAATGAATGAATATTGTTACCGCCCACCATGGCTATGCCGGTTTTCTTTGCTTTTTTTATCGCCAGCTCAATCGCTTTGTAAGCAACGATTTGCCCGATATCCTGATTACCCTCAATGAATGCATAGGTTGGTGTATCTTTTACCACTTTATAGTGACCTCTTTTTGTTTCTTTCAGTCTATTGTAGGCTTTAATAAATCCAAAAACACCGTGTGATCCTTTTCCTTTCAGTTCACCGGAAATGTATTCAAAAGTTATCGCCTTCGCCTCTTCCGTTGTGAAGCCGATTTTTCGCAGTTTGTTTTTTAATAATTTTTCTACTTCAATTATTTGTATGCGCATATTTTTTAAACTTTAATTTATTTTGATTGGCAATAATATTAATTAAGATGAAATTATCAAAAGTTACAAATTACCAATTACGAATTACCAGTTACTAACCCCTTCACCCTTATCCCTATAACCTCAACCCTAATACCATTTATAACCTATTAAGCCAATCCTCCTGTATTCCGTATATCTGAAGAATATGATGCAATGCTCTTTTGCCGATTAGTTTCTCAATTTTGGTGTTGAGTGTTTTTACCGCATCATCAATCGTATCGCCTTTCAATAACCCTCTGCACCCCCGGCAATAATAACGGCTGTTCAGACAAACGGCATTACATCCGCCCTGGATCACGGGCCCAAGACAAGGTTGGCCTTGTTGCAATAAGCATGGGTTACCGTTGCTTTGGCATTCGTAGCAGACCGGGCGATGGGAAAGTTGTGGTTCAATCCCTTGCGCAACATCCGTAAACACTTTTAAAAATTCTTTATTATCAATCGGACAGCCCGGAATCACCAGGTCAACTTTAACATAACGGGAGATAGGATGAATGTCCGGATTGTATATTTTTTTGTTTTTGGGATAAACATAGGTGGCTTTTTTCTTTTTATCCACATAATTCTTAATCCCGGGCACTACACCGAGCGCCGCGCAACTACCTACCGCCACCATATAGTCCGAGCGCTCCCGCATTTCCTTCAGCACTTTTGTGTTTTCCGCAGTCAAAGGCGCACCGTCCACAAACGTAATATCATAGTGCCTTTTACCTTTCATTTCTTCCAGGAAATGGTGTTCACCCAATTTATAATGATGCACCAGGGCGTTAAAAAATTCACCGCCTAAATCAAGCATGGCAAAAGAACATCCTTCACAACCGGAAAGACTTAGGAAAGCGACAACCGGCTTTTTTTTCTTGGCAGTATTATTTTTTGTTATTTTTTTCTTGGTCATAATGATAAGTTGGCTAAACTAATCGCTTGATTGGTATAAAATGAGAGGTTCCCCGCCTGCACGTGTGTTATTTTTTCACAGACTGCATTCCAATGAAATGTCACTAAATCGCCCGCATTAATTTCCGTCTCCATAGACTGCCCATCAACTTCTGTTAGTATTTCTTTTTGTTTTTTTTCACCTTGCGCAAGCTTGCCTTCTACAATTGCCAATGGACGGTATTCAACCAGTAATTTATCCGCCGACTTTTTAATCACCTTCCCGCAGCTGATACAGCAGTTGTCCATGGTCTCAACAGTATGATTGATGGAAAGATGGCCGGTGCGCCGGAAAATATTTAAAACGTGGAAAGAATGATGCGGTTTCGCTCCCATCGGCAGTTTGCCGTAAACATACTGAAGCGATTTACGGTCAATTTTCTTCTGCAGTGAAAACTCATCAGTTAAGTATTTATAATACTGCTTGGCGGAAACGCTTTCTAAAAGACTATTTCCGATCCAATATGCTTCTACTACCTGTTTGTTAAAAGGATCGGGAATTCTGTTGGTTCGGGCGATGAAATTCAGATACGGCTTCAGCGTCTGGAAATCCGTCAGTATTTCTTTCAATCCGTCATCCTGTTCGTCGTTTGCAATATAACCGATCAGGTTTTCATTTTCATCGGGACCGCAATATCCGAGATGATTCGGCATATAGGCATATCGGGCGCAGGCAATGATTCCTTTCATAGGGATTTTAGGGGTAAGGGGTTAGGGATTAGATATTAGGGTAGGTGGCGAGTTTACTCGCCTTATTCAATCCAAAGAACTTATAGTTCAGGCGAGGGCGTCTTGTAATGTACGTTTCGAATTAAACTTAGTGCCAAGACCGCAATTCCAATAATTATTAACAAGGAACCGACCGCGCTGTCCCAGACTAACGTTTTCTTCTGGAATACTTCATCCAAAAACGTGGTGATCGGTGAGGCAAAAACCAAGACACTGGTAACCAGTGTTGCCGGCGCCCGTTTCAAGGCATGATACCAAGCCAGAACAAACAAGAATAAAATAGCTCCGGTCAGCATTGACCATCCCCAGCCGGCAAATGAAGCTGACATCAGATTATCCAACCGTCCGGTAAATACTAAAAATAATATTATGAAAAAGATACCGATGGTCAGCCTTGCCCACGCAACAACATTAGGATGAATGGTCTTCAATATTTGTTTAGCCACAATAAATTCCACCGACCAAAGCAAGGTTGCTAAAAATACCAGTGTCTCCCCCTGACCCCAGTTGAATTTGCTGGGACCCAGTATGATAAAATTACCGAAAAATAACATAGCCAGAGCACCGTACTGATACCAGCGGAATTTTTCTTTTAGAAACGGTACAGCCAATAAAGCTACCCAGATAAATAATGATTTATGGATCAATGAAGCGCTGGATGCTGAGGTCATGCTTAACCCCTTAAAGAACAGCAGGAAAGGAATGCTTCCGCCGATCAAACCGATGATGCCGAGTTTCATCCAGTCACTTTTTGATAAACACTTGATTTGTTTTACATTTTTAAAGGCAAACAAAACGCCCAACAGCAATATAGCCGTTACGGCATTTTTCATGGCAGTATAGACGAACGGCTCTCCGACTACGGATACCCCGTTTTTGTTTACAAAATTGGCTACTCCGCTGACCAGCGCCGCACCCAGAGCTAACAGAATCCCTTTCTGAACCTTTGGTAGTGCTTTGAAATATTTAATCATTCAATAATATTTTAATTGTTTCTTCCGCTTCTTTTTTTGATATTTTTTTTAAAGCCATGTCGCCGTAAACCAGGACCCATTCTCCTTTAACAACATCCGGCACGGCATCAATTTTTATTTCTATTTTCCTTCCATTGGCCTCCACAACTGCTGTGGTTCCGATTTTTGATAATATTTTTCCCGGTAGCGTAATACACATAATATTTAGTCCAGAGCCCCCGGCATCTCATTAATTTCGGCTAGGCTAAATACCGGACCGTCTTTGCAGACATATTTTTCACCAATCGCACAGTGTTCACACATACCAACCGCACAATACATTTTTCTCTCCAGTGAAAGGTAAATATCTTCCGGTTTGTAACCTTTTTCAATCAGTTTTGGAATTACAAATTTATACATAATCGGCGGACCACAGACAGTAACTATCGCATTCTTTGGCGTGCTGTGTTTAGCCAGAAGATCGGTAATATTGCCAACCTCGCCATGCCAGCGTGGACCGGCCATGTCCAGGACAATTTGCGTATCATGAAAAGTGCACCATTTTTTATACTGCGATTCAAACAGAAGATTTTTAAAATTCCTTGATCCGTAAAATACCTGCACTTGGTTCTGACGCCCCCAGTCCTTACGGCAAGCTTCATCAATCAACGGTTTGAGCGGAATAATTCCAAGTCCGCCGGCGATCACTAACAAATCACGTTTTTCTATTTCCTTCATCGGCCAGCCGTTGCCGTACGGTCCACGGATGAACAATGTTGATCCGACAGTTTTCTGCTGAATTGCCCTGCTGACCTTACCCACTCCGCGGACGGTTATCTGGACAAATTTCTTCTCAGTGGTTGCGGAATTGATCCCCACAGGAATTTCACCGATGCCCGGCAGTCCGACTACGATGAATTGGCCGGGCAAAAAACTGAAATTACTCTGGCGTTTTTTATCTTTGAATTTTAAAGTAAAGCCTCTGGTATCAGGAGCGTCTAATACTATTTTAGTGATAGTTGCCGGATAGCTTTCGTAGGGATTTTTCATTTATTTGTATTTCAAAGCCGCTTCTAATATTTTTCTGATATCAATTCCCACCGGGCAGACCTGAAAACAGCGCAAGCACCCGACACAACCCAATATCTGTTCTCTTTCCGGGGTTCTGATGAATTTATGAATATAATAATTCCGGAGTCTTTCCGCTTTTGTTTTCAAGAAATTTTCTCCGCCGGCAATTGACGCAAAATCGTCATAGAAACAGGAACTGAGCCGGCGCTTGCGGACACCCGTCTGCTCATTACCTATTTCACCGCCCTCATCCACCAGATCAAAACAATAACAGGTCGGGCAGGCGACTGTGCATTTGCCGCACATGATGCAATCCTTGGCAAGATCTTCCCAGAATTTTTTATCGTTGATCACCTTTTTCATCTGCTCTTTCAGCTTCTGCGATTTAGGATCCAGCTTTCCCCCTTCAACGGATCCCTTGAAATCAATATGTTCAAATTCGCTAAAACCGAATTTTTCCAGAGTTTTCTGACCAAGTCTTGATCCGGTGAATATTTTCGGCTCGCCTTTTTTGCGCCGATCAATCAGAATATCAAATTTCAGTCTTTCCAAAACGTTTTCTTCAAAGATATTTAAAAACTTGGCATCCTCCGGCACAACACACTGGCCCACAATCAGCGTATTCTGACGTCGTGCCTGGTAGTGAGGATCTTTGGCAAACATCTGATCAAACAGGATCAGCGCCTTCAGGTCTACGAGTGAAATACCAAAAATCACCTGCGGTAAAACTTTTTTCTGTGCTTTGGGACTGGCGAAATCAAAAAGCACCTCATCATGAGGTAATAAAAATTGCTTAAATGAATTCCTAGGCAGACGCATTGATAACGACACTTCTTTTGCTTCATGTATCCTCCGAAAAAGCAGTTCATTTTCCTGTTCTACAGGAGCAAAAACAACGTTTTTTTTCAGAAGAAATTCTACAAGTTTTGTTTGATTGAATTTTGCCATAATCTTGTGTTTATTATAACCTTTTTCCACGAATTGATAAAGTAACTTGTAATGCCGAATATTTTCAGATACAATGGAAATATTGGCTTATGTCAACAATTTTTTTTACAAAACCGAACCTTCACGATATAAAAGATGACCAGCAAAGAATGGTTGACTTTCATGTACATTCAAATTATTCGTTTGACGGAACGATTTCAATTGGAAAATTGCTAAAAAAAGCCCGCAAGTTAAACCTGGGATTAGCGATTTGTGACCATAATGAAATAAGAGGATCAATTGAGGCAGGCCAACAATCAGATGTTGTGATTATCCCCGGAATTGAGGTCAACTGTATGAACGGAACACATGTACTTTTATATTTTGAAACCCATGATGAACTGAGAGGATTTTTTGAAAAGGTAATAAAGCCGAATAAAGAAAAAAGCGCGTTTGTGACAAATCTGCTTCCGCAAGAATTAATTGAACAAGCCCGTGCCTTCCAATGTATTATTTCCATGCCGCATCCCTTTGTTCTAGGAAAGGGAGGAGTCCAAAGGGCAATCGCGGCCGGTACCGTCAAGGAATCATTTATCAGTGAAAATGCAGATCTTATAGAAGGGATCAACGGCATGGCATCCAGAGCACAAAACCAAAGTGCAGTTGATTGGGCTAAGTTCCTGAATAAGCCGATGTTAGCCGGAAGCGACGGGCATGTGATCTGGCAGGTTGGTACAGTCGCGACAAAAGTAAAAGGAACGAATGCAATAGAAATTTATAATCATCTAAAAAATGAAAATGAATTACATGGTTTGGGAACAGGTAGTATGAATAATAAATTAATAACAATTGTAAAAGAAGTACACCTGCTCTCAAGAAAAGAGGGAATAAAAATACTTTCTAATCAAATAATCAGGAACATAAAAAAGAAATGAATGCATTAACCAGGTTTCTCCAGGGGATTTTGAAACATGTTGACCGCGGACTGCAGAAAATTGCAATCCTGATACCCGACTCAATAACTCCGAATTTTCTAACTTTACTCCGAATTATCCTTTTAGCA
This sequence comes from Patescibacteria group bacterium, assembly GCA_041666485.1. Taxonomy (GTDB): domain Bacteria; phylum Patescibacteriota; class Patescibacteriia; order UM-FILTER-42-10; family UM-FILTER-42-10; genus JAHJEX01. The sequence goes on along the minus strand of JBAYGW010000019.1, from coordinate 10,434 downwards.
CCGATTATTCTGGCAATTCAACAAGAAAATTACATTCTGGCGACAACCCTTTTTCTGTTCGCATACGCTCTGGATATCCTGGACGGACCGTTAGCGCGCGTTAAAAACCGGATCAGCGAGTTTGGGAAAGTATTTGACCCGACAGCGGATAAGATAGTTTTTATCACTGTATTAATAATTTTGGGCTGGAAGACTCTGCCACACCCGCTGATTTATGTAATCATCGGACTGGAGGCGTTTCTGGTGCTGTTAGTCGTTTTGTTCGCCCCATTAGCCAAGAAAATAGGAATAGAGTTTGAACTGGGGGCAAATGTATACGGTAAAATCAAAATGCTGTTTCAAACCGTCGGCACCATAGCTTTATTTATTACATTACTGGTTAACGCCAGCACAACGGTTGTTACGGTAATTTTCAGTATTGCCTCTATCTTTAGCGCACTAAGTATTCTCGGACATCTGATGGCGGTAAAAAAAGTACAAAAAATCTCGCAGTTATAACAGCGGGATTCTTCTGCAAACCGCCTGTTCTCGGCGGTTTTATTGTGTTGAATTTGTATTACTGTTAACCACGTCCAATTTCTCAATTACAATCCCCCTTCCGCTGGCCGCCACATCATTTTCCAGATCCGTGGTGATTACCCGGTCGTTTACTAACACATTAAGACCGGTAAAAGTATCACGTGCCGATAGAATACTCCCCTGAGTCAGCATAACCAATTTTCCGACCTGACTGATTGTCGGCGTGATGCTGACATCAAACGTTGCTTTTGCAATCGGCAATAGTGTTCCGGAATTAGCCGGCAGTTCCTGAATTTTACAGGTTACTGTCCGGGTTTCGCGATTAAAAGTCACTTTAGTGTCTGCGCTTCCAGATGCATTGCCGTTCCAGCTTACATCGTCCGGCAACAGAGTGGTTACTTCAACATTCTTCAGATCGTTGTAAAGATTAGAAACTGTCCAGAATATCCGATAAGTTGTTGCCTCGCCTACCATCGGCGGTATCGGCCCTGTCCCTAATTTTTCAAAATCATCAGAATAATATCTAGCCTCGGCTTTTAACTCAACCTTGCTGTTCATTTTTACTATAACGTGGTTACTCTCACTCTGTACTTCAAAATTTCCCGTATCCTCAGCTTCCAGTGATTTTACTTTTGCATAAGCATCCACAGAGAAATTACTGTCAGAAGATTTTTGCGGAGAAAGTGAAGATACGACAGGAATTTTTACGGAAATATTTCCGGTCGCTCCGGGAACAATGGATGCGAGCTCTTCCATCTCCGTGGCGCTCCAAGTTATCGTTTTCTGCTCTTCATCAAAGATACCATTGCGCGAATCTTCCATCGCAGCAAAATTTAATATTTGCGTGTCAGCAGTAAAATTCGCCTGAATCACCACATTATCCAGCTTTAGGTCGCTGGCATTCTGATATGCAATATTAAATTCCAACATATCATCCGGATTGACCGAATGCTCCTGATTAAACCCATCCACGGTAAACTGCAGATTCAGCTCCGGTTTAACAATAAATACCAGTGCCGTCTTTTCATTCTGCAGACGAAAAACGCCGTTATCCATGACAATACCCAACTGAATATTCAGTTCCTGGGTATCACCGGGATTGCCGGTAAACACACCCTTTAATTTAATAATTTTCTCCTCGCTGGCATTCAGCGTTTTCAGGAACCAGGACTGTTTATCTTCAGACATTTCTGGATCGGAACTGTTGATAATAAAACCTTCCGGATAACCGGCAGTTATTCTTACATTGGTCAGATTGATTTCGGAATTATTTTTAACGGTGATATCTATTTCGGTTTCCTGCCCGCTGACTATCCGAAGCGGTGCCTTCAGAGCCAGATCAAAGATGGATGACGTTATTTCCAGAGAATGCGATGCTTTCTCCCTGAATGAAGAACTGAAATTGGCGGGCATATAGTCCATCGTCGCCTGGAATGTTTTCGTTTCATCAATCTCGCCGATTACCTGTCCGTAAATTTTTATTTTACCGCCCATTCCGCCGGGTATACTTTTTAACTGCCAGAAAGTATGCGCTTCGTTGGCAGCCGCCGGTTCAGAATGTGAAAAATGAAACCCCTCCGGATACATCATAGTCACATCCGCATCATTAATTGCCACATTTTCTTTATTCAGATATGTCACCTCAAACAAAACTTCTTCGCCGGAAGAAATTTCCTTCGGCGCTGATATGGAGAGTTCAATACTCTTCCCGCCGGTATTATTGCCGCGGTTAAAAATGAAAAAACCGGCGACACTGGCCACGGCGATCATAAATAATAAAGCGATGCCGAAATAACCCATCAGTCTTTTTTTAGTGAGCTTCTTCTGATCCAACTTCGTCATATCAGTTTTGACAGTCTGATCATCGCGGTAGATGGAGGTTATTGTTTCCAGCCCTTCCGAAACAGCGTCTTTTTTCGCGTCACTCTTATCGTTCAGCTTTTTTGCATTATTGCTATTTGAGTCAGAAACCGGAATTTCTTTTGATTTTTTTTTCGCCATCATGATCAATTATTAACAATAAGCTTAGAGAGAAAAGAATATGAAAACATTTGCCGCTCGCTAATCATTAGTATAAAACTATTTACAATTTTTCTGACTTCCGAAGAAATTACCGGATCAAGATTTTTTATTTTAATTGTTGAAAGCGTCTTCTGATTAATCAGGCGCAGTACTTTCAGTGCCGTGACGGAAATCGGATACAGTGATTGCTCCTTTTGCCTGCACAGTGGACAGACAATGCTTAAATGCTGATCACTGATAAAGTTTTTTTCTTCTTTAACGGCATTTTTACAATAGAAGCATGCGTTGAAAACCGGGGCAAAACCCTGCGAAGCACAAAGTTTCAAAATATATGAGAGAGCAATTAGTACCTGATCATGGATATTTGCACTATGCTTGTTCCGCAGTACATACTGGTCAATGGAATAATAAGCCTCCAATATCAGCGCAAATACTTTCGGATCCGACTGGTTGCCATGAATAATACTGTCCACCGCTTCATTAAAATAAACTGACAACGCGATACTTTCCAGATTTGATTTCAGATTGGGAAAATTTTCCAAAAGCTTCGTTCCGGCGATCCGGTCCTGCACTTTTCCCTGCGCCACCATCACGTCGACCATACCGAAAGGTTCCAGATGACCAGCCATTTTACTGCCAATTTTCCGCGCACCTTTGACAATCAATTCCACCTTGCCCTTTTCCCTGGTGAACAGCGTCACGACCTGGTCGTACTCCCGGGTATCTCTTTTTCTCAATACTATTGCCTCCGATCGATAGGTAGCCATATCAGCTTTTTTTCTCAATCCCCAGCGTTATTAATTTCCCGTTCACATTTACCTCTTTTTCAAATTCGGCTTTTCTTTTTTTATCATACGGCTGTACTGAAACTGCGATTGTTTCTTTTAACAGTGATTCTCTGAAGAATTCAAAGAACTTCTGTAAATATTCGCTGTCAGTTTTGAAATATACGGCAATACTGTCCTGGATTGTCAGGCCGGCTTTTTTTCTGATGCTGTTGATCTGACGGACAATTTCTCTCAAAATGCCTTCTTCAACCAGTTCGTCGGTCAATGTTGTGTCCAGAGCGATTTTGATTTCTGTTTCCTCTTTCCTGATCCAATCCGAACCGCTTGGTAATTTACCATTGTGTTTCTGGTGTATTTTTGTAACCTCTTTTACATTCAGTTCATCCTGGAGAATACCGGAAAACTCTTCTTTAAATTCTGAAGCAATGACCAACTGACTGAGCGGTTGACGTACCTTGATCTTGGCCTCAGCGCGGGCGGCGTGAGCCAATTCGGCAATATTCCGGACACGCTCCATTTCATCTATCAGCCCCTGATCAACCGGTGCTTTGTCTTTTGACGGCCAGTTTTCAAGATGCACGGACTCCTGCCAGTCAGCTTTATAGTTGCCCAAAACAGATTTCAATTCCTGATAAAGTGTTTCGGCAATAAACGGCATGAACGGAGCCAGTACTTTCGTCAGCGTCAGCAAAACCTCCGCCAGCGTTTCTAAAGCGGCCAGGCGGTCTTCGGAATCTTTCGGTTGTTTGAACCGGTCCCGGGATCTGCGGACATACCAGGTGGAAAGATCCTGGACAAAGCTTTCTATTTTTCTTCCCGCTTCGGTGATTTGATATTTATCCAAAGAGTCGGTTACATCATTCACCAGTTTATGCATTCTTGCCAGAATCCAATGATCCATCAAATGTCTGGATAATGTTTTTTTCTTCGGCATTCCTTCCTTTGCGAAGGTTTTGAAAAACACAACCACATTCCAAAGAATTAAAAGTTGTTTCTTTACTACTTCATTCACACCGATTTCATCAAAATTCTTGGATTCACCCGGCTGGTTTATCGTATAGAGATACCAGCGCAGAGCATCGGCACCATATTTATCAATCACATCCCAAGGGTTGACTGCGTTGCCTTTGGACTTGCTCATTTTCTGGCCCTTTTTGTCCAGAATCAGACCCAGGCAAATCACATTTTTATAGGGCGCATCTTTTTCCAGTAATGTAGCAACAGCCAGCAATGTATAAAACCACCCGCGAGTCTGGTCAATCGCTTCCGAAATATAGTCAGCCGGATATGCTTCATTGGCGTCAATCTTATTTTTATTTTCAAAAGGGTAATGCCACTGAGCATACGGCATGGAACCGGAATCAAACCAGGCATCCAGAACCTCCGGCACACGTTTCATTTCGCCGTCACATTTTTCACATTTAAAAGTTACTTTATCAATAAACGGACGGTGCGGATCAAAAGACTTCGGCAGTTTTTTACCGTAATGTTTTTCCAACTCCTCATATGAACCGATACAGACTCTCTCTTTACAATGATCACACTCCCAGATCGGTAGCGGTGTCCCCCAGTAACGTTCCCGGGAAAGTGCCCAGTCTTTTACTTCATTAATCCATTCGCCGAAGCGCCCTTCCTTAATATGGCTCGGTACCCAATTGATAGTTTGGTTATTTTTTATCAATTGTTCCTTCACCGCGGTCATTTTTATAAACCAGGAATCTTTCGCATAATATAGCAGAGGGGTATTACAGCGCCAGCAGAACGGATAAGTATGTTTGATTGTTTCCGCCCAGTAAAGCAGGTCACGGTCTTTCAGGTCCGAAACAATTCTGGGATCGGCGGTCTTAACAAACAGTCCCGCGAATGATCCGGCTTCCTTGGTGAACTTCCCCTCCAAATCAATCAGGTGGTGTTTCGGCAGATTATGTTCTTTGCCCAATTCAAAGTCGTCCACACCGTACATTACCGCGGTATGCACGATACCTGTACCGTCATCAATGGAAACAAAGTCAGCAGGCAGAACATAATGAGACTTTTCTTTATGCTCTACAAAATTATAGAGCGGTTCGTATTCTAAATTTAATAAAGCTTTGCCTTTCAGTTTTTTGATCACTTTATATTTTCCGCGCAACACTCCCAGACGCGCTTCCGCCAGAATAAGTATCTCTTTGTGATGTTCAACTTTTACATAATCCACTTTTTCGCTAACTGCTAATGCAACGTTAGAAGGCAGAGTCCACGGTGTGGTGGTCCAAACCAGAAAATATTCGTTATCTTTCGTTCCTTTAACTTTAAATTTGATGAATACTGACGGGTCTTCCGTATCTTCCTTATACCCCTGTGCCAGTTCGTGTGAAGAAAGCGTCGTCCCGCAACGCGAGCAGTATGGCACAACTTTATAATCCTTATAAAGCAGTTCTTTATCCCAGATTTGTTTGATCGTCCACCAGAGCGTTTCAATATAGCCGTTGTCATAGGTCACATACGGATTTTCCAGATCAACCCAGTAAGCGATTCTTTCCGTCATCTTTTCCCACTCGTCTTTGTATTCCCAGACGCTCTCTTTGCATTTTTTATTGAATTTTTCAATGCCGTATTTTTCAATGTCCGGTTTGCCGGAAATACCCAGTTTCTTTTCAATTTCCAGTTCCACCGGCAGTCCTTGCGTATCCCAGCCGGCTTTGCGGTTCACGCGGAAACCCTGCATCGTTTTATAGCGCGGAATCAGGTCCTTAAAAGCCCGGGCTAAAACATGGTGAATCCCCGGCTTGCCGTTGGCAGTCGGTGGCCCTTCAAAAAAGATAAACTCTTTGCCGGTATTCTTTTCAATACTTTTCCGGAAAATATCTTTTTCCTTCCAATACGAAAGAATCTCCTCTTCCAGTTTGGGGAAATTCACTCCAATAAATTCGGGTTTTTGTTTATTTTTATCCATAATATATTGTGAATATGTCTATTATAGAAGAAAAACCATCCTTTGACAACACGCTTTGTTTTAGTGGCGAAAAGCTCTTTCCTGAACCGTACACTCAAAGTATGGTTTTTTATTATAATCAAAAAACTCCCCAATTTAAGGAAAGTTTAATAATACTAAACTTATTACTTTTGAGATATTGTTTTTACATTCTTATGAGAACTTTTTTTAGTCTCTCTTTTTACAATCTTTTTCTTAACAGTCTTCTTATGTTTATGATACTGTCCATCCTTCAGCCCCCATTTGGCACAATTTGTTTTACAAACATGACCCCCCTTACTATCAGTTCTTCCCGGATGAGCAAAAGCTACATTGCTACTAGCAAGAAATAGTACTAATAAAAATACCAAGAGTTTCTTTTTCATGAAATTACAAAGAGGGCACGATTGAAAAACCCATAACAACAGCGAATCCAATTATTAGAGCTCCAATAATAATTGCTACTCCAATGTTTCCGTTTTTAATCTCTTCCCATTCATTAATTGGTGTAAATTTATCAAACACCCAAAGAAGAATAGGCAGTGCAATCGCCATCGTTAAAGCACCTGTTATTCCCCAACCAAATGTGATTAAATAATCTTTAAATATTTCCATATTTCTATTCAAACTGATTATAACCCAATCCTACATTAAAATCATGCAAAAAGTCAATGTGGTAAATACGATGAAATCAAATCTACCAACTAAAATCTGGACTCAATAAATTTTACTTATAATACTACAAAACGAACCTTCTTGTATTTAACGCAACAATTAACATTTGATAATATCTCACTGGGTAAAATCTATACCGCCTTCAAAATCTTTGCCAAAACCCCAGAATGAAGAATGTAGCTTTTCTGTTGTTGACTCAACATCATAAACTTTTATTTTCTGCTTCCCGCTATATGGCGCAGTAATCACTTCTGCCTTACTATCACTATCAACATCAAGAATAATGGCATTTACCCCACCCATAAAATCCTTGTCATATACCAGTATCCTGTCATGTAGTTTGAGTTTATTTGCACTAAGCTTATAAATGAATACGTAGGGTTTTCCTCCCGTTCTGACTGACAGTACTATTTCATCTTTATTGTCATTATTAATATCTCCTGATGCAAGAGAGGTAAGACCATTAAAGGATTCGGAATATACCCACACATCATCTATAAATGTTAATTTCCCACTTGCATAACTATAGACAAAGATATCATCACCAAAATTAAGTGAGGGAGTAGTAACAATTTCGTCTTTTCCATCACCATTCATATCGGCAGTAATAGTTTTAATACCCTTATAAGCGGCCTGATTGCTATAAAGCTGTTTTGAGGCAAGCTTAACCATTTCACGATTTCGGTAGGCATAAATTTTTACAACACGATCTGTTTTGTCCTTATCTTGATATGGCGAAACCACGACTTCATCTATTCCGTCACCATTAACATCACCGCTACTTAAATTAAGACCCCCCGACACACTATCTCCAAATACTTTATATTCTTTAAGAATAGTAAACTTTCCGCTAGCATATTTTAATATTTTTATTTTTGGTGTTCCCTTTGTCATGGGAGCAACAATAATTTCATCTTTTCCATCATTATTTACATCCCCGCTAGTTAGGCTGATGCCATTATTAAATGTACTTCCAAAGGGAGAATAAGAAGCTAGAGCAGTACCATCTTTCTTATATGCTTTCACTTTACCCCCTAATCCAGCTTCCGGCGCAACAACTATCTCATTTATTCCGTCACCATTAATATCTGCTTCAACATTTGATATACCACCTTCTTTATCATATACACGAAAAGATTTTACAATTGCGCCATGATGACCAAGTCTTTTAACATACGGCTTTGCATCAGATGATTGAGATACAAGAATACCTAGCGACGGTGCTTGATTAGCTTGGATTAATGCTTTCTGTGCGTTAATTCTTCTTCCTGTTACTGTCTTGCCTTTCAACGAAGATAATTCGTCACCTGATTCCAATATTATTTCTTTAACGTCTTGCATATCCAAGTCAGGATTATACCCCATTATAAGTGCTGCTAATCCCGCAACATGTGGAGTAGCCATAGAGGTACCATCCATATACTCATATGAACCATTTGTCGACGCCCAATCAACGACTTTTATATTATCTATATAACATCCACTCCTTGAAACACTTAAATCTGTGATCCAAACAAATCTAAATTTAAAATCACTAATTGCATAGTCAGATAAAGATTTTTTTTCTTCTGCAGAACCAAGACCAGAATAAACATCCTGAGAAACCCATGATGCTCCATCCCAAAAATACAATATTACACCATCATAGCCTGCTTCAGTGTCACAATAAATTTCAAATTGCAAGTTACTGTAGGGTTTTCCATTTAAATCAATTTCAGATGAATCAATATTTGAAACTATATTACTTTGATAGGCTCCCCAGTTAGCATAATCACCAAAAAGAGCATTATTGGTACCATTTGTTAGTGTTCCCCAAGTCATGTCACCAGATTGAGTAAATTGTGTTCCAACACTCGGCCGTGAAACATTTTGAAAATCTTCGCCGAATATTGCATACCCCCCAGTGCTATAAATATTCACACCGGGAGCGGCTACATCAACAGACTTACCGAAGTCCGAGAAACTCGCTAAAGTATCGTTCTGGTCAGTCGCGGCAACACTTATGATATTTTCAAGCGCATCCCAACAAGATGTTGTGTAACCATAATCAGCAGGTCTGCTAAAATATGACGTTCCATTATGATTTGCAGCATCATTCCCTGCGGCAGCAATGAAAAGTCCAGAGAAATTCTTTATTGCGGTATAGTACGCCGTATCAAATGCACTTGTACAAGTTGATGCAGAGCCACTAAAACTCGCATTTATTACGTCTGCGCCGTTGTACTTTGCAAAGTTTATACTCTTAATGATATTCGCTGTAGTAAATGCACCATTTTCATCACCTGCTTTGATCGCCATTATTTTCGCACGTGGTGCAACACCAATAATACCTTTACTATTATTTTTTACAGCAGCAATTGTACCGGCAATATGGGTTCCATGTGAACTGCCATCCGGTACGGGATTTTTATCATTGCCAACAAAATCATAACCATAAAGACAGTTACCAAGTGCAGCACCAGTATAGTTCTTACAATCTACACCATTCCACATATTTGCTTTTAGATCAGGGTGGTTATATGCAACACCAGTATCAATTACTGCAACAATAACAGTTCCATCTGTACCCTCATTAATTGCCCATGCTTCAGGCGCATCTATATCTGAATCTTTTGTACCGACAACTCCATTTACTGATTGACCAGTATTATCCAAGCCCCATAGTTTATTTCTACTTGTATCGTTAGTATTGATGGCTGTTACATAGTATAAATAATTCGGTTGAGCATATTCTACGCTATTATCTGTTTTCAACCTTGACACAGCACCTTCTACCGATTCATTATCCTTAGTTTTGTATAAAGAAATGTTTTCAGATTTTATACTCTCTTTAATATCTAAATTTTTATTTTTAGCAAATACAAAAGCCTTATTTTCGTCTAAATTTAAATCAGCAACTTCATTCTTAAATTTGACTATAACTTCCCCTTCAACATAATCATTGTTGTTTTGCTCTTTCATTGTTTCATCAAACTGTTTTATTTTTTCACTATCTGATGCAAAAGAAATTGTTGGTGTTATAATGATGACTATTCCTGCAATAATTATTAATATTTTTCTGTAATTCATTGTAGTAATTATTAAATAAAATAACTAAACACTACTGTTTAGTTAATATTAAACTTGTGAGCAATATCGTGCCCACGACTATTTAGTTATACTCATATCTACATCCAACCATGAGAACGTTTCTGTGTCAAGCTATACAAGCTTACAAAAACATAGCATCTTTATCCTTTTAGTTTTAGCACATCACCCAGTAGTGACTCAATCTCACTCAATTTCAACGGAATAAAAATTGTTTTATAACTGTCCGTCTGACCCTGCAGTATTTCAATATCCGTTTTGCGCAAGTGAAGATGCCCCGCCAGCAGATTCAGCAGTTCAGCATTGGCCTTCCCCTTTTCCGGTGCGGAATTTAATTTCACTTTCAAAAAATCGCCGAACACGCCGACGATTCTGCTTTCCCTTGATTTT
>JBAYGW010000018.1:0-35858 GCA_041666485.1 Patescibacteria group bacterium | reverse complement strand
ACTGAGCTATCTCGGCATGGTGGGCCGGGAGGGATTCGAACCCCCGAAGGCTAAAGCCAACAGATTTACAGTCTGTCCCGTTTGACCGCTTCGGTACCGACCCATGGAGCCCACCATCGGATTTGAACCGATGACCTTTCCCTTACCATGGGAGTGCTCTACCAGCTGAGCTAGGTGGGCATGATACTTTTAAATATGCATTTCCGAAATTTGTTTTTCCAATTCAGCAAGTTTCTGATTTTCAGGATTCACCCGTTTAAGTGTTCTAAATGTCTCTTGAGCAGTATATTTATCTTTAGAGAGTATACTGATTTCAATCAAATAGTCAAGGTACTTAGGGTTGTTTGGGTCAATTTTAACCGCCTTTTTCACATACATCTTCGCTTTTTCCAAATCCCCTATTTCTTTATATACCATTCCCAGATCATGATGGGTCAGGCTATTCTTTTCATCAAGTTTCAGCGCATGCTGCAGAGCCTCAATTGCATGTTCATAGTCCTTCTGTCCCGTATAAGTCTTGCCCAGATTATCATATGCTGAAATATTCATATGATCCATACTGATCACTTGAATAAACTTCTTTTCCGCCTGAGCATACTCTTCATCCTTTATCAACGCTTCTCCTTCAGACATAAGAGCCAACACCTTTTGCTGATTTGTCGCCGATTTATCACTTTTTGACTGGGATTTTTCCTGGTAATTTTTTTCCAGTTCCAATGCTTTACGGTATACAAACCGGAATAGACCACCTATGATTTTGATTAACGGCTTCACAACAATCATTATCTTATCGCGCAACCATTCAAACTTTCTGCGCAACCGCATCTCAATAATATCATCCTTTTTCTGATCCAATCTCTCTTGCGGAACAGTATCTACATCAATCGTGGCTAGAATAGAGAATTTTTTAAAAACTATCACTAATAATACTACTGAACTTACTACCACGAGAACAAGTGCTGTAATGTCTAAAATCATTTTAGTCTAGTGACTTTTTTAAATGGAGTACCTAATAAATTTTTCTATCTCTATTTCCTTGCCCAGTTTTACGGCAGTTTCCTTCATTAGATCTTCAATTGTCTTCTTTTCTTCCTGAAAAAAGGATTGTTTCAGCAGACATACTTCCGAATAATACTTATTCATCTTTCCTTCAATAATCTTTTCCATAACATTTTCAGGTTTATTTTCACCGGCAAGTTGTTCTCTGTAAATTTCCATCTCTTTTTGTTTCTCATCTTCTGGAACATCATTAGGAGAAAGATAAGGAGGATTCATTGCTGCTACCTGCATTGCGATACTGTGAGCTAATTGTTCATCACCACCGGATAAAACAATAATACTGGCAACTTTTTTATTGATATGTAAGTAACTGTCTATTACACCACCTTCAATAATTTCAAATTTACCAAGCTGCAAATTCTCACCTACTTTAACGATAAGATTATTTTTAATTTCATCTTTCGCCCATGATTCAAATGTAGCAGTATCCGTGTTTAACAGTTTTTTCGCAAGTGCGTCAGCCGCGGCAATAAAATCTGCGTTGCGGGCTACAAAATCCGTCTCACAATACAGTTCAACAACGGCTATTCTATTTCCTTCACGGGAAAAAGCAATGACGCCTTCTTTTGCTTCCCTGTCCTGTTTTTTTAATGATATCTTATCACCTTTTTTTCTTAAGAGTTCCACTGCTTTTTCCATATCCCCCTCCGCTTCTTTCAGCACTTCCTTCGCATCCATAATCCCAGCACCGGTTCTTTCTCTTAATTCTTTGATAAGCTCTAATGTTACTTCTGCCATTATTTTAATTTTTCAATATTAATCTCTTTACTATTTCTTCGCCGCAGGAATTGGCTTTGATACTTTTTCCGCTACCGCGCCTTTTTCCCTCATCGTTTTGCCTTCTGCAACCGCTTCGGCAATCAGACTGGTGATCAGTTCAATTGACTTTGTCGCATCATCATTTCCCGGTATCGGGTATTTAATGATGGAAGGGTTGGTATTCGTGTCGGTAATCGCGATTAAAGGAATCTTTTTCTTAATTGATTCTTTGACCGCAGTTTTTTCATCTTTAATATCCACCACGTATACCGCTGACGGGAGAACATTCATATTTTTCATTCCTCCGACCAATTTCTCCAGCTTTTCAATCTCCTTGGTAAAATCCAGTTTCTCTTTCTTCGTGTATTTATCCAATTCTCCTGAAGCCGCCTGCCCTTCAAGCTTGATCAGTCTCTTCTGCAATTTGGAAACATTTGCAAAATTGGTAAACAGACCGCCCAACCACCGCTCAGTAATAAAAGGCATGCCAACCGCTTGGGCATGTCTCTTTACGATTTCTTTGGCCTGGCGTTTTGTTCCGACAAACAGGATGCTGCCACCCTTCATAACAGTGTTGCGGACATACTCCCGAGCAATATTCAGATGCTCAAGCGTTTTTTCCAGGTTAATAATATGCACCCCGTTTCGGACCGTAAAAATATACGGTTCCATTTTGGGATGCCGACGTGACTTCTGATGCCCAAAATGGACACCATTTTTGAGTAATTCAAGTACTTCTACCTCTTTCATTGTATTTGCCTTTCTTTCCTCTACTCTTTCATATTCTAGGCCTATAAATCCATCCTGCTTATGCTTGATGGACAAGGGTAGGCGTAGGGCTAAAACGGCCAAATTTGGCTGTTTTGGACCAAAAAGAGTATGTGAGATTACTTATTAATAAAGCGTAACAATGATAGCCTAAAACCCCAAATAAAGCAAGTCATGGTGCTTTTGCGAAGCGGATACCGTAATATTTGCATAATATCAGGGTTTCTGGTAGGATAAAGCCGAGTTTAAGTAAATATCTATTAAAAAACAATGAAAAAAGAAGGTCATCCGAAATACTATCCTGACGCAACCGTGACATGCGCATGTGGTAATACATTCACCGCTGGTTCAACCGTAAAGGAAATCAAGGTGGAAATTTGTGCTTCCTGCCATCCGTTTTATACCGGAAAGCAGAAGTTTATTGATACCGCGCGCAGAGTTGATCGATTTAAGCGTATTCAGGAGAAATCCGACGCTTTGAAAGCAAAAGCACCTAAGAAAAAGGTTAAGACAAAGAAAAAGAATACAGCGGAAAAACGGGATAAAAAATAACTACTTTAACTTGCTCTCTATTTATTATTATTAAGAATAGGGAGCATTTTATTTAAAATGGAAGAAAAAATCAAACAACTTACCGACCGTTTCGACGAATTAGAGCGGACCTTACAGGATCCGGATCTTGCTAATGATAACAATAAATTGCAATCCGTCGCCAAGGAATATAATGATCTAAAAGATACGATCATCTTAACTAGGACACTGAAAGATTTACGAAAATCCTACGCTGAAAACGAGGATTTAATCAAGAATAATGACGAGCCGGAACTTTTACAGATCGCCGAAGAAGAACAGTTGGAATTAAAAGAGAAAATATCTGAAACGGAAAAAGAACTATCACTGGCACTGTTGCCAAAAGATCCGATGGATGAAAAAGATATTATTGTGGAAATCAGAGCAGGCGCCGGCGGTGATGAAGCTGCGCTGTTTGCCGGTGATCTTTTTAGAATGTACTCGCGCTACGCTGAAAGAAAAGGATTTAGAACTCAGCTGATGAACGCCAACCGGAATGAAATCGGGGGGTTTAAGGAAATCGTATTTGAAATCCTCGGTTCGCACGTATATAGCGACTTGAAATATGAAAGTGGCGTACACCGGGTACAGCGTATACCGGACACTGAAAAGAACGGTCGCGTTCACACGTCAACCGCCACAGTGGCAATCCTGCCAGAAGCTGAAGATGTTGATATAGAAATCAAACCGGAAGATTTGCGCATTGATGTCTACCGTTCATCCGGCAACGGCGGGCAGAGCGTGAACACAACTGATTCCGCAGTCCGTATCACGCACATTCCTACCGACACAGTAGTAACCTGTCAGGATGAAAAATCACAAATCAAAAATAAAGATAAGGCAATGAAAGTTTTGAGAGCCCGCTTGTTAAAAGTGAAGGAAGATGAGGAAAGTAAAAAACGTGGCGATGCGAGGCGGTCTCAAATCGGCAGCGGTGATCGGGCGGAAAAGATCAGAACATATAATATCCCCCAGGATCGGATTACCGACCACCGGATCAAACAAAGTTGGCATGAGATAAACTCCTTTCTTGACGGCGATATTGCTGAAATAATTGAAAGTTTGAGAAACGAAGATCATAAAAGACTGCTGGAACATGCAAATAAGTAATTGGCAAAAAGAAGCCGTTAAAGTACTAATAAATCATTCCATAACTTCTGCCGCGCTTGATGCAGAAGTTTTGTTATCGTTTGTATTAAAAAAGCCTAAAGAATACATTTTAAGTCATCCAGAGATCATACTGACAAAAAACCAGCAAGTAACCTTGGATAGATTAATCAAAAAAAGAACACAGTCAGAACCGGTTGCCTATTTGACGAATAACAAAGAATTTTACGGTTTAGACTTTTATGTGGATGAGAATGTATTAATCCCCCGTCCGGAAACTGAACTGCTTGTGGATACAGCGCTTAAAGAAATAAATTATGATTCAACAGTTACGATAGCGGATATTGGAACCGGGTCCGGTTGTATTACTGTGGCTATCGCAAAAAATCTACCACAAACAAAAATAATTGCCGTAGATATCTCAAGGCCCGCACTAGCTATAGCGAAAAGAAACGCAAAAAGTTATGGCGTTGAAAAAAAAATCAGCTTTGTTTACGGGGATTTATTAAACAAACTAAAAGTTCCGGTTGATATTATTATTGCCAATCTTCCATACGTGCCAAATAGTGAAGCAAAAAAGGAAATTTCTTTTGAACCAAAAATAGCTGTGTTCGCAGAAAATTACGGAATGGAGTTATTAGAAAAAATTATTACACAATCAAAAACAAAGCTAAGTAAAAACGGGATGATGTTTCTTGAAATTCACCCGCCCCAAGCAGAAAAAATCAGTGTATTTGCCAAACACAATTTTCCAGGTGCAAAAATCAGCATACTGAAAGACTTGGCAAATAAAGAAAGAATTCTATCAATTAAATTATAGAATCCTTTCACCTAATTTTTTTTACAAATGTTTATTCTGCAGTAAATTCCTGTGTGCTGGGAATGATGTGAATCCATGTACTGCCCCTACCCAGATCAATCTCCTGCCCGTCAGAATCGTAGTATTTTGTTTTTGTTGTACGATCCGGTTTTTTCCAGGTTCCTTCAATCACTTCACCGTGTCGGGCAACCATTGCCCTTCCCTCGCCCTGTATATCAAAAGTTAATCTGCCTTTCTCACCGATTGAAACCACTGGGGGAATCTCAACCACGATAACATTCTTTGCACGGATCTGCTGATCGGTGTTCCGGTCTTTATGTGCCACACCTGCGTTAAAACGCAAGTATTCATCAGTATCCCGATCATATTGATATTCCACTTCATAATTATATCCTGAAAAACGGATGATCACTTTTTTTGCATCAGTCGGGCGTGCTTCTAATACCGGATCGCTGCTATAAATACCTAATTCAAATTGAGCCCGCTCTGCCTCAAGCCCCAGATCCCTCACAGCATATCCCAATAATTCTTTTGAGGTATATAAGTTATGCGGTGCCGACTGGGTGTTATCCCGCCAAAAATATTGACCTCTTCGCAATGCATCCAAATCTCTAAGCCCCAAACCCTGGATTGCCCCCAGCGCCTCCGGACTTCCGCCGGCATGCGCATAGAGCCCGTTGTATTCTGAAATCCATTCCAAATAATACGGCCTTGCGGAACGCACCGGTCCTATTTTATCAGGCAATTCTTTCGGATCAAATACCACTAGAAAACGGGTAGAGAACCCCTCTACCAACGCTTCGTAGACCACCTGCGCCTTGGAAAGTCCTGACTGCGGACGTACGGAGGGAAGATTTTCAATCATCACCCCGATCGGCAGTAAAGATGAATCTTCATTAGCAACAATTCTGCCATCAATTAATCTGGCTTTGGTCAATGACGCTTCTTCAGTACTTTTATTGGTATTTATAACGCTGGAATTGGAATCGCCGGAAGTAAAAATATCCTTGACTTCTCCGGCCATGGCACTGATCAAAATCCAACTGATAACCGCACCGACTAACAGGAATATACCGATAACCAAGGCGGGTTTTTTGCTGAATAAATTTTTTAACAGGTTCTTACTTTTTAAATCTTTCTTTTCAGCAGTTTTTTCTTCTTTTTTGGAATCATCAATTTTCTGCTCAACCTCTTTTTTACTTTCAACTTTTATATTATCTTCCCCGTCAACTTTTTCCTGGATGTTTTGTTGCTTTTCTTGATCAATATTTTTTTTATTTTTCTTTTTTGTCTTGCTCATATTTTAATATTATAAGTATTACATAACACTGGATAAGTATAGTAGGACAAAAGGTCTAAAGCAACTTTCCTTACCTTGTAAAGTTTATCATCATAAAGGCGACATATCGCCTTGGTGATAGCATATAAACTGTGCCGGCAATCCGAGGTTAGGGCAATCATTTTTACCACTTGCCGCGCTTCCTTCAAGGTATGAAATCAAATAATAACCTTTGAGTGCATTTCCTGCCGGATAGCCCACAGAAGTATAGCCATAGCATAAAAATGGGGTTACTCTATATATTGGATCGTTCGGAGTTACCGCCATGATCCCTGCTTGGGTTAGCGAGGTTATAAAAGCATCCTTGCTACCCCCCTCCAAACAACTTAAATCCCAATTGAATCCATTTATATTTGTTATATCCTCTTCACCATAACCCGTTGCCGTAGAATTATCCGGATATCTGCCATACCGATCATAATATATTTCTAGAGCATTTGCTATTTGAGAAATATCAGCTTTACGTTTTGCATTTCTGGCATCGGTTCGCGCACTGCTCAAAGCGACTACCGCAATTGTAGCCAGAAGACCGATTATGGCAATAACAACTAACAGCTCTATTAATGTGAAACCGTTAGGGCGTTTTAATTTCATAAAGTATAAATTTAGTTATATTCAACTGTTCGATCAGTCGGCACAATTTGGACCCAGGTCGGACCCGGATTCAGTTCAATTTCCTTCCCGTCGGATGTATTATAGAATCTTGTCCTCCCCGCCTGATCTTTTTTCTCCCAAGTCGCATTGATCATTTCTCCGTCCTGGAATAGCAGAGCGCCACCCTCTCCGATCGTATCCATTGCTAGACGCGAAGAATCCGCCATACTTGTCTTCACGTATTGTACTATAACGTTTTTGGCAAATAACTGATTGCCAGTAACATAATCGGTATGCGGTTCATCTCCATTCTCTCTCATATAACGATTATTTTCAAAATCATACGTATAGCTGACTTTATAGCTGAATGTTGAATAATCTATGGTAATTTTTTTGGCTTCATTTATCCTCTGTGATGCCGTCTTTTCTTTCTTAAATAGCCACGGCTCATAATTCCCCTCGCTAGTAATTTTCTTGTCTCTAAGTGCGAAAGCTAGGAGTTCTGAAGACGTAAACAGCGTATGTTCACTGGCTGTTGATCGGGACGGATCACGCCAAAAATAAGCATGTTGTCCACCTATTTGATCCAGATTAGTAATATTATCAATCTGCGGTATCAGCCTGATTGCATCCGGACTACCCCCCGCGTGCGCGTAAAGCGGGCTGTATTCAGCTACCCAGTCCAAATAATATGGGCGGGCACTTCTAACAGGTCCTATTTCTTTTATTTCATCGTACGTTGCGTAAATTGCCAGAAACCGGGTAATACCACCCTCAGCCAACGCTTCGTACACAACACCTGCTTTATCCAGACCTGACTGCGGTCTTACCGTAGACAGATTCTCTATCATCACAGCGTACGGATAATGATTCTCCTCCCCCTTTTTAACCGAAACACCATCCAGGACGCGCGCTGCCTGTTTCCCGGTAGCGTTTGAATTAATTTCTATATTCTGATCCATTGAGCCACCACTGAAAACAAAATAACTGATCATTACAACAAAGCCTACTACCACTACAACTAATAATGTAATTTTGGTGGACTTTTTGTTAAAAAACTTCTTTATTTTTTCAGACATATTTTTATTTTCAGAATAAGCTAGTTTATTTATCTTTGGTTTCCGCTTTCTTTTCCTTACCTTTATCTTCTTTAGCATCTTCACCCTCTGCCCCCTCAGCTTTCACCTCTTCTGCCCCCTCTGGTACTTTCACCGTTATTTCTTCGTTCAACGCTTCCATTTCCGCATCAGTTCTAGGTGCTTCCACTAAGACAACTGCGAGTTCAGGATCATCTAGAATTGTAACACTTTTCGGCACGTTTAAGTCTTTTATATGTATGACAGTTTCAAAATCAGTAATCTTTGATATATCAACTTCCAATTCATGAATTAAGTCACTTGGCAAACACTGAATCTCCAAATGATCAATACTTTTAACCAATACTCCGCCCATTTCCTTTACTGCCGGCGATTCACCGATAAATTTAATATGTACTTCCGCCGTTACTTTCTCTCTCATATTGATTTGCCTGAAATCAACATGAATCGGCAGATCCGTTTCCGGATCAAACTGTACATCCTGCACGAGAACTTTAACCGCGCTCCCGTCATCAACTTTAAGATCAACCAATGTACTGCTACCGGCCTCTTCAAACACTTTTTTGAAAGTCAAAAAATCAACTTCTAAAGATTGAGTTTCAATGCTTGGCCCGTATACGACCGCCGGAATAATTTTTTGTTCGCGCAGTTTTTTTACGTCTTTTCCTGTTAGTGTTCTTTTTTTTGCATTTAGAATCAAGGTGTCCATCTTATTCCTTTCGTAATTATGATTACATTATTATTTATTCAGCTTCAGAATGTGTTCAAGTAATTGACCATTTGAAAGCTCCAAATGAAGATCAAGCACATCGTTGGATGTAACTTCTTCACCATCTTTAAATTTTAGAACGTCATCACTGGTTAAGTCAGTAATCAATCCAACAGAACTGATACCGATTGCCCCATTCAAAACAAGGGCAACAATAGAACTGTTACAGCTTTTGCATTTGATATGAACCAAATGCGCGTCCTCTCGTTCATCCAGTATTCTCGCAGAAAGCGGATTATACTGGGTATTACACAGAGGGCAATATGATATTAGTTTAATCCCTTCTCCTTGGAGATAGGGATCATTGGATGATTTCATCATTCTATAATTTCTAGGTATTCCGATTATATCAGAATTTCTGCTATAAAGTCAACCCCGCTCTAGACGGGGTATATGGGTGTCTAGTAACGATTTTGGTGAAATAATTAACCCAAGACTTGAAGGACCTCAGCAATCATACTGTCAACAAGGGGTTGCAACCCCTTGTTTCTTTATTCTTATTCATTTTCATTTGACAATCTATAACAATCCTGACCTTCACATTTGAATGGTTGGATAAGAGGTGGTTTTAGTGTGTCTTTTCTAAATTGAGGATTCAGCACCTGCATAATTAAGGTAATTCGGTTGCCATTAAGACGTAACAATTCGTCCCGTATTTCAGCCTCAGAAAAATTGGTTTTAATCTGCATTTTGGCTGCGTAAGTCATAGGAATTTCAGCATACCTAGTAAGTTGAGTCAATAAAGTGTATTTCATAGATTAGACGTCCAATAATAAAAAATACAAAATCCTTAATACATAATTAATATTTAATAAAATCAGGGATTTGTTGTTCTTCAGGTAATTTTAAATGTTCTTTATAATCATTTGATTCTTCAAACTCTTGATCAGCTTTTTGTATTTCCCCTTTTTCAAAATATTCATAGCCTCTTTTTTCATAATTACATATTGTCGCTTTATCGTAAGATGTGAGACTGCTGTCAATGTTATCATAATAATTTATGCAATTATTATAAAGTTCATCAGGCTTTGTAATAATAAAAATTATGATAGACGAAACAATTATATAAATCGCAACACTAACAATCCTATATTTGTGATACTTTAATGGCCATTTTTTTATTAATATTATAATTATAACCAATTGTAGTCCAATATAAAATAGAATTCCTTGATAAGTGCCAAGAATAAATAAAATCAAAATACCACCCGTAATCCATAATATAATTACAAAGATGGGTGCTAGCACGGGATTTTCATCTAGCCAATTAGAAAATGAATTCCAGGCAACAATAATTTTTTTCATACAAACGTAGCCAATTGTAAACCAATTCGCAAGATATTTTTCTATGTAATGAAAACTATAACACTATGATTAATTTGGTACCGCCTAGGGGAATCGAACCCCTGTTGCCAGGATGAGAACCTGGCGTCCTAACCACTAGACGAAGGCGGCATGTTGAACTATTTATCTTTAGATATTAACGAATTTTCAATCGAACCTATCAAATCCTTTTTTACTTTGGCATAATGTTTTATTTTCCATTCTCTTTTAGTCGCGTCCTTTTTTGACTTATATGCCTCATAATACACCAGGATAAATTCTCCCCTGTGCTGAATTGATTTTGTTTTTCCTTGCCTGTGTTCTTTTAGCCTTATATTCAGATCTTTTGTTTGTCCTACATAAAATCCAAGGTCATTTTTGAATTGTAAGACATATAAATAATGCATATGGTAACTATTTACATTATATGTTCTTTAGGATGCCCGCCGGAGGCGGGTCCGCCTTCGGCGGAAGAACCTGATGTCCTAACCACTAGACGATAGGGCCATAATTTGTAAGGATACCTGCCCTCCGAAGTTACTGAAAGTAACGTAGGAGGGAGAACCTGATGTCCTAGTCCGGGGTGGCGCCGAATGCTCCTATAGTCGCATCCAGCGGCGCTCGACTTCCCCCGATGAATCGGGGTTGTCTCGCTGCCACCCGTCTCGCTCACGCGAGACCCGCTAGACGATAGCGGCATAAAAGGCAGCCCGCCTCGCGTAGGCTCGTGCCTAACGAGTCGAGGCGTGGAGGCAATCTTAACACACCCTGCCTTACAATTTCAAGTTTATAATTTCTTTCCCACTCTTTCAGCCATATCCACCAAACGGCTGGTATAGCCCCATTCATTGTCATACCAGGTTACCACTTTAACCAGATCCCCTGCTACAACTTTAGTAAGGCTAAGATCAACAATGGTGGAATGCGTATCTCCGATAAAATCCGTTGATACTAAAGGCTCTTCAGTCACTCCTAAGATTCCTTTGTATTGTTCCGTTTCCGATGCCTCTCTTAAAGCATTATTAACTTCCTCTTCAGTTACCTCTTTTTTTAACAGAATTGTTAAATCAGACAAAGAAACATCCATGGTCGGGACGCGGACAGCGTATCCGTCAAAGATTCCTTTCAGATCCGGGATTGTGTTTCCAGTCGCCTTCGCAGCACCGGTTGTAGTAGGAACGATATTTTCCGCAGCAGAACGTGCACGGCGCAAATCCTTATGCGGAGCATCAACTAAATTTTGATCAGCGGTATAGGAGTGAATAGTGGTTAACATTGCTTTCTTAATTCCAAATACTCTGTGTAGCACTTCCATAACCGGAGCAACTGAGTTCGTTGTACAGGATGCATTATCTATTACATAATCTTTGGACGGATCATAATCTCCGTCATTTACCCCAATCACACAACTTTTGACACCATCACCTTTTCCGGGAGCAGAGAGGATTACTTGTTTTGCACCGGCTTTGATATGTAATTCTGCCTCTTCTTCCTTTCTGAATCTTCCTGTGCATTCTAAAACGATATCAACACCTAATTCCTTCCACGGAAGTTTAGAAGGGTCCTTCTCCTCATAAACCCGGTAATGTTTGCCGTCAACTTCAATTCCTTCCGCATCACCTTTTACTGCTTTAGCATATGTGCGATAGACCGTATCGTGTTTTAACAGATGCGCCAGCGTCTCGTTGTCGGCAAGATCGTTGATTGCAACGACCTCTAACCCTTTTCTTTCTAGTGCTATTTTAAAAGCCGCACGGCCAATCCGGCCAAAACCATTGATCGCTATTTTAATCATTGTTTAAAATATTAAGAATTAAGTTTGGAGTCAATAAATTTTTTTGCCAGGTTATAAATCATTCCGATGAATACTTCCGGTTTGAGACTGGAACCACCCACTAACACACCGTGTATATTTTCATTATCAACAAAATTAGTTATATTCTTCTCATCCACACTGCCTCCGTACAAAATTCTGATTTTTTCATCAATTGTTTTCTGCGGATACATATCTTTCAGGGTGTATTTTATCAATCCGATCGCGGAATGAGCTTCATTCGGATCAATCGCTTCTCCCCTGCCGATTACCCACACCGGTTCATATGCAATAATCAGCTGATTGAATCGGTCAATTCCTTTCAATGCGTTGGCAATTTCATTCATAATCACAATATCTCTTTTGCCGTCCTGGCGTTCCTCATATTTTTCACCCACACAAATAATTGGGACTAATCCATATTGCAGTGCCAGTTTTACCTTTTTGTTGATTTCTACATCCGTCTCACATAAATGAATGCGTCTTTCAGAATGACCCAGAATTACATAATGACACCCCATGTCTTTCAGCATGCGCACCGATACTTCTCCGGTGTATGAACCGTCCTCTTTCCAGAACATATTCTGTGACCCCAGTGATATGCTGGTCTTGGCAATTACTCTTTGTACTCTTTCCATCGCCGGGTATGAAGGACATATACCGATTTCAACCGGCAAACCTTCGGGCGGAAGTCCGGCTACAATTTTTTTGGCAATTGTCTCCGACTCATATGGAGTCAAATTCATCTTCCAATTGCCGATAACAAAAGGGAAATTTAATCCGGGCATATATGTAATCTTAAGTTATGAATTAAACCCCTGAACTAAACAACTTGTGTTTAGCATACAATAATGGGTACCATTTGTAAATTAATCTGGCCACTTATAATTATCAAATGCCCAGGTAATTAAAGCCTTCGTTTCCTGAAAACGCGTATCGCTGGATTTACTGCCCAGCACCACCGCAATCACTTCCCTACCTTCATCATTTTTTGCTTGGGCTACCATGCAGTATCCGGCATCATAGGTGAATCCGGTTTTTGCGCCGGTAATATTCAGGTAACTATCAAGTAAAACATTCTGGGAAATTTGTTTATGGAATTCTTTATTATCAAGCGTTATAAAAGAATGTTCCTTACGGGTTGTCGCATCACTGATTTTTGGTTGTGAAAAAGCCACTTTGCCCAATTTTGCCAGATCAGCTACTGTTGAAACATTTTCCGGATTTAAACCCGTGGGCTCCACATACTTAGTATTCTCCATGCCCAGACTTGCGGCTTTTTTATTCATTTCCGAAACAAATTCTTCTCCGCTCATTCCGGTCGCATGTACTAATGCCTGAGTCGCATTATTAGCTGATCCCACTAAACTTGCGTAAAATAGATCCTCAACGGTCATACGGTCGTTGCTCTTTACCTGTACCCGGGATCCTTCCAAACTGTTCTCGCCGACACCGATCTGTCCGACCTGGTCAAACCCGGGATTATGCTCCAGAAAAACAAGCGTAGTCATCAGTTTGGTAACACTGGCTATTGAATGCTGCAGATTCGGTTCCTTCTGAAATAATATTTTACCGGTCTCTTTATCCATAACCAATGCTGAACTGGAGGTAAGATAAATACCGGAACTGTCGGAAACCTTTTCCGGGGCCAAATCAGCAGATGCAGCCGGCTCCAGAATATTCAGCTGTACAGTATTATTTTCATTTAAAGTAGGTACCAATTCGCCGTTCGCGTCCTGAATTATAGGCGGAAACAGCTGGCCGAAAAAAACAATTCCAATTATCAGATAGTAAACCATCTTTATCCTTGTTCTTCTTTTACTTTTTCAACATTCTCCTCCTCACCATCCTCATGCAATAGTGCTTCCAAATTATTATCACTATTTAATTTCTCATAATCCGGCAATTCTTTTACATCATTAATTCCTAGAAATCTCATGAAATCAAACGTAATCCGATAATATGTCAATTTATCTTTGCTGTTCTCCTCACCCTCAATCAGACCTTTGATCAGTAAATTGCGCAAAATCAAACTGCAGTTAACACCACGAATCATCTCCAATTCCCCTTTGGTGACCGGCGCCCGGTAGGCAATGATGGTTAACGTTTCTAGCGAAGGTTTGGTTAACTCCCCGGTTTGTTCATCTTTCAGATACTCACGCACGACATTGGCGTTATCGGGACTTGATACCAATTCAAATTTACTGCCGTCACGCATGAGAGCGATCCCCTGTGCCCCTCCATTATATTTTGCCATTAATTCATGCAGCGCTTCCTCAACATCCTTTTTCTCTTTTTTTACAATTTCTGCCAGTTTGTTGGCAGTGAGCGGCTTGTTCGCAATGAATAATAGGCTTTCAATTTCCGAAGATAATGACATTCTATTAGTATTAATATTTATATGTCTTCTAAATTATTATTTTGTTCAATATATATTTCTTCAAACACACTTTCCTGCATAACAAGCACTGAGCGTTGTTTCACCAGTTCCAGCAGAGCTAGAAATGTAACTATAACTTCTGTTTTGTTTTTAGACTGGGTCAGCAGATTTTTAAAACTCAATCTTGCTTCCGTTGAAATCGCAGTTTTGATTTGAGAAATCTTTTCCTGGATAGAGACTGTCCTTTTAATCATTTCCTGCGGCAACTTCACAATCGGTTCTATTCTTTCCAGTACTTCTTTAAAATAGTCGCGCAGATCTTTCGCGCAGATTCCCTGCGGAGGATTAAATATCGGCTCAACCGTACGCACACGGGAAGACTCCCTAAAATACGAAAACTTCTTTTTGCCAATCATCTTCTGGATATGCTTTGAGGCATCATAATATATCCGGTAAATCTTCAACTGCTTTTCCAAATCACCGGCTTCTTCTTCACCATCCAATTGTAATGAAGGTAACAGTAGCTTTGATTTAATCAGCAGCAGTTTAGCAGCTACTACTAAAAAATCGGCTAGATCGCCCGGTGGCAGATCCCGTACCTGTTCAATATACGCCAAGTATTGTTCCGCGATGTTGGCCAGTGATACTTCCGTAATATCCAGCTCTTCTTTCTCAATCAACTGCAATAAAAGCGGCAATGGTCCCTGAAATTGTTCTAATTCTATTTTATACATTTCTGAATTTACTAAATAAAAAACCTGGTGCGCGATTCATCAAACCTGTGAATCATTTTCTTCTTTTGGTTTTATTTTTTTTAGGTGTTTTTTTTGCTACCCGTTTTTTCTTAGCTTTCTTTTTGCTTTTTAGCTGCTTCGGTTTTGCGATTAGGTCAGGCATAAACTGTTTGGCAAAAATTCCCTGAATAGGTTCCACCATTTTTACATAATCTTTTACTTTCATCGCGATTGATTCTTTAAAAGAACCGGAGCCCAGTAATACCTTTACCGATTTATTCAGAGATTTGTCCATTACTACTTTTGTTTTATGAATAAAACCGAACGGGGTGATTGCTCCCGGCTTTACCTTGAACACCTTTTGCATCACATTTTCTTTGGCAATTGTAATTTTTTTGGCATTCAATATTTTTTTCAATTTAACGAGATCCAAACGATAGTGCGCAGGCAGGACAACCAAATAATATTCCTTGTCTGTTTTAACCAGTAGTGTCTTGGCAATTTCGCTCAATTTAAGTTTCAGTGTATTGGCCAAATCAAAAGCGGTATAAACTTTTTTATGTTCCACAATTTCGTATTTTGTTTTATCCTTATCTAGATACCCCAGCAATTTTTTTGGAATTGGCATATTATTTGATTATTATTATTTTTGTTCTTCTACCAAATCAATCTCAATTTCAATCCCCCTCTGGTGTTCTGCAATCCAGTTATAGATAAAAGCGATGACAAAGCCGGAGATTATTCCCATTACATACGACATCAGGATAAACCCGAGAATACCGGCAATACCAAAAACCATCCAGGACGAACCGGAATCAATATACCCGAACCCGCCGGAGAATAACAACATTATCCCAAAGTATGGAACACTGATTACAATAGTTAGAGCAACTGTTATCAGGCTAGTCATCCTGGCCAGTGACCAGGGATTAATTTTGGATACTTCGTATTTCATATGAGTCTTAATTATGAATTGTTCTTGTTGACTACCTTCTTCTGCATAAATACGGTAAGCGAGGTAAATATTACAACCAAAACACCCAGAATAATGTAGATCGCGCTATTCGGGAACTGATAACTGATTACGACCATGATTTCAATTAACAAATGGAATAACATCCAAAACGCAAACACCATATAACCGTACGTAACGACAAACCAGTTTGGTTGTCTCTTTTTTACGTTAAACATGTAGTACATCAGAAAAGTCAGCAAGAATACCGGAATAATAAAAGCGGAATGGATTAACAACTTGTACATAATATAGTCCGCTTTTTGATTCGTCGGGTAGTAAATCTTTGCCTGCGAAAGCCCGGAACGTTCATAGGATAAACTTGCATTATAATAATCTATACCGCCTGTGTTGGTAGTATATTCAGAGACAATCGGATTGGCAGCCTTATTTAAATCAAAGATTATTCGCTCGCCGAGCAAAATAATTACAATTGCCATAATAATCGTAAATACAACACCTAAAGCAGAAACTGTCTTTTGTTTTTTCTGCTTAATGTTTGCTGGTTTTGACTTTGCGGTTTCTTTTAAAATGTCTTTTGGAGTCATATATTCCCCCGTATAATTAGTTAATTTTTAAATTTTGATTGATTATTTAATAGAAATAAAATTAAAAGCGTCAGAACTAGACCGATCGCAGTTACAATATAAAACAACATCTTACTACCTTGGTTTTCGGTACCCGGGGCATTAACTGGCGTGTTATTATCCGCATCTCTAATAAAGAGATCATCAGTCATTTCATCATACGTCATTGTTCTGCTCAATCTAGTAAGAAAATATTTGTCCTCAGTAGGCGTGACCCATGGCTCACCCTGATCACTCAGTGCCAGACTCTCTATCTCCGATTTTTTTATCCAACCCGCATAATCAGTAGTAAAGTTTGGTAATTCTTTTTTATTTCCGTCAATGACATAAATAGTAACTAACGCCGTGTTATTATAATACTGATCATAAACCGCATAATCATTACCGGTATAAATCAAGTAGTTACCAGACACTTCATCAATCAGCGAGGAATCAAAATGTGCCAACAACAGAGTGCCGTTACTCATTGTAATTGCTTCGCCGGCATTCATTTTATCGTAATTATCATTAATCATATCAACGGAATGGGCGACATTATAAATTACAAATTCATCAACAACCGAATCAATTGAGCGACTATCATACTCCCCCGAACCGATATATAGGTTATCTTTGGAAAAATTGTTTACATCAAACAGCGCGGTGCTTTCCGGCGCAAGCGGTATTAAAGCTCCGTTTAAGTAGAAGGATGGTAGCCGACCATTTTGCCAGGTTAAAGCAACTTGTTGCCAGCTATTCACGTCCAGAACGAAACTATCGGAAATCCACGTATTTGTTGTATAGTCCGCATCATTATATGTTGAAATAGTGTAGTGGTATCCGTCGTCCGTAATATTGGAGTTCAAATCAAAACGAAAAAGCAGACTATCGTTGTCACCGCCCCTGACCGTTGCAATATTCGCTGTCTTAGTTTCGTTTTCGGACCAATTCGGTTTGATCCAAGCTTCCAAAGTACCGCCATCGCTGTTTATTGCGTTATCTGCGGTCACAGTTAGTACATCCTCATTCTCCAATGATATCCCCTCGTTGACTATGCCGGTAGTATATTCAACTCCGAGATTGGTTTTCGGATTACTGGTTACTGAAGAAATTTTCATTGGATAAACTAAATTTTCCGTTTCAAAAGAAACCGCCACGGGGACAGCGTGACCGGTCTTTAGTTGCTTACCAACACTACCCCACTCCAGACTTTCTGTATTAATTTTCATCGCTACAAAATACCATCCGTTTTCAATATAACTGTTTAATATATAACTGGCGGATTCAGGATAATCATAACCGTTATCATTCAACCATTTGGTAAGTGCATCCTTATCAGTAGCCGAAAGCGTGGTGACCTCGTAATACTCAATCTGTTGCGTATCAATCACCGATACTGCTTTATCACCAGCTCCGCTAGCCGGCATTTCATATATGCCATTATTGTCATACCCATAATAAACTGCGGTCAATTCTTCCAGTGAGGTGAACAGCTCGTCTGAACCTTTGGTGATTGTCGGCTTAGTCGGCGTAGGTATCACCCAGCCAAACTTTTCCGCATCTCCCTGGAATGTGATAGACACCACCATCGTTTCCACTCCGCCTTCATAAAAAATTACTGCTTTTTGAGCAGTTTCCTGCACCCAATAATCAGGTGAAGGCATTATCATACCATCAGCTGTTGAAAGCTGAGGTAATGATAAAACCAATACGGCTAATATGATGAATAATTTTTTTAAAGGCATATTTTCAAATAAATTATTATTTATTTTTAAACGGTAATAACTGCTGTTCTCCCAGGAGCTTAACAGTTTCCCTTTTACCTTTTCTGGTTAACTGTACTTCTTCTATAAACCATTTTTTAGGCGTTCTGCGCCCGTATCCGATCATGAGACCCTTATCAATCAGCCTTTCAATGCTCTTGGTCACTATCCCCTGCTGATCCGTTGCTTTTGGAGCATTTTTTTTCTTTTCGTAAAACTTCAAGAGGTATTTTCGCTTACTTCTCCCTTTATTGTTTAACAGACTCAGCAGAATATACTTTTGAAGTTGGGATACTCGCATTGATCACTTTTTTAAATTCAATTTAATATGCAAGTCATCCAACTGCTGTTCACTGACCGCTGATGGTGAGTTCATGAGCAGATCACGATTATCACCCGTTTTCGGAAAAGCTACTACCTCCCTAACATTGGCTCGATTAAGCAGAATCATTAAAAGCCGGTCAATGCCCGGGGCAATCCCGCCGTGCGGAGGAACACCATATTGAAAAGCCTCCAACAGATGACCGAATTGTTCATGAGCTTCTTCATTTGAAATCCCGACCAGTTCCAGAATTTTCTCCTGAATTTTGTGATCATAGATCCTCAGACTGCCGCCGCCGACTTCATATCCGTTTAACACCAAATCATGCTGCCAGGAACGCGCCTTCAGTGGTTCATACTCCAGTAATGGTAAATCCTCTGTTCGTGGCGCTGTAAAGATATGATGAAACGGCACATGCTTTCCGTCTTTTAATTCCGGTTCAAAATACGGCCAGTCTACAATAAAGCAAAATGCCAATTCGTTCGGATCATTTTTGTTGATTCGGATATCCGGCTTATCATTTCCGTATTTTTCCATTGCCTCTTTGTATGTGATGCGCGGCCACGGGGAAAAAGAAATCTTTTTTTCCGGGAACAAATCGGTAACCAGTTTTGTAAACATTCTTTCAGTCAGATTCAGTATTTCGTCCTGACTCATAAAAGACATTTCCATATCCAGCTGGTAGAACTGGTCCGGAGCACGGTCGGATCGGGAGTCTTCATCACGGAAGCATGGTGCGATCTGGAAATATTTTTCAAACCCGGCCACCATTAGTAATTGTTTATACTGTTGCGGTGATTGCGGCAGCGCATAAAACTTGCCGGGATATACTCTGGAAGGAACAAGGTAATCCCGAGCACCTTCCGGTGTAGATTTACCCATGATCGGCGTTTCTATTTCAATAAACCCCTCCGCATGCAAAAAATCCCGGATGTATTTATTAAATTTGGACCGCATGATGACCATTCTTTTATTTGAATCTCTGCGCAGATCCAAATATCGGTATTTATAACGGATTTCCTCCGCTACTTCCTCTTTGTCATTTTCCACTATCTCAAACGGAGGAGTCTTTGATTCGGTAAGAATATTTATTTCCAGTGCTTCAATTTCAACCTTGCCGGTCGGCATATTTTTATTTACCAGTTTCTCCGGGCGTTCATTTACCTGACCGATAATTTCCACCACAAACTCGGGCCGAAGCTCTTTCGCCTTATTTACTAACTCTTCATTCCCTGGTAGAAAAACTACCTGTACAATCCCCGAAACATCGCGCAAATCCACAAAAACCATTTTACCCATGCGACGCGCTGACTGAATCCAACCGTTAAGTTTCACTTTCTTGCCGATATGATCAGCGGTTTCTGTAATAATAATTCGTTTCATATA
Organism: Patescibacteria group bacterium; assembly: GCA_041666485.1. Classification (GTDB taxonomy): domain Bacteria; phylum Patescibacteriota; class Patescibacteriia; order UM-FILTER-42-10; family UM-FILTER-42-10; genus JAHJEX01. The sequence goes on along the minus strand of JBAYGW010000018.1, from coordinate 15,677 downwards.
CTATGGCTTAAGCCTGTTTAATAACCTTGGAAAAGGGATTGTCTCGCGGACATGATCCAGTCCGCAGATCCAGGCGACAGTTCGCTCTAGACCGATGCCGAAACCGGCGTGCGGTACGGATCCGTAACGGCGCAGATCAACATACCATTCAAAATCTTTTTGAGACAGTTTATGCTCTATAATCCTTTGTTCCAATAATTTAAGATCCCAGATTCTTTCCGACCCGCCAATAATCTCACCATATCCCTCCGGAGCCAGCATATCATCACACAACACTACATTTGGATCTTCCGGATCCGGTTGCATATAGAAAGCTTTAATCTTTGTCGGATAATGAGTGACAAAAACCGGTGTATCAAATTGTTTCATCAGCATCGTTTCATCATCCGCCCCCAGATCCTCCCCCGCCTTGATATCTGAACCCAATTCCTGCAATTTTTTTACCACATCCGAATAACGCATACGGGGAAAAGGTGCCTTAACTTTTTCTAAATATTTTGTGTCTCTTTCCAGAAGCGCTAATTCATTTTTCATGGATTTCAATATATTGGATACAACATAGGAAACCAATTTTTCCTGCACTTTCAAGTTTTCTTCGTGTTGCATGAAAGCGGCCTCGGCATCCAACATCCAGAATTCCATCATATGTCTGCGGGTTTTAGATTTTTCCGCACGGAATGTCGGACCGAAATCATAAACTTTACCCAGTGACATTGCCATCGCTTCTAAATACAGCTGGCCGGATTGGGAAAGATAAGCCGTCTCCTCAAAATACTGGGTTGAAAACAAAGTGGTAGTCCCTTCACATGCCGTCGGAGTCAGAATCGGGCTGTCGGTCAGGGTAAATCCTTCATTTCTGAAAAATTCTCGCATCAGCCAGATTATTTCATTACGCACCTTCATAATTGCCACCTGCCTTTCGGATCGCAACCACAGATGACGGTGATCCAGGAGAAAATCAATCCCGTGTTCTTTTTTGGAGATCGGGTATTCCAGGGCTACCTGTAATACCTCTATGTCCTTCACCTGCATTTCATAACCGTATGGCGAGCGTTTATCCTCATTTACTACCCCGGTAACCACGACACTTGATTCCATTGTCAATTTTTCACAGGCTGCCCATGCTTCAGCAGAAACCTCATTTTTACTGATTACCGCCTGAATCCGACCGGTCCCGTCTCTCAGTTGCAAAAAGAATATCTTACCGGATGAACGGAAATTAAAAACCCAGGACTGTAGTTGCACGTCCTGACCTATGTGCTTTGAAACTTCTGATATGCTGATTTTTTCCATCCCGTTAGAAATTATTGCCTTAATATTTCATAAATTTTGTCCTACAATATATCCCGTTATTTGCTTTTTTATTTCTAACGGGATCCATAATTCAGCCCTTACTATAGCATTTTTATTGGACAATTGCAAACAATAGAATAACAAAATACGGGCCTGCTATCCCGTGTTGTAAAATTCCAATAGTTTACGAATGATTACTCCTTTTTACCATGCGATTACCTACCAAAACAACTATTAAAGCACCTAAAAAATCGTAGGTTAAATCCGATGATGTGTCATATCTTGCCCCCACTCTCTGCATTTCAAAAATTAAGTCCCCGAAATATTCTGATAGCTCATACAACACTGTCACAAGCACGGCTACAGAAACAACATAGGTTAAAAAATGGAAATTGGATAGATTAATAACCCCTCTTGCTCTCAGAATCAAAAAGATGTTATAAACCAGCACTGCAACCGCTAATGAACCAAAAAAGTGCGCCAAATCATCCCACCAAGTAAATTTAGTATATAAATACATGAAATTACCGATAGCGTCTAGCCAGACACTTGAAGCAATCACAAATATTACAAACCACGGTAATGTTGTCTGATATTTTTTATATATATAATTGTTTACAACCACAAAAGCACCGCCGGCAATAATTGCTGTCAGTGATAAAGCCACCCTCCTGTCAAATGCATCATAATCAACGATCAATTCAATGCCGACTAAAGCGACAATGCTTAAGAGTAAAATATTAACCAGTATTTTGTTCCTTGAGTTCATATTGTGTTATTAATCAATCTGCTCCTGAAGTAAATCAATCCCCTGTTGCATACTGTTTCTTGCCTTTTCTTTTATCGTATTTTTTGTGGACTCATAACTATCCTGCGATGTTTTTTTTGCCTGTTCAATAATCGCCTTCGCTTCCTCCGGAAGGCTGTTTGATATCTGGCCAAATGTAATCTGGTGCTTTATTCTATTGTCCTCCAACATGCGGTAAACACCCTCCAGATCCTCGCCCTTCGCCTTTGCTTTTTCAATATATGCGTTTGCTTTCGCCATCTGCTCATTAAACCGATCCGTCGTTTCCCCGATGACTTCTGTCTTTTGCTTTTGAGCCAGCACCTCAATTTCTTCCAGTCTGCGGTTGGCCAGCATAATCCGATATTCCGCTTTTTTTACCACATCAATCATAAACCATCCACGTGCTGTTTCCCACCATGTTTTCAGGAAATACAGCGGGCTGGAAGGTACCCACTTGAGGTCCGGCAGGTCAATTTCCACATTTACAATTGTTACGTCATTATTGGCGACATTTGTATTCACATTGATTTCAGGGATAATAACAGCCTCTTCATTAGTATCATCAGGTACAGGGCGCAGCATTGGTTCCGCCAAAGCTATGGCAGGCATCAATATAATAATTACCATCAATATTATTCTTTTCATATTGCGTGTTTTAATACTCAGTAAGTATATCAGATATGTGTGGAAATAAAAAAACCGCCATTTGATTCCGAAGAACCATGGGCGGAACGAAAGAGCTACTTAATAATGACCAGTTTCCTGATCAGATATGAGCCATTGGTGACCCGGGCCACCGCGAAGTAAACCCCGCTGGCAACCTTTCTGCCGTCCGGAGTAGCACCGCTCCAGGTAACTGTCGTTTGTCCGGTTGCAGGATTGGTGCTCCAGATCGTACGCCCGGCTACATCAACGATGCTGATTTCGCTGATTGACCTGCTAGCAGACCAGGCCATTTGTACCACAGAATTGGTGACGTTCGGCGAAAGTCTGAACCAGACACCGGTATCCGGATCATCTTCCGGCACCGCTACAGCACTGCCGACGTTGAAGTAGAGGTCTCCGGTGTAAACCAGGCCGGTGTAGTCGCCGTATCCCCCGACAGTTGTGAGCTTCGCTCTGACGACACAGGGTGCCACGCCGAAACTATTAACCGGGATCGCCAGTGACGCGGTGTTGCCGCTCAAGGCATAAACCGTACTGTCACGGCCCGTTTCGGTGAGATGATACACCGTTGCTTGAATGAATCCACCGAACTCGCCGTTCGACTGGGCAAACAGACGGATTGTCCCTCCGACAGACGTACTGTTTACAGAACCGAAAGTGGTTTCCAAACTTCCATTACCGTCCTGGTCGACGCCGAACCGACAGCCAGGGCCGTTGCTGATGTAGCACTGTCCGAGTTTCAACGCATCCAGGTAGTACTCCTCAGTGAGCTGCGGCATTTCCACAACAGTGAAGAGTTTGCCGAGTGCGTTGTTGTTGGCTACAATCTGCAGAACCTGGTTGTATTCCAGCGTGTAGGAATACGAACCATGGTTGTCCGTTCCGGCAAAGGCATTGACTCTGCGGAAAGGGTTCAGGTTCTGCTGCTGGATCAGATCCAGTCTTGCCATGTTCAGGTCGTGCCGACCGAAAATGGTCAGGTCCGCGATCCAATCCGAGTAGGGGTTGATGTTGCTATCGTCCACGTGAAGATCGGCTGTAGTGGCCAGCTTGTTGAGCACCTGGAAGCCCAGGAAGTTATGATCCGACAGGGACAGATCAATGTTGGCAGTATTCCACTGAACCACATGGTCGTTCTGCGGAACGAATGTCGGGCTGAAAGGATGAGCGGCAATGCGGACCCCACCCGTGGTTGTGATGCTATCCGCCAGCTGCTGATGCGTCCAAAGCTGGAAGCTCTGGTTTTCGCTGGGAATCTGCGAAGGAGTTTGCAGGCAACGATTAGTAATGTGATGGATTTCGTTGTCCACCCCATTATTGACCGTATCGTCGTCTGTTGACCCTTCGCTTCCGGCGATGATCAGCAGTTCACTGTCAGACATGGCCGCCGCGCGTTCCGCCATGAATCCGCACTCAAAGGCAGAGAAATCATAGCCGTGATCCGTCCACCAGTAGATGTCCAGATCCACCGCCTTGGATGCCGAGGGAATCAACCCCCAGGAACCGCCCCATTCGCCGACACTGTCCGTGAAGAAAGAGTGGGCGTGGGTATTCGACGAGAACTGATTCACGTACAGCGGTAGCTGCTCGCCCAGGATTACCTGGAAGAACTGGTTCTTCTCCACCAGATGCAGGCAGAGTTCATCCCGGAACCGCACATACCAGCGGAACTCCAGCCGGTCGCCGGTTGAGAATCCGGCAAAGCGCGGATCGCTCAGATTGATCCAGGAATGCGCTTCAAAGAGATCTTCGGTGATTTCAAATTCACACGAAGACCAAATCGGCGTCTGATCATAGACGAACCAATTACCCGCATCGTCTCGAGCATAGAGAAGCATCTCTTCCAACCACAAGCGGTTGACGGAACCCTGGTCTTTGAAGTGGTAGACGGTATGGATGGTGTTGTTGATCGCGGCGCGATCACGGACGATCCAAGGCATATCCCCCACCTGTTCCTTGCCGGGCGTGTTGGGATATTTCAGACCCGAGTTGAAAGGAGTGTATTCCTTCACCTCCATGAGTTGTATACCCTCCGCTTCAGCACTCCAGAATAGGAATGCCACAAGAATCAGAATTATGCGCTTCATTTTGCTACTTCCCCTTGTTTTGGCTGTTTTGTCAAGGTCCTGTACTCAAATGTGAGTATTCTTAGTATGTCAAACAAGGATTTATTGTCAAACAAAAACCGCCACATAGTGGCGGTCATTTCATAGCGTTCTTCTGATTATTGCATTACAACTTGCTTTCAATTCTCTCCACAACTTCATTTATTTGATCAGCCATTTGTGGATCAACAATATCTTGTATTGCCTCAAATAATTCTTTGAATGCGTCTATCTTCCCCCGATCAAACTCCTTTCCTTCATCAATTCCACGCTCACACATATTCAGATAATGTAATAAATGTCTTAAGTTATCACCAAAAGACTGACTCTCTGGATCCTCTGAAGTCAGAATTGCTATTGCATCATCAATATCATTATTAGGACTGTCCGATCCAACACGATTATCATATTCTCCATCAGGATCTAATTCATGAGATTCCATTTCATCTCCTGGTTGTGGCATTTTTAGTTCACCTGGCATAAAATTTATAGCTAATGTTATATAATCTAACTATGTAACATTTTATCATAAATTTGCTAATTTGTCAATTTAGTTATTACAATTAAAAATAATAGCCACCAAAATGTGGTGGCCTTTTTACTAATCAAATATTATCTATTCTCCGATAGCCATTTTACTTTCAATCCTTACAAGTATTTCATCAAATGCCCCGAGTGTTTCTGCGTCTAAATCATCCCTAACTTCATCCAAAGCTTGTTTGAACTCGTTTAGTTTTTCCGGATCAAGTTCATTTCCGCCCGAAATCTGTGCGTCACATGTCTGTAAACAACTGGCTGCTTCATCATAATTACCCTCGTCCGTTAATGCTTCAATCGCCCGCTCAATGTCCTGATTCGGATCGGAGACCTCAAATTGCGCATCAGTCATTTCATTATCCTGATCCGGCACTGTTGTTTCACCCATCATAGTTTTATGATCAATTGTTAGTTCTGTGGATGCACGAAAATACAATGTGGTGCGCCGTGAGGGATTCGGACCCCCGACCATCAGCTTAAAAGGCTGCTGCTCTACCAACTGAGCTAACGGCGCATATTGGTTATACTGAATTCAATCCGTCAACGGGATCACCCTGCCATAGCATCGCTGGAAGCGATGCACGGGGAAAAGCTAACGGCACATGAATATCTACCTGATATTAGCAAAAAGCGCTTTAAAAAGCAAGGCTTTATGAGGAGGTTAACAAAAGGTGGAAAAAATGTAGAAAAAGAGGCTTGTTTATGGCAGATTATAGTGATAAGATGATATGGCTAAATCAAACAATTATGGTCAAAAAGAACAGCGAACTATATGAAAAAATACCGCCTCAGAATCTAGAGGCGGAAAAGGCGGTATTGGGCTCCATGCTCATAGATAAGGACGCGATTATTAAAATCGCCGACATTATCAATCCTGATGATTTTTACCAGGACAGCCATCGTCTTATTTTTGAAACCATGCTGGAGCTTTATAACCAGCGCGAACCGATTGACATATTAAACTTAGCAAACAGGCTCAACGAAAAGAAACTGCTGGAATCAATTGGGGGAAGGGCAAGTCTGATGAACCTGGCAAATGCCGTACCAACCGCCAGTAACGTGGTAAATTATGCCAATATTGTACAGAAAAAAGCCACGCTGAGAAGACTAATTCAAACCGCCTCTGAAATAACCAGTATGGGTTATCAGGAGACAGAGGACGTCAGTCATGTTCTGGATAAAGCCGAACAGTCGTTATTTAAAGTATCACAGAAACACTTGCGTACTAATTTTGTCCCGATCCGCAGCGCTTTAACAGAAGCATTTGATCGGATTGATGAACTGCACCGGGAAGGCGGTAAGCTAAGAGGAGTACCGACCGGGTTCACTCAACTGGATAATAAACTGGCAGGATTACAGAAATCCGATTTGATAATTATTGCCGCCCGGCCGAGTGTCGGTAAGACTTCTTTGGCGCTTGATATTGCAAGGCAGGTTGCCACAAAAGCAAAAGTAGCAGTCGGTGTATTCAGTTTGGAAATGAGTAAAGAACAGCTAGTAGACCGTATGCTCTGTGCCGAAGCCAATGTTGATTTGTGGAAAATGCGTACCGGCAATCTTTCTGACCGCGAAGAAGATGACGATTTCCCCCGCATCGGTAATGCGATGGGTATTCTTTCGGAAGCGCCAATTTTTATAGACGATTCCGCGACTGCCAATGTAATGGAAATCCGGACTAAAGCCCGCCGTTTGCAGTCAGAGCATAATCTGGGGTTACTGGTCATTGACTATTTACAGCTGATGGAGGGAACGTCAAAAACGGAAAACAGAGTCCAGGAAATATCAGAAATCACCCGTGCACTAAAAGCAATCGCCCGTGAACTGAATATTCCGGTTATTGCACTGTCACAGCTTTCCCGTGCGGCGGAAATGCAGTCCGGCGCATCAATCCCCCGTCTTGCTCATCTTAGAGAGTCCGGCTCAATTGAACAGGACGCGGATGTAGTTATGTTTATTTACCGCGAAGTTATGGATAAAAACTCCGGCGTAGATGTGGAAGAAGACCGTAAGAATATTGCGCAGGTAATTATCGCTAAACATCGTAACGGCCCGACCGGCGTGATTGAACTGTATTTTGAAGAAGAGAAAGCCAGTTTCAGAAATCTGGATAAAACATTTGATAAAAATGAAACACTGCCTGAAGAAGAAAAAGCACCTTTTTAATCATTGATACAAAATAAAATGTCCATGTTCAACAAATTAAAAGAAGTAAAAGATCTGCGTGACCAGGCTAAACAGCTCCAGAACCAGCTGTCACAGGAATCCGTTATGACATCAGCGGAAAACGGAAAAGTAAATTTAGTAATGGACGGTAATCAGACCGTAGTCAGTCTTGATATTGATCCGGAATTACTGACGCCTGATAAAAAAGAAACTTTGGAAAAAGGTTTGCGTAACGCATTTAATGATGCGGTTAAAAAAATACAGCGGGTAATCGCACAGAAGATGCAAGCCGGAAATTTCAAAATGCCAAATATAGGATAACGCTATGGGAACCCTGCCACCATCAATCCAAAACCTAATCGCTGAATTTAATAAACTGCCGGGCATAGGACCTAAGACCTCCGAGCGATTTATTTTCCATCTACTGAAAAGACCGAAAAGCGATTTAGAACAGATGGCCAACAGTCTGAGAGACCTGAAAGATAAAATAGCAATCTGTTCAATCTGCTATGATTTTACGGAAAAATCCCCGTGTAATATCTGTTCCAGTTCTCAGAGAGACAAGACAACAATCTGCGTAGTTGCTGAAAGCCCTGATCTGATGGCAATTGAAAAGTCCGGCACCTATAAGGGCTTGTATCATGTACTGGGCGGGGTGATTAACCAAATTGAAGGAATCGGACCGGATCAATTGAAGATCAACGAGCTGGTGGAAAGAATTAAAAAAGACGGCATTAAAGAAATAATTCTGGCAACCGACCCAGACATGGAGGGCGAATCAACCGCGCTTTATCTGATCCGGGTGTTAAAACCCCTGGGGATAAAAATAACCAGAATCGGCAAAGGTTTACCGATGGGCAGTAATATTGAATACGCCGATGAAGTAACCATCGCTAATGCAATGGAGGGCAGAGGCGAAGTAAAATAATATTTACAAAACAAAAAAGCGCTTGTAAGCGCTTTTTTTAATTTCCTATTATCCGGTAATTTTCTGAATCTGCAATTTAGTGTACCACTGACGATGACCCTTTGTTCTGTGATAGCGGGTTTTAGATTTATACTTTACCACCATTACTTTCTTTGCCTGCTTCTCTTCCAGCACTTTACATACAACCTGGGCTCCTTTAACATTTGGGGTACCTAATGATATTTTTTTGCCTTCATCATCAGAGACTAGTAATACATCCTTGAGTGTTACTTCATCCCCTTCTTTTTTACCAAGCTTTTCGACTTTAAGAACGTCGTTTTCTTTAACCTTATACTGTTTTCCCCCGGTTTTGATTACTGCGATCATAAATTTATTCTTTAATTAAAAATCCTCATAAGTGTAAACTTTCCAGTGACTTCTGTCAAGACGCCATGCGGCTCTTCCTTTTATAAACAATCACCAAAGATAAGCCCAAAATTACCATTGCTATAACCAGTACAATCAGTGAAATCAGCTTCCCCTTCGTTGATAGAAACAGGGATGTAGCTCCAAAAGCACCGGTGACTATGTACAAAAAGATAACAGCCTGTCTGTGTGAAAGACCGATATCTAGGAGCCGGAAATGCAGATGTTTTTTGTCGCCCCAAAAAGGTGAATGTTTTTCTTTAAACACTCTTCTTAAAATTACCCAAGCCAAATCCAATAGCGGAACACCCATGATCAAAAGTGCTGTGGCAATTTTTGCTCCGCTGATGATTGCTAAAACACCCAATACAAAACCGATAAACGTAGAACCGCCTTCCCCCAAAAATATGCGTGCGGGATGAAAACTGTAAACTAGAAAACCGGTTAGTGCACCGGCAAAGATTATTGAAAGCAAAGCCGTCTCCGGTTGGGCTACATCGCTTGTTAGACTCAACGCAAATATTACAACCGCACCGATCGTCCCGACTCCCGGTACTAACCCGTCCAGTCCATCCAAAAATTTTGTGGTGTAAACCATAACCATCAGCCATACAAACGCAATCAGATCCGCCCAAAGTGTAATTGAATAAGGAGTACCACCGATTCTAAAAACTTCTAGCCTAATCGTATCAAGCTGCAGAGTACCGCCAAATGGACTGGAAATATACGGGATACCGATACCAACTGCGATAACTACCAATCCCGCGAAAACCGGCCAGATCAGCTGCAGGTGCGGTTTTAATCTGTATTTGTCATCCAGATATCCACCGATCATTAATAATGCTCCGGCTGCCAGAATGCCGATGATATGTTTCTGTAACATATAACCGCCCAGCATCTGATCCGTAAAAAAGGTATAATAAAGCAGGACAACCGCAAAACCGATAAAAATTGCGAGTCCGCCCAAAAGAGGTACGGGAATTTTTTGAATTTTTCTCTCAGGATCTGTTTCGGGATTATCCAAAATATCATTTTTGACAGCAAGCCTTCTAACTAGCGGGGTAAATAATACCACGATCAAAAAGGACAGAATAAATGGGATAATGTATGAGGTGTAATTCATTTTTTATTTTTTCCCATATAACTTTCTAAAATTAGTATTGCCGCCTGCCGGTCAATATTTCCCTTCGGTTTCCTTCTGCCTGGTATGTCCTTTAATAAGCGCTCGGCAAATTGGCTGGTTAAACGCTCATCTTCCAGTACAACAGAAATTCTGATTCTACTGCGAAGTTCATCTGCAAATCGCTTAATCCTATCGGACTGCGCATTTTCCTCCCCACTCATATTTACGGGAAAACCGACTACAACTGTTTCAATATTCTCCTTTTCTATGAAATCACAAAGCTCCTGAATAATATTGCCGGAATTTTCCATTGTATCACTTGGGAAAATATAATCCTGTTTTTCGTCAGAAGTAGCAATACCTATCCTTTTATCCCCATAATCAATTCCCAAAAGTTTTCCCATATTTATTCTTCAGTAATAATTGTGCATCCGTTTTTGGTAACTACAACGGTATGTTCAAAATGAGCGGAAAGACTTCTGTCAACCGTGCTGATTGTCCATTGATCATCATCAGTCTGGACCAACTCCTCCCCTACATTGACCATCGGTTCAATAGCAATCGTCATCCCCTCTTGAAGTTCAATGCCGGTCTTTGGTTTACCGTAATTTGGAATCCTGGGATCTTCATGAATTTCTTTACCAACACCATGACCGACCAACTGCTTCACAACTGAAAATCCTTCGCTCTCAACATAGGTCTGTATAGCTGATCCGATATCACCTACTTTAGCTCCACTTTTTACCTTGGCTATCCCTTTCCGTAAAGCTTTAGCGGTAACATCCAGTAATTTCTGTTTATCCTCAGAAATCTCACCCACCCCAACCGTAACAGCCGTATCGGTGCAGAGCCCTTTATAAAACATCCCGATATCCAGACCGATAATATCCCCCTCTTTTAAAATTTTATTCTTACTGGGAATTCCATGTACTACTTCGTTGTTAACCGAAGTGCAGAGTGTTGCGGGATAAGGATTATCTTCATCACCCTCCACTGCATAATTCAAAAAGGCCGGTTCACCGCCGGCATCACGAATTAGCTTTTCCGCTAAACTATCCAGCTCCAGAGTTGAAATACCTGGCTTTGCGGCATTGGCAACTTTATTTAATATACCAGCCAGTAGCTTCCCGCATTCTTTCATAATTGCTATTTCTTCCGGAGTTTTGATAATTATCATTGTTTTGCGAATTCACTGTTATTTAATTTAGAAACAATTTCATCCGCTACATCTTTGATCCGCTGTTCACCGTTAATTCTAACCAGCACACCCTGATTCAGATACATATCCAATACCGGCTCAGTATCGTGATGATATATCGCCAACCTTTCTTTAATTACCGGCTCTGTATCATCTTCCCTGTGAATCAGCTTTCTTCCACATTTATCACAAATGCCTTCTTTTTTCGGAGGGTTATATTTGACGTGATAGGTCATCCCGCATGAACAGATTCTCCGTCCAGTAATTCTCCTAACTGCTTCCTCATCCGAAATAGCAATTTCCAACGCGACATCAATTTTTGCAATTTCATTTAGATATTTTGCTTGCACAATATTCCTAGGATATCCATCAAAAACAAAACCGGCACGGGCATCAAGTTCCATGAGTCGTTCCGCCACCAGTTTATTTGTAATATCATCAGGAACCAGTTTACCCTCTTTACTGTATTGTGCCGCAATTTTTCCTAATTCCGTCTGTCTCTGAATATGCTGACGATAAATATTACCGGTAGAAATCCAGGGCAAGCGAAGATCATCAGCAATTATTTCTGCCTGAGTTCCCTTACCTGAGCCCTGAGGGCCAAAAACGACCACTTTTTTTATTAAATTATTTGATATTATCATACGTTCATTATAAGTTCTCTGGACAAAAAAGAAAACCCGAGGTTATTCCTCGGTACTTTCCTTAGATCAGAATATTTGTTTATTAAAACCCTTCATAATCACGCATTACAAGCTTTGACTCAATCTGTTTAACGGTTTCCAATACAACACTTACCACGATTAATAAACTGGTCCCACCAAGCACTAATGATTTAATTCCGGTAGCAGCCTGAATAATAAAAGGTAGAACGGCGATCGCGCCAAGGAATAGAGCTCCGGTTAACAGAATACGATTTGACACATATCCTAGATATTCAGTAGTCGGCTTTCCGGGTCTGATTCCTGGTACAAACCCGCCCTGTTTCTGCAAATTTTCTGATATCTGATCTGGATGGAAAATCACAGCTGTATAAAAATATGTAAATGCAACTACGAAAGTGAAATACGTAATTCCGTAAAAAAGTTGGTTATTGAATATGTTGACAACCCACTGTGCAAAATTTGCAATCCAGGCAGTATCCGACCCAATGAAATATTGAGCAATGATCGGCGGGATTAATACAATGGAAATTGCAAAGATAATAGGAATTACTCCGGCCTGATTAACACGCAATGGAAGATGGGTACTGACACCGCCATAGACCTTATTTCCCCTAATTCTCCTTGCATAAGAAACCGGTATATTCCTTTGTCCCTCGGTAATAATAACCACACCAGTGATGGTGATGATTCCGATAATGATAAATGCTAAATAGGTAAATATCTGACTTGGATCAAACACGGCAAAAGTCTGCTGAATTGACCTGGGTAATGCGGCAACGATACCGGCAAAGATCAAAACCGAGATTCCGTTCCCAATACCCTTCTCAGTAATCAACTCTCCCAACCACATTAACATTATGCTTCCGGCCGTAATCATAATGATAGCCGATGCCCATTGGAATGAAGTGAGATTGCCGATTATCCCCTGTGCGGTGGCGCCTACAGCTGACCCACCTGTTCTCTGTAAAATAGTAATGGTGCTATACGCCTGCAATGCGGCCAACGGGACTGCCAGTAATCTTTGGTATTGATTAATTTTTGCCTGACCTGCTTCTCCATCTTTCTGGATTTCCTGCAAACGCGGAATAATCATTACCAATAATTGGAAAATAATGGAAGCGGTAATGTATGGCCCTAGTCCAAGCATAACTACTGAAAAATTTTCTAGCGCTCCGCCGGAAAACATATTCAAAAGACCCAGTACCTGATTGGAATTGAAGAAGTTCTTAAGATTTTCCACATCCACTCCCGGAACAGGAACATGCGCCGCAATTCTGAAAACCAGAAGAAGACCTAAAACATATAGGATCTTATTCCGAATATCTTTCACCTTCCATAATTGGAGCACTTTTTCAAATGCGTACATGCCTTATTTTCCTTTTTCTTTTTTTTCTCTTCTCTCTTGTTCTACTTTTTGTTGATGAGAAGGTTGGCGCTCAATTACGATTACATTACCTCCTGCTTTTTTTATAGCATCTTCTGCTGTTTTAGAAAAGCGATGAGCAGAGACCGTTACTTTCTTTTTAATTGATCCATTACTTAGAATTTTAATGCCGGGATATATTTCTGGAACCAGTTTAGCTTTTAGAATCTTTGCAGGTGTGATATTTGCACCTTCTTCAAACGTGGCATTCAACTGGCCTAAATTTACAATATGCATTTGTAATTTAAAGCTCTTGAATCCTCGGGTTTTAGCTACCTGTCTGATGAATGACGGAGCTTTTTTACCATGATGAACCGCTTTGCGTCTGCCACCTGAGCGGGAACGCTGTCCTTTCAATCCCCTTCCACCATAAGTACCGCCTTTACCGGAATCACCGCGGGCGATTCTTTTGCGTTTCTTTTTATTAGAATTCTTTAATTGTGAGAGTTGTAATGTCATAATTGATTATGATTTTTTTAATTGTTCTATTTCCTCTTTCGTTCTCATTTTCTTCAGAGCCTGAATAGTAGCACGAACATTACTTATTTTGTTTTTGGAAGCAAGCATTTTGCTGACGACGTTCTTAATACCGGACAGTTCAAGTACTGCTCGAACCGGGCCACCGGCAATAATTCCTCTACCCTGTGTTGCCGGTTTTAATAAAACCTGAGCGCCACAATTTTTTTCCAGCATCACATGAGGAATTGAATCTTTAACAATTTTTACGGTAAACAAATCCTTTTTAGCCAAGGTAATCGCCTTGTTTACAGCCGTCGCAACATCCGCGCCTTTACTGACACCCATTCCCACCTTGCCCTTACGGTCGCCAACAACAACACATGCTCTAAAACGCATACGTTTTCCGCCGGCCTGAACCCTGGTTACACGAGTAATCTCAATAACCTTCTGGTCAAATTCATCCTTTTCTCGTTCTTCCCTTTTTGGAAATCTTTTTGATGTATTTTGTGGCATTGACATGTATATTATTAGAATTTAAGTCCGCCTTCTCGGGCGCCTTCCGCTACTGCTTTGATTCTGCCGTGATATCTAACTCCCGCTCTGTCAAAAACAACTTCAGTAACTTTTTTTGCAACCGCCTGTTCGGCAATCAATTTACCGACTTCACGGGCAACATCAACTTTTTTTCCGGACTGCTTCGCTTTTGGCAGTTTTAGATCGTTTGTACTGGTAATTGTATTGCCGGCCTTATCATCAATAATCTGAACATAGATATGTTTAAGACTCCGGTGTACGGCTAAACGAGGCCGTTCTGCGTTACCCTGAATTTTAGCACGCGTACGGGCTTTTCTTCTCTTTCTTGTTATTCTTTTTTGGATCAGTATGTTTTTCATGATTCTTCCAAACAATTAATATTTCTAATATTATTTCTCCGAGCTTTTAACTACCTTGCCAGCTTTGCGTCGTATCTTCTCATCCATGTATTTCATTCCCTTACCCTTATATGGTTCAGGTACTTTAATATGCCTTATTTCCGCAGCTGTCTGACCGACTTTTTGCTTATCAATACCGGATATAGTCAGTACATTCTTTTCAATTTTTCCTTCAATTCCCTCTGATAACTCATAATTGACTGGGTGGGAAAAACCGACATTTAATATTAAATTTTTACCATTTATTTCCATTTTAAATCCGACCCCGTTTAGCTCCAACTGCTTACTGAATCCTACTGTCACACCGGTTACCATATTTGCGATCAACATCCGGTATAAACCCCAATACGCGCGGTCGGTTTTATTATCAGGATTTTTTACTGTAACAGAAATTTGATTTTCAGTTTTTTCTATCTTAACTCTGGAATCAACATCTTGCGTTAACTCCCCTTTCGCACCCTTGATGGTTACTACGTTATCCTCATATGTGAAAGTAACGCCGTCAGGAAGATTTATTGGTTGTTTACCTATTCTGGACATATTCTTGTTTAATAAATTTCACAAATTACTTCTCCGCCGATCTTTCTCTTTTTGGCTTCTTTGTCGCTCATCAAACCTGCTGAAGTTGAGATAATCGCCATTCCCAAGCCGTTTAATACGCTTGGCAACTGCTGATATTCAGCATATACACGTCTGCCTGGTTTGCTGACTCTGATTAGACTTTTAATTATTGATTCATTGTCTGGCGTATATTTTAATTCAATACTGATTGAGGCGAAATTTCCTTCTGTTTTTTCCACTTTTCTGACATAGCCTTCCTTTTCCAAAATCTTTGCAATTTCAAACTTAATCTTAGAAAAAGGAATAATTACTTTTTCTTTTCTCAACGGAACTGTATTTCGGATCCGTGTTAACATATCTGCAATTGGATCTGTGGTAGTCATAGAATACTAATAATAATTACTGTTTAGATCAATATTTTACCAGCTT
>JBAYGW010000017.1:0-36385 GCA_041666485.1 Patescibacteria group bacterium | reverse complement strand
TCAATAATTGATTCGCCTTTTTCATTATTGATTATTATTCGGCGCGCATTTCCTTCCTTGATCAACTCCTTTACCTTTTCAACTACTTTATCGCCGGAAATAATAAATTCTTCTTTTTTTTCTTGATTTTCTGGCATATTTTTACACTAAATTATTATCAATAATTATATCACGCTCTAATAAAATAAACTAGTTTCAATTGGAAAAATTATACAACTAATTAAAAAAGGGCCGCTGCATGAAATAACAGCAAGGCCCGAGAATGAGCAATCGCGTTCCACCTGAAAAGGTCGGGGGTCTCCGGACGAGAGAATGTCCGTGGGTGCGAGACCCCCTGAAAGCCTCAATGAAGACCGAAGAAGGCCCCGTTCAGACGGCCAACAGAGAGGCTATCTAGCCGAGGAAATGCCCGCTTGGCACCTTGTCGCGACCCCCGTAGAGGTCTTCAATCGCCCTTGAAAGACGCTCAAGATGCTCGGAGTTAACCGTGGGCGGCGGGCGGTGATGATGTTCGGGTGAAGGGGGTGGAGCGGGCGGATTATCGCCCATCTCTTGTCTCATTGACATCTACTGACTCCTTCAGATCAGAAACATTTACACGCGAGACTACATTCTACTGTAAATAAAAAAAGTGTCAACCCCCGAACCAGTGTGGATGCGGGGGTTAAGACTCAACACGTTTATATATCCAAATTATTTACTATATTTCTCGGTACTTTTTTCTGAATACTTTCTTCATAAATTCAAACCAAGCAATAATGAAAACGCTGACTCCTAACATTAGCAAGACATCATTCATATGAAGTCTGGTTAAATGGAAAAGATCATTAAGCCAGGAATTGGAAAAAATTAATACTAATGAAGCGAGAGTTCCCGAGACAACTAACCACATGGTCCGATTTACCGTACGGAAAATATTGATAATACTTTCAGACCAGGAAAGATTTACCGCAATCATAATGAGATTGCCAATTACCAAACTACTGAAGGTCAATGTTCTCGCCTCTATTTCACCCTTCCCCATTTGTAAGGTCAATAAATATATACCGAAGGATATAGTTAAAATGCTCAAGCCCTGAATCAAACTGAAGAATAAAGCTTTTCTGTTGAATAAAGGTTCTTTTAGATTTCTGGGCTTACGCTGCATTACGTCTTTTGCCGCCTGGTCTGCTTCAAAAACAATCGTACAGGCCGGATCAATGATTAATTCCAGAAAAGTAATATGTATCGGCAAAAGAATTACCGGCATTCCGAATAATACAGGTAAGAATGCTAATCCGGCGATTGGGACGTGGACAGCGAATATATACGAAATTGCTTTCTTGAGATTATTGAAAATAATTCTACCTCGTTTCACCGCCTCAATAATTGATGTAAAATCATCATCAAGTAAAACCAATGATGATGCTTCGCGTGCAACATCGGTTCCCCTTTTACCCATGGCAATTCCGATATTTGCTGATTTCAATGCAGGGGCGTCATTTACACCGTCGCCGGTCATTGCCACGATTTCACCATGAGCTTTGAGGGCGTTCACAATTGCCAATTTTTGTTCCGGTACGACACGGCTGAAAACATTAACCGATGAAATTTTACTTTTTAATTCTTCCGGATTCATTTTTTCCAGCTGCGGTCCGGTAATAAAATTATCGGGGTTTTTTAATCCGATTTGCCGGGCAATAAAACTCGCTGTTCCCGGATAGTCACCGGTAATCATGATGACGCGGATACCGGCACTGTATGCCTCCTTTAATGCGCCGGGTACTTGTTCTCTAATAGGATCTAGAAACCCGAGCAGACCGACAAATTTGAATTTAAAATCATGCTGGGACTGAGGCAGGTTGGTCTTCTCAAAAGTCGCCTCCGCTACCCCTAATAGCCGCAATCCATTATTTGCTAAATAGTTTATTTTTTCTTCTAATTGTTTGAATTCCTGTTCGGTAAAATGGCATAAATCAGCAATTGCTTCCGGAGCGCCTTTGGCAGCTACAGTATAATCTTTCATTTCATTTGATTCCCAGACATGTGCAATGGAAAGTAATTCTTTTGTAAACGGATATTCTTTGTTCAACTGCCATGATTTATGAATATGTTCGGTGTTATCCAGAAGTTCTCCCGTTACTTTCTTTATTTCCTGTTCAATCGGATCAAACGGATCTTCCTGGCTCGCCAGCAGCGCGTATTCCATAAGTGAATGAAATTTTTCCGGTAACGATTTCTTTTCGCTTATTTCGTAATATTCACCGTCAACATAAATAGTATTCAGAGACATCCTGTTTTGAGTAATCGTACCGGTTTTATCCACACACAGAACAGTGGCAGCGCCCAATGTCTCTATGGCCGGCATGCGTCTCGTCAGAACATTTCTCTTTGATATTCGCCATGCTCCCAATGCCAGAAAAATTAATAAAACAATCGGAAATTCTTCCGGCAATATCCCCATAGCGAGAGTCAATCCGGAAAGTAAACCTTGAATCCACTCACCTCTCACCAAACCGTAAATCAGAAATATCAACAGACAAAGTAGTAAGCCGATACTTCCAATATACCTTACTAACCGTCCTGTTTCTTTTTGAAGTAAAGTATCCTCCTCTTTGATAGAATCCAAAGCTTTGCCGATTTTTCCCATTTCCGTTTCCGATCCAATCGCTTCAACTTTTGCCGTCGCCCTGCCCTGCACAACCAATGTGCCCGAATAAACATATGGCAGATTGTCACCGCCCGGTCGTCGTGGAAGCTCCTGCCCTTCATATTGCGTTTTCTTAACTGACAGCGATTCTCCGGTCAACAAGGATTCATCTACCTGCAAATTTACGCTGGAAAGAATTAATGCATCCGCCGGTACCCGGTCGCCCTCCGCCAAAACAATAATATCCTCTTTTACCACTTCTCTTCCGGGGATCCTAACTTGTTTTCCCTCACGGATAACCAATGCGCGGGGACTGGATAAATTCTTTAAAGCATCCAGCGCTCTTTCCGTTTTTCTTTTTTGGAACAATGTGATACCAACCACCCCGAACACTGCGAACATCAAAACAAAGGCGTCTTTTTGCTCGCCTAAAAAGAGGTAAATGACACTGATGGAAATCAAAAGAGCCAGCATCGGCTCTTTGACAACTTCAAAAAGTATTTGAAATATATTGTGTTTCTTCTGGGAATTCAGTTCATTATAACCGTACTTGTTTTGTTTTTCCAATACGGTTTCAAATGACAAACCCGAAATCTTTTCAATTTGTTCCTGATTGATTGTAATCATATTTTTTACACAGCGCGGTCTTCGCAGATTTCCCTGAAATCACAAGTCGCGCATTTATAAACTGTCGGTAACGCTGTGAAATCTCCTTTTTCAATTTCTTTGATTGACAGTTTAATTTTATTTTTTAACCCCTGGATATCTTTATCAGATGCCGTAAACGAGTATTTGTTATTGCCATCCAAATAGTAAAAACTCAACAATGCCGGCTTCTTTTTAAAGACCTCCTGCATAGCTATATGATATATCATCAGCTGTTCATGGTCAATTTCAGTTTTGCGGGCCGGTTTTTTACCAGTTTTGTAATCAATAATTTCTACGGAATTTTTATCCAGCGGATCAACCCGATCAATAAACCCCCGGAATGAATATTCACCAATTTTCAGATTGAAGCCTTTTTCCAGGAAAGCGGGTGGTTTCGTAATTTTATTTGTTTTATAATACTCATCCAACATCTGTTTTCCCGCTTTTTTCCTTTCCTGCATGTGCTTACGGGAATCATACCAGTCGTCAATCCAGTTTTCTTCATATAATTTCATCAACTGAGTTTTACTGGGCTTATGCCCTTGCTGGATCAAAGTATAATAAGCTTTCAATGTGTTATGTATAGAGGTGCCAAAACTATACGTATGTCTGCCGGTCAATACTGGCACTTTCCAGATAAACATATATTTATACTGTTTCGGGCATTTTTCATAGGCCTTGAGCTGGGAATAGCTGAAAGATTTAGGCAACGGATATATAATTTTTTCCGCCGGTCTATTTTTTTTCCGGACAATATCAAAACCTAAATTCAGCTGTTCCAATTTTTCTGCCTTTTCCCCCTGCACCATATCTATCTCAAACAAAAATCGTGACGGCTTTTTGGCGGTTTTTCCGCCGACATCTTTAGCGGAACTGAAATACAGTCCCTTCCGCGCCCGTGTGCAGGCAACGTAAAAAAGCCGGCGTTCTTCCTGCAGATGGATATCACCTTCTGGAATAATTTCTTTGATTAACTTTCCGGGGACCTCTATCTGCTCACGGCGCTCAATACTGGGGAACCGTTTATCAACCAGGTTGGCAATAAACACATAAGAAAATTCCAAGCCCTTCGCGCCGTGTACTGTCATTATTTTTATGCTTTCCGGCCCTTCTTCCATTTGCGCCGGCGCGGGATCATTGCCAATATCAATAACCAGTTCCAATTCTTCCATAAATTTCTTTACCGATTTATCCTCATTATTGCGCTCAAAATCCTGGACTTTGCGGAAAAATTTGCTGATATTCTGAATTTTGATGTGATACCCTTCGGTATCTTTACTGCTCATCTTATTCAGATACCCGATCGCTTTGAGAAATTCAAAACAGATCTGGCCGACTGATTTTTCTTTGGCCAGTGCTGTCTGTTTTTTTATCAAATCCAAAATGTAGTTTAAAGATTTTCTAGTATCCTGACTAATCCCTCCGACTTCTTGATGGGTTTCAATCACTTCATAAAGCGAGATGCGCTTTCTTTTTGCCTGATTTGCTAGATTGATTAAATCTGAAGTGCTGATTTTGAAAAGATCAATTGAAAGCACACGAAACAACGAAGGACTCTCGTGATAATTATCTAGCATTTTCAGCCAGGCAATAATATCCAAAATCTCCGGCTGCTGGTACAGACCACGCGCCGCCACATATTGATAAGGTATTTCCTGATTAGTAAATACATTGACAAATATATCCGCCTGACTGTTTGCGCGCACCAAGACCGCGAAATCATTCCAGGTCAGACTGGAATCATAATTTTTCAGTTTTTCCATTTCCCGCAGAATTTTAAATACTTCATCTTCCTGTGTTTCCGATTCAAGATGCTTTATAACCCCTTCCCCGTTTACTTTTGAGATTAATTTTTTACTGATTTTTTTTATCTTGGGATTTTTCTTTTGAGCAGCATCCTGTTTCAGCTGGTATTCCAGACGGTTGGGATTATTTTTTTGAATGAACTCATATGAAAGATCCAGTATATTTTGTCTAGAGCGATAGTTATTGATTAAAACAACTTCTTTTGATTTCGGGAAATCCTTTTTGAACTCCAAAATATTACTCATGGACGCTCCGCGGAACCGGTAAATCGCCTGATCATCATCTCCCACTACTGTAATATTGTTTTGTGGAAATGCGAGTAGTTTTATCAATTCGTATTGAGCGTAATTAGTATCCTGAAATTCATCCACCAATATGTATTTAAATTTCTTTCTGAACTGTTCCAAAACTTTTTTTCTTTTTTTAAACAGCTCCAGTGTCTGAATTATCAAATCACCAAAATCCAAGAATCCATTTTTCTGCAGTAACATCTGGTACTGCTGATAAGCTTTTGCCACTTCCAGTATTTTTTCCGCACTTTCTTTTTCATCAGGTTTTTGGTTTTTTTTGCTGATTAATTTTTTGGCATATGCCAAATATTCTTTAGCTGAAACGTGTTCATCTTTAATACGTGAAAAATGCTGAATCAACGCATAAATAAACCGGGTCGGGTTACCGAGCGGCTTGTAATATTTCAAATTAAAATCATCCAGATGTTTTTTCAAAAGCATCCATTGATCAGTATTTGAAAGCAGTTTGAATCCGGAATCCAATCCGACTTCCAGCGCGTAATCCCGCAATACCCGCTCGCCAAAAGCATGGAAAGTTGATACCCATAAATCCACATATCCGTATGGCAGTAACTGGTCCACACGTTCCACCATTTCCCCTGACGCTTTGTCGGTAAAAGTCAGCGCCAGTATTTCATCCGCCTGGGCTTTTTTCTGGTCAATCAACCAGGCGATCCGCTGGGTAATTACGGTTGTTTTTCCCGTTCCGGCACCGGCCACAATCAGCAAAGGACCGTTTCCATAAGTAACGGCGGTATTTTGTTCCGAGTTTAAATCTTTAAGCAATTCCATATGAATATTGTATCATAATGACACAAGTTAGCCACGTATATATGAAAGAATCATTTTAATTATCATAAATTAGTTCTGATTAGTTTGATAAATAGTTCAGAAATTTGTAATGTTAACGACTTGCTCCAAAGTGAGGGTAATAAGTGCAAAGGAGGTAAAACCATATTACCCACAAAATCAATTCTCACAGTAACACAAGTTGAGAAAGGGGGAACAGCCGTGTATATAGCAAGGACGAAGCAAGAACGTATTCTTGCTTTAAATAGTTCGTTGATCAATGCACTTGTTAGTTGGCAGAAAGAAGGATTTCTGACCAACTTCAAGCAAGTCAACGTCGTGTGCGGGAGATTCATTCATGGCTCCAGAGAGAGATGGTATCTCTCTGCGAAATTGAGCTGGGACAGCTCAAACTTCGGCACCCAAATCAAGATGCGGCAAGCAATCATAAATTTCGCGAAGCAAATTGCAAACGAAACCGGACTGCCTGTCGATAATATCACCTTTACTGATGGTGGTGACATGGGAATTTCATTGCAATTTCCCATCGATAGCTAATATCGCACAACTACAAAAGTCGGGATATCCGACCTAAAGAGGCTATTACAACACCTCTTTTTTTATTGTTAATAATGTCCGATATAAGAAAATTGATACCCACTTCCCTTGACAAAAATAGTGTGCTATGCTAACCTTGACTGTTCTTTACCGCAGTAAAGCGCGGAAAAGAACAAAAACGCTAGCACCTTTCACCCTAACCACCAAGGTGGTGAGAACAATGACCGACTACATGCGGCACTCGCTGGAAGCACGGGGCGATGTTCTCGTGATCAAGCTTGAGGGGAGCTTCTGCAACGATGCTCCGGACTATTTCAGGGGGGTTGAGAACCGTGAACCTATGCTCCAGTCGTGGAAGTTCCGCCAGTTCAAGCGGGTCGTCTTTGACCTTTCCAAGGTTGAAGTGATGACCTCCAGCGGCATCGGCATCCTGATCACCATCCAAAGGATGGCACGCAAGGCCGGCTACTCCGAACCCGTAGTCATCGCCCGCGCGAACAAGCGCGTAAGAAATGTGCTGGTGGTCACGCAGATCGCCTCCATGTTTGAGCTTTGCAACTCCATGGACCAAGCCCTGGGGGTTCGGCAACCATGAGTTTGCACCTCTCGCTCCTCGGGAGCCATAAGGAAACTAATCACTTCCCGCGGCTCCTCGTTTTATTTTACCCTGATAAAACTAAAACCCGCTTCTTCTGGAAGCAGGTTCAAAGTTTGATATTTATTAATTCACCGCTTTTTACTTTGCCGTCAATACATTAAACAGACGAGTTTCCATGTCTACAGTGCCGGACAGGACGTGAATATGAGGATATAAATCCGGGACTCTGGTTTTAATGACATTCAATGCAAACTCTTCCAGATAGCTGGCTTTCAGTTCGGCTAATATCGGCTCCGGTCCGGTCGGCTGACGATAAACACCAGAAGTCATCAATAGCGCGCCTTCTTCACGGGGAACTAGACCCTTATTGATGTTATCCAGAACAATTGTAGCGGCAGTTGCTATCGGAGTTGCAACATCGTAAGAAAATGGTCCGATGATTAACGCACGATTCAACCAATGTAGCCAGTCAAACCCCCTACCAACAGCAATAATTTGTTCACCATGCATTGTCTGTTGATCAGGACGCGGATTGGCGCGTAGATAATGAACATGTCGGATATTTCCCTCAACCAGCGCAAAGAGATCTTCAACTACCTGCATGTGCATATCCGGATATAATTTGCGGATTTTTGTTTTAAGGATATCAGACGCGGTCTCCAATTCATCAATCAGATTTATTGAATCTTCGCCCTCACCGTGCAAAACCATGGCATCTTCATCGGTTTCAATACCGACCATAATAGGATATACGATCTGATGATCTTTACCAAATGCCTTTTCAATATTGCTGACTAGCCTGCTCGCATCCAATTTGGCTTTTTCCACATCATAATTATGCCCCTTGCATCCCTTATGAACATCACTCTTGGACCAATGATAGGTAATAAATGGCAGACAACGCCGTCCGTTTTGGACTGCGTACATTACCCACTGTAAAAAAATATCAGCCAGATAGCCCCAGCCCAGCTCAAAAGAGCCGGCTAAGTTGCGTAACGGCTGGATAATCCCGACCGGTGTTTCGGTAATAACCGGGCCGTGCAACCGGCCGTCCATGCATTTAAACCATAATATTTCAGTCGGATGCTGCGCACGATAAAACTTACGCGCTAAATAAGCATCGGAACTGCGAAAAATTGTGCTCTGTTCAATATTACGTTCAATTACTTCCTGCACAAGAGAGCTAGGATTATTATCTGCAACTAAATTTGGATTTGATTTCATTTTTTTTGACATAATTACGCTGTATTGATTTATCCATTATTAATTTCCGGATGATGGCGGAAGATTACCTCTTCTCCTTCTACGTCTGACAACCTTCAATCTGGCAAACTCCTTTTCTATTTTTGCGGTCAGGGCGGCAAATTCCTTATCGTCGGTTCTTTTTACATTCGCCAGCTCCTGTGCCTGGATTTTTGCAGCTTCAGCCCGTGCTTCGTCAATTTCGTCCGCGTGTTCTGCTGTGTCAGCAAGAACTATAATCTTGTTCGGTCTGACTTCAATGAATCCTCCGGAAACCGCCAAATACGTTTCTTCTCCATCCTTCTTTATTCTGACCTCTCCCGGAATCAGTAAAGAAACCAGCGGAATGTGGTTTGGCAGAATACCGATCTCCCCTTTGGGAGTAGGCAAAATAACTTCATCCACCTGGTCGGAATAAACCTTGCCTTCGGGAGTAGTTATTTCAAATTGTAGTTTCTTTGCCATAAATTTGATTATTTTTTAATCTCGTCAATACTGCCCTTCATGTAGAATTCCTGTTCAGATACGGTATCAAATTCGCCGTCCAAAATTGCCTTGAAACCGCGAATCGTGTCCTTGAGCGAAACATATTTTCCTTCTGTTCCGGTAAATGTCTCCGCGACAAAGAATGGTTGTGACAGATACTTTTGGACTTTTCTTGCTCGTGTGACGATTATTTTATCTTCATCCGAAAGTTCTTCCATACCCAGGATCGCGATAATATCCTGCAAATCTTTATACCTCTGGAGAATCTTTTGCACTCCACGTGCAATATTATAGTGTTCCTGTCCTACTATTCTCGGATCCAAAATTGTAGAGGCAGAATCCAGCGGATCAACTGCCGGATAAATAGCCAGTTCAGAAAGTGCACGGGATAATACCACTGTGGAATCCAAATGAGCAAAAGTCGTTGCCGGCGCAGGATCGGTTAAGTCGTCAGCAGGAACATACACTGCCTGCATAGAAGTAATTGATCCATTTTTTGTGGATGTAATGCGTTCCTGTAATTCACCCATGTCAGTCGCCAAGGTCGGCTGATATCCCACTGCTGATGGGATACGACCGAGCAAAGCGGACACCTCTGAACCTGCTTGTGTAAATCGGAAAATATTATCCACAAATAATAATACGTCTTGCTTTTCCTCATCACGGAAATATTCAGCCATCGCCAGTGCTGACAATGCAACTCTAGCACGAGCTCCCGGCGGTTCGTTCATCTGACCGAACACCAGAGCTGTTTTTTCCAGCACACCCGAGTCTTTCATTTCATGGTAAAGATCATTTCCTTCTCTAGTTCGCTCTCCTACTCCCGCAAAAACTGAAAATCCGCCATGCTCCTGGGCAATATTTCTGATCAATTCCTGAATAACGACAGTTTTACCAACACCGGCTCCGCCGAACAAACCGACTTTACCACCTTTCAAGATTGGACAGATAAGATCAATAACCTTAATTCCGGTTTCCAGAATTTCATACTGCGTGGTCTGGTCTTCAAATCTCGGTGCCGGTCTGTGAATCGGATATCTTTTTGCAGTTTTAGCCGGTTCTTTATCATCCAGTGGTTCACCAAGCAAACTGAACATTCTGCCCAAAGTTTCTTTTCCAACCGGGACAGTTATCGGCCCGCCGGTATTAATTACGTCCATGTTTCTGCTTAGACCGTCTGTGGAATCCATAGAAACCGTCCGGACCACGTTTCCTTCCAACTGTTGCTGAACTTCCAGAACAATTTTATGCTTTTTTCCACCCTCATCTTTATACACTTCTAATGCAGTATAAATCTGGGGCAAATCTTTTTCAAATTTGACATCAATAACTGGTCCGATAATTTGCGATATTTTTCCTGTAGTTTGTGACATACTTTTTTATAATGATTAATAATTTATAATGTATTAAAAACTATTCAACAGCCGCCCGGCCGGCACTGATATCCGCCAGTTCCGCTGTTATTGCCTGCTGTCTCGCTTGATTAAAGTAAAGCGTCAAGTCTTCAATCATATCCTCGGCCGCATCTGAAGCATTACGCATTGCCAGCATTCTGGCCGAGTGTTCCGAAGCATTGGATTCCAATAACGCCTGGTATATTTGCAATTCAATTAACCGGTACATCATTTGATCTAAAACGGCATCTGGTGATGGTTCAAATAAATATTCAAATCCGGATTCAAAAATACTGGCTGATTGATTCTCTGTATCTCCCCCAATATAGCCGAGCTCCTGATCTTCGCGGTCAATCGGCAATATTTTTCTCAATCGCGGTTTTTGCGATATTGCCGATTTATAATCGGTGTAGGCAACTGCGACTTTGTCATATTTTCCGGAAAGATAATCATTAATAATCATCCTGGAAATCGGTGTTATTTCGGCAATTCTGGCGTTCATGTCTAGTTTGGTGAATTCCGCAACAATATTATGGCCGTGCCGAAACATAATATCCTGCCCTTTAGTACCCATTAATACGACTTCCGCCTCTACATCAACATGTTCTTTTTTGTGGTTATTAATATACTCGGCAACTAAATCAATGACTTCCCTGTTAAAACTGCCGCATAATCCGCGATTGGATGTAATCAGTATAACACCGACATTCTTAACCTTTTCCCTTTTTTGCAAAAGTGGATGCGATGCCGGATCTGTTTTTGCGGCAAGATTTTTTACAATTTCCCATGCCGAATTGGAATATTCTCTAGTTGCTAAAACGGCATTTACTGCTTTACGCATTTTTGCAGCCGAAACCATTTCCATCGCCTTGGTAATCTTCCTGGTGTTGGCAATGGAGCGGATTCTTCTATTAATATCACGTGTTGCTACTGGCATACGTTTCTTTCTTTTGGATTATACTTTTTCTTGCACTGGTTCTGTTTGGCTGAAATTTTTGGTTTTTTTGAATTCATCAATAACCTCTTTCAGTTTGTTTTCCAGCCCCTCGTTCAATTCCCCTTCTTTGGCAATCTGTGCGAGCACGTCTTTTTTTGAAGTGTCCAGATATTTATGGAATTCGGTTTCAAATTCCGCAATTCGTTCAACCGGAACATCATCCAGCATTCCGTTAACTGCCGCATATAAAATTGCAACCTGATGTTCAACTGCCATTGGAGCATATTGAACCTGTTTCAGAATTTCTGTTAATCTTTTTCCCCGTTCCAACTGGTTTCTGGTTGCTTCATCCAAGTCTGAACCGAATTGAGCAAAGGCGGCTAATTCACGGTATTGAGCCAGATCCATTCTTAGTTTACCCGCCACCTGTTTCATTGCTTTAATCTGAGCCGCTGAACCTACGCGGGAAACGGATAAACCGACATTTAATGCCGGGCGGATGCCTTGGTTGAATAAATCTGATTCAACATAGATCTGTCCATCAGTAATTGAAATTACGTTGGTTGGAATATATGCCGATAAATCGCCGGCTTGCGTTTCAATAATTGGCAGGGCAGTCAATGATCCTCCGCCGTATTCTTTGTTCAATCTTGCTGCTCTTTCCAATAAACGAGAGTGTAAATAGAAAACATCACCCGGGTATGCTTCCCGTCCCGGAGGTCTTCTCAGTAACAGTGAAATCTGTCTATATGCCCAGGCATGTTTTGAAAGATCATCATAAATAACCAAACTGTCTTTACCCTGATCCATAAAATATTCGCCCATCGCGCAACCGGCATAAGGTGCAATAAATGTTAAAGGTGCCGGATCAGATGCGCCTGCAACTACCACAATCGTGTGCTCCATTGCGCCATTTTTTTCCAGTTCCGCGACCAGTTTCGCAACTTTTGATTCTTTTTGTCCGATTGCCACATATATACAAACCTGATTCTGCCCTTTTTGATTAATAATCGTATCAATTGCCAGAGCTGTTTTTCCGGTCTGTCTGTCACCAATAATCAATTCGCGCTGTCCACGCCCGATCGGGATCATTGCATCAATGGCCTTAATTCCGGTTTGAACCGGAGTGGTCACTTTTTGTCTGGTAATAACACGCGGCGCAATCTTTTCAATAGGGTTAAACTTGTCTGTTTTAATCGGACCCTTGCCGTCAATTGGCTGGCCCAGCGGATCTACAACACGTCCGATCAAAGCCTCGCCCACCGGAACTTCCAAAATTCTGCCCGTGCTTTTTACGGTATCGCCTTCCTGGATTGTTTCATACTCACCCAGAATAATAGCACCGACGGAATCCTCTTCCAGGTTCAGGGACACCCCAAATTTCCCGCCGGGAAATTCAAGCATCTCTGAAGCCATGGTGTCAGACAATCCGGAAATTCTAGCAATGCCGTCACCAATTTCTTCCACTGTTCCGACTTTTTCTTTAGAAACTGAAGTTTTAAAATCAGTAATTTGTTTCTTTAGCTCCTCAATAATGTAATCCTTGTTTGCCATAATTGTTTTTTTAATTGTATTTCAAATATTAAATATTTTAACTTAATGTATTTGCTAAACTTTCAATTTTCTTTTTTACACTGCCGTCCGCTACGGTATCGCCATATTTTAAGATCACTCCGCCCATTATTTCCGGATCAATATATTCAATCAGTTTGATCTCTTTGTTCAAAGCCTGTTTCAATCCGGATATAATTTCATTTTTTTCACTATGACCCAGTGCGCGAACAGAATAAACTGATACCGCCTGGATGCCCTCTTGTTCATTTGAATATTCCTGAAAAGCATCCACAATCTTATCAGACTTAGCAATTACTTTATTTCGCATCATCAACTGAATAAATGAACTGATCGCTTCCGCAATTTCTTTCTTATCCTTGCCCTGCAATGATTCGTACAATGCCCGAGCGTATTTTTTTGGCGTTATCTTTCTCATTACTATTTTTTGATTTGATTAACTGTTTCTTCCACCATTTTCCGGTTGGATTCTGAATCCAGATTTTTTCCTACTATCTTAGTGCTGGCCTCAATTATCAAACTACCAACTTCTTTTCTGGCATCATTAATCATCTGGTCCTTTTCCGCCAATAGACTGGCCTTGGTTTTTGCGGCAATTTTTTCCATTTCCGACCTGGTTTCCGCTATTTTGTCCGCCTTCAACTGCTCCGCTTCCTTGCTTGCCTTTTCCATAATTAACTGTGATTCTCTTTTGGCATCTGTTACAATCTGGTCTTTTGTTTCACCGGCTACTTTCAATTTCTTCTCTATCTCCTCGGCATTTTTAAGGCTTTGGTCAATATCATGATTGCGTTTTTCCATAACCTTCATCAGCGGTTTTAAGGCAAAACGCCATAATACAAATAGGACAATTGCAAAGTTGACTACCTGAGCAATAATCAGTTTCCAATCAATGTGAAATGTTTTTACTAATTCATCCATTGTTTTAGATTAGTGAATTTTATAATGAATAAAAGATTACGAGTTACCAATTATGAATTACGGGCTACAAGATAATCTTCTAACCTCAGGAGATCTGAATACCAGACCCCCTGTTCGTCAAAAGACTATTTGATACCGAATGCAATAACCAACGCGTAAATAGCGATAGCTTCTGCAAAGGCGGCGGCTAAAAGCATAGGAACCAGGATTTTTCCTGCTGATTCAGGATTTCTTCCGATTGATTCCATGGCTTTGGCGCCAATTTTTCCGATTGCCAATGCAGGAGCGATACTTCCGATACTGATGGCAAGTGCTTTTGCTAATGGTACTATTTCCATTTTGTGCGACCTTTCTTCTTGATTTACTAGCTACTCGACTCTATTTTTTTTAGTTTATAGTCGGTGCCAATAAATCATTAATAATAATTATTGAAAAATTAATGTTCTTCTTCGGTGGATGCAATTGTAAAATACACCAGTGTTAACATCGCGAAGATTACTGCTTGAATAATACCGACGATTACTTCCAGGAACATGAACGGGATAGGTAGAACAAAGGCAAAAATAACTGCAATTGAGGAAAGCAATACTTCTCCGGCAAATATATTTCCGAATAAACGAAAAGATAGTGAAGCGACTTTTGCCACTTCCCCGACAATTTCCACGATACCGACAAAAGCCTTAATCGGATTTACAAATGCAATAGCCGGGTCCTTGGTAAACTTTCTTGGAATATCGGCAATTGCTTTGATATTGATAAATTTATTCATATACTTCCAGCCACCGACAACTAAAACCCCAAAAACATTTGAACCAATTACAGCAAATAATGCTAAAGCCATGGTTGTATTCAAATCAGCAGTACCCCCTCTGAAAAAAGGAACAAATACGGAAGCTCCATGACCCTCTTCAATAAACCCGATTGAACCAATGCCCGGAACCAACCCTAGCCAGTTATTTAATAAAACAAAAATAAAGATTGCAAATACTATCGGAAACACTTTCATACTCTTTTTCCGGTCTCCGGTAACAGAATCGGCTAAGTTCAGAGCTCCTTCAACAATAATTTCAAAAGCATTCTGCAGTCCGGTTGGAATCCTTTTGATCCGTTTTTTTAAAGCAAAAGCGAATAAAACGATTATAAAAACAACCACCCAGGAATTGATCAGGGAGTTAGTAACTGGAAAACTTCCAATATGGAATACCGGTTCGGCAAATAAGGTGACTTCATGCGATACCTCACCATTTGTTTCTGACGTTTCGGTTGCTGAATTTTCGGCTACATTATTTTCATGTGTGCCATCATTCACTATCTCTGTTGTTGCTGTTTCGTTGCTCATTATTCTGGTTCTGACTTAGTTTCCTCTTACTTTCTTTTTCTATTTGTTTAATGTATTTTCCGGCGATAATTGTAATGCCGATGCAGGATATAATAAACGCTACCCCAGTTAGACTGAGAAAATACCATGGTTCAGTGCCTTTTCTTTCATCCAAATATTTGCCTAGGAACAATGCACATACTATCGGTACGACGATCCATCCGGTTACCTCACCAAATATGGCTAAAGCTGGCTGCCACCATGCTTTTTGTGGTGTATTTTTTTCCATTGCACGGAATATTATAAAAACAGAATTTCACTTAAATATCCACAATTTCGCATCTATAATAATACATCTTGGCAAATATATCAAGCCCTACCATTTTCCATTTTGGGTGAATGCCATTTTATATGGGATATTTGCATATTTTTCAGGTTTTGTCAGTTTACTATGAAATTATTACTAATATTTTACGGTGCTATCAGAGAAAAATATCTCGGTATTATCCGTTTGGAATTGCATTCCAAAATCCAAAATGACCTTGTAAAATAAAGATAAACATGATAATGTCCAAATGTAATTACTAATAATTTGTTATGAAAAAGGTACACATAACTTTGTTGTTTGTTTTAGCAGTTTGTACATTCTTTCTGCCCCACGCTGTTTACGCGATTTCGTTCTGGAATGTTGGAGCAACTTTAGGGTTAGGGACAGTTGATCTGCAAAAAGCGGCACTAAATATTATCCGGTGGGTACTCGGGTTACTGGGTCTGGTTGGCGTTGTTATGGTAATGTACGGGGGATTTACCTGGATGACGGCCGGCGGAAATGAGGAAAAAATTGAAAAGGCTAAAAAGATTATTACAGCAGCTGTGATCGGTATGGCTGTTGTAATTCTTTCATGGGGGATTGTAACATTTGCGCTTGGTGTTCTTAATAATGTCACCACTGGCTCTGGCTACCCTCCGGGATTTATAGGTCCTCCCGCACCATAAACATATTCCTAACAGTTACTAATTGTCATTATTGATATTCATTGATTTGTGATTCCATATCGCTACATCAATAAAATTTATCTCAAATTGTTTTGAAACATAAAAGTCGACTATAATTTAACTATATATCGACTTTTTAGTATTAACTAAATAATTAATATAAATACTAATTATTAGACTTATTAATTTTGCCAATTAATTCATTGTAAACATTATCCAAATTACCGCTTAACCCCTCGGCATTGTAACCATGACCAGATTTATCCTGGATGCCGATAAAAGTATAAAATTCACCGTCTTTTTTATAATCATTAAGACAAAGAATAAGATATCCTTTTTCATGAATTTTTTTTTGAAATTCGGCAAAATTCATATTATTCCGTTTTTGGTTTTTCTATTTCAATCGGTTCTATTTTTGATTCACCGCCTGTCAGTTTCACTACATCCTTATCTATCTTTTTAAATTCCTTATATGCGGAATTGTACATATTGACAGTTGTACCGAGATGACCGCCCAGTTTCTTCAGATAATCTTCATAGGCTTTAATATGCAGATCCAGATTGCCGACCTGCTTCAGAATCTCCTTTGTTTTTTGCTGGACCTGATAGGCACGCATCCCCTGCCAGAGCGACTGCAAAGTGACATAAAATGTTGTCGGGGAAACGATATGAACCTTTTTCTCATTAATGGCATAATCAATCAGATCACGGGTATTGACTTTGATTGCCCCGACTTTATTCACCAGCAGATCATAAAATATGCCTTCCGCCGGAATAAACATGAAAGCAAAATCAATCGTACCTTCATTGGGGCGTATATATTTCGCCGTCTCGTCAATTCTGTTTTTCAAATCAGTTTTAAAAACTTTTTCTAATAATCCCCTTTGTGTACTATCCGTTTCGTCAACAATCCGATTGTAATTTTCCAGCGAAAACTTGGAATCAATCGGAATAATCTTTTCTCCCAGGAACAGTACTGAATCTACAATCACTCCATCTTTGAATTTGTACTGCATTTCGTACTGATTCGGCTGGAATGAATTTTTCAGAAGCATTTCCAGTTGGTACTCGCCGAAGATTCCCCTTTGTTTCGGGTTGCTTAATGTATCCTGTAATTTATTAAGCTGATCAGAAAATTCTAACACTTGTTTATTTGTTTCATCCAGTTTGGTCAGCCTTTCCGTTACATCCTGAATAATTTTAGCGGACTGGCCGAATTGCTGTTGCATCATTTTTGTTGAATCGCCCATTTTCTGATCAACAGTTTTGTTCATATCTTCCAATCTTTGTTGCAACAACAATAAACCGTCCGAATCTTTTCTAGAATCCTTCAATTCGGTAAATTTTTTATTCATTTGAAACATTAACAAACCCAAAATCAAGACCGCAAATACTGCTAATGTTATTACTAGTGTTACAAGTTCCATATGCTTATTCTAGCTTAATATTTACTCTTTAGCTACCCCCGGACTAAAAACCACCAGGCTAAGATGGCGAAAATCATATACGGAACGTAAAAGAAAGGCAATCCGTATTTTTTCCCGAATTTCAGCCAGGGAAACCAGTCCGCTTTGTCCGGACGGAAATGTTTCAACGGCCAATCGGGGTTTACCACAAACCACAAAAAGTCTTCAATCACCTGACCCAGAAAATAGCCGATCAGAATCAACCCCAAAAGTCTTGGTGAATAGTCAATAACTAGCGGCAGGGATACCAATAACGGATAAGCAACTACCCACAGCCAGAAATGATAGCCGTTCAGATTATACTTCCCGACTTTAAATTTCCATCCCACCTGCCTTTTGGCACCACCGTATTGCCCCTCAATATAGGCCTCCCAAAAAGCCGTAGCAACAAACGCCATAATTATCCATAAAACTATTATTACATCTTTCATCGGAATAAATAGACAATAATTATTACCGCGGAAAATATTAAGCGATACCAGACAAACGGACTGTAGTTTTTCGTCTGTACGTAGCGCAATAAATATTTAATGCTTAAAAATCCGCTGATCGCCGCTACTAGCGTTCCGATAATTACCGAGGTTGAAATTCCTTCTGAAATAATATCCGGCAGCTTTACCAGGCCCGCCCCGAGAATTATCGGCGCTGACAGCAAAAAAGAAAATTTGGCGGCCGCTTCACGATTAATATTTCTGAACAGAGCCGTGGTGATTGTGGCACCCGAACGTGATACGCCCGGGATAATCGCCACTGCCTGCGACATACCGATAACAATGCTGTCAATCAGCGTGATTTCACCGATATCTCTTTTACCCTTACCTCTTTTATCCGCGATTGCAAGCAAAATACCCATCACAGCCAAAGTTGAAGCAACCAACAGCGGGGCACGGAATGAAGTTTCCGCCCAACTGTCCAAAAGATAACCGAAGAGCGCACCGGGAATTGATGCGACAATAATAAATCCGATCAGTTTTCTATCTTTTTTTATAATATCATTATTCTTCTCCCGGGAGATCAGTGATTTCAGCAGGCGAATCCAATCTTTCCAAAAATAAGTAATAACCGCGATTAACGTTCCCCAGTGTAATGCCACATCAAATGCCAATCCCGGATCCGAAAAATTAAAAAGCCACGGCAAAATTACCAAATGACCGGAACTGGAAATGGGTAAAAATTCTCCCAATCCTTGTGCTAAACCCAGTACGATATTTTGTATATATTCCACAAATTTGTTTTTTAAATTTTAAATAACTGCTTGGCGTTTGCAGTCGTTACCTCCGCAACTTCATCAAAAGTAACCCCTTTGAGTTCGGCAATCTTTTCCGCAACAAATTTAACATATGAAGGCTCATTTCTTTTCCCCCGATATGGATCCGGCGCCAGATAAGGGGCGTCTGTTTCAACCATCAGATTTTCCAGCGGGATCTCTTTAACCACGGTATGTAGCTCTTTGGCATTTTTGAAAGTGACAATTCCGGTTATTGAAATTTTCAAACCCATGCCTACAATTTGCTTTGCGGTACCAAGGTCACCGGTATAGCAATGAACCACCGCTCGGATTTCTGGATAATCTTTTACAATGTTCATTACGTCCTGATATACACCTGACGGATCATCTTTTGTGCCACGGCTGTGAATAGTCACCGCTTTATCCAGCTCTATTGCCAGTGCAATTTGTTTTCTGAATACCTCCTCCTGTTTTTGCTTTACAGTTTCTATCGTTTCACCTTCCGGCATATGATAATAATCCAAACCAACCTCGCCGACACCCACTACTTTCGGATCTTTTGTCAGTTCTAAATATGCTGACTTATCATACTCTTCCTCCCTGGTACTGAAATCTATTTCCGATTCATCAACATGCATTTTGAACAGATGGATCGGGTGTAGACCGACAATGGCATAAACTCCTTCAGTATAATCTTTGGCAATGTTTACCGCCCGCTGGCTGGTTTTGTATTGGCTGCCGACGTTAATCACCCATATGTTATTTGTTAATGCCCGGTCAATCACATCCGGTCCGTCATCTTTAAACAGATTGAAATTTACATGTGTATGGGTATCTATCAGCATTATAATATTGTATCTAATTCTCTAATAACCGTCGGCAGTAAAAATGAAATCATACTGCCAATTTTTTCAAAGATCGGAATTAAACTGGAATTACCCAGCGTTTCAATAATCTTGTCTGCCAGTTCAAAATGAAGAATAAAGAAAACGCCGATGCTGAGAAATAATACACCCTCAATAAACCCGAAAATTAATCCGCCTACTTTATTGATAATTATTAAAAATGGAAACATTAACAGCAGTTTTAGCGCCTTGCTGATTGTATAGGAGATAATCCCAATCAATTGGCTGACAACAAAAAATATTCCGAGGAAAGCAATAATATTCGCCCAATCCGCGCCATTACCCATCACTTCTGCCAGTGGTTCATAAAATATTCCTGCAACAAAAGCGCCGATAATCACACCCAAAAACGAACCAAAGGAATAAATAAACCCTCCTTTGAATCCGGAAAAGACAAAGCCTCCCAGCAAAACGATCAAAATTATATCAATATATGTCATAAAGTAAATGAATAAACCGGGAAATTTTTATTAATCAGATATAATTCCGCTGAACCTCCGCAGAACTTTTCAATATACGCTGCCAGATCTTGGGCGGCTTCTTTTGTTTCAATCGCATTTACCGGGGGAATACTTTCAATATAAATAATTGCTTTGGTTGTTTTTTCCGTGATTTTGGATTTCTCAGCTTCACGCCAATTAAACCTCCGACACAGCACATCGTTATTATCATCTTTATATACGATCTCATCCTTCAGTGGAGAATCATTTTCTTCCGCGTGAATCGCACGGAATTTTTCCTCGCCCGTTGCGAATGTTAATGTTAGATTGCCCTGAATTTTTTTCAGATCTTCACCGCCAACCGGTAGAATATGCTTCAGGGAAATCAGATTGTAAATATCCACTAAATTATTAATCAACGGCAGTTTTTCGCCTTTTGAAACCCTTTTGATCAGCGCCTCAACCGATGAACGATAATGAGAACCGGCACCGAACTTTGTGTAGGCTTTCCGCCAGTTTTGAATATTCGGATGTTCCGATACTTTCAGCTCGCTGAAAAGGCTCCGACAAAACATTTCTTCATTGCTCAACAATTCCGCGATTTCCGGCCGGGCTGTGGAATTATCAGCATCCTTTAAAACCACTACGGCAATCTGCAGATCCGGGAACATGTCAAAAACTTTTGGGGAAACAGTAAACTTCATAAGCTATATTCTCGGAAAGAGCGGTTTCCCTTTGGTTATTTTTTTTGCCGAAAATCTTTCTTCAATTTGTTTTGCCGTATCGGGCATAAACGGCCAAATTGCTTTACTTACCGACAAAAGCTCACTCGCCACCCGTTCCAGAAATTTTACCCGTTCTTCACTGTCACTCGGCATTTCCCAGGGCTTCTCTTTCTGCAATTCCCCGTTCAATTCACTAATCACAGTGAAAATTGTTTTTATTGCGTCATGAAATTTGAGTCTGCTAACATCATCAGAAATCCTATCAGATAATTTATCCGATCCTTTGGGAATTATTTTGCCCTCGCTCAACTCTATTAGATTTGCCACTCTAGAAACAATATTACCCAGTCCGTTCGCCAGATCAGAATTAAACTGCTCATCAAATTTTTCCTGCTTAATATCCCCGTCCTGCCCGAAAGGGAATTGGGAAATCAAAAGATAGCGCGTAGCGTCCGCCCCGTATTTTGCCACCAGATCATTCGGATCAATAACGTTGCCGATTGATTTGCTCATCTTCTGCCCGTTGATTGAGAAAAAACCGTGCAGAAAAAGCTGTTTCGGCGGTTTTTCACCGACCGCCAGCAAAAGTGCCGGCCAATAGACACAATGAAATTTCAGTATATCCTTCGCCATGATGTGGAAAGGATTCTGCCACCATTTTTCAAAATTCTGCCGGTCATCTCCGTAACCGATTGCTGAAATATAATTTTGCAGCGCCTCAACCCAGACATAAGTAACCTGCGATTTATCAAAAGGCAGGGGAATACCCCACTCCACATTTTCTCGCGATACGGAAAAATCTGTAAGATCTTGTTTGAAGAGACCCAGCGCTTCCTTTTTTTTATCTTCCGGCTGGATTCTGATTTCATCTTTCTCAATCATCTCTTTTACTTGAGAAAGATAATTTGTCAATTTGAAGAAATAATTTTTTTCAGATATTTTTTCCGGTACTTTCAGATGATCAGGGCACTTGCCTTCAACCAGCTCTTTTTCCGTGATAAAATCCTCGCATCCCGTACAATATAAACCTTCGTAAGTCCCCTCGTAAATATCCCCCTGGTCAAAAAGCTTCTGCATAAATTTCGCAACCGCTTCCTCGTGTCGTTTATCAGTAGTACGGATAAAGTAATCATAGGAAAGATTCAGATTATCAAAAGCATTCCGGAACAGCTGGCTGTTTTCATCACAAAACTGCTGAGGCAATTTATTTGCCTTTTTCGCGGATTCCGCCACTTTTGCTCCGTGCTCATCGGTCCCGGTTAAAAAAAAGACCTCATCGCCTTTTTGTTTATGCCAGCGCGCCAGAATATCCGCGGCAACGGTTGTATAAGCATGGCCGATGTGAGGCTTGTCATTTACGTAATAGATCGGGGTTGTGATATAAAAAATTCCTTTGTTCATCTTGCTTTTCAAAAGGCGTTAAACTTCCAAACGTTCTTCCTTTTCCTTCCGGTCTTCAAAAAAATCACTCAAAAAGATTTTTATAATTGTGGCAGTAGGAACAGCTAAAATAATCCCGGCCATCCCGGCTATTTTAGCGCCAATCAGCATTACGACTATTACAATCAGCGGATTCAGACCGACACTTTTTTGCATCACTTTCGGTACAATTATTTGATTTTCCAGCTGTTGAATCACAATATATAAGAATGCCACCATCAGCGCTTTAATCGGAGAGTCAGCAAATGTCAAAAATACCGCCGGGACCGCGCTGATGATCGGGCCGATATACGGTACAAATTCCGCTAAACCGGCAAACAGCGCTAGAATTAATGCGTATTTGACCTGAAGAATGGAAAGCCCGATATAGGTCATGGTAAAGATGATCAAACCGAGCACCAGCTGTCCTCTTAACCACATTCCCAGTTTTCTTTGCACTTGGTTAATCTTATGCACAAAATACGGCTGATATTTGCTCGGTGCGATGAACAGGAAAAATTCTTTCATTCCCGCTTCGCCGATCGTCATGTAGAAAACAATCACCAGTACTGCAAACAACCCGAAAACCGCACCGAAGAAACGGGAAGATACTGAAAAAATTCCGCTACCCAATTGAGCTAAAGTATTATTAATATTATTCAAGGAATCCTGTACGGTTGATTGAACTCCGTATTGGTTGGAAAAATGCTGAAAATTGGAATACAAATCTGATATCTTTTCAAAATATTCTGGGAATGAATTGGTGATTTGTTTTGTCTGGTCAATTATTAGCGGAATGATTAAAGCAAATGTGAGCGAGATTACAGCAATAATTACCAGATAAATGATAAGAATCCCGACGCCCCGTGGAATTTTCCTTTTTTGCAGAGCATCAATCCAAGGGTCCAGCGCGGATGCTAATACAAAAGCAATGAAAATTACTGCCAAAATATCCTTAATAATATATAAAAACCAAAACAACAAAATAATCGCAAACAACTTGAGAATTGATTTTGTAGATATGCTAATCTCGTTTTTCGGTTTTTGCGGTAACATATACCTTATATTGTAAGATTATTATACTTATATTATAACACAAAATTGATAATTACTCCTACACCTTCAATAAGCCGGTAAATTCACCGTTTTTGGAGAAAGGCCCGATAATTACCAGATTGATCAGTTGTGTTTTAAACAAATCATTCGCGACACGCTGAATATCTTTTATTGTTACCTTCTCAATACTGTTTAGTTTTTCCTCAATGGTGTGCGTCTGATTTTTCAGTAATTGTTGTGAACCGTACCATCCTGCGATGCTCTCGGAATCCTCCATTTCAATCGTGAGTTTTCCGCGCAGAAAATCTTTGGATTTTCTTAATTCTTCCGCTGTCACGCCGTTTTGTTTTACATCCTTCATTACTTTGAGTATAGCTGTTATTGCCTGCTTCACCCGCTTGCGATCCAAACCGGCCTGCACGACAAAATTCCCCGTGTCTTCGTACACGTTAGCTGATGAACGGATAAGATAGCAGAGTCCTTGACGTTCTCTTAGATTAATAAACAATCGCGAACTCATATTCCCGCCCAGAATAATATTGAGCAATGCCAGCGCATCAACATCTTTATGAAAATATGAATACGCGGGGAATCCGATACAAAGCTGAGCCTGTTCCGTTTTTCTGAATTCCAGTTTAACCTGGGGGTGTTTTTGGTTGGTTACCTCTTTTTTGAAAAACGGAACTTTTTTCGCTTCTTTAGGAAATTTGAAATACTTCTGGATCAGATTAAATCCTTTAGTCGGTGTGATATTTCCGGCAACAACAACCAGTGTGTTTTTTGGTTTGTAAAACTGTTTCTTAAACTGCATCATCTGCTGTCTGGTAACATTCCGGATTACTGATTTGGGACCGCTGATCTGCTGACCTAAAAAGCTTTTTTCACCGTAAACCAGTTCTTCAAACAAAGAATCAATATGCATTTGAGGATTATCATGATACATATTTATTTCCTCTTCAATCACCTTTCGCTCTCTGTTCAATTCATTCAAATCAAACTGCGAATTAATCAGCGCATCCGAGAGAATGTCAAAAACCAAATCAGTTTTTTCGTAATTTGCTTTAATGTAATAGCCTGTATGATCCTTCCCGGTAAAGGCGTTGAACTCGGCGCCGATACCGTCCAGTTCTTTGGATATTTCCAGCGTAGTGGGGCGACGTTTCGTGCCTTTAAACATCATATGTTCAATAAAATGGGACACTCCGTTTACATTCGCATTTTCATAGCGGGAACCAACCTTAAAGAGAACTAGCAGTGTGATTGTTTTTGTTTCTTTCAACGGAGCGACAATGCCCTTCATACCATTGGCAAAAGTTTTCTTTTGATATTTCATATTTTTTTCCAATCTAGGATTCTAATTTTTTATTTATATATGCCGAAAGTTCAGCGACCGGGATCCGCTCCTGTTCCATCGTATCACGATCCCGGACTGTAACCGCATTATCTTCAAGCGATTCAAAATCAACAGTTACACAATAGGGCGTACCGATTTCATCCTGTCTGCGGTAGCGTCTGCCGATTGATGAAACCTGATCATATGCAACCATATATCTACCCTTTAGTTCATCAAATATTTCCAGTGCTAATTTGGTCAGATCTTCTTTTTTGGAAAGCGGTAAGATTGCCACTTTATACGGTGCCAAATCTTTGTGCAGTTTCAGTACCATTTCTTTTTCCTTATTACTCTCCGTGGTAGTTGTTCTACCACCTTCAACTTCAGTATAGGCATCCAGCAGAAAAGCCAATGCCGCCCGATCCACACCAATGGAAGGTTCAATAACATAAGGGATGAATTCCTTCTGTGTTATGTCATCTTTATATTTAAAACCATGGGCGCTTAAATCATGGTCGGCGCGGTTAGCGATGCCCATTAATTCACCAAATCCCTTGTTAAACGGAAATTTATATTCAATATCGGTCGTTGCTTTGGCATAGTGTGCTAGCTCGTCCTTCTTCTGTTCGTATTTACGCAGATTTTCTTTTTTAATGCCCAAATCCAAAAACCACTGCATACTCAAATCCACCCATTCCTTAAACCATTTTTCGTCATCTTTGGGGTTGATAAAATATTCCAGTTCCATTTGTTCAAATTCGCGTGATCGGAAAATAAAATTTCCCGGGGTGATTTCGTTGCGGAATGCTTTGCCAATCTGCGCTATACCGAAAGGTATTCTGGTCCGCATGGCAGTACGTACTGTATCAAAATTTACAAAAATATTCTGGGCAGTCTCCGGACGGAGATAAGCTACAGATGCCGTATCTTCAGTCGGACCAACATGGGTTTTAAACATGATGTTGAAATTTTTTTCCTTTGTGAATTCTCCGCCACAATCCGGACATTTACTTACAGCGGACAAGTCGTCCGCTTTAAACCGGTGATGGCATTTTTTACATTCAACTAACACATCGGAAAACCCGCCGATATGTCCGCTGATTTCCCAGACTTTCGGGTTGGTGATGATGGTAGAGTCCTGGCCAACAACGTCAATACGCATCTGCACGAACCGCTTCCACCAGGATTTTTTAATATTATTTTTCAGCTCCACACCTAAAGGTCCAAAATCCCAGAAACCCTGCAGACCGCCGTATTTTTCTCCGGAGGGAAAAATAAATCCCCTCTGTTTGCATAAAGAAACCAGTTTTTCCATTTTATCCTGCTCTGTTTTGTTATTCATAATGGGTAAATTATAGTAGAAATATTACAGTATTTTAAATTTTTCAAATAATTTAATGTTTTATAACTCCGGTGCTTTTTCAATACGGATCGTTCCGCCTTTTTCCAGGATAACGATGTCTCTCCGGCCGATTTTTCCGGATAGCATTGATTTTGCCAGTGAACTATCCACTCTTTCCTGAATCACTCTGCGCAGCGGTCTAGCTCCCATCTCCGGGTTAAAACCCTCACGAGCCAGTTCAATAACCGCTTCAGCATCCGCTTTTAGAGTAATACCTTTCTTGGCAAGCTGATCTGCTACTTTCAAAAGCTCCAATCCGGCAATATCTATCACCTGATCAAAATCAAGCGGTTTAAAAACAATTACTCCGTCAAACCGATTCAAGAATTCCGGCTTAAATGAACGCTTTAGTATTTCATTGTTTAACTGTTTGGTAATCTGTTCAATCGTCAAACCCATCCGCATACCTTCCTGAATTTCCGCCGTACCGGCATTGGAAGTAGCAATCAGAATTAAATTTGTGAAGTCAATTGTCCGACCTGCTCCGTCCGTCAGTCGCCCGTCATCCATTACCTGCAAAAATATGTCCAGAATGTTCGGGTGTGCTTTTTCTAATTCATCCAATAGCAATAAAGAAAATGGCGCTGAACGCACCGCCTCAGTTAAATATCCGCCGGCGCTGGCTCCACGATACCCCGGCGCCGCCCCGATCAGTCTGGAGATTGAGTTCATATCCTGATATTCAGACATATCAAGCCTGATTATTTTTGCCTCGCTACCGAAATAAACATCGGCAACAGTTTTTGCCAATTCTGTTTTACCGACACCGGTCGGACCGACAAACAGAAAATTTGCAATCGGACGGTTAATATCACGTAATTCAGCGCGTGCCCGCCGCAAAGACTCCGCAACCATATTCACTGCTTCATCCTGCCCGATTACCCTTTCATGTATTTTGCTTTCCAAATTCATCAGTAATGATTCTTCTTCCGCAGTGACCCTGGTCACTTTTACGTTGGTCTTTTCTGAAAGCACTGTTGCAATTTCGTCTCTGGTCACCGTCGCGTTTTCGCCTTTTGTCTCACGGGTATAAACAGCCGCTTCTTCAATAATATCCAAGGCTTTGGAAGGCAGGTAACGATCGTGAATATATTGACGGGAAAGTTTCACTGCGCTGTCTATTGCATCATATGAAAAAAATACTTTATGTCGGTATTCAATTCCGCCGGAACGCGCCTCCAGGACCTGAATAGCAGCGTCATCATCCATTTCTTGGACCTTTACAACTTGGAATCGCCTCATGAAAGAATCATTATTTTTCAGATACATATTAAAATCTGGTGTTGTCGCGACGCCAATTACCTGAATTACTCCCTGAGACAGAGCATTCGCCAATATTCCGGCCGCGTCCTGCGCACCGCCGGTACTGCCGGCGCCTACTAAATTTGCAATATCATCAATAAATAAGACCACGTTTCCGGCTTGTGATGCCTCCCGGATTGCGGTCAGCATGCGGTTTTCAATTTCTCCCTGCATTTTAGCTCCTGCAATCATTGCACCGGTATCCAAACCGACTAATCTTTTATCCTGTAAAACTTTCGGCACATCCTCCGCCGTCATTCTTTCCGCTATACCTTCCCCAATTATTGTTTTGCCGACTCCCGAATCACCAACCAATAAAACATTGCCGATCCGTTGTTCCAGAATACGAATCGCTTCTTCCACTTCTTTTTTCCTGCCGATCAGCGGGAAGAGCGCGCCCGCCCGAGCGGCTAGAGTCAAGTCTCTGCTAAAGCTGTCCAATACTGGCGTAGGACGTGCGGTCATTGCCCGATTCATAATTCCTTTCGGTTTCAACTGAGCTTTGGAGCGGAATTGTCTCCATTTTGCCTGAAGGATTTTATTGATATATATCCATTCAGCCACATTCTTGAGTTTGTTGTGATCTACTTCCAAATCATACAAGATTTCTTTGGCTTGTTTCTGCGTACGAGTCATCACAATCAGTAATTCAGTGATATCAACTTTATTCCGGCGCAAAACGCTCGCTTCCTCATACGCGGCAAAAAGCAACTGGTAAAATTCCGGTGAAAAACCAGTTTCGGAACCGACAGTGTTCTGCTCCATTTTCAGCGCGCGCAATATTTTTTCACTTAAAGTCTTTGTGCTGACTCCCAATCTACCGAAAATTGTCACGCTCTGTGTGAGACTTAACATTGCCGCCATCAGATGAATCGCGTGCACTTCGGTATGTTTAAGCCTCCTGGCCAACTTCCAGGCATATTCAACACCTTTAATTGCTTCTTCGGAAAATGCTTTACTAATGTCAATTTTATTTTTTTTCGGTAAGGCAACGATCTGATCAAAAGTAAACTGGACTGCCGGCGGAATAACTTGTGACATACTGCGTATTTTTACGGTATGCCTCTGACTTGTCTCCTGGTCCATGCGATAAAAAATGTACAGATTTCCCAACATACTGATCCAGAATAACAATAACCCTGAATCTTTTAGATTAATTATGTTTTCAAGGGATTTAATCTCATCCGCTCTCTCCATGATAGTTAAAAAGCCAAATATCAAACCGGCTACAGCCAGCAGGATTAATAATCCGTTGATTGTGATGCGCACTCCTCTTTCCATTTTTTCTTCCAAAATAGAGAGTGTGTTCATCTTTTTACCCCAATATAAAGCATCGCCAAAATAGTAGGCATACATACCAATACCTTGGCACTTGGAACACATAATTTCTTCCTTACTGCTGATCAGTCTGGAATAACCATTACACCGGTCACAGGGAATCAGTTTAAGCGCTTCTTCTTTTTTATTCAGTTCACTATTTTCTAAAGGCATTGATGAGTGTTATTAAATGATGCTCTTGAATGTCAAATATTTGGAATACGATAGAATAGATTACAATTATCGGGAGCAACAGCCAAAATACAAAAAATAAACACATTATTATACTCCAGATTGTTATCGCAATCATTAGGAAGAAGAATTGAATTAGTCTCATAAAAAAACTGATAATTCTTCCGCTCTTGGTATAATCCCCATACATCGGCTTCAGCAGGTTTTTGGATAATATTGAGATTCCCATTGCAT
The DNA here is from genome assembly GCA_041666485.1 of Patescibacteria group bacterium. GTDB lineage: Bacteria > Patescibacteriota > Patescibacteriia > UM-FILTER-42-10 > UM-FILTER-42-10 > JAHJEX01. Next base: position 7,182 of record JBAYGW010000017.1, on the reverse strand, counting down.
TTGCGACGCCGGAAATTTGACGACCAACAAAAAACAGCACTTTTTTTGTACCGCTTGTGTACCACCAAACAGGAAAATAAATCAATTTCCCAATTAATTCCAAAAAAACATATTTTAGTGCGCTCACAAACGCATTATTCATCCCGTTTAGAGATTCGTAATAAGATAAACTAACTTTGCCCACTGCGACAAGCACATATTTCTATATATGCTCTTGCTTTAAATGCCTGCGGTATTTACCTGCTATTCAGTGCTTGTATTGTTTATTGATATGATGACACCCCGTTTATTTCATTAATCTTTAACGGGATTCATGGCTATATTCTAGTATATTTTTCACTTATTGTAAAGTTGATACTCCAATAGAATATTTGATCTTCCAGCTATTTTTCCTACATAAAAACTCCGACTATCGGAGTTCTACTTTTTACTGTTTTAATTACTTAACAGACGGTATTTGCTTGATGATATCTTCCGCAGTTGAAAATACATGCAGATCCTGAACAAATTCTTTTGGCATCGCCCCCATATTAATCATGGACTGGAGAAGCCCAACCCAGTAATTGCTGATAAATACCATCTGAGGCGGCTGTTTTGGATGAAATTTTCTGTTATTAAAATGGGTAATTGCGCGCATCAGCATCATTAATGACCCAATCCCCCCGCGGAATATGACAATCACTGGAGCGGCGGTTGCTAGAACTTCAATCCGAGGAGTCGGGGCATTAGTTATGACGATCTTTCCGTATTTTGTCTTATCTTTAGCTAGCTCCGGGAAAATAATCCCCATACTATTATCTTTGGCAACTTGTGATACTGCCTCCATAATTCCGGAATTTCTGCCGCCACCCATAACGATCCCTCCCTGCGCCATAATATATTCAGTAAGTTTTGCCGCCTCCTGACATTGTGTATGGTCCAGCTTCAAAGTACCACTGCCATTAATTGATACTACCAGCCCCTCGCTTTCATAAGTTAATAGGAATTCTTTTGATGACCCGTGTATGGAGAGCCAAGCGTTCGTATTTTTAATCTCAGCAGGCTGAAGCATTTCACCAACTGTCCGGCGTTTCTTTTTTATGTACATTTCTTTTGAATTTATATTGGCCATAGTTTTTTTATTCGTATCGTAAAGCATCCAAAGGATTTATTTTTCCCGCTCTGCGCGCCGGATAAAGTCCCGTGAACACACTGACAAAGAAAGCAATCCCGATTACTGCAGCGACAAACCATATTGGTGTATAGAATAGTTGTACTTGATCACCGCCGGCTCTGGCCGCTAAATAGTTTACTCCATAATTTACTCCCATCCCCAATAAATATCCGACTATTACACCAATAGTACCGCCCGTCATGCCAATCATAATTGCTTCCACTAAAAATAAACGGTAGATATCACGGGACGTCGCACCCAAAGCTTTCATAACTCCAATTTCTCTGGTTCTTTCCAGAAGTGAAACAGTCAATGTGTTTAATGAACCCATAGCAGCCACAAACATAGCAATAGCTCCGAATAATCCCATAATCATTTGAAAGACTAAAAATATTTTATCTATCTGCCCTACTGTATCAGCGATGGAGTCAACTTGATAGCCCATTGCCTCAATTTCAGCTCTAACATTTGCCAGTTGTGATTCATCCGTAACTTTTACACGAGCCAATGTGAAATCTTCACCCTGTTGACCTTCCACTTTAACCTTGGCCTCACTATAATCTGGAGAAAAACCCATACTCTCTAAAAATTTTATCGGAACATAGGCAATTGCCAATTCATCCTCATCAATTATTACACCTTTAACCACCACTTTTACCTCCTTAGCGACCAATTCTTCTTCCTGTGTTCCCGCAATTTTTTCTGGGACCAGTAGTTTCAAGTCTAGTTCGGAACCTACCGCTGCTTCCGGATCACCCAGTCCGATCAAGTTTAACGCCGTGCTGGTAGCTAAAATTTCTTTTGCTTCTTCACCTGTAAAAAGCTCCCCATAATTTACCTTAATCCCCTCCATACTGATGAATTGCGGGTCAATTCCATAAATTGCCGTATCGGTAACAGACTCCTGTATTCCTATCTGTCCTGAAAGACTCAGTGAAGGACTGACATTATCAACACTTTCAATATTTTTGAACTGATCAACAACATTCTGGTCAAGCGCCAATAAAGTAGACTCCCCTTTTGTTACATCCAGAATTGTCAGCGCTTCCACGTCTGTAATCTGACTTTTAATCATATTCTGCAATCCAAAACCAAGTGAAATAAGAAATACAATCAAAGATATACCGACTGCCATGCCGCCGATCGTCAAAACACTTCTCAATTTTCTTTTCGTGAGATTGGAACCTGAAAGATATAAAATGTATTGTATCTTCATAGTCTATTCCTTAAACGACCCGCTACCTTCTACAATCTGACCGTCTCTTATATAAATCGTTCTAGTAGCATATGAAACATAGTCAATATTATGCGTAACCATCAATAATGTTTTCTCAAGTCTCTCATTTAGATCCCTAAAGAATCTCATAACTTTTCCTGCTGATTCTGTATCAAGGTTTCCGGTCGGCTCGTCTGCAACAAGAATAGGAGGATTCCCAGTCAAAGCGCGTGAGACCGATACTTTCTGCTGTTGTCCACCGGATAGTTCCGTAGGCATATAGTTTGAATGATCATCAATTCCCATTTCCTTCAAACGTTCCATCGCAATTTTCATTCTTTCCTTTTTACCAACGTTATTGATAGCAAGTGGCATAGCAACGTTTTGAATAACATTCATTGAACGAACCCAATCTGCTTTTTGAAAAACGATGCCGAAGGTTTTATATCTGAACTTAGCCAATTTATTTGGGCTTAACTCAGTAAGATCTTGTCCGTTGATAAGGACTTTTCCCGTTGTAGGATATTCTAATCCAAGTAATGTATTTAAAAGTGTTGACTTTCCGCTACCGGATGGGCCCAAGATAATAATAAATTCCCTCGGGTATATTTTAAAATTTATATCTTTCAAAACCGGTATGGTGCTTTTACCAACCTGAAATGATTTGTTCACATGGCGTAACTCAATCAACGGTTTCTGCTCACCGCTAACCGCCTTTTCATTTTCCTTGATTTGAGCTGCAAGTTCGCTGATTGAGGCTTCTTTTCTTTCGGTAACATTTTTAGAAATTTCTTTTGCTTCAACAGCTTTCTTTATTTTGCTATTTTTTACTTCCGCACTACTATTTTTGTTAGTGCTTTCGTTATCTTTATTACCGTTTTTTACAGTTTTTGTATTTTTTCCGTTAGCCATATTTAATAAGATATTGCTAATCTATAAGGTAATTTAGTATATGTAATTAACATTATACAATAATTCATTATTTTTTGCTACTTGTGGACAACTAAAAATTTTTCATCACCTAAACGCGGTGCCTACCCAGGAGAAAGTTTCTTCCAGGTTGGAGATTACTAATTGAAGGAATGACTCACGTTTACGTGAGGTTAAAACTGTATAAGAACCGGATTTGGAAAGATTACCGGCCTTGTCACGAGACACGCTCCTAAAATGATAAGTCTTGGCCGGAGATAATTCGGAGATAACTACAAGATGATCCATCACCAGTTCTGCGTTTTCTTCTGACTGGTCGGTAAATTCGGTAGTGGATAAACCAACGCCATAATCTACCTGAGAAGTAGTGGCTTCATTGGTTTTCCAGCTGATAATGATTTGAACCGTGGATGTTTCTCCGGAACCTATGGTATTAGATTCAGACTGAACACCGGTGATGATTGGAGGAGTAGTATCTTCTAGAGTAGTAAAGGTGTTTTCTTCTGAAATTGCCTGATAGCCGAACTGGTCAAATCCTTTGACTTTGTACTGGTAATTAGTGGCGTCCTCAAGGCCGAAGAGCAGAACTGAATGCTCTGTAACTTGTGCGGAGTTACCTTGAGTCTTCGGTGCGATTGCCTGGTTGTAGTATTCCACTTCTGAAGATGTCGGGACATTAGTGGTCCAGGTAACCTCGGTTTGTCCTTGTGATTTGTTTTCGTAAGCTATGTCCAGTACTTTCGGGAAAGTGAGAGTAGTAAAATTGTAGTCACTGGATTCAGGAGAATTACCGGTGGAATCAGAGCCGGTTGGACGGAAATGGTATGTGTTACCGTCCAACAAATTTTCCAGTTTCATTGTGTGGGTGGTGGTCAGGGATCCGGACGTATCTGCTACGGTAAATCCGTAGTCTGTCGTCAGGCCATAGTCAATACGGGTAGTGGTTGGCTTGTTGGTTTCCCAGGTGATCAGGGCATCAAAGAGCTTCACGTCGGAGGCAAGTACATCTGATACTCTTGGTGCTTCCAGAGTGGTAAAAGTGGTTATGGTAGAAGTATATATATTTCCATCAATATCAACTGATTTTACTCTGTAATAGTATGTCGTTTCGGGAGAAATTCCTTCAACATTTACATTATGTGATCGTCTTAATTCTGATTCACCTTGCTCTTCGCCTAAAGCTTCCGTCAACCCAAATTGAACGAAGGATGTTGTTTCTCTTTCCATTTCCCAAACAACATCTACTGAAAACGAATCAGGAGAAACTGATGGGCCGGATACAATCGCAGGCGGTGTAGTGTATCTTCCTTCCGGGATGTCTGACACGGTTGTAGATGCAGCGGAAGTTGCTCCGGCAGTGTCTTTGGCATTTACATAATAATAATAAGTGGTGGCATTATCCAGATCCACATCCAAATAGCCGGTAGACTGTAGTTCCGCGATTTGCTCATAGGAGTCCCCGTCTGTTGATCGGCTGACTAGATAAGAAATTTCCTCGTCAGCCTGACTGGACACATCAGCTTTTTTCCATTTCAAAGCAATAGAGTAATCTTCAGTTTCTCGGTTGGAGGCGTCGGTAATAATCAGGCCGATCGGAATAGACGGCGCCTTGGTCTCGGCTTCAAAATCTATGGAAGCGTAATTGGCGTAGTTAATGTTATTGGCATCATCAATTGCTACTACATAAAAAGTATTGGTTCCCTGCTGAGTAGCATAAGGTCCTGAGCCAATACTGGTTGAGGCGGTAAAAGAGGTATTTTCTTCAGTAGGGGTAGAATTAATGGAATAGAAATATCCCTGAACATTTACACCTTCGTCAACCGGTTCTTCCCAGGTAAATTTAAAGGAATTTTCAGTGTTGTAAGAAGGGGTTACAGAAAGATTGGTAGGAGCAGACAAAGCATCCGCAGTAGTGAAAGTTGAATCGGATGAATAAGCGGTATTGTTGTCTGAATCAGTCCATTTAACCCGGTAATGATAAGTGGAGTTCGGATTTAGATCCGTCAGAGTTACACTGTGAGCAGAAACCAGATCGTCGTTCCCCAGTTCGCTGTCATAGGCGTTAGTCTCGCCGTACTCTACAAAAGATGTTCCTTCCCGGTCAGTCAGCCATTCTACCACAGCAGATTGAATCCTGGGTGTCACTCCCGGAGAACCCACCAGGTTAGGAGCTTCGTAGAATCTGCCTCTGGCCTGTTCACATATTTCAGAAGATGCGGCGGAAACTGCATTAGCGTTATCTGAAGAATAGATCCGGTAACAGTACCAGGCGTTTTGAGTGAGTCCGGTATCTAGGTAGCCGGTACCTGTAACCTGAGATATTTCTGCCCAGGTATCACCGTCATCTTCTGACCTTTCTACATTGTAATGGTCAATTCCCCCGCCCACACTTTCCGGCTCTTCCCAGGTAACGGTCAGACGGAAAGTTCCCTGTTCCCGGTTGGATGAATCGGTAACAATTACTCCTTCGGGAATACCCGGTGCGGAAGTGGATGCGGTGAATTCAACCGAAGAATATGAAGTCCATTGTTTGTTGCCGGCGGTATCTACAGCTAGGACATAGAAAACATTAATCCCCTGTTGTGTGGCATATGGCCCCGGTCCGATGATTCGGGTAGTGGTATAGGTGACATTGTCTTCATTTGGTATGGCATTGATAGAATAGTAGTAACCCCTGATCGGATTGGAGGAGCTCGCCGGCTCCAGCCAGGAGAAGGTAAAAGAGTTCTCCGTATTCTCGGAAGGAGTTACCTGCAAATTCTGCGGTTCAGACGGAGCATTGGCGGAATAGTAATAGTTCACCTGGGTATAGAAGTCAGGCATGTCCCCGGCGTTATCTTTGGAACGGACATAAAAGATATTTGTTCCCTCGCCGTATGCTTCAATATCTGAAACGGTCGTTCCTGCCTGACATATGTCTTCCGCATCATCAGCACCTGTCTTGTAGCAGTACTCATCAATCAAGGAGTGGGCGTCTGATCCGGCATTCCAGGTAAAAGAAAAACTGTTGACGTTGGTGAAGCCCGCCGGATTCGGCAGGATACCGGAAGGGTTAGCAGGATCGGTGGAATCATATTTGTAAATAAAAGCAGGGAAAGCAGTATCGGCAATATTACCGACGGCATCAACCGCTTTGACTCTCAGATAATATGTATTACCTGAAGTAAGGGAAGAGGCGGTGTAGTTGGCTGAGGTTCGGAATGTACCGTCAGTGGGCTCACAATCGTCTGAACCAAAACACACCCAATAGCCTGAGTAACCGCCGGACATACCGGAATCAGGGTCGGTTGCTCCGGAAAAAGTAAAGTAAGGCGCGGAATGGTTGTACCAAGTATCTGTTGTAAGCAAATCCCCTCCGTTTGCGGAATAGCCTAAACTGCCGGATACATTGGAAGGAGGATCAACGTCTGTAGTGAAGTCGTACTGGTAGTCCGCCACAGAAGGATTAGAAACACCATCCGAAGAAGTCAGGGTGATTCTGGTTTGAACATATCTATTGGTAATATCTCCGACAAGTGCCACCATCTCCGTTCTGTTTTTGGTCTTGGTGCCGGAGGAAGTGTAAGTATCTATTGTTGTCCATGCTGACCAGCCGGTTGAACCATTGGCACTATGTCTTACTTCAAACAAAGCGGAAGTATTGGCAGGGACTGTAACATTGGTGGTAAAAGCTGTGGATGCACCGATACATTCTCCTGAACAATCTCCCCATTTGTAGATGTATTGCAAATCCAGGTTGTGTGATGTATATGTTCCCGGAGACTGGAGGGAGGATTCTTCGGCGCCAAATCCCGCTGTCGGTTCGGTTGTCATCCATTTTCTGACCCGAACATTATCAATGAGATAATCTCCGGAATAATGTGACCAGGCTGGACGTAAATTT
>JBAYGW010000016.1:0-36625 GCA_041666485.1 Patescibacteria group bacterium | reverse complement strand
GAAGCTTATCGCAGATTGCTACGTCCTTCATCGTCTTTTAGTGTCTAGGCATCCACCATTTGCTCTTATTTGTTTAATCGTAACCACAAAAAATACTAATAATTTGTGATTACACTTTTTAGACTCTTTTAATTTAGAAACGGTATTGTTTCGTTGATGATATTCAGTTGTCAAACTGCGGGATTTATATACACGTATCAGCCAATAAACATTTTATTGAGTGGTATGTATATATAAGGAGCGGTGAGTATGGTATAGGGTTTAAAAAAAGTCGCTTTAGGCGACCGTGATATTCATTGTACATAACAATAAACTAGGTCTTCATGTCGCCTTTTGTTTAAGAGTTAGTTTCGTTAACATCCAGTTTGCCGTAAATATTTAGCTATAGAAAAACGATATTTTTAGCAAAGTAATTATATTCTAAAGGCTAAAATATGTCAAGAAGAGGGGGGTGGGCTGGTATTTTGCAAAAAAATGGCTTAAATTAGCCAATAATGTTTTACAAATAGTTGATGATAAATTTTAATGGTCATCTTGCCTATTTAGCGAAACAAAAAGGGCGATTGAATTGCCCGTTTTGTTTTTTATTTTCCGCCTCACGACAAGGCATAGTTTGTTATCTTAAAATATCCTTGAGAATGGCGCAAGTGGATAAACTCAATTTTTTGAAATAAAAAAAGGAGTGCCGCTTAAGAAACGTCTACCCCTTGGATGCTTTTTCGTTTTCAACTGCATCTCCCAATGGGGGATTGTCGCCGGCCTCACTCACAGGGTGATTATTCTGCGTTGTAACGGGGATTAGCACCCCAAGCCTTACGAGTCGTGCTACCAACATCCCCCATTTTATCGGATGCATTGTCATGCCATTTTGTACCGCGATCCGGAAAGCGCATTTACGGTCGCCGCCTGCCTCTTCCAGCAAAAGCGAAAAAAGGCAGACCAGCAACATTCTGTCATTCTCTGTGTTGCGGATGATGGCTTCGTCCGGTAACAGGTTGTTGAGGTTGATGGTGTTGAGCACATCCAGCATTGCTCCATCAAGGGTGAATGCTGTATCCGGCGCTCCATCCGCGACCTTCAGCCTTAGTAAAATGACGGGTTTCTTGGCGGGTAGCCTGGTCTTACTGGCTCTGCTGATAATCGGACCGGATACTGCCGGGGATGAAAGCCTACCTGCAAGATTACAGCAATCCACAGATTCACCCTTGGTCATGTAGTGCATGCCACAGATTGAACAGCTGAACGGGCCGCCTATCCTCCCTTCCCCTTCCGCCCGATGCAGAAGACGGTCAAATCTGATGAACGATTTGTCCTTGAGCAGTAAGGAACCGTCATCACTGTTCCTGCTCATGCGAAACTCCCTCCAATAAGACCTTCTTCTGTTTTGGTGGCAAGATGTAAAACGAGTTGCGCGAATGAACAAAGTTATTCATTTTACGTTAATATTTTAAGAAAATCAAGTATAAAAAAAGGTCACTTATGGTATGACCTGGGAAGAGCGGATTATTAAAAGAAAGAAAGCGGCCGGTCAGCTATTCCGTTTCGCCGCGGGAAGGGGCATACTTCTCGTGAACGGTGTGTCCGTGTGGGCACGTGGCATTGTCCGCCTTGAACATCTGCCCGCAGATGGTACAGCGACCGTTCGGGTCTTTCTGACAGCTGATTCGCGGATCGGGCTGGTGGCCCATTACGTGCATCGCTTGCTCTGGCATGACACGTTCTCCCGTCTGTGAAGCGCCTTTCTTTAGATAGGTATTTTTGATGCGAACACAAGCTGTCAAATCTTGCTGTAGCGTAGCGAAATTACAATTTGTTGTCAATAAAAAAAGCCTCATTAAAGTGAGGCAATCTGGCGGGCGGGCGTTGTCGCACATTCATTAAAAGCTTGGTGCCGGGGAGAGGACTTGCCAGCCCGAGGCTGGTCCGCCTTGGGCGGAAACCTCAACAGAATTATTTCTCTCAAGGTCTCGCACATTCATTAAAAGCTTGGTGCCGGGGAGAGGACTTGAACCTCCACGGGATTACTCCCACAAGGTCCTAAACCTTGCGTGTATACCAATTTCACCACCCCGGCTAGTAAATGATTACTCAATAATAAGAGAAAATATAGTGATACCAAGTTCGGCAAACCCGTCTATTCTTCGAGCGCTGGATAGTCGGGCGGGCAGGTAAACCTTGCGTGTATACTCGCCTCGACTCGCGTTCGCTCGTCGACGCGAGGCGGGCCAATTTCACCACCCCGGCTTATGCACTATTATATCACATAATTGTGAAAGCAATTGTAAATAACTTCTGAAAATTATGCAAATTTGGTATACTATATATTACAATCCTTTAAACCCACAAAAATGCTACAACAAAAAAACAGTGGAATTTCAAAATCAAGTCAAAAAAAAGTGATATTGATAATCTTAGCAATGGCTATTATTGTGACAGTCTGGTTGTTATTTGGTAATTCAGAGAATAATAATGTCAACCAGCAAAACACCAATCTTGCTGATGCAGATGCGTTGCTTTTGAATAGCAGTATGGATGAAAATATCAATACAACCAGAGTTGTGAATAATGACCCTGAAGCAAAAAGTAGAGACGAAGAAAGATTGACAGAGATAGAAGATATCAGGACAAAACTGGCAAAGTTTAATACTGATAAAGGAAACTATCCCGAGACGCTAGAAGAGCTGGTGACTGAAGGATATTACGAAGAGCTCCCTGTGAATCCGACACCGGGCGGGATTGATTATGTTTACACACCAATCGGGTCCTTGCCGGCAAAGTTTTATGACCTGGCATATTCGCTGGAAGCAGGTACAACTGAACTGGAACCCGGTGAGCATATTGCTAACCCGGAAAATATCGCTTTTCCGTAAATTGAAAAATTCTGACGGTGATTTGTAATATTGCAATAAACTCAAGACCCCTCGATGGACTCGGGGTTATCCCGCATGTGCGGGATAAAAAAGAGCGTCCGCGAATCAACCTTTGAGGGGTTGATTTTGTGCGGACGCGAACTGGCTAGCTCGGCATCGCCTGAAGGAGGGTGGCCAACAGCTCATTAGCTATGGCGAGTGATTTTTCAAGTAGAGAGACGATCTCCGAGACTAATGTGGGAAAGAACATCCCGAGAAGTATGACTATGACCACGAAGGTCGCGATTGTCCTGAACATATGTTATTTGTTAAGGATCTTATAGACCAGAGGCCAAGGTAATATCGGGAGACGAACCCCGACCATACTTCTCGGTACCCTCCAGAGAAGAGGAGACCAGAGAATTTTGTAAATCTCATCTTCACTAGAGGGGACTTTTATTTGACATGTAAACGTGCCTTCCGCCCTGCATTATAGCGTTTGAATTAAGATGTGTCAAGACCCATTTGACAATGCTTTTTAATTCTGATAATGTATAAAGCGAAATGGGCATCCTCTGGGTTGCCCTGTTTTATTTCCAAAATATCATCAGCAAAAGCGTCCTCAAGGGCGCTTTGTTTTTATAAAAACCCCGTAGGTGAAGATACGTATCATCACCTACGGGAATATCTTAAATCACTAAGCACATAACATATGAACCAACTCAAACCATCATTTTTACTTTTTGCAATTGTCTTTGGTCTCTTGCAACCGTTTTTTGTTTATTCTGAAAGTCAGCACATTGTGATCAACGAAGTGCTTTATGATCCTACCGGATCGGATCTGGGTAGCGAATGGATAGAAATATTTAATCCAACCAACAATATTATTGATCTGAATAACTGGTCAATTGAAATGGGAGGGGTATCTTTCAGCAACGTCATTACATTTGGGAATGTCGCCATTCAACCACAATCCTTTTTTGTGGTGGGAGAATTAAATATTATTAATGCTGATCTGATTGTTGATCGGCTGCAATTTCAAAATGGCGGATCAGAAACTGACGGTATTCGTATCATTAATCAAAATAATGAAGTCATAGATACGGTATTGTATGATGAACCAAACTTGAATCACTTAACGGATGACGCCGGTGTTACCGGGATAAATTTTGCGCCGGATGTTTCGGCGGGATCCAGTTTGGGCCGCAATGCCCAATCAGCAGATACGGACAATTGCGCTCAGGATTTTACTGAATATTCTATTCTTTCACCGGGCGCGGAAAACATAGTTGTTTTACCAAATGAAGCACCTATTGCAGACGCCGGTTCTAATCAAAACGGGGTAGTGAACAAAGCAATCCAATTTGATGCATCCGATTCTTCTGACCCGAATGGCGATGTTCTTTCGTACGCATGGGATTTTGGCGACGGTGCCGGTAGCGATCAAATCGCGCCAACGCATGTTTATAGTAGTCCGGATAATTATCTGGTCAGTTTGACTGTGAGCGATGGAGAAATGCAAAATTCGGATTCTATCACGGCATCAATATCAGAAGCCCCGTTTACCCCGCCTCCGGGCGGATATCCAGTGGGAGTAATTATCAGTGAGGTTTTACCTAATCCAACAGGATCAGATTCGGAAGGTGAATTTATTGAACTGCACAACATCACTAAAAATAGAATTGATCTCTCCGGATGGAAACTGGGAGATACTAGCACTTCAGTTTATTCGTTTGACGAGCTATCAATTGGATCGCAGGAGTATCTAGCAATTTATCGTGAAGTATCAGATATATCTCTAAATAATAGCGGTGGAGATCGGGCGGTTTTATATCATCCGGACGGAGAAGCGGTTAATGAGATTGAATATTCCGGCAGTATCCTGGAAGGCGAGTCGTTCAGTTTACTTCCTTCCGGTGAATGGGCATGGACTGAACCTTCTCCCGGAGCGGCCAATTCTTTTAGTGATAGCAATAATCCTCCCGAAGCGAAAATTGGCGCTCCGGCCCAAGCGAAAGTGAATCAGGAAGTCACCTTTGACGCATCTGATTCTACTGATCCGGATGGAGGCAGTATGGAGTTCGCTTGGGATTTTGGCGACGGCCAAAATGGAGAAGGCATTGAAACTGTTCATCAATTTGCCAAGCCGGGTTCTTATACAGTTACTCTAACAGCTGTTGATGAATACGGAGCTCTGTCTAAGGATTCAATCGTGATTCAAATTTCTGACTTTGATTATTCTGAAAGTTTATTAATCAATGAAGTGATGGCCAATGTGGCTGGTTCGGACAGTGAAGGCGAATGGATTGAGTTGGTCAATATGGGTAGTGAAGATGTTGATTTATCCGGTTGGCAAATCACCGATACCAAAACAGCATTTTATTTTGTTGAATCTACTTTATTAGGCGCGGGAGAATATTTGGTTATTACCCGTCCGGAGTCAAAGATCACATTAAACAATTCTGCCGAATCAATTCTTTTGATTGATCCTGCGGGCAAGGTTGTGAACGGGGTGGAATACACAAAAGCGCCGGAGGATATTTCATTTGCGCGGAAAGATTTTTCCGATCAGTGGCTTTGGACAGAAAAACCGACCCCGGGGGCGATGAATGAATTTGTTGAAGTGGAAATGCAGACGGCAGCGGAGGAAGAGAAAGAAGAGGCGGAAGCGGTAACGGATGCTGATGTCAAAACTGTGAAAAATCTGGAAAAAGGTGCTTACGTAAAGACAACCGGCTGGGTGACAGTAGAGCCGGGTTTATTGGGGACACAGAAGTTCTACATTATGGATCAGCAGGCGGGCATTCAGGTTTATTCCTCCAAAAAAGATTTCCCCGAATTATCACTTGGTGATTATGTCCAGGTGACCGGCAAATTGTCAGAAGCAAGCGGGGAAAAAAAGATTAATATCAGCGCAATAGAAGACATCAGCATACTTGAACCGCAGGAAATCATCCCTGAACCGGTTTTGGCAGAATTGATTGATGAATCAGTGGAGGGGATGCTAGTAACAATTGAAGGCCCGGTGGTGGATAAAAAAGGAAAAACTTTTTATGTAGATTACGGCGGGCCGGAAGAAATTAAGGTATCAATTAAGACTACAACAAATATTGAGGGGGTTGATTTGGCAGACGGGCAGGTGGTGCAGGTAGCAGGAATTGTCAGCCAGTCCAATGAAACATATCAGATTCTTCCACGTTATCAGGAGGACATTACATCCCCGAAAGTATTGGGAGAATCTGTTGAACTATCTGACGAAAAAATAACAGTTGCTCCGGTTGCAGAAAGAAATGAAATGATGAAATATTTGATTGTAGCCGGTATAGGGGTATTAATAGCCGGCGCCGGATTACTTATCAAGCATTTTGGATTGGTTGAGAAGATTAAAAATAAGTTTACCAAGAAGTAGTTGGGATACATAGATCGCAGGCGAGGATGCGCATCCTCGCCTGCTGTTCTTTTTTGTAAAATTGAAGTAAATTATATGTATACCAATGAAGAATAATGGTATTTTAATTTATGTCTATGAAAATTAGAAATTTTAAAGCAGACAGGGGAACATTTTTTACACCATTATGGTTTTTATTGTGCCGACACCGGTTTAAAAAATGGAATGCAGATGATATCAGGCGATATCAGGATAAGAGAATGAAAGAAATAATTAAATTCGCTGTTGATAATTCCAAGTTTTATCAAAAGTACTATCAAGATAAGAATATCAACGATAGTTGGAATTTACCTACTGTTAATAAGAAATTAATCATTGATAATTTAACAGATGTAAATACCCTCAATCTGACTAAAGAGGAAATTTTTGGTTTTTGTCTGGAGATTGAGAAAAGCCGGGATTTTTCCAGGCGATATCGGGGATTGAATATCGGAATGTCGTCGGGTACCAGCGGAAATAAAGGAGTTGAGATAACCACACCCAGGGAGGAGAGCTATATTAAGACGTGCTTCCTAGCCAGATTCCCGTTCATATCCGGAGAGAAACTCAATCTGGCATTTATTTTGCGGGTTTTTACACCGGCATTCAATTTCAATAAATTCGGTCACCGGGTGGTCTACGTAAATCAGATGCAGTCAATAGAAAAGATTGTTAATCAATTAAATGATATTAATCCGAATGTAATTTCCGGTCCGTCATCAGTACTTCGTTTGTTGGCGAAAGAAATAGTAGCAGGGGAACTTAGAGTCAGACCGAAAAGATTGATTTCATACGCAGAGGTTTTGTCTCAGACGGATAAGGAATTTATCAGCAATATATTTCAGGCTGAAGTCCACCAGATTTATAAAGCGACAGAAGGGTCAATTGCTATGACCTGTAAGGCCGGTTCATTGCATATTAATGAAGATTTGGTTGCTGTGGAATTATTGGAAAAAGACGGAACTCCCACACCGATCGGCCAACCGTGCAGCCGGATGGTTATTACCGATTTGCATAAAACCTCCATGCCCATAATCAGATATGCTTTAAATGATATTGTATCAATCAGTCCGGATAAATGTGCCTGCGGTTCTTCATTCCGCGTAATTAAACAAATCCAAGGCCGGGCAGATGACATATTATGGGCCCGTAATAGGCAAAACAATTCCTGGGTATCAATCTTTCCTGATTTTATCAGCAGAGCAATAATTTCCGCTTGCGATAAAATTGATGAATATCAGGTTATTCAGGAATCAGCTGAAACATTGGTTGTCAGAATACAACCACAATTGAATGAAGAAAATGAAAAGAAAATAGTCCGTGCAGTAAAAAATGTTTTTTCAAATTTTGAATGCTTAGAGCCGCATGTTATCATCAAATGGGAGCAACCCGTGCCTAATGAACGATCGGGTAAACTTATTCGTATCTTCCGGTCTTTTTCTGAACCGGTTTAATATTAAACGTTACCACAAATGAGCAAAAGGCTTCTTTCCCTGGACCTAATACGCGGGGTTGGTATTATGGGCGTAGTATTTTTACACGCCGCATTGTATCATTTTGCCGGCATCTTTGATCTGGATATGGATAACCCGCCGTTGGTTGTTACCATTATTGGTTTCTTATTGATGTGGGCGGGATTATTTGCCATAATTTCCAGTTTTGGCTACGCGTATCGCATATCTAGTCGTTTGGAAGAAGGTGGAGATAATAATAAAGTTGTTAAAAGTTTATTTTTTAAGGGAGCGGTGTTATTAATATTGGCTACCATTTATTTTGTTTTCATCGGACCGGCGATCATTGAGTTTGATACCAGAAGTTTTTTGACTTCCATGATTGACGGTCTTTTGATGAGGGGACATTTCCCTTCATTTTCATTTGAACGTTTTGTTTACATTGATGCTCTGGCGATGATGGGTTGGAATTTGGTATTTCTATCTTTGGTTGTTTGGCTGTTTAAACTCCGGGCCGGCAACAAGTTTAAGTTTGCAAAAATATTGCTAATTTTGGGTAGTCTAATAGTTTTATCGTCCGCGGTCAGGATCCCGCTCTTTGAATGGTATGAAAATTATATTAAAAATGGAAACCATTTTATGGTGTGGTTAGTCAGTCAATTCATCAACAAGAACAATCCGATTATTCCCTATATTGGTTTCGGATTTATCGGCGCGGCTTTTGGTATTTTTTCCTCTGATGAGTGGTTACATTTCAAGAAAAAATTCGCATACTTGTTTGGACTATTTTGGTTTATTACCGGCGCTGTGGTGATGTTTTTGCTGCCCGATACAATGTTAGAAAGAACTATTGATTGGACTTGGTATTCTATCATGCTCGCACAGCTTGGTATATTTATCTTAATTATTTTAGGAATTCAGGCTTTAGTTGATAATCCAAAGAGAGAAAACTTTTTCAGAAAGAGAATGAAGTTAATAAATTATTTTGGTGTCATATCTCTATCTATTTTCTTTTTGGAAACACTGCTCAGGGAATTATACGCTCATCTTTGGAACAGTGTTTGGCCCGGATGGAATGACACGATTAATATGACACTGTTATTTGGTGCTACATTGGTTGTGATCTGGTCGGGGTTTGTTTATTTGTGGAAGAGATGTGGAAATAAAGGAAGTTTGGAATGGATGTTGACGAAATTTTACAGGGCTGTGAAAGTCAGATCAGAGAAGGTTTATAAAATAGAAGAGTAGAAGTAGGTAGTGGGAATAATTGCAGGCGAGGATACACATCTCCGCCTGCTTTGATTTGGATGATTATTGACAAATTATGTGACATTTGTTTGTATTAGGTTACGGGTTGTTGCTAAACCCGTGGCGTATTGGCGTGGCCAATAACGCTGACACCGTGGAACATGCCGACCAAAGGGGAGGACCAGCTAGTCCTATTCAGAGGGTGGCTTCCTCTAAGCTTGAGACGGGGTTCGAATCCTCGTTATGCGATCGTCGCAGGCTCTTTTAGAGCGGAAAAAGCTTAAATAGGACAATAGTTCAAAAACACGCACCGTGGGGGTGATTCAGGAATTGTGTTTACATCGGTTGAATCACATCTCCTAGTCACCCCTGTTTTTTATTAACAAAAAAGCGCCCGTCTGTTTTGTAGCCGAGGCGCTTTTGAAATTTACTTTAATCCGCCAGTGGACAGCCGGGGTTGCTTAACATCCAGGACCAATCAAGGAGATTGTCGTGTGGGTTAAATCCACGACGACCTAAATCAAATTCGCAAGACTCAAATGCGTTCATATATGAATTCCTTTCTGGTAGGGTCCAGTCTTTGATTTCCTCTCCCAGTCTAGCAGGAAGATTGCCATAATCTCGTACCTCATCTTTCCAAACAGCGTTTATCTTATCAGCGAATTGTCCTTCGGCAAACTGTAATGGCGCACCAATTGTTACGTATTTATAAAATGCGTCTGTTTGGTAGATACTCATTCTATCGTCAATTAACAAACCCCAGGAAAGGGCGGTAAGCCAGTCTGGAATGCGATGCGCTCCGGACTCATTAATAAAAAACCATTCATGACGGGAAGTGCTAACGGTCTGGTCTTTGTAATGACTCGTTCCAATATTAGCAAACCAACCATATGTAGTTTCATCAAGCCATGTTGTTAGGCGGGAGATTGGTGTATTATGATCTACATGAAATTGTAACTCATCACAACGAGCATTGCGATCCCAGTGTTCATAGTACGCACGATTTAATTGAGTAGTATTATCAGGATTCAGTGTATAAACATGGGTATCATCCGCTTCGGCTAATGTATCAACAAGTGTACAATTTCCAACTACTAAATCATCAGTGTAAGGATAACTCGGCGATTTCCATGTATTGGCTTGGGCGGGTTGAAATAGTGGGAACAATACAAAAATGCAGATGGCTATTCCGAAAGATATTTTTTTCATATAAGTTTAATTAATAATTAAACCGATTATCACGTAATTACATTATACCACCCACCAAAAAAAACAACACTTTCCTTTTTAGTTAAATTAAAGTAGATTATAGGTATGTCTGCTAAGCAAAAGAAGATTGTAATCATTGACGGGAATGCCCTGATACACAGGGCTTTTCATGCATTACCGCCATTACAGAAAAAGGACGGTACTTTAGTTAATGCTGTTTATGGGTTTACTACAATTTTACTCCGAGTATTAAAGGAGATAGATCCGGAATATGTGGCGGTAACCTTTGACCTGAAAGGCCCGACTTTCCGCCATAAGGAATATAAAGAATATAAGGCAACACGCATCAAACAACCCGATGAGCTGTATAACCAGATTCCCATTATTAAAGATCTGGTCCGGGCGTTTAACATGCCGATTTATGAAGAGGAAGGATTTGAAGCGGATGATGTAATTGGTACGATTACCCGGCATAAAAAAATTACCGAAAATAATATCAAGTCAGTAATTGTCACGGGAGATATGGATGCCTTGCAGTTGGTGAATAGCAACACGGAAGTGTACACCATGAGAAAAGGAATTGCTGATACGGTTACGTACGATAGGAAAGCAGTTAAAGAAAAATTTGACGGACTGGAACCGGAGCAGATGATTGATTACAAAGCTCTGCGCGGAGACCCCTCAGATAACATTCCGGGCGTGAAAGGAATTGGTGAAAAAGGGGCAATCACCTTATTGCAAGACTTTGGAACGATTGAAAAGATCTATGAATCACTGGAAAAAGCGGACAAAAAGAGTGAAAAAATTTCCGAAAGGACGCAGAAACTGCTGATTGAGCACAAAGAGGATGCCTTAATGAGTAAAATGCTGGCGACGATTATTACGGATGTGCCTTTTGAATTTGATTTGGAAAAATGCAAAGCCGGTAATTACAATCGGGAAAAAGTAGTGGCCATTTTGCAGGATTTGGAATTCAAAAGTTTGCTGAATAAGATCCCGTTCGCGGAAACCCAGAGTAAAATTGATTTATTTTCTCAGAAATCGGAAGAATCAAACTTAAAATTCAATAAAGAATTCAAATACAATCTGGTTGATACTGCAGAAAAGTTTAGTAAATTTTTCAAGGAACTTTTAGAGCAGAAAGAATTTGCGGTGGATACGGAAACTACCAGTTTAAATACCTTTGAAACGGAGTTGCTTGGGATCAGCTTCTGCTGGAAGGCCGGTTATGCTTTTTATGTCCAGCCAAAGAAGGAATTTCTTGCCAAATTGAAACCTATCCTAGAAGATGAAATGGTTAAAAAGTTTGGTCACAATATAAAGTTTGATATGGAAGTGCTTATCCCGTATGGCATAGTCATGCAGGGGGTTACTTTTGATACCATGATTGCCGCATATCTTTTAAATTCCGGTTCCCGACAGCTGAAACTGGACAGTGTCGTGTTTTCCGAGCTGGGACACGAAATGATTCCGATAGAAGCGCTGATCGGCAAGAAAGGGAAAGACCAAAAAACGCTGAAAGCAGTTCCGATTGAAAATGTATCCTACTACGCGTGCGAGGATGCTGATTTCACGTTCCGTTTAGTTGAACCGTTAAAAAAACAACTGGCTGAAAAAGTTAATTTAGGCTTGTTTGAAAAAATAGAAATGCCCCTAGTCCCCGTACTGGTGGAAATGGAAAAAAACGGGATCAAAGTAGATCCGGTTTTCCTGAAAAAAATGTCCGCGGTTTTTTCTAAAGAGATAATCAGTTTGAAAGAGAAAATATACAAACTGGCCGGCAGTGAATTCAATATCAGCTCACCCTTACAGCTTAAAAAAATACTGTTTGAAGATTTAAGAGTATCAACCGACAATATCAAAAAAACTAAAACCGGATTTTCTACCGCTGAAAGCGAACTGGAAAAAATGCGGGACTTACACCCGATCATTGATCTGATCTCGCAGTACCGCGAATATACCAAATTACAATCAACCTATATTGATGCACTACCGGAACTGATCAGTAAAAAAAGCGGCAGGGTGCACACCAGTTTCAACCAGACCGTGGCTGCGACCGGACGACTTTCTTCATCCGACCCTAACTTACAGAATATACCGATCCGGACGGAAATGGGTCGGGAGATCAGAAAGGCTTTTGTAGCTGACAAAGGATATAGCATTTTAGCGATTGACTATTCCCAGATTGAATTAAGGATTGTCGCATCACTGGCTGATGATAAAAAGGCGATTGAAATTTTTAATGCCGGAGAGGATATTCATAAAAGCACTGCCGCCGAGATTAACGGTGTTCCGCTGGAAAAAGTTACAAAAGAAATGCGCTATGCGGCAAAAGAAGTAAACTTCGGTATACTGTACGGGATGGGAGCATACGGGTTGGCGTGGCGCGCCCATATTGAAAGGGATGAAGCGAGGGATTTCATTGAAAAGTATTTTAAAGCCTTCAAAGGAATCAAGGAATATTTAGATACGACCAAAACGTTGGCGAAGTCGCTGGGCTATGTGGAAACGTTGTTCGGCCGACGCCGGTATTTGCCGGAAATCAATTCCGGTGTGCCGATGGTCAGAAACGCGGCGGAACGCATGGCGGTTAATATGCCGGTACAAGGTACCGCGGCGGATCTGATAAAAATCGCGATGATTGAAGTACAGAAAGAATTGGAAAAAATGAAAGGGAATTCTGAAGGAAGGCTTGCAAAAATGATTTTGCAGGTTCATGATGAATTGGTGTTTGAAGTGGAAGATGGTGTATTGATTGAAACGGCAAGAATGATCAAGGAAATAATGGAGACTGTATATAAACTGAAAGTCCCGATCATTGCGGAGGCCAAGTCCGGTAAGAATTGGGGGGATTTAAACGAGTTAAAAATATAAGATGGTCATACTAGTCCACGGCGAAGATACATTTCGTTCGCTTAGAAGGTTGAAACAGTTAAAGGAAGCTTTTATTGAAAAATATAATTCTTCCGGTTTTAATGTTGTACAATTGGAAGGAGCGGAAACCAGTTTGGAAAAATTTCGGTCCAATAGTTTTACCGGTGGTCTTTTAGATAAAAAACGTTTGATCGTGATTAAAAATCTCATATCGGCAGGCAGTGCTGAACTGGTAGAGGGTGTTTTAGAAATAATCAGAGAAAAAAAATTCCCTGAAGATAATGTTTTGATTGTGTGGGAAGGCGTAATTGAAGAAAAGGGTAAAGCCAAAATCAAGGGTGGGGCTAAGACAAAAAAATTACTGCTTGCTCAGTTAAAAAAAGAACGGGAAGAAGTATTCCCCCTGCTTTCAAACAGTCAGCTTTCATCCTGGATTCAAAAAGAGGTAAAAGACCGTGGTGCCAGTATAGAGAAGAGTGCGGTTGAGGAGTTGGTTGCTAAGGTTGGTATGGATTTGTGGCAGATGGACAGTGAGATAGAAAAACTGGTTAATTATACCGGTGATCAGATAATAACCACGAGACTGGTTGAAGATTTTGTAAAAGCAAAATATGATGAAAACATATTTCATTTAACCGATGCATTGGGACAGCAAAATAAGGAGCAGGCACTTCGCCTAGTACGTGACCAGTTGGCGCTTGGGACGGAACCGCTTCAGCTACTTTCCAAATTTATCTGGCAATTCAGAAATCTGCTGTTGGTGAGTGAATTATTGCAAGCAAATAAAACGCAAAAAGAAATAGCTGATATATTGAAACTGCATCCATTCGTAGTACAAAAGACAGTACCGCAGGCAAAAAGATTCAGCAGTGAGCAACTGAAGTTAATCTATCAGAAAATGGTGGATATTGATTTTGAGCTTAAAAATTCACAAACCAAACCGGAGTTACTTTTTGATTTGATGGTAATGGAAATCTGTCGGTAAAAAAGTAAAAATGTTGAAGTAAATTCAAATTTATATTTATAAAACAGAACGTGGACTGATTAGTCCACGTTCTGTTTTCTTTAATTGTGATTATTTCAGCTTATTCAGCTTTTTCATCAGCCTTGATTTTCTTCGGGAAGCGGTATTTTTTTTGATCAGATTCGTTTTCGCTGCCTTGGCTAATGCTTTGATTGATTTCTGGACTAGCTCTTTTGATTCATCTTTCTTTCCGGATAACAAAGCTTTCTCCGTTTTTTTAGTAAGATCTTTCAAGCTATTTTTTGCCGAAACATTTCTGATCCGATGTTTCTTGGACTGTCTTAGAGCCTTGATACCAGCTTTTTTAATTGGCATAGAATATCCTTATATCCTTAATTATTTTTAAAAAGTAAACCAATCGTAACATACGGAACATTTATATGCAAGGGTCTTTGACTATCAATTAAGTAAATGATAAGGTGAAGAACCCCATGTTTTGAGGGGTGTTTGATCTTTTCAACTTCAACCAGAGGTGAGGGGAGGGTGACTTTATGTGCTCAATTTCTGGGGTGATCGCCCTGAAAACTGCGGACCCGGCCGAGGTGCTGGAGTACAGCCAGATTGTGGCTAATGACCTTCAGCATCGCGGTCACGAATGGGTCGGCGTCGCGTTTTCAGGCGGCGAAATGCTCCATGTGGAGAAGCAGAGCGGACTGGTCGCCTCGTTGTTCGGCAACGCGAGCATCGTCGCCAAGATGCAGGAGGCTGCTCCGCAGATGATGATGTTCCAGACCCGGTTCTCAACACAAGGCCGCAGTACCGCAGTCAACGCCCAACCGCATTACATGCGCCCGCGCTGGGGCATGATCGCGCTTGGTGCGAACGGGGATATCCCGGACTACAACGGTCAGCGTGCCAGACTGGAACAGGCCGGCTGTCTTTTTGTCAGCTGGAATGACTCCGAAGCGCTGTTGCACCACATCATCCTGAACGCTCAGGACAACCCGAACAAGCTGCACGAGGGCATCGTGAGTCTGATGCGGGAAGTGCCCGCTTCCTACTCCGCCTGGCTGGCGACCGAGAACTGCGTTTACCTGTTCCGCGATCCCTATGCCAACCGCCCGCTGTACTACATGCGGGTCGGGAACTACTTCGTCTTTGCGTCGGAGGACTGTGCTCTGCACGCGATTCTGGCGCACCGGGCGAATCAGGGGCACAAGGACGGAACCATTGAGGTCAACCAGTCGCTTCCCGGCGAAGTGATCCGGATCGCCATGCACGGCGAGGTTGAATATCTGGAAGGAGTCCAGCCGCAGGAAAAGCTGGCGATGTGCGCCTTTGAACGGGTATACTTTGCCCGTCCCGACGGCCATGTCTTCGGCGCGCCGCACAACGGCGTCCAGCGGCTGTTCTACAAGCTGTTGGTTCAGCATGGCGAAGACGGTCGCTACAGCATTAAGATGCTGACCGACGGTATTGAAGAGATTGGCAGTTTCCGCTACGACTTGGGCAAAGAGCTTGCCCGTGAGCATCCGGTGGAAGGAGCAGACTGCGTCATCTCGGTACCCAACTCGGGTAACTTCGCAGCGCTGGGATTCGCTGACGAAAGCGGTGTCCCTTACCAGATCGGCCTGATTCAGAGTCCCTACGTGGCTCGAACTTTCATCGTTCCGGGCAGGGATGCGCGCCGGCAACAGGCGGCGCTGAAGTATCGGACAATGCGCGGTCTGTTCACGAAGCACCAGCGGATCGTGGTGGTGGACGATTCTCTCGTCTACGGCACGACCTTTGAACAACTGACTCGCATGTTCAAAGCAGCCGGAGCGCAGGAAGTACATGCCCGTCTGAGTTGTCCGCCGGTGATTGCGGCCTGCAAGTACGGCATTGACATGTCGTCAAAGGGGCCGCTGATCGCAGCGAATATGTCGGTTGAGCAGATTCGGCAGATGCTGGGCGTCACCAGTCTGCGGTTTCTTTCGCTGGAGGGAATGAAAAAGGTGCTCGGCGCTGGCGCTGAGAACTATTGCACATCTTGTTGGACGGGGAAATACCCCTTCTGACCCGGGACAGCTAACAACTTACCCGGTTTTTTTATTTATTTAATTTGGAGCTTTTAAATTTTTCCGGATAAAAAGGTTTAAGCCGGACAACTTTAGTATTCAAATCAAATTCTTTCAGTTTAGTTTCCAGAAGTTCAGTAAACGCTATTTGATCATATCCCAGGCAGATGATGTCCGGCGCTATCTCGCGGATAATTCTATATTTATCATCTTCATAACCAAGTACTGCCTGGTCAACTGCAGGCTGATTTTGTACCGCTTCTAGCCGATCATTTTGCGGTTTTTGCGGAATATGATTTTTTACCTGATTAATAGTATTATCTCTAGCCACAACCACTACTAAATGATTACCGTGCTTTTTTGCCTGTTCAAAAAAATTTATATGCCCCGGATGTAGAATATCAAAAGCGCCGAATACCATTACTTTCATTATTTTAATAGCGGGTTTATTTTTTTCCATATAATAATATTTCTGAATCAGTGGGATTGCAATGGTTACTTTTTTTGCTCTTTTTTCAGTGCCATAATCTGGTCGCGGAGCATCGCTGCTTTTTCAAATTCCAGGTTCTTTGCCGCCAGATCCATCTGGTTTTGCATACTGGAAATCACGTAGGATAATTCCTCTTTTGGTACAATACTAGCGTCAAATTTCTCTATTTCTTCTTCCTCAATCTTTCCTCCTGAAAGCCGTTCAGTTTTGATTGCCTTGATTATTGATTGCGGGGTAATTCCGTGCACTTTATTATATTTAATCTGATTATCCCGACGGCGGTTTGTCTCGCTGATTGCTTTACGCATGGAATCGGTCAGTTTGTCGGCATACATTATGATGTGTCCTTCCTGATGCCGTGCTGCCCGCCCCATGGTCTGTACTAGCGCTGTGGCACTTCTTAAAAATCCTTCTTTATCCGCGTCCAGTATTGCAATCAGAGATACTTCCGGAATATCCAAACCTTCTCGCAATAAATTGATACCCACAATCACGTCATAGGTGCCCATTCGCAGTTCTCTTAATATTTCTAGCCGTTTGAAAGTATCTATTTCTGAGTGAAGGTAATGGACAGCGATTCCCATTTCTTTCAAGTATTCTGACATTTCTTCGGCCATTCTTTTTGTAAGTACTGTTACCAAAACCCGTTGGTGTTTTTTTACCCTTATTTGTATTTCCGCCAACAGATCATCAATCTGGTGTTTGGTCGGTTTAATTTCAATAGTCGGATCCAGGAGTCCGGTCGGTCGGACCAGCTGTTCCACAATCTGCTTGCTTTGCTTTCGTTCATATTCAGCCGGAGTGGCGGAAACATAGACTACCTGTTTTATTTTTTGATCAAACTCTTCAAAGTTCAGCGGGCGGTTATCTTTGGCAGACGGCAAGCGGAATCCATAATCAACCAGTGAATCTTTACGGGAACGATCACCGCCGTACATACCGCCGATTTGCGGAATAGTCATGTGTGATTCGTCAATAAACATCAGAAAGTCTTCCGGGAAATAATCCAGAAGGGTATATGGTGGATCACCGGCCTTTCTTCCGTCAAAATAGCGGGAGTAGTTTTCAATTCCGCTACAGAATCCGGTTTCTTTGATCATTTCCAGATCATATTTCGTCCGTTGCTCAATCCTTTGTGCCTCAATCAGTTTATTTTCTTTTTGGAATTTTGCCACCTGCTTTTTTAAATCCGCTCTGATATTTTTCATTGCCATTTCCTGTTTGGCAAAAGGAACCAGATAGTGCGTAGCGGGATAAATTACAATTTCTTGCAAATTATTAAGTACTGCTCCGGTCAGCGCGTCTATTTCTTTGATCTGATCTATATTGTCGCCCCAAAACTGAATCTGATAGGCTATTTTTTCGGAAAAGATCGGGAAGATATCTACCACATCCCCCCTGATGCGAAATGTTCCGCGACCTAAAAACGTGTCATTTCTCTTATATTGGATTGTGACCAGGTCTTTCAAAAATTGTTTGCGATTTAAACCCTTTTTCTTTGAAATAATAATCCCTTCTTCCTTATATTCCGTCGGTTCACCCAAACCGTAAATGCAGGATACGGATGCGACGATGATTACATCTCTCCGCGAAATTAATTCTTGCGTGGAAGCATGCCTCAAGCGGTCTATTTCCTGGTTGATATCAGTCTCTTTTTCAATATAAGTATCAGTGCGGGCGATGTAAGCTTCCGGCTGGTAGTAATCATAATATGAGACGAAATACTGTACGGCGTTATGAGGAAAGAAATCCCGGAACTCAGAAGCTAGTTGCGCCGCCAGCGTTTTATTGTGTGAAATAATCAAAGTCGGCCGCTGTACTCTGGCGATAACATTGGCCATGGTAAATGTCTTTCCGCTACCGGTAACACCAAGCAGGGTTTGCTCACGCATACCCTTATTTAGCCCCGCTACAATTTTATCAATTGCTTCCGGCTGGTCTCCAGTGGGTTTAAATTTTGATTCTAGTTTGAATTTCATATATGGGTAGCCGTGAATTAATTCGCGGCGCTCAGTCATTATATCAGCTGAATCCTGATGCGAAAAGGGTTAAATTTGTTAGGAAGGTGTGATTGCGCAATCGTATCTTCTAACAGGTAATGGGATTGACAAAATACACATAATAAGATATATTGCTTCGTCCTAATCATCACGACTCATCCTGAAACACTGGCGAAAGCAGGTGATCATGAACGGTGCATGGACGTATAACTTTTTGCACGAACTTGTGCAGAAGCTGGTGTTGCCGCAAAATCAGCCGCTCCTTTTTGACCCCCAACACCACAACACCACGTGGCATGAGTTCTCGCTGATGCGCCACAACGCTCTGGTTGTGGAGGCAGCCCAGCGCATGTTGCTGCTGACCGGCGTGGATGTGGTGACCGCCGCCCTCTTCCACGATCTGGGAAAGTTAGGCCAGTTCAACAACGCGATCGCCACCGGCGACTACTTCTTCGCAGGCCACGAGCTACTCTCGGTTGAACTCGCGAAGAATCAGGGTCTGGGTGATCACGCGCTTCATGTGATCAAATATCACGACATTTCCTATCAGCACGCGGCGAATCGTATTCTGCCCAAGCTGTGCCGAGGCGATGTCAATATGTTGCGTCACTTGCTGGCGATCGCCGCCTGCGATACCGCCGGCAAGGGCTGGACCGAAGCACAGCGCAAGCAACGACCGCAAATCGCGGCGAAGTTCCAGCAGGTCTGTGACATGGCGAATGTTGATGATGCATTCGTCGCCGTCATCCAGCAAGCCTGTTTGGAGTGGTAGCTTTGCTGCCAGTGTTCTTTTCTTGAAGCATTCTCCTCCGAGGTGCTTCTTTTTTATCCCGTTAGAAGCCGAATATCCCGCAGCTTGCTTGAGAGAATGAATACTCGTAAGATATAGTGAACGCGGAGTCAATACCCATGTGATTCCCGTTAGAAAAGTGTCTGAGTTTCTAACGGGATTTATTTGCCCAAATCTGTGGTTTGGTCTATTCTTAATAGGTAATATGAAGAATATGAATGAAAAAACGAAGAAATTATTGAAAAGATATTTTGCCGTATTTGCGTTTTTTGTTTTATTAATATTGCCTCAAATATCATTTGCCGAACAAACGGACGGATGTGTTCCCGGTACTCTGTTGCCGAGTTGTACCTGTACCGGTAATTGCAGGATAGAAGATATACTTGTCCTGGGAGTAAATATTTTCCAAATTGCTACCAGTCTACTGGGTGTGCTTGCGGTTGGTTTTATTATTGTTGCCGGATTAGTTCTAATGACTTCCGGTGGAAATACAGAAAGAATAGACAAGGGAAAGAAAATTCTCTCCGGTACATTTTTTGGATCTTTAATAGTTATTGGATCCTGGCTTCTGGTTAATATGATATACTATCTGTCAACTGGAGGAGAGAACTCTGTCTTTGGGAATAAATGGTTTGCTTTGAAAGAATATCCACCGATAGAAATTCTTGCGCCGATCTATGGTCACGACGCCGAAGGTAACCCGGTGGTAATAACACCGGAGTGTTCAAGTCTCAGCAGTATTGCACAGGCATATGGCACATTGTACCCTGCAGGAGATTCATCCGCGCTGACTGCTTTACGTACTTGCATAGAATCAAATATCAATATGGCCATGGTTGATTCATCGCAAATCTATACAATTGATCGAAGCCATATATCGTGCAATTATACACGGGGGGAAAATGTCTGTGAGAGTTGTTCACATTCGGTTTATTCCTGTCATTATGGTGGAAATACTGGCAGTCAAGGAGCAATGGGAGTGGATTATAACGCCGCGGGTGGTTATTCGGAAGGTCAATTATTTAACGCATTATCTGCCGCAGCGTCTGGCCCGTGTGATCAATATGTCAGTTTCATACTTTTTGAAGATAACCATACACATTTGAGCGCGACGGGTTGTCCTAATTAATAAACTATATATAGAATAAAAGAAGGAGTAATAACTGACTCTGTTTTTTAATGCGCAATTCTGGTATCCTAGCTATTTTTTTATTTAGAATTTAGGAATATAATGTAAATAGGTCGCACACGCAGGTTTTTAGAAGGTGGCGTTCGTCATCCAGAAACGGAGGCGTTGCCATGTCCGAAACCACAGCTCCTAAAATGCTCGATACCGAGCCGATTACTTCCGGGTATGTGCGTTGTACGCTATGCCCGTCCGTTCCCGCTTCTCTGGCAGTTGGCAGAGTTTACCGTATCGGGACACAAGACGAAGTCGTGCGTCCCGAAAGTGAGATGGTTGCTCTGAGTCCTGCCGATCCGGAGCTGGAACCCATTTCTGTTGCGAAGGATTTCCTTCGCTGGCCCTTCTTTGATGCGGTAAGTTAGTCCGCATTGGTACGAAGCGCGTATCTTAGGTAGATGCTGCGCTTTTTTTACTATTGACAAAAGCGCTTTATTGCAATAAATTGGAAGTGGCTGTCGTAGCGGTCAATCAACCAGTGAAAGGTGTCCGCCATGGAAGGCTCGGTGTCAGGTCACCCCCATTTTGAAGGGGAACTTTACGCGCGGGAAGTAGTAGAAAGATCGGCTTCCATTGATCGTCACGGTGAATTGCCGTGTGGTTGTCACCATATCTTCATCCCCGATCCCGATGGCGATCATGAGCCGGAATTCAATCCGGAAGCCGAGCTGGCAGTCATCAACGCCAGAATCGCCGAGCTCGCCCGAAGCTAGTCGGAGGGGAATCTTCCAATAAGTTTGTACAAATTGCTACGTAGCCGGGGTAGCCTTTTGCGGTTACCCATTTTTTATTGCTTGCGCAACTTCCCCGAGTTTGACATAATTGGACTATGATTACGTATTTAAAAGGAAAGATTAAATATAAGAATAAGGGGTATATAGTATTGGATGTTCATGACGTCGGATATCAGGTTTTTGTATTACCCCAGTTATTGGAAAAAGCAAAAGTTGATTCAGAAACAGAACTGTATACTTATCAGAATGTTACGGAAAATAAGGTTGAGTTATATGGATTCAGAAATATTTCTGAATTGGAATTTTTTGAACAATTAATTCAGATTTCCGGCATCGGTCCGAAATCAGCATTAGGCGTAATGAACCAAGCCAGTATTGAAGATATTAAACGTGCGATTATTCACGGTGATTCTTCAATGCTGACCAGGGTGTCCGGCATCGGTAAAAAAACAGCGGAAAGAATTATCCTAGAACTCAAAAATAAGATTGATATATCAGATAAAGATAATAAAGAATTTCTGCAGGAATCCGGTTTTCAGGAAGATGCCGATGCGATGGATGGCTTGGTCAGTTTGGGATATTCGCTCAGGGAGGCGCGGGAGGCGATCAAACATATCCCGCGGGAGGCGAAAACAGTTGAAGAAAAAGTAAAAGCATCACTGAAAGTCTTGGGCAGAAAGTAGATACAATTTATGGAAATAAGAAAAATTCAGAATATTGAACAAGCGCATCAGTTTATTTTTTCCCATGCATTAGTCAGTGGGGCGTTTTTGCAGTCAAAATTCTGGGGAGAGTTTCAAAAAAAATTCGGATCCACCTGTTGGTATATTGGCGCATTTGATAAAGATGAGTTAAAGGGTATCGCACTCGTGATAAAAATTAGCCTGCCTTTCGGCAAGTGCTATCTTTATTGTCCTAAGGGTCCGATAATAATCACCGGCAGCGGTGTCTTAAATGTATTGCTGGGAGGTATTAAGAATCTGGCTGAGAAGGAAGGGGCAATTTTTCTGCGCTTTGAGCCGGCATTTGAAAGCGGGTATCTAAAAGTAATCAAGGAGCAGTTGGGTGTTAAAGTGACAAAAGAAGTGCAACCGAAATCAACCTGGGTTTTGGATATTACAAAAAATGAGACAGAATTGCTCTCCGCCATGAAACAGAAAACACGATACAACATTCATCTCGCGGAAAAGAAAGAATTATTAATCAGAACCAGCCGTGAGGCAAAAGATGTTGAAATATTTTTTAATCTGGCGCAGGATACGGCAAAAAGAAACGGTATTAATACCCATTCAAAAAATTACTATTTAGCAATGATGGATTCATTGTCCGAGCATACCATGATTGATCTGTATCTGGCGGAATTTGAAGGTAAAACAGTTGCCGCTAATCTGATGATTTATTTCGGTGAAACAGTGACCTATTTGCACGGCGGTTCTAATTCGGAATACCGCCACTTGATGGCGCCTTATTTACTGCATTGGGAAGCGATCAAGGATGCAAAAAAAGACGGATACAGCATGTATGATTTCGGCGGCGTTTCTGACGAGAATGACAACGCACATAAGTGGTCCGGCATTTCCCGTTTCAAAAGAGGTTTCGGCGGCAGGCAGGTTGACAGCGTCGGCACGTTTGATTCTATTTATAATCATTTCTGGTACAAAATTTATCAAACAGCACGAAAGTTCAGAAAATAATAACTATCTTGCGTGAATGTTAAATATCACTTATTATATAGGACGTTAGCCTGAGAAGGGTGATTTTTTTTAAGATTCATATTAAATAATAATGATCAAAAAAGTTGTAATCGCTGCTGCAGGACGGGGTACTAGAATGCAGGGTTTAAGCAAAGACAAGCCAAAACACCTGATTGAGGTGAACGGTAAGCCTTTTCTTTATTATTTGCTGGAAAATCTGAAAAAGGCCGGTTTGAAGGAGATTATTATAGTTGTCGGCTATAAAAAGGAAGTATTGGAAAAATTTGCCAGAAAATATGATTCCAATATGACGATCATTAATCAGTTTGAAAAACTGGGCGATGAATACGGGACTGCCAGTCCGATTAAATGCGTTGAAGATTTAATCGGCAACGAGCAGTTTATTTCTGTGTGCGGTGATGATTTATATTCCGTAAAGGATCTGAAAAATATGATGGTGGAAGATAGCTACCATTACGTTGCTGCTAAAACTGCTGAACATCCGGAAAATAAGGGAGTCTTGATTGCAGAGGACGGATATCTGGAAAAAATCATTGAAAAACCCAAAGAGTTTGTGGGCGATCTGGTGAATACCGGTATGTATAAGTTCACACCGGAGATATTTGAAATTGTGAAAGGCGTAAAATTGTCATCGCGCGGAGAATATGAACTTACCGATGCTATTTCCTATCTTGCCGGCCAGAAAAAAGTTAAAGTAAAAAAAATTAAAGAATATTGGCTTGAGTTCACCCGTCCGGAAGATGTCATTGCGGTCAGCGATTTTCTTAAAAATAATCAAATATAATTTTCAATGCCCAGGCAAAAAAATATTGTGACAATCGGAGGCGGAACCGGATCATCTGTTGTTTTGTCCGGGTTAAGGAAATACCCAGTCAATCTTTCCGCGATTGTTACAATGACGGACAGCGGCGGTTCCACGGGGAAATTGGTACGCGAGCTCAATGTCCATCCGATGGGTGATGTTCGCCAGGCGCTACTAGCATTATCCCATGCGGAAAAAAACCACAGGGATTTTTTTGATCTCCGGTTTGAATCGGGTGATTTGCGCGGCCATAACGCGGGGAATTTATTTTTAGCAGGGTATGAAAAACAGCTGGGCAACTTTGAACAAGCAATCGCAAAAGCGGATGAATATCTGGCAACACAGGGATCGGTAATCCCGGTGACACTGACCAGGGCGGATTTAGTGGCACAACTTGCAGGGGGCAAAAAAATAATTGGAGAACATGCTTTTGATGATTTAGCAAAACGGAAAAATATTTTTACTAAATTGTTATTGAGTAAAAGGGTTGTTGCAAATCCACGGGCGGTAGCTGCGATCAAAAAAGCCGACACGATTGTGATTTGCCCCGGGAATCCTCTGCGCAGTGTACTGCCGAACTTTTTAGTAAAAGGAATTCAACAGGCGGCCAGAGATGCTAAAGCCCCTGTAATACTCTGTGCGAATCTTATGAATAAAAAAGGTCAGACCGGTTCAATGGAGTTATCCGAAACAATAGATTTTTTTGAACAGTACATTGGGAAGGGGGTAATTGATTACGTGATTTATAATACTGAGAAAATCAGTAGTCAGATGCTGAAGAAATATAAACTAAATGATGAACAGGCAATTCGGATTGATTTGAATAAGATAAATTCAGCGAACTACAGAGCAGTCGGTGCGCCGTTGCTTGCGGATCAGGCATATCATCAGAAAAAATCGGATATATTGCTGCAACGGACCAGGATTAGACATGACCCTCAGAAGCTTGCTACAATTATCATGAGGATTGTCCAAAAAGGACCCAAATGAAAATAGTTTTAGATTTTGATCATACATTATTTGATACCGAAAAATTTAAACAGGCGTTGCAGGATCGTCTGGCCATGTTCGGCGTGACAGGCGACCAGTTTAACTCTAATTACCGGATTGTTAAGGAACGTTCCGGTTATTATAACTATCGTGAACATTTAAAACTTCTAGCACAGGCTGAAGAGCTTGACGAAAATGATTTGTTATTGAGTTTCAACGAGATTGTCAATTCGGCAAATGAATTTCTTTTTCCCGATACCTTGGATTTTTTGAAGGCACTGAAATTAATTCCAAAATCAGAGTTGTATTTGTTGACTTTCGGCCAGGATGAATTCCAGCAGGCGAAAGTGGAAGCCAGTAGTATTAAATTATATTTCAGGGAAGTAATAGATACCATTGAATCAAAACTACTGTATTTTGACCAGAATAATGAAATGCAAAGCGCGATATTCCTGGATAACCGGGGGAAAACAATTGATCAGATTAAAACAAAATATCCAAACATATCAGCAATCTGGATTAAACGTGAGAATACTCCTTACGATAATGAGGATTGTGATAGAGCGGATTATCAAGCCAATTCGCTTACAGCGGCGTTACAATATATTAAAAAATTAATCTGATAAAAATGAGTGATATTAGTCAGGACGTTCACGGTCATCATGTGCTCGGTGAGAGCGATGCCAAGAACGGAATAAATCATTTAGATCACAAGTTAGACAGAAATGAAGCTGAAGTATTTTTTGAACAGGCGAAGATGCATGGTTCCGTTGAATTTGAAGACGGTAACGGGAAGAATTACACGCTGATTAGAAATTCGGACGCGACTTATACATTACAGAAGCGCAAAGAAGCGGGCGGTTGGTTTTAATAAAAATATATGATAAAAGAATTTTTAAATCCTGACCGATTCACATTAGGAATGGGTAGGGTTGCCGCAAAAATAACTCCGCGCCCGAATGTCTGGACAGTTATTTCATTCTTTCCGGCTATCTTCGGTTTCATTCTTGTTGCTTCGGGAAACATTTTTTGGGGGATGATATCGTTTGTGTTAGCCGGATTAATGGACGCGATAGATGGAGCGGTTGCTCGTTCGCAGAATCGTACGACTTATTTCGGCGCGTTCCTGGACGGTACGGTTGACCGTTTTGTTGATTTTCTCCTAATTTTCAGCTTTTTGTTTTTAGATCTGCCCGATTTTTTTATGCCAATCTCGTGGTGGATAGTAATGGCTTCATATTTCGCACTGATGCCAACATTCATTGTAGCTTATGCCAATCATCGCCGGGCGGTCCCCGATCCAACTGAAAAGATCATCTGGCGCATATTACATCGCACGGAAATGTATCCTTTGTTTGTGATCGCATTAATTACCGCAATGTTCAGTATGGACTGGGCTATGTATTTCATCGTATTTACTACTGTATTTTCCATAATAACGACATTTCAGACAATTTATCTGACGGCGGTAAAATCTAAAAATTATCCTCAGCAATAATTTAAATGAAGAAAATTAAATTAATCAGAATTGATGAAACACCCAGAAAATTTCCCCAGAGCTCACTGAAGATTCTCATGGATCCTTCGGCTGAAAAGCGACCGTTCAGACAAAACGGCCAA
The DNA here is from genome assembly GCA_041666485.1 of Patescibacteria group bacterium. GTDB lineage: Bacteria > Patescibacteriota > Patescibacteriia > UM-FILTER-42-10 > UM-FILTER-42-10 > JAHJEX01. The sequence continues at coordinate 10,219 of JBAYGW010000016.1, read as the reverse complement.
TTTTCTAGACCGCCATTTCTAACATCCTCAACCCCATATAACCAGGACCAAAAAGGCAGAAACAATTCCTCTTTCGGTTCTATACAGCACACGCAGGGAAGTGAACACGCAGAAGGAATTGAAATGCCACCACATATCATCAACCAGTTAATCAGAACTAATGATTTGATCGTTGCTTTTAGTGCGGAATTAGAGCAGCACAAAGTGCCGAGAAATTTTATTCAGGAATTTCAACATGACAGTTTTAAAATCGGATTGAAAGTAACCGAGGGAATTTTTCTGCATAATATTCAGCCACTTTTAGCCGGTCGGCAGTTTGATCTGGTAACGATTCATATAGAAAACACAATAATTAATCTAGAAAATTTTGAATCAGAAAAAATCGGTTCATCATTCAAAATAAATGCATTAAAAAAAGCCTGTGTTGAACTGATACCATTGATTCGTGAATTGAAACAATATTTTGAATTAGAGTGATCCTTGGCTTAAGATAACCTAGGAAATGCGGTATAATAGAAGATATAATAATATTTTCTGTTTTTATTATGAATAAACCGATTATTTTCAAAATATCTGCCACTATTTTAGCTATTATTGGCATGATTGTTATATTTAGTGCTACCTCATTCGCTGTGGTTCCGAGTGAAAAAACGATCGCAGGTGAATATGAAGAAGGTACTTTGTTAGTAAAATTTCATCCGGCTGTTCAGGAAGCGATAGATGTGAACGGGCATAAGATTAATCTGCCGACCGTGAATTATCTTGATACAAAGTATAATCTTAATTCAATTCAACCTCTATTCTCCGACACGAGTCAGGAACAAGTCTATAAATTGTCTTTTGATTCGGAGATAGAACTGAAAGAAATTCTTTCGGATTTTGAAGACAATGTGGTAGTAGAATATGCCGAGCCGAACTATCTTGTGCAGTCTCAAGTGTTTACACCAGACGATCCATATTATGATATGCAATGGAATTTTGAGAAAATCAATGTTCCGGCTGCCTGGGGTTATGACACGACTTCTCCGAAGTACGGCGGTGATCCGTCAATTGTGGTTGCGGTTTTGGATACGGGGGTAGCCTATGAAAATAGGGAACCATATGTTATGGCAAACGATCTAGCGGAAACAAATTTTGTAGCTGGTTATGATTTTTGTGGGGAATATGTAAGTGACTATATTCCTTGTGGGGGGCCAGATAACAATCCCAATGATGATAACGGTCACGGCACACATGTCACCGGTACTATTGCACAGAGTACCGATAATAGTGCCGGTGTCGCCGGCATCGCTTTCAATACATCAATCATGCCGGTAAAAGTTCTTAATACCGAGGGTTATGGTGATATGGCTACAGTTGCCCAAGGCATAGATTTTGCCGTAGAGAACGGCGCGGATATAATCAATCTCAGTTTAGGCGGGCCTGTATCGTCTGCCTCGCTAGAAGAGGCAATTCATGACGCAAGAAGTGCTGGTGTAATAGTGATTGCTGCAACCGGCAACAGTGGTACCGGGACATTATTGTATCCGGCAAGATATGACGATGTGATCGCGGTCGGTGCTACCGGAGTTAATGACGAAATTGCTGATTACTCAAATTACGGTACCGGCATTGATCTTGTAGCGCCGGGCGGAAATGGTGCAAGTGGCATAATACAGCAAACCTGTGCTTCAGAGGGGGATTGCACATCAATGGATTATATTTATTATCAAGGAACGTCTATGGCAACCCCACACGTTTCGGCCGCCGCCGCTCTACTCTTAGCCTATGGTATTGAACCGGGAAACATTCAAAGCGTTTTACAGGATAGCGCAAAGGAATTGGGTAGTACGGGATATGATACAACGTTCGGTTATGGCAGGCTGGATATCGGTGCCGCATTTCAGTTAGTAGCGGAAGACACTGTTCCCCCCTCTAACCCTGAAATACTGGCTTATGATTCCGGTAATAAAGATGTGGCATTGGACGACGGCGGACGCTATGATTATTTAACCCCTTATTTTGAATGGACGGGAGCAACTGATGATATCAGCGGAATCGCCGGCTATTATGTTTATTTCGGCACAAATAGTGATGCTGATCCGGAATTAGAAGGTGAATTTGTTACAGATAATTTTTATACGGCCGACAGTCTTTCCGGGATGGACGATGTAGCATATTATTTGCGGTTGAAAACGGAAGATGCTCAAGGTAATGTGAGTTCAAGCGTCATGCAATTTAACTATATTATTGATACGCGGGCGGATTATATTGTAGTTGGACCGAGTCCCGGCGGAGGACCGCAGGTGAGGGTATTTGAGCAGGACGGCACGCTCGTTTCGCAATTTTTCGCATACGGTGAAAGTTTCCGTGGAGGAGTAAATGTAGCGACCGGTGATTTGGATGGTGATGGGATTGATGAAATTGTGACCGGCGCCGGAGTGGGCGGAGGACCGCAGGTGAGGGTGTTTGATTATCAGGGAACACCAAAATATACCAATGGATTTTTTGCCTACGCGGAACATGTCCGCAACGGAGTGTATGTTGCAGTCGGTGATTTGAATGGTGATGGTATCGGAGAAATAGTTACGGGTACAGGAGCCGGTTCCGGACCACACGTACGCACTTTTGATCGTTTTGGTAAATCAGTATTCTCACCCGGATTTTTTGCATATGCCGAGTATGTCCGCAACGGTGTCTATGTAGCATGCGGTGATTTGGACGGCAACGGAAGGGATGAGATTATCACAGGCACCGGACAAGGCTCCGGTCCGCACGTTCGGACATTCAACTATGTCGGTAACGCAGTATTTACCCCAGGATTTTTTCCGTATAATTCCGCATTTCGCGGAGGTGTCAGAGTGGCAACGGGTGATTTGGACGGCAACGGAAGGGATGAGATCTTAACTGTCCCCGGCATCGGTGGCGGCCCTCAAGTCAGGGCGTTTGACCGTTTCGGCAAAGCCAGTGTGACTAACGGTTTCTTTGCCTTCGGTGACAATTTTAGGGGCGGGTCTTTTCTGGCCGGCGGCGATACCAATCAGGACGGGTTAGACGAAATAATAGTGAGCGTTGGTTCCCAGAGCGCACCGCTAGTCAGGGTTTTTGATAAAACTGGTGTGGTGATTGAAGATCAATTCTACGCGTTACCGGAAACATTTATTAATGGAATTATTATCGCATCAGGAGCGGTAAAATAAATGAAATTATATATCAGAGGGAAGGTTATTTATGGTGACGGTTTCGGCGCGCCGTTAGGCTATCCCACAGCTAACCTTCGGATGCCCAAAAAAACAATCCGAAGCGGTGTTTATGCCGGCTATGTAAAATACAAAGGAGACAAATACAGGGGCTTGGTTGTTATCGGTATGCCTTCCGAAACAGAAAAAAAACCCAAACTGGAAATTCACATTCTGGATTTTGATAAAATGATTTATGGTCAGTGGCTCTCAGTGGAAATAGTTAAAAAAATGCGACCGTTAAAAAAATTCAGCCGGCGCAATCTATTGCTGGAAACGATTAAAAATGACTGTCAGCAGGCAAGGTTGATACTGGATTTGTAAATTGTTGGGCGAACTTGTTATTTTCCTGAGTTTTAAGTAGTCTTAACCATATGAAATGGAAAATGCAGACAATCCGGCTGGAAACCCATAAGCAATTTGAATTGTCTGACTTAACGTCTGAAATTGAGAATGAAGTATATGATTCTGAAATTAAGCAGGGGATTTGCATCATAACATCCACGCATGCCACATCGGCGCTGATCATCAACGAAAATGAAGCAGGGTTAAAAGAGGATATACTGAATAAAATTTTGACACTGGCGCCGGAAGGAGAAGATTATCAGCACAATCACATTGATAATAATGCGCGTGCGCATGTGATTGCCAGCATCTTGGGTACCAGCCTTACACTGATTATTGAAGAGGGTCATCTGGTACGCGGTAAATGGCAAAACATATTTTTTGTGGAACTGGACGGTCCGCGTGTAAATAGGGAGGTTATGGTTAAAATCTTTGGGGAGAAGTAGAAATAGGGTCATAGGGAATAGGATTTAGGATAAAGAACAAATGAAGAATTTAATAAAAAAATTTATTCCAAAATTCATCATCCAGTTTTATCACCGGACACTGTCTTTATTGGGAGCTATATACTATGGCAATCCATCACAGAAACTGATTGTCATCGGAGTTACCGGTACCAACGGCAAGACAACCACCGTTAATTTTATTTCCCAATATTTGGAATCCCAAGGGCAGAAAACCGGACTGGCTTCTACTGTTAATTTTAAGTTTGATAAAAAGGAATGGCTCAATGATAAAAAGATGACCATGCTGGGCCGTTTTCAGACGCAAAAACTTCTGCGCGATATGGTACAAGCGGGCTGCGCGTACGCGGTGATTGAAACTTCCTCGCAGGGCGTAGAACAGTTTCGGCATGTTAATATCAACTATGACCTGCTCGTTTTTACCAACCTCACTCCGGAACATATTGAAGCGCACGGTGGTTTTGAAAACTATAGGGATGCGAAAGAAAAACTGTTTGCCCATCTGGTACACTCCAAAAAGAAAACAATAAACGGCCGAGTGATTGATAAGGTGATTGTCAGTAACGCGGATGATCAGGAAACAGAAAGGCTTAAGCAATTCCCTGCTGACAAATTTATTACTTACGCATTAGATCAGACAGCGGATTATAAACCAGATGATTTGAATTTGAGTGGCGGGATTTCATTTACTTTGAGGGGCGAGCGGATCAACTCATCCTTTATTGCCAAATTTAATGCTTACAATATTTTATCCAGTCTCACCGCAGTCGCACAACTCGGCTTTCCTCTGTCTGTGTTGGTAAAAATAAATTTAAAAGGCGTGCCCGGCCGGCAGGAATGGATAGATGAGAAACAAAATTATAAAATAATGGTGGATTATGCGCCGGAACCGACCAGTTTGAATTTATTGTATGATGCCTTAAAAAATTTTTCCAGAAACAGATTAATTCACGTTTTGGGTTCCTGCGGTGGTGGTCGTGACAAAGCCCGTCAACCTATCTTGGGACAGATGGCGGGTAAGACTGCCGACATTGTAATTGTCACCAACGAAGATCCTTACGATGATGATCCGATGGAGATAATTAATAACGTAGCTCATGGTGCGGAAGGTGCTGGCAAGGTATTGAATCAGAATTTATTCACTATTGAAGATAGAAAACAAGCAATCGCCAAAGCTTTAAGTTTAGCCGGTCAAAACGATCTGGTGCTGATTACCGGCAAGGGTGCGGAACAGCAGATGGTGGTAAAAAACGGCAGAAAAATTCCCTGGGATGATAGGAAAGCTGTGCGAGAATTATTAACAAAAAAAATATGAACTTCAAACCTGATGATTCCAAGGGACAAGATCATTTCTTTGAGGTTGACGGTGTTCGGGTTTACGGAGAACGTATTGGATCAGTAACAGCAGAGGAACTAGAACAACTGGAAGTGAGTACAGAAAATGTTATGCACATCGTTCGCCATTTTACAGGATTGAGTGATGAATCCCGAGGTAAGCTGGTTGGTCAGGAATTACAAAATGGGGAGGAACTACAAATTATAAATGAGACTTTTATAAATGCCCAATTAGAGTCAACAGGATCTAAGTTTAATGGAAAATTGGATGATCCCGAGCTGATAGTCCAACTGTGTAGAAACCTTATGGTTCAATCTGTTCAGTCTGGGAGAGATATAGCATGGGTGAAAGAACCGGGAGGAGATTTTTCCGCCAAACTCCAGGTGGAGATACCGGCAGAAATGAAAAAACAAATTGGGATTAATGAATTTGAAAAATTAGGAACCTCTTCTGTTATCCCGATTACACCAGGAATAGCAGGGCAGGTTAAAAAAGAACAAAGAGGCAGGGGTGAAATTAAGGATTTGGTACAAATCAATGTGATTGAAGGAATTCCCTCCCCGAAAACTGATACTTTGATTATTGAAATTAAAAAACGTGATGAAAATGCCACACCTTATTTATATACTGCTTATACAGGGACGTTAGCACCCAGTCTTCCCCGTCCGGAAAAACAATCTGCAGAAGAATTGGCATACAATCAGGAATGGTGGGATCGGCACGCATTTATCAAATAAAAAACTCCACTGGTTTAATAGCGGAGTGTTCTCGGGAAAGAGCGGAGCAAGCCGTTTTCATTTTGCTCGGATTTTATCCTGCAGGATCAGTCCCCGCAGAAAAAGTTCAAGTGCTTCGCCGCCCAGACGCTCCTGGATGGGAATTTCCACCTGGGAATCGGAGGCGATGTGGTAAGGGGAAACCTGCTTGTGTTTGGGCTTTGCTTTGCGAGACATCAGTTCTCTCCTTCGGGGTTGAGAGGACAATGAAAAAAACCTCTGTTGTAGAGGTTCCGGTTGCATTATTGGTTAAACGATATTCTAGGTGTTAATGCAGAAAGAGACTCCACAACAATTAGTTGGGTGTTTCTTTGCGCGTTTAACTTGTAGCGTTATCGGATAATTCATCTTGCGGTAATTTTAAATTAATAAATTAGATTAGTCAAACACACGGGCAGTATTATTTTTCCTTAATTTTGCTATAATTAATTCATAATGATTAATTAATATACAAATGGATCAGACTATCCAAAACTCTCAAATTGAGGACAAGCGTTTCAGGGGATTAAGAAAATTCAACCTGATCATGGGTTTTTTTCATTTGGCGCAGGGTATTGCCATGGTGATATTAAGCAGCGACTTTTCATTACCCGTCACTTCAGTATTTGTTGAATTCAATGCACAAGCCATGAAACTGGAGCCGGTGTTGAAAGAAGTATTTCAATTAACTATCGGCCCCGTAGTAGCCGGATTTCTTTTCCTTTCCGCGCTTGCCCATTTCATGATATCAATGCCGGGCATTAATCGGTGGTACGTTAATAATCTGAAAAAAGGTGCAAATTATGCGCGATGGATTGAATATTCCTTCAGTTCATCCCTAATGATCGTCGTGATTGCTATGATTACCGGTATGTATGACGGGGTCAGTTTAATGCTGATGTTTTTCTTGAATGCCATGATGATCCTGTTCGGTTGGATGATGGAACTGCACAATCAGAGAACGGAAAAAACTAACTGGACTTCCTTCTGGTTCGGATCGCTGGCCGGCGCCATTCCTTGGGTCGCAATTGCCATATACCTGTTTAATGCCGGATCGGAAACTCAGGGGCCGCCGACATTTGTGTACTGGATTTTTGTCTCGTTATTTCTGTTTTTCAATGTTTTTGCCATCAATATGGTTCTGCAGTACAAAAAAGTTGGTAAATGGAAAGATTATCTGTATGGAGAGAGGGCATATATCATCTTAAGTCTGGTTGCTAAGTCACTATTGGCCTGGCAGGTTTGGGCGGGCACGCTCCGGCCGGTTTAGAAAATATTGAATATAAAAATACCCCATCTCAATATGCATATCACTGCATAAAGAGATGGGGTTTTGATTTGTACGATTAAAAATTGAATACTGTCCTGATCCAGAGCTGGTTTCCGCCGTGGTTGTGAAACTGGTAAGCGCTGATCAGAGCCAGTTTTCCTCCGTTGAATGGCAGAACTGCCCGGGGGCCGATGCTCAAGTCAGCCGTTGCGTTGTTCGGAACGTTATTTTCCGTTTCAACCCCAATCAACCCGACCGCGGGCAACTGGTAATTCGTGTCAAAGTAGAAGTACCAGTCTCCAGTCCGAGGGAAGTACTGGACATTACTCCAGATATGGAGGGGGGTGAGTAGATCATAGGACGCCCGAAGATCAACGACCGGCTGACTTTCCCGCTTTACCGTAAGCGCGCCACTCATCAGCTCTATCCACCAGCGGTCTCCCGCTTTGTAGCGCGGACCAGCGACGAAAACGCTCTTGGTGGGATCCGCGGCGAAGTTCGGGATGATCCCCCAGGCGGCAACTTGCCAGCTTGATTGCCCGGCGACTGGCTTGGTCCCGTGGAGCAGCAGCTTGGTATTGGTGACTCCGGCAACGGCGTTGCTGGCAAAGATTACCAGCGCGAGAACGATGATCAGCTTCTTCATGACCTATTCCTTTCACGCTGTTCCAATTCCTTTTGGAGCTGTGTTTGCTCCGCACGGATCATCTCTATAGCTTCCTCGGCAGAGTCAAACTGTCGTATCTGCGCGATGTGCCAACCGAACGGTTGAAGAAACAGTTTTGCTTGTTCTTCATCCGGAAAGGCCGCGAGAATCGTATCGGGTGCGTAACCGATCCAGTTACCTCTCTTGACCAGCATAGTTCCAAATACTAAATGAATCTGCTGTTTCATTTCATTGTCTCCTGTGTTGATTGTCAAACTTCGTTCAAGGCATCATCTACACCTTTGACTTTTAACCGGGGATAATATATCATTAGTAATGAGTGGCAAATATCACCACAGGCAATTAATAATAAAAATAAGCTAATATTAGCCAAATAATAATGTATACAGAAGTACTGCAGCAACTAGGACTACCAAGGAATCAGGCAAAAATATATGAATCTCTGCTGGTTTCGGGAGGTTCCAATATTTCTTCCATATCCAGTAATGCGAAAGTGAACAGGAGAAATGTTTACGATTCCATTAAGTGTTTGTTAGAGCGCGAGCTTGTTGTATGCATCTCAGATACTGGCGAACAGTTGTATGAGGCGGTTGATCCTGCAGATTTGCAAAAAATTTTAACTGTAAAAACTAAAATTGTTCAAAACATATTGCCGGAACTGAATAACCTTTATTCAGCAAAAAAAACATCAAACCAGGTATCAATTGAGCGGGGATGGGAAGGGATGAAAAATTTTTGGAAATTTATTCTAACTCAAAAAGACCCGGTGCTTTTTATTGGCGGTAAAGGCGCTTGGCATGATCCGAAGATTGAGGAAGAAAGAAAGAATTTTTTTTCTTCCTGTAAAAAACAGGGAATTAGAATTCAGGGCATCTTTGATCATGAGATATTGGTCACTGGAAAGGATATTTATGAAAATTATGATCCAAAATGGATTAGATTTTTTCCGGAAGAATATTCTACTTTTGCATCCATAGATATCTGTGGCGACCAGGTAATTCATTTTTCCATGCCTAAAGAGAGGACAATAGAGGACGTATCAATATTTAGGATAATTAATACAGATTTGGCAGATTCTTATAGAACTTGGTTCAATTATCTATGGAAACAAGCAAAATCACTATGAAAACTAAGGATATGTCTGGATTAGAAGATGAGTTACAACTGCTCGGTATTACAAAAAGTGAGGCGCAAATTTATGTTGCTATATTGGGTACCGGTGAATCAAAGGTGTCATTGATTGCAACAAGAACCGGTATTAATCGCAGGAATATTTATGATTCACTCAGCACTTTGATTGATAAGGGTTTGATCTTTCAGATTGTCGGTGAAAAGGAGGGCATATATGCGGCAGTTGCTCCAGAAAAGCTGAATCAATTAATTCAGTCAAAAGAAATTGCGCTTGGCACCGTTCTGCCGGATATGAAAAAAATTTTTCAATCCACAAAAGTTCAAGAGAAGGCAATAATTTATCGTGGGATAGAAGGATTTAAGAAATTCATGCAGGACATGCTTGAGAGTAAAACTGCTATCAGGAGTGTCGGCGCAAAGGGTGGTTGGGGGGACAAGAAACTTGGTGATTACGCGGAGTGGTTTGAACGGGAACGAATTAAAAGAAAGATTAAGGTTTATAATTTGTTTGACCATGAAATGAGAACGGTAATTGGGAGATCTCAACCGCTATATGACGCGTACGGCGAGCACAGATTCCTGCCGCCCAGTTATTCAACTAATTCTTCAGTAGATATCTTCGGCGATACAATTGTGATTTTTACCGGACTTTATGTTGAACAGGTTGTGAATGACGTGGTCCTTTCAGTGCTTGTAAGCCGGGATTTGGCGGAATCCTACCGTATTTGGTTCCAATGCATGTGGGACGCCAGTTCGGTCTAATTTGACCATGTGGATAACCTGTGAGTTGTGGTTTTGTGGAAGGAAAAAACTATAAAAAACTTAAGGAAAATTGAAAAAACAGCATTATAAGGAATAATATTATGGCTAATATTAGCCAATTTAGAATAATATCTGGACTCTTCAACAGAAATACTTGACAGAACTGAAAAATAGCTGTTAGTATCTATTTATCAACAATCTAATAAAAACACGACTGGAATAGTCTTAACGATTCTTCCTCGCAAACAAATAATGAGGAAGTTGTTTTAAT
>JBAYGW010000015.1:0-37571 GCA_041666485.1 Patescibacteria group bacterium | reverse complement strand
TCCGGACCGCCGAAGCGCATATCTAGTGGCCCATTAATTTGAAAAGAAAATCCTCCGCTTTGAGATTCGAGTTGAAATGAAGAGATCCCAAGATCAAGTAATATGCCGCTAATTTTATGTAAACCTGACTGTTGATCATATATAATGCTTTCTATTTGTGAATAATTCGCGTGATATAGTGATACTCTGTTTTTATATTTTTTCAGACGTTTGCCCGCCTGCTTGATTGCCTCCGCATTCAGATCAAACCCGATCAGTTTTCCGTGCGGACCGGTTTTTTCTAAAATACGTTCCGCGTGTCCGCCGGCACCGACGGTGCCGTCTATATAGTTCTGGTTCGGTTTCGGGTCAAGGTACTCTATTACTTCCTGAAGCAGTACTGATTTGTGAAGAGGATTATTGTTTGCCTTCCTCACCTGCAGTAAATTCATAAATTAAACATCCAATTCCTCTAATTTTTCCGCGATATCCACTGCGCTCTTTTCCGTTCCCTGTTTGTATTTCTCCCAGCCTTCTTCATTCCAGATTTCAATACGATTATACAAGCCGGCGACCACTACTTTCTTGCTGATTGAGGAGAACTTGCGCAGATAGTCCGGAATTACGATTCTCCCCTGCTTATCAATCTCCACTTCCATCGCGCCCGCGAACATTAAGCGGGAATAGGCACGGGAATTGGACTTACTGACGGGCAGTTTGGCCAGTTTTACCGCCATGGTTTCCCACTCGTCTTTGGAATATAAAAACAAGCAGTTATCCAGACCTCTGGTCACGACAGCCCCCTTGGCAAGATCATTGCGAAACTTGATCGGAATCGCCAATCTCCCTTTGTCATCTACTGCATGTTGATATTCGCCGATAAACATATAATTGTAGAAGTATATTACACTTCTTATTACTTATTTTGTTTGTTCACAAAAGCCAATTTTCTTTTTGTTTAAGCAGATTCTAGGTGGTTTAAGTTAAGTTATCCACAGATTTCTTTACTTATCCCCACTTTCATCCACTTTTCACCATATGTTTCCATTCTACACCACATTTTGCCTCAGGTCAACAAGTGGATAACTTTTAAAACATAAAGCGGTCCCCTTTTCAAGGCGGATTGAACCTGGTTTTTATAAGCTCTTTGGTATTTTTTTAGGTTGGGGTTCAGTTCTCCAGAAAACCAGCTGAGTATAAACATCGCACTTGCATATCTCACACGATTCTTAAAGAACTAAAAAATTACCCTATACCCTAACCCCTTCTCCCTAATCCCTAAATCCTATCCCTTCAGCCCAAGGCTGATCCGCCTCGGGCGGAAATCCCTAACCAATAAAAAAGGACCTTGCTCACAGAATCAGCTTGGTCCTAGGTCTCGGAAAGATCAGGAAGAGATCGACGTGCCACTTGGTCATAAGTGCCAGGAATTCGGCGGCATACCCGCCAGGTCTTTGTGGAAGACCGGCAAATGCTCGATGCACGAACAGGTGAAACCCGTCAGGTCCTGCGCTGCCAGCATGGCGGCGACGAACACTTCAGCGAGCAGAGGCTTCCGCTCATTCATGACCCGGACGACTTCCGCGCCGTCCACGTCGTGTTCCACGTCCGGCGTGTCCGTAACCACGCAGGCAACGGACAGATGCATGCTCATCTGCCGGGCGTAGTACGCTTCCGGCGTTACGGTCTGCATGCCGAACAGATCACAGATGCCCTGACGCGCGTGCATCACGATCTCCGCGGGAGTCTCGAACAACGGTCCGGTGACCGCACAAGCCAGCACGCCGCCGGATTTCACCTGCTTGTTCTGCCGAAGCAGAGTTTGCAGGACGGGACAGAAGAGACCTTTCGCCGAACGGTGGAATGCCCACGGGTGGACGAACTTGTCACGGATCGAGAACGACCAAGTTCCCCTGGTGAAATCGATCAGGTCGTGCGGGATCACAATGTCCCCCACTTCCAGTCCGCCGGGAATGTTCCTGGCGTTGTGCAGACCGCCGACCGCGGAGGTGGTGAAGATGAACTGGATGTTGAACAGTTCGGGTTCATTCTGGTTCAGCATCCAGAGCGCGTACATGTACGCCCGATGGTCAAGCTGGTCGGCGAGTCGCAGACCGCCGGTTGCGTGATGACGGTCAATCGCCACGAACGCGAGATCGTCGCGCCGCACGATCGTGTACCATGCTTCACCGTAAATGGTCTGCATGAGACAGGGACCGACACAAGTGAAACCCTGCTCCGCGAACAGCGTGCCCATACCGGTTCCACCGATAAAGGCACACGTGATTCGTTCCGACATGACTCGGATCCCTTCGTTTGTACGGACGATCCGTACGACACTAGCGTCCTACTGCCGCTTCAACCGTTGCTTGACTGGTCTTCTGCTCACCCGTCTTGTTACTGCAACTGTGAATCGCGATAAGAGCTATCGCAACCCATACAAGACAAGCGAGCGCGGTACTGCCACTAAACGGGCTGTCACCTTCTTTCTCTTTTGCCAGCATCCTTCTTCTGGCCTTGCTCATACGACACCGGTGCGGCACGGTATTACTCCTTTGTTGGAGTGAACTGCGTAACTCCTATCGTGCTCATGGTGACTATTGTCACAATCAACCATTAGATACAAATATAAAAAGAGCTAGCGAATGAATTTACATCATTATTCGCCAGATGTCAAGCGGTAAAATGCGTTTTTTCCTGCTCTATTGTTGTTTTTTCCCCGTGCCCCGGGTAAACAATTACTGCTTCCGGTAAAGTAAATAGCTTATTAATAATACTGGCCATGATTTGATCTTCACTACCAAGCGGAAAATCCGTCCGGCCAATTGCGGATTGGAACAAAGTATCGCCGGAAAACAAAACTTTTTCATTTGCTAAATAAAAACAGACGCAACCCGGCGTGTGACCCGGAGTATGGATTACAGAAAATTTCAAATCACCAACATCAATCTTTTGATTATCACGTAATTCAATATCCGGTTGAAAAGCTTCAAAAGAAAATCCAATTTGATTCACTATCCCCTTTTCATCTTTCGGCATGATCGCCAAATCGGCAGGATGTATACAAATTGACACAGGTATCTGCTCTTTCAATTTTGATAAACCGGTCACATGATCAAAATGTCCGTGCGTAATTAATATGTATTTTATCTGTAACCCCCTATCGTTAATTGCCTTGATCATTCCCGAATCATAAACAGCCGGGTCAATAACAACCCCGGTATTACTATTTTCGTCATAAACCAAGTATGTGTTTGTTTGCACCGGCCCTAAAACAAACCGTTCAATTTTCATAGCATTATTTTTTGGGCTTGGTAATATTCGGCGCCTTGCCGTAAAACGGTTCCACAATCTGAAAATCCTTTATTTTTTTCAATTTCGCTTTTCCTTTTTTCACCAACACGTCATTGGATTCAAAAGCAGTCGCCTTGATGCCCGCCACCCGGATATTCAGGGCATAACCCAGCGTATTGGCCACCACCACACCGATCCGCAGTGAAGTAAACGGCCCGGGTCCGGTAACCACAACCACCCCTTCCAGATCCTTGGTCTTAATCTTATGTTTTAACAAAAAAATACTGATATGTTTCAGCAAAGTATCGGTCCGGTTGAACCCGGTTGCAAAAAAATGCTCAAAAACTCTTTTGCCGTCATCTAATAATAGAGTTGCTTCCTCCACTTGAGATGTATTGATATATAAAATCATTTATTTAATTTAATTGTTCTTTTGCGTTCCCAGTTGCGTACTGTTTTTTCATCCATACCGAAATAATGCCCGATCTCATGATGCACTACTTCCCGTACTTTTTTTCTGACACTATCTAGGTCTTTACCTGCTATTTGTTCAATCGGTTTTTGAAAAATCGTTATCTTATCCGGTAGCACAGAACCATAATTAACTCCCCTTTTGGTCAGCGGTACACCCTGATACAAACCCAGCAATAAGCCGTGGTAATTGATACCGTGCTCTTTTGTTCTGGCTGTCCGGGAATCCTCCTCCACCACAAACGCAACATTTTCAATTCTCTTTCTTAAACGTTCCGGTACTTCGGCTATTGCGTCAGCCACAAATTTTTCAAACATTTCTTTGTTCATAATTGTACTCACTATTTTACCTTTCCGGCTGTTTTCAGGCAAATATCTCCCCCACACTTATTCATAAGTGCGGGGGGTCTTGACAAATTTAAAAAAGTAGTATAAGTTATCCGGCCTGATGCAAACGCGTCAGGATGCCCAACAACGGGCAAGGCTCCCAATCGCAGGAGGTTGTCGATGAGACGACTGTTGCCCTTCGTGGCGCTGATGATGGGGATCATGCTGATCCCCCCGCTCGCGAGCGCCAACGACATGTTTTACGTGAATTCGGCGACGATCATCACCACCGCGACGATCCCGGCGACGACGGCCGTACCCGACGCCAACTTCGGCGCCATGGGCACCGGCTTCGGCCAGACCATGCTGACCGCCAACAACGACATCGGCGTCAACATGCCGGCCGGCACCACCTACGACGTCCCCACCCATTTCTGCCTGCGGGCGAAGGGCTCCGGTCACAGCGCCGGGGTTTTACTCGACAGCGCTTCGGCGCTGACGAGCGAAAGCATCTACAGCTTGATCGTGATGACCGGCACCTACTACGACGTGGCCACGACGACGGCCACCCCCGCCGGCGCCACCGGCACCTGCACCTGGCACCCCCTGCGGTGCTAATGCGCTAACGGCTCGCTAACCGGCGAGTCAAAGAGCGCGCCCCCACTTGCTTATGGAGTGGGGGTGTTTTTTTATTAATTAGGGATGAGGATATAGGGTTTAGGGAGAAGGGATTAGGGTTTAGGGTATAGGTATTAGAATCGTGCAAGATACGCAAGTACAATATTTATACTCAGCTGGTTTTCTGCAGACCATGACCCCTAACCTAAATAATAACAAAAAACCTGCCGGACTAATTACGACAGGTTAGTTTGTATATCTAGACTGTTTTGATTTCTAATATCTGATTATTTCTTCAGAAACTTTTTTATCTTTTCCACCACCTGGGTCGGCGTATTGTCCGCTTTGGCAATGAAATCCGCCGCTCCCATTTTTTCACTCAACATTGTGTGTCCGCCTTCATTCAGATTGGTCAACACCACAATTGGAATATCTTTAGTTTTCGCATCCGCTTTGAGGTACCGGATCGCGTCATATCCGCTCATCTGAGGCATAACAATATCCATGGCAATCAAGTCCGGTTTTTCCTTAGCCACTACCTCCACCACATCCTTCGGTGGATGGTCAAAAAGCACAATGTCAAAACCCTCCTTCTCAAATTTTCTTTTATACATTTCCGAAATTAATTTGTCGTCTTCAAATATTACAATTTTTGCCATTGTTTTTTTGTTAATTATTGTTGTGTGCTTGCCTGGGTTGAATCCACAAATACTCTTTGCTTCAATTCCTGGTCAATGAAGAATATCGCACCCTTATCCTCGCCGATCATTTTCAATTTTTGTACCAGCTCATCTGCGTTTGATTCTTCCTCCACCTGCTCATCTACAAACCAATTCAGCATACTTTCTGTTGCCGGGTCCTTTTCCGACCTGGCAAGTTCCACCAGGCTGTTGATCCGGCCGGTAATCATCTGTTCATGTTCATACGCCGCTTTGAACGCTTCCAGCGGAGTTTTCCATTCGGCCTGCGGGTTTTCTACGGCCATCAGATTCGCCCTGCCTCCCCTTTCCAGGACAAAGTTATAAAACTTCATCGCGTGCGTCATTTCCTCCTGCGCCTGTACTTTCATCCAGTTTGCAAAACCCATCAGGTTTTTATCGGTAAAATCAGCGGACATCGCCATATACAGGTATGCAGAAAAAAGTTCGGCATTTACTTGATCGTTTAAAGCACTTAGCATTTTTTCGGTAATCATATATTTTCCTTTATTATTTAATAATTATGCTCCGTTGTTTATTTCTTCACCGTCATACAGTTCTTCTATTTTGTTTTTAACTATATTGAATGCTTCCGGACAAGCTGCTGAACACGCGACAATTTCTATATTATCTTTGGTCGTTACTGTAATTGTATACGCATTTGCATTCAATATACTTGCATCAGTATATTCATTCTCTAAATCATAAAAACCCGAATCATTAATCAGACTGACCAGCGCGGAATAATCATCCTGCGTCATTATGGCTGAATTTATGACTCTTTCCTTACTATTCAGATCCACCCCCTCATAATCAACCGTGCCGTCTTCCTTGATAATAATAGTGGCACGCAATGCCGGCGTAGTGGTTTCTAACTTTATGCTGGGATTGTATGAAATATCCGCTCCCGGACATAATTCTGTCGGTTTTGCAGCGTCCGGATGACCGTGCGCAACCCATTCCCCATTTTCACACAACCAAGTGTCTTCATCGCCACCGACCATAAACCGCAAAAAAAGCCACGCAAAGGCGGCTGTAATTATCACTATAGCAATAATGGCATATTTTTTATTCATCACTATTGTCTAATCTCCAATATTATTTTTCTTCCTTAATCTCTTTTTCCTCAATATCCTTTTTTGTTACCTTACTGAACTTGTCAATCATTACAATATTTTTGTTTTCAAGTATATCATATAAAAAGCGGTCCGTAAGATCACGGCGGTATTTGTATTCTTTGGTAGTCATCACAGTATAGTTAATGCCGCGGTTAAAGAATTTCTCAAACTTGTCCATAAGGCGAGTTAGTTTGTCCCGGTTAATTTTTCCTACCAAAAGTATGTCAGTGGAATTATCCTGAATACCCACAAAAAATCCGGTGAGCACCATATACTGTATGTTGCCGAGCGCTTTAATATCCGAAACCAGCTTGTCTTCCAAAATTACCTGGGCTTTCAGGATTAAGCCTCTTAATTCCGGGAAAAGAATAAAACTGGAATTAGCCTGATAATATCGCTTTTGATCCTTGTCATGCGATAAAACCAGACCCATATCCTCCAGATTCTTCAGTTCCCTCCTTACGGAGTTGATCCTTTCGTCAATCATCCGGGTTATTTCCCGGACAAAATAAAGCTTTTCCGGCTCTGAAAGGAAGAGTCTTAACAGTTTTACACGGGTTCGTGAACCAAATAGTTGTTCAAGCATATATTCCTGATTTACTGTGTTTTATGTATCTAAATCCGACTTTATTATACGATTTCCAATGGCGACTGTAAAGCCTGGACAAAAAACTAATCAAAAATCGGCCTAGACTTGCGGAAAATATGGAAATGTTTAATAATAATAGGGTAATTATTGGCAACATGTCCCCCGTTTTTGGATGACGGGTTAAGCAAAATTAAATTGAACGAAATAGAAGCAAAAATTTCCAGACTACTGGCTTACAGCCCTGAACAAAGCCGATCAATCGTAAACGTATTTGTTCCGGATGTTACGCACTTAGAACTTCAAAACTTTGGGCGTCTTTTCGTGCTCACGGAAATTGAATCTATGAGTCCGGTTAATGAGAAGGTAATGCAGCTGGTGGAAACTGAACTGAAGAATAATTATTACGGATCAGAAAAACTGAACGTTGAACTGGCTTTTGAAGACGCGCTGCAAAAAACTAACAACAAACTCCATGAGCTGATTGCCTCCGGTGAAAAAGACTGGGTGGAAATTTTTAACTGCATTGTCGGTGTTCATCGTGGCAGTGAACTGCACATTGCCCAGCTCGGCGGAATGCATGCTTTTTTCATCCAGAAAACAAAGATTGTTGACATAATTGATCAGGCCGGTGACAGCTCAGGAAAAATAAACCCGCTGAAAATTTTCTCCAATGTAATTTCCGGAAATGTTAAAGAAGATGATTCATTACTGTTCTGCAACAACAGCTTACTGGACTATATTTCCCAGGAGAAAATCCGGAGGATTATTACGGAAAACAGCCCTGAAAACGCCGTAGCAACTATTCAGAACCTTTTAACTGACAGTATGAACGGGGTTGCATTTATCGGCCTAATTTTAGGCATAAAATCTCCCGAAATAGTGGTAAATGACGAAATAAAGGCGGTACCGCTGGCACAGGGTAATTCCCCGATCACCACACCGGAAACCTCCATGCATGGACTGGTTAACCAGGAACGCAGCACATCTGAGCTGCTTACACCGTCAATCTGGCCGAATATTTCCAAAGGGATTAAGTCATTGTCCGGAAAAATTAAAAACCGCGTTGCTAAAGGAGAGTCAGATGAGAGCCAAGCGGAAGTATCAGATGTGATGAGAGAAATAAAAAACAGAAAAAGCGAAAGAAACGGATTTTTATCCGCTGTTATTAAAGGAGCTTCTTATAGCGGGAAAAAGATTTTAGAATTTTCCATACTGGGCATTAAAGGGGTGCGCCGTATCTTTAAGAGAAAAGAAACAATCCGCGGGCACATTCGGACACTGCCGCACAAAACCAGTAAAGAAACTGCCCGATTTCTGGTCCGGGTTAAACGAATGTCCAATCCCCGCAAAGCCGTTCTCGGCATTGCAATACTTTTGATTGTGATTTTTGCTTTCAATATCGTAAACATGGGCAAACGAGAAGACCAGAAATTAATGCGGGAAAATTACGAGAAAGCCCTGACGCAAGCCGACGAAAAAACATCCGAAGCGGAAGCGGCGTTAATTTATGAAAATGAGGAAGATTCCAGAGTACTTTTGGTTGACGCGAAGAATCTAGTGCAAGGCGTCCCTGATACAGAAAAAGATTTGCAAGCCAGAAAAACCGACTTATTGAAGAAGATCCAGGAACAGCTGGACAAAGTCAACCACATCGTAAAGATTACCAGCCCAAACGCGTTTGTTGATTTGGCTACTGCCGGCGAAGGGTTCTCCCCTGCCGGGATCATCCTGCTGGGCGATACTCTTTACTCTTTTGAATCAGCAGAAAATTCCATATTAAGCGCCAATCTGGAAGATCAATCCGTATCAGTTGAATCCACCGGAACACTGGAAGGAAATTTAACCCAAGGAATCCCGCTGACAACCAACCTGTTACTGCTCGCAACTTCCGCAGGTAAATACTATGAATACAATATAACTGATGCTTCATTTACCGAACGCAAGATTGAATCAGCCAACGTTGATTACGCAATCAACAGTTTTAGTACTTATCTTGGCAGAATCTATACGCTTGATACAAAGAATAACCAGATTTTCCGCCACGAACGTGCTGGTAATGACTGGGGGGTAGGCACCGCATGGATTACTGAGACCAATTTAGATGTGTCCAACGCCAATTCAATCGCAGTGGATGGCTCCGTATATGTGGCAAAAAATAACGGTGAAATCTGGAAATTATTTAGCGGTGGAAAAGACGCGGACTTTAAGACCAGTGCAATTGATCCCGCCTTCGCCAACCCGACCAAGATTTATACCACTGCCGATCTGGAAAATGTCTATATTATTGATCCGAACAACAAACGGATCGTGATACTGGATAAGAACGGCGGATTAGTTAACCAATACTTCTCAGATTCATTTGATAACCTGAAAGATTTCGCGGTATCTGAGGCCAATAATGTGATTTACCTGTTAAACGGTAATAATGTATTTAAAATTGATATTTAGCTAGGGTTTTATTAATATATAAAAACAATCTTCCCGAAGGGGAATTTTTTTGTTTAATCAAATGATTAGCTACAGTGGATTAGTTCTATATACAAATGGTAAAACAAAAAATCCTCCCCGTCCGCCAACCGGCGGAATGAAGAGGACTTTTTATAATTCAGTATTAAGTGGTTGTGTTTGTCAGTACGTTTAAGGCAAACAGAATGATTGCCCAGGCTAGTAAGACGATTACCAAGCCGATAACGGCTGCGGTAATAATCTTCTTCGCTTTTTCAACCTTTTCTTCGTTACCACCAGCTGTCATCCAGGTGAACCCACCATAAAGGATGAGAACTACTGCAATTAACCCTAGAAATCCTAGTATCCATTGAATAACGGACACTATGGTTGCCTGCAGATCAGCGCTTCCCAGTCCTAATGTTGAAGAAGGATCATAGAAAGACACCGCGTTTGTTACCTGTGGTAACAGGAACAAAGAGAGGATGAAAAGCAATAAGAATTGTTTCTTCATGCGTTTCATTTAATAATTAAACCCACACTGACAGAATAACAAGTATTTGAAAAAAAGACAAGTACAATACCTCCAAAGTATGTGTATTAAATTGACAAAGCACCACAGAATTGCTACTTTGAATGACCCCGGCATGCTCTCCCACGAAAGGAGCACGCCTTGAGTCAGATCATCGGCTACCTAATCATCCTGACCGTGGCCTGGTTCTTCTACTACTTCTGGGACAGGAAGTTCCTGTTCTACAACCCGAACCGGAACGGAGGATATTTTTTCCTCACAGCCAA
This sequence comes from Patescibacteria group bacterium, assembly GCA_041666485.1. Taxonomy (GTDB): domain Bacteria; phylum Patescibacteriota; class Patescibacteriia; order UM-FILTER-42-10; family UM-FILTER-42-10; genus JAHJEX01. The sequence continues at coordinate 27,234 of JBAYGW010000015.1, read as the reverse complement.
CTGGCCGCAACCGTACCACGGGCCGAAGAAATGCTCACATTGCAAGAGCAGGGAGGGGTTTGAATACGGCCATATCTGTTCTCCTGGCGTGGGCTACCACAGACTTCCCCTGCACACCCAGTCCGGCGAGCAGATTCAAGTTCCTTACGAGAAACCGCACCGGCGCTTCCGCGCTTTCCGTTGCAGGTCCTGCCAGCATTGGTCAGTTAACGAGCATACGCTCGGTGCGGACGTACTGTTGAAGCGGTAACTCCTCCCCCACTCAGTCTGTTTTGAGTGGATTTTTTTATCCCCACACCAATTTGCTAAATTAAAATATATTATTTACATTAGAATATTTCGATGTTGCGCGTTGTTTGATTTCTGAAAAAATATTGGTGTGGAAATAAAAAAAGGCAAGGGGTTTAGGCTTGCCTGGTATGCAACACGCACCCCGAAGGTGCATTGTAATGCTGGAGCAGCTCCTCGATCGTCCCGAGGACGGGCTTCACGCAGACGGACGTCCCGTTATTGTTGATCCGCTTCACCTGGAAGCCGATCACATTGGAGGTATCCGCCGGTAGCGCGAAGTAGCAGAAGCAGATCAGGCCGGTGTTCCGCCGCGTCATCGCAGTTACGACCCACGAGCGTTCGTCTGCGGCGTAGTGGAGTACACCCGGATCGGCACGGAAGATGACACCGCCGTAATTCGATGGCATCGGATCAAGATCCGCCATACGCGGCGGTTCCAGACCTGAAAAGAACACCTTGCGTAAGATCAGGTCACCCATGTCGATATTTAACATGTGGTTTCCTCCTTGTTTCTACCATCCATTCCACTGCTTAGTAATCGTAGTGCCTAAGCAGCATCTCGCGTGTCCCGGTGACGGGCATCACACAGACCGAACTTCCTCCCTTGTTTACGCGGGTGACCACGAAGCCGATGATTTCAAGAAAGTAATCCAGGGGATTCAGACTTGAATAGCAGAAACAGACGAGCCCCCGCTGCTTGCTATCCGCAACGGCAACCCACTGTTCCTTGCAGTCAAACCTTTCGCCCGGCTCGGCACGGAGGATTACACCTCCCCTCTCCGAAGGAGTTGTTACCAGCTCGGGAACTTCCGGCGGGCGATTGCAGAAGAAGATCACCTGTCGGCAGATGCGATCCCCGACATTGATGTTCGCGGGTTCTTTCGGCAGCATTGTTCCCTCCTAATTCCCCAAGCCACTGCCATGGACGAACCAAAAAACCTAGCATAAATATTTCTATTTGTCAATACTATAATTATAAAAAAAGAGAGAGTTGGTCAAACTCTCGTTCCATATAAAAATGGTTTAATGACCTTGGTCGTATGTGTATGTGACCGTGAGATCAGTCCTCCTCGTAGTCGTAGGTGTCATAGTACCCAGAATTCCTGAGATCGCGTTCTATCTCATCCTGCTGTGCCTTAGCACAGCGCGGACAGACCAGATACAGCGACTCTCCCATTCCTTCACTTGAATCCTTGACCCAGCGGAGATCATCGGACTTCTGCTTGCACCAGTCACACGAACCGGTGCAGAGAGAATTGGACTCCTGCTTGTGACAGGCATCGCAGAAGTAGCCGTATTCCTTGCCGAAGCCCGTGTCATCCACGAGCATCCGACGGGTTGCCGGAACCTGACTGCAGGTATCGCAGAGAGTTCCGTCGGGGATGCGGTTGGTGTTCATGGTTCGTCCTCCAGGATAGTGCGTGGGTGGTTGACCCGTGCACTTCCTTTCAGACGTTCCGGACACGGAAGTGCACACTTGTGAAGAAGGTGTGTACTAGGGTTGTCGGAATTTCCAGCGCATGCGTTCTTCCTTTCAAAGGAAAGAGAGAGGTTCAGGTGGCGAGTGTCGGACGGATTCATGAACCAAAAAACCTATCATAAATCCCCTATCATGTCAACCCATTAGAGAAAATTCTCTAACGGGTTGACAGAACAAATTTTAATAAGTAAGCTTTTAGACTGGATCTTTCTTCCCCTGGCGAAAGGATATGAAATGTTAGTCATGATGAGACGGATTTTCATCTTCCTCGCCCTGGTGAGCGTGATGGCAATCTACCCGCACACCAAGTGGGGTAACAGCTATCTCAACGCCTGGTGGGTCATGGCGCGCGCCGTTGCGATCCCCTTTCTGTTTGTGGTGATCCGCATCGCCACCATATACAACCCCCGCCGGCTACTCAAGGTATTCCTTGGCGTCGGCTACTACGGATCAGCACTCGCCGCCGGATGGTGGCTACCCTACCCCCAATACCCCGCCAGCGACATTCCGGTACTCATGATCCTCTGTGTGGCTCCGCTCATTCTGTATTGGCAGAATCCCAACACTCTCACACAGAGTGAAATGCTCAATTCCGAGTGCTCCCCCCGGGTTCGTACACCTTGACCCCGCTTCCCGATTGAAGCGGTTTTTTTATTACCGAGGATAGCGGGCGAAGCGGAAGCGCTTGTACTTCTGCTTCCGAGCAACACAGGTATCAAAGAGTACGAAACCTTTTATTGAACCAAAAACCCCCGCGTTGTCTGCGAGAGTTTTTATTAATTGCTATTTAATTCTATTCCGCGATCCTGTCCGGCAATGTCTTTGTAAAATCACCGGTATTGTCCAGATCCTTAGTCACATCCTGGATCTGATAACCTGGGTCACTATTATCTACTCCACAAGCAACCGGCCTGGTCAGCAACGCGTCAGTATATGGTCTGCCGTTCATATCGTAGAAGAAAAACGAACCGACGTACGGCTGGACTGTAACGGAAGGTATGCATAATTCATGCACACCCAGATCTGATTCAAAAGTCCAAACTCTTTCCGGAATTGTTTGTGTTCCTTCCGCAAAGTGTCCGATTGAAACTAACAGTGGCGATTTTCCTCCGATCAAATCATAGTTACCATCCCAAAGATTCATATCAAATCCGTACTCGCTACCCAGATACGCGCCGATACTGAATCCTTCTCTGACAATATATGATCTGACATACGATCCGATTGCATCCGGGTATGGGGTATTTAAATCACCACTTGTCAGATCCATCGGATTATATGAATTGGCTAACAGGCTTGGGCATTTGGTGTTCATTACCGGATCAGTTAAGACCGCGTCATTGTACGGCGTACCATATACATCATAGTAATATTTCAAATCACCCGAAGTGACATCTTTACCGCCCGGATAACAGAGGGTTGTAACAACGTTCCCGTCAGTTTGTAATGTGATTGCCTGAGCAGGAACATCCGCAGTTGTTCCTTCGGGCAGATAGACTTCTATTGAGAGGGGGTTTAAAGTATTTACCCCACTTTCACCGGATGGTGTCCATTGATCCGTCAACGATCCGGCGAATACTCCACGGTTATAGACATCCAGACGTCCGTTAAAATTCACATTTGAAGTATGCCCACTATCAATAACTTTTGGCATGAATACTGTACTGATTGCCACAACTTTTTTGGCCGGCATAGTCCTCATGTTTGAAAGACCCATAACAATTCCGGAAGCGACTATAAACGATGCCCCCATTAGTAAAGTCGCAACCGCAACATTAACCACTCCAACCGATGTTTTAGTTTCTGTGATTGTCTCCGTTTGTATTTGTTTTTGCTCTTCCATATACTTTTTTTAATTTTTAATTGCTAATCTTAGCCCAATATATTCAATTATAGCATATTTTTTAGATTTTGTCAAAGCTATTTATAAAAAATAATCCGAAAAACGCGGACAATTAAAAAAAATAATGCCCTTAGACTAGCTCAGGGCATATTTGCCATTATCATTTTTAAATTTATTAACTTTTGGCGCAATAATCAAACGGCAATAAGCCTGATCGGGATTTTTTGCAAAATATTTCTGATGGTATTCTTCCGCCCGATAAAATTGATCCAGCTTTTTGACTTCCGTTACAATCGGTTTAGTATATTCCTTTTTCATTCCATCAATGAAATTATCAACCTCACCTTTTTGTGCTTCATCCGTCCAATAAATTGCCGAACGATACTGCGTGCCAATATCATTCCCCTGCCGGTTCAGGCTGGTCGGATCGTGCATAGCAAAAAATGTTTTTAATATTTCCGCGAGCCCGACTACTGCCGGATCATATTCTAGTTCAGTCACTTCGGCATGTCCGGTTGTTCCAGTACTGACTTCTTCGTATGTTGGATTTGTTGTTTCTCCACCTGCATAACCACAAGTCGCAGAGACAACTCCCTTCGTAAGCGCAAAGACTGCTTCCACGCACCAGAAGCATCCTCCACCCAGAACAATTTTTTTATGATTATTTTCCATTTGGCTTGAAAACTAATGAAATGGAATTTACGCAATGACGCGTGTTTTTTTCCGTCAGATTTTCTCCTTCAAACACATGTCCTAAATGCGCATTACATTTCGCGCATTGAATTTCTGTGCGCATGCCGTCTTCGTCTGGTAAACGCCTGACGCTATCCGGAATTTCCGCGTCAAAACTGGGCCACCCGCAGTGCGCGTCAAATTTATTTTCCGAATTATATAGCTTGGCGCCGCATTGTTTGCAGTAATATCCGCCCGGTTCAAAATGCTGATCATACTCACCGGAAAAAGCCCGCTCGGTACCTTTACACAGGATCACTTGTTCTTCTTCAGGAGTAAGTCTTTTGTATTCCATAGGAATCTTATTATAGCACGAGGTTGTTTCAATGCTAAGCATATTGACACGGATAAGCTTTTGTGTTACCATCCCCTGCTTGGCGTGCCACATGCCAGGCGAATTCACCCGAGTCAGGAGGTTTTCTCCATGCTGAAACAGTTCCCCGCCGGCGTCCCGTCCGTCGGATCCCTCATCCAGGTGGAGTTCCCCGGAGGCCTGGTCACAGAGACCTTCGTCCGGCAGCGTTCGTTCAACGCCGCCGGCGAGATCATGATCCACCTCGGAGGGAAGGAGTTCGGTCCCTTCGGCCGGACCCTGACTCTGATGGAAGACGCCACGTGGTCCGCCACCCGCCTGGACGACACCGTGATGATCCACCCCGTGGATCTCGAGATCATCAGCTAGACCGCTAGCCGCTGCTCTTTCCCCCCACTGAGAAAACTCGGTGGATTTTTTTATCATCGTTGACATCTCCAATCACTGGTGTTAATATTTCTTGCTTGGCGTGCCACATGCCAGGCGAATTCACCCGAGCCAGGAGGTTTTCTCCATGTCCAATCCGTTTCCCGACTTCGTCCCCGGTATCGGTGACGTACTCCTGTTGACCTACCCATGTGGCATGGTCACGGAAGTCGTGGTTCGCCAGCGAACCATCAAGCCCGACGGACAGATCCAGATCAACCTCTGGATGTCGCACCACGACTCCGGCCCCAACGACTACAGCCGGGTGCTGACCTTCACTGAAGGCAAGTGGTACGCCACACGTCTGGGCGACCAGACCACGCACGAGGTTCAGCTTGTGAATCTTATGGACTTGGAGGACTAGGCCGAAGCTTCGGCCACCGCTCCTTCCCCCACTGAGACAACTCGGTGGATTTTTTTATCATCGTTGACATCCGGACATAACATAAGGTAAAGTATCGCTGTCATCCCGTTTGCGTTCCAATTCAACGGAAGGAATGGATGATGAACGATCTTTTCTTTCTCGCAATCGTACTACTGGTTGCAATCATCATCGCCTCGTTGAACAAGCCCCGTTCATACCATGTGTGTTGGCCCGCTCACAACCCCTACCTGATATTCTCCCAGCATCGGGCGCTAGTCCCACCGGCCTTCTGTCCAAACTGCAATAGCCTCGGCTATCTGGACAGCGGTTCCATACAGCCGAGACCTCTCCATCCCTGGTTTGACCGGAACTGTACCTCCACGATGCACTTCACCCGGAAAGTGAATGCTTTCAGCTGTCGTAAATGCAACGCTTGGGTCATGAGCGATGCTCTACCCGACGACATCCTGATTCACTTTGATCACACCCCCGTAGACAGCGAGATTCCCGCTTCGTAAGCTGAAGCGGTTTTTTTATTCAGATTAATTTAATGATTTCCGTCAAAGATGGGCACGCTAATTTCAGCGGAAGGGAGTAATTAAATAACTTTAATCTATGTAACATAAATCCTTAATCTGATCATCAAAATTATCTTGACTTTGACCTCTTTTCATGATATAATGCTATAATGAAAGTAGGTACTAAGGCTACTGCAAAATTAAATGTCATTACTAAAGTAAGTTACAAGACAGCGATCCTTGTTGTGGGAGCGCTTTTTTTATCCGTCGCTTCCGCTATTCTGGCGCTAGCTTATCAGAAAGATAATGGCGATCCGCTTTATGCCGGTCAGTGCCTTTTGGTATCTAACAGAGCTGAAGCTGGATCAAATAAAGTTTACACATTGAACCCCGACCATACGATCCGGCTTAATAACCTGTACAAAGATTACTTCAGCCGGAATGCCCGTTGTGATGAACTGCAATTCCATGTTGACCACAACACTTCTGCAGTCCGTCTAGAAGCATGGCTTTCAGAAACTATGCTCGGCTGGTTTCGGAATATCGGCAAAACACACTTTGAAGGACAGACAATATCCACAAGCAGACATGAATGGTTTTTTGTCCAGGGCGGTATACTGCATAGAATATACGACTGGCCGACCGCTTTGGCCTGGGGACTTTTGCCGGCTGACCGGCTCTCCATCCCCTGGCAGTTAACCGGCCGGTTTTACAATATTGTAAATGTCGGCGCGCCTTTAGATTTCTCCAAAGGACAATATGCCACACCGATCCACAACCTCTGGAAGAAGGGAACGGAAAATATCTCTGTTCTTCCCCTTTCCATGCAGAATGAAATTATCAAATTCAAAAACGGAGATACTTATCAAAGTGCTTTCACTAGCCGAAACGCATTAACCTACAAAGGCGCATATGGTGCTTTACTGACTTGGGGTTGGACAAAGACAAAAGTAACATTAGCTCCGTCTGACACTCCCCCGGCTGATGACCCGGTTGATGACCCGGTTGATGAAACACCGCCTCCAGAAGAAGACCCGACACCAATAGTTGATACAGATAAAGATAATGACGGCTATGATGGCATTACCTACGATGGTGACGACTGTAACGACAGCAATGCCAACATCAATCCCGGTGAAGCGGAAATCTGCGGTGACAGTATTGACCAGGATTGTTCAGGTGCCGATCAGGCTTGCGATTACGACGCGGATAACGACGGATATAATGACATCACGCACAGCGGTAATGACTGCAACGATAATAACCGCTTGATCAACCCGGCGGCAAGTGAAATCTGCGGGAATGACACGGATGAAAACTGCGACGGCGTTACCGAGATCTGCCCGGTGGAAGCAGACACACAGGATCCTTCTGTTCCAGCTAGTCTTTCCGCCGTGGTCTCCGGTTCCCAGATTTCCCTGACCTGGACTGCTTCAACAGATAACGTCGGGGTGACCGGTTACCAGGTATTAAGATCCACAACCAGCGGCAGCGGATATGCGCAGATTGCTACTTCAGTTACAAACTCCTACACCAATACCGGTCTGACCAATGCCACTTACTACTATGTCGTCAGGGCGTATGATGTGGCGGGCAATATTTCCGCCAATTCCAATCAGGCGCAAGGGACAATTAATTCCAGCGAACCGATTTGTGAAGCGACTGGCGATGCTAACTGTTATTATATTGCGACCGACGGCAATGATTCCAATGACGGCAGTATAACTTCTCCATTTGCATCCACCAACCCGATTATTAATACTATTAATCCCGGGGACTATATTTATTTCCGGGGAGGTTCGTATGGAACGGCGGCTAAGGGACAAATTGTTGATTATGCCTCCTGGTTTCCTGACTATTATTCTATCGCTTATATCAGAAGAAGTGGTATAGAGGGAAGCCCCATTACCTTTAAGGCTTATCCGGGTGAATCTCCAGTTTTTGACATGTACAATATCAACCCGGAGTTTGACCAGAACCAAGCTTCTGATCCGATAACCGATCCCGTCGGCAGTCCGGATATTACTTTTTCTGTGTATAATGCCAACCATATTGTCATTTCCGGTTTTGAAATGTACCATGGCGGCGTACTGGTTTTTGGATCTGATTATACATGGATTGAAAACAACCACATTCACGATTTATTAAGCGACCGGGATAATAACGGGCTGATCATCCTCTATTTTACTGAACATGCTTATGTCAGAAATAATAATTTGCACGACACTTACCAGCGTAGCATTTCGGACGGCGAAGGCGGATGGGTAGTTAATAATATTGAGAGCCATACTGACGCCCAGCACAATGGCTGTATTACCACTCTATCCGGCGATACTTATGAAGGATATGGCGTACAAAGTTCAGGACCGTTTGAATTTACCAGTAATGATATCCATGACTGCCCGGTGCATCTTTTTATCAAAAATCCCCAGGGGCAACTGGTTAACGAAAGCGGTGTAAATTTACTGATTAAAGATAACTATTTCTACGGAGCCGGCGAACTGGCGGAATGGTTTGAAGCCGCCAATGTAGTATTTGAGAATAATCTGTTTAAAGGAATTGAAGGTGTGTTAAATTTGGGCACTTCGGAATATACCGGCGACCTGGAGATGGTAAATGAAATTGCTGCGAGAAACGTCACGTTCCGTAACAACGTATTTACTTCTGTTTCACGCATCGTACAGATGCATGGTCAGGGCTACAGGTTAACCAACGGCATTTATTCCACCGCTCTGGAAGACAAGTTAAAATTTTATAACAACGTAGCAATAATTGACGGCGCTTCGCCCGCCGGCACACTTGGTTGGAGCCAGGGAGGATTTGCTTTCGGCAATTCGTACTCCGGTATGATTGATCCGCAGCATGCTCCTTCCAAGACTTTATCCAGGATTGACTCTGCTAATAACTGCTATATCAACCAGCAAGGAACAAACTTGGCATTCCTAAAACACTGGTACAACGAATATGAAACTATTACCGGCTACAGCCACAGTACCGCACAAACCACTTATGGGATCAACGGATCAGGCGACCTGTTCCCTTCCGACACATCACTGACAACCCACTTCACTAATCCTGATACAAATGATTTTTCAATCAAGGGCGGTTCACCCTGTTCCGGTATTCTGAATATCGGGCTTACTGAACCGGAACTGTTTGCCGAATGACCATTTGGGATATTGAAATGATTGTTAAACCTTAAGATAAGAGCTGCGATAAAAAATAATGGGATAAATATATGAAAGCATCATTAGATATGCCGGGAATCAAAGCGGAACGCGACTATGATTTTCATGAAGCGATAAGAATGGGCAACCTGTCGGAAGCCGAGGAATGGCTGGAAGAGGAAAAAGGCATCATCCTGCATGACGAGCCGGAGTGGGTGGAAGAACTGGAGCAACTGCTGTTTGATGGTTATGTTGCACAAGGCGATGCTGAAGGCGCAAAAAGAGTGGCAGAACATTCCATGAACGCGGACAGTAAGGAAAGAAGGTTAAAAGCACTCGCCGAATCCGTCGGATAATAATATATTAAACCGCTCTCTATAAAAAGAGGGCGGTTTTTGTATAGATAAAAATGTAATTGACTTCGGTAATTATTAATGATAAGTTTATTTACTATTCAGATAAATCGCACATTATTTCCCGATGGGAGGTGAAGAGCCAATGATCGGAGTATATCTGACCAAAACCGGCCAGCTCCGGGCAATTTCCGGATCGGTTGATGAGCGAAACATGCTGCGTCTCAGCCTGGTGTATGAGAGGGTTTACATCATATCGGTTGGAAGTGAAGTGGCAGCGCGCATCAGCTACGACAAAGCCAGCGGGGTTATTGAGTCCATCTCGCCGGATAAGGCCGGAGATGCCGTAGAGGTCATCATCGCCTAACCCGTTTACGCGCAACCCCAGCGCGTTGCGCAAAGAGAGGATGAGAGAACATGGCGGATACCCCACTCTACACCCCGTACTGCTGGCGCCCGGATCCCACGAAGCTCTTCCGGGATATCGTTTCCCCCCTGCTGATGGTCCTGCTAGTACTGAGCTTCACGAAGGTCGGGATTACCGGCGACGCCCGCTTCATCCCGATCGCCGTGAGCATCTTCCTCCTCCACCCCAGGACCTACTCGGGCTACTTCTGGCGGAAGATGTGGCTCACCGCAAGCGCCGTCGGCATGCTCATTTCCCTCAGCGGGTACTGGCAGGTGATCATCCTGCTGCCGGTTGCCATGCTTATCGCAACGGTGGTTTGGGAACATACTCCCCCGAGGATCTGGAGATACCCGACCATCATCGGCATGGAGTACAAGTTCGTACCGGAACCCTACGACCGGCAGTTGCCGCCGTTGTGCCCGAATTCCATTACCCCTGGCAGTATCCGATATGGATCACTCTACCGGCTGACCCACTATGTGGGCGACTTCCCAGAACAGGAGTTTGAAGCAAGGCTGTTCCAGTGCGCGCACTGCGGGTTGTACTTTGAACCGATTGGCAGCAAGTGGTCATAACCAAGACTTTCCGGCTTTAACCCATACGCCGCGAGTACACACTCAAAAGGGTTCTTTTTTTATTCACAAAAAGGCGCGTCATGCCTTAACATCATGCTTTGGAGATTAACCCCGCTAAAGGAAATCATTTAATAGGGTTGACAAAGTTTCATAATCGTGTTAGCGTGTTGAGCTGACCAATATCGGTTGGTACGCTCCTTCAATATCAACACATACGCTTTGCACTATTGCTGTGCGAAGAAAGGATGAGGGAACATGGAAGACGTCGCGCTGTACACCCCGTATCGGTGGCGCCCGGATCCCGCGAAGCTCTTCCGGGATATCGTTTCCCCCCTGCTGATGGTCCTGGCGACGCTCGGTCTCACGAAGATCGGAAAGGGTGAGATCGTATACACCATTCTGGTGTCTTGTGGCTTCATGCTGCTCTGCATGTTCTACACGGGTTACTTCTGGCGGAAGATGTGGCTCGCCTGCATCGCCGTCAGCTTGCTCATCTGCGCCAGCAGATACGGGGTGACCACCCTGATTCCGATCGTTGCGTTCATCGCAACGCTGATCTGGGAACGCATTCCCCCGATAATCCGGCAACACTATCCCCGGAATGACGTGCAATGCAAGTTCGTCCCAGTGCCCTATGACCGGCGGTTGCCGCCGGCATGCCCAAGGTGCAATGCCCTGGGAACTATCATCTTCGGCCAGCTCTACCGTCTGGAGCTTTACCCGGGACAACGCGCTGACAATCAGAGTAAGATTCTGAATCGACCGGCTCTTGAAAAGTCGGAACTGTTCCGATGTACAAAGTGTCTTCACAATTTCGAAATAGATCCATGTGTTGATGACGATTAGCACTTTCCGGCTTTAACCCATACGCCGCGAGTACACACTCAAAAGGGTTCTTTTTTTATTCACAAAAAGGCGCAATTTACGGATCGCGTTTTATTTTCCAACTCTACCAAAAATTTTATACCCTTATTGACAAGGGGATGTAAAATGATAAAATGATTCGTCCGTCGCATTCCGCGATGAACAAAGGATATACCCTCTCTTAAAGGAGAATCCTACGATGAACCATGATTGGTCCGACCAGCCCATGCAGCGTCGGATGGTAGCCGGATTCTAGCAACTCCTGAGCGCCATGGCAAATGCTGCCGAACCGACGTCGCTCAAGCCGGGTGACTCAATCCTCCTGAGCAGGCATCCGCTCAACCTTGAGATGCCCATGCTCAACCCAAACCCCTTCAGAGACACCTTCTGGGTCATCACCCTGTCCTACCAGCTGCAGCACTACCTGGCCATACTCGGCTGGTTCCTGATGAGTGGCCATACTCCGCTCAAGCTCCGTATCACCCTGGTGAACGACTCCGAGAGCGACCCGAGCAAGCATCGGGCCTTCTTTGAAGTCGTATTCGCCTCCTATGTCCTCCTGTTCATGGAGGCCACCGACTACTGCTGTAACAGCGGTGAGAACAAGGCCATACTTGATGGCCTGTTCACCATTATCTGTGACACCTACCAGGTCGGGATTGAGAGTAACACGCTCCCGTACGACCAGGCTGTGTCCGCGCAGGAATTCATTCTCGCCGAACAGACATCCTGATCACCAGCACTTTCCGGCTTTAACCCACACGCCGTGAGTAACACTCAAAAGGGTTCTTTTTTTATTCACAAAAATAATACAAGACCACTAGCAAAGACCCCGAGGGACGCGGGGGTACTTAGGGGGTAATTCTGAGCCCCAAAAAGCAAACAAAAAATCGCTATACAATAAAGCGACACAATTACCCCCTAAGAAATTTCTTGCTTACTTCTTTGTTTGCAAAGAAGTTAGTCGCCGTAAGGCGAAACCAATAAATAATAAAAACTAATCAATAATTAAATTTTTCCCCCACTCCCTCGCTCTTTCTATTTCCCCTTCTTTACCGATGACAAATTACTCTTTATGACCTAACGCTTTTAGAACACGGAAAATTACTGTTTAATCGTAAGAGAGCGGGCGGATTGCAAGAAAGCATCTTCATACTCGCCCCATTTCTCTGCCGTGGTATTGCCGGTCACCGTGTAATACCGCTGGTGATCTTGGTCCAGCACCACCACAATCAGAACTCTGTAATCCACTTCCTGCATATTCAGATCCAGTACATTAAAACGTGCCGGCAAATCGTTAATCAACATTTCATCGTTTACCGAAACCTCTTCCGACGATGACGCAACAATTTCAACTTCCTGCATTACTTTGGAATTTATACTGTCCAAAGTTGAACCGATGCCGGCAGTATCAAATGAAACGGCGAGATAAGATTTAAAATTAATTTTAGCAGCGGCACTGCCTTCTGGGTGCTGTTCCGTGGTATTAAAGAAAGAAGCGAGCGTGCCCGGAATTTGGCTTTCCAACCAGCCTTCAGGAGGAATAATTGTGAAATCATCATGCACATAAATATTGGCTACTGCGGTATTAGTTGCGGGTATATTGGTATTATCATTGATTTGCGTATTAGTAACGACCGTGTTGGTATTGGTATCGGATTCTTTATCCCCGTTCATCATAAAATATACCACCGCGGCAATTGCCACGATAACAACAACCGAAACCCAAATAACATAAGATTTATTCGTCTTGGTTTGCTCCTCCATATATTTTTGGTTAAGGGTTATCTCCTGTTTAAATTATAATACTTTTTATAAATATTGTGTATTTCATAAACAATGCTATAAACCCATTCAACGCGGGGATCATTAGGGGAAATTCTGAGCTCCAAAAAACAATAGATTCCCGCCTGCGCGGGAATGACAAATAAAACAATATAGAATTAACTGTCATTCCCGCCCCCGCCTTCGCGGGGATAAACTCCAGCGGGAATCCACCACTCCTACTGAAACAATCCTTTCCCCCACCCCCTTGCTCTTTCTATTTCCCCTTCTTTCAGCGGACCTTCTTTGCCAAGTACAAAAAACCCTGCCGTTGCTTTCAAGTCTCCGCCTTTAGCAGAAAGAATTTCCCCCATTTTCTCCGCAGCGTATTTAAAAGTTTTCAAAACCAGTTTCAAACCAAAACCCTGCACCGCTTCTTCAAACCGCGTATCAAAGCAAGCCACGCTTTTCCCTTTCAGTCCGTCCGCAGGGATATTATTCAAAAAATCCTGCACCGGTTTGGTCGGCCTTCCGCCCAGTGTCGGCGATCCGACAATTAATAAATCAACAGAACTCAAATCTGTATTTCCCGCGTCTTTGGCATTAACCACGTTCGCGCCCGCTCCCTCGCCGATCGCTCTGGCTATTTTTTCTGTGTTTCCAAATGTAGAATAAAAAATGACAAGTGAATTCATAATATTATTATTCGTTGCTTAAATCCGATTCATATTTATCAACCGGATGTAAATCTTGATAATGGGCGGATAAATCTTTTATTACGTCTGCATCCAGTTTTAAATTTCCCTGGGGTCTGTCCGGATTATCAAAACTAATTCCGATATCTTTAAGCGCTCCGGCATCATCCGTCTCAATCTCCACATTGTATGCTTCGGAAGGCTGAAAGGCACCGCCTATTTCCTCAGGGCTTATCTGCCAATCTTGCCCGACTTCGGTTTCCCTGACTAAAGCAAACTGCAGTATTATTTCCATATACGGACTGTGCGCACCGGCCGGCAATAAAACCTTTGAACCATTTTTCAGCCTCGCAGCCATTTTCTGGTAATGTTCAATGATATTGGCGAAAGCGCCGGCTCTTTCCATCTTCCACGCGATCGCTTCCGGGCTATACAGGTCAAGCGCGTAATCCAAAGTTTTCTGATGAGCTTCTTTATATAATTTATTCTTTTCCTCTTCCGGAAGATCATCATAATTTTCCGGTAGGAAGGATTTTACCATTGCTTTATGGTTATACGGCATAGGAGTATGCAAGTTGTTCGGATCCAAAATCTCATTCGCCCGGCTCGTGAATTCTGCATCTTCATCAACTCCGCTCGCGAATAGGTGCGCCGTCTCCAGCGCCCTGCCCATTTTTCTGGCTTCACCTTTAACTTCTACCTCAGATGCAGGACCATAATTTGAACCGATCGCTTTAACCGCGTCAAACTGCTCCTTGTCCACGCTTTTGGCAAGTTCAAGGGTGTCTTCCCTTCCGCTGTCCAAAAGCTGGCCGTCTTCACTGCGTTCCCCGTGGCGGATAAATTTGATTACTATTCTGACATTCTTGCCTTTTTCCGGATTCAGTTCCGCTTCCGGCGAGAATGATTGTCTGTCGTTCATACTAATGATAATTATTTCAATCTATTAAGTATCCAAATATAGTGATAAGGTATTTCGGGCACGGCGGGCAGTATGCCGGCGGTTCCGGGCAGGGCGAGCACATTGCCTGAACAGGGATCATCGGTACAAATAATACAATAATGGTAATGACTACAGTGACAAATGTCCAGAAGCACCAATTTTTATAGAAGGGGGTTTTCATATTCGTTCAGTATTCAATAATAAATAAACCTATTGAATCAAATGAGGTAATGAGTAATTTGGATTAATATATATTTGAATTTTATTATCAAATTTTGTCAAAACTCCAATTGCTGGAAGTAACCTTGCTTTATCCGTAAAAAAAAGTCCATCTCCTTCAAATGCTTTATTCTGTAAATCAAATATCTCAAACATATTATTTAAACTGGATTTTTTATTTAGTAAAAGTTCATTTTTACCATGCCCATAAAATGCAACCTGGTAATTATCTTGAGTAAAACGCCAATCATTTCCGACTAAAATTAAAATGACATATTTTTCACTTTCTATCTGTTTTTGACAATCATCCAATATATGTTTAGATTTTCTAACAAGATAATCCTGTGAAATAAATTTTCCAATACTTTCACCAACCATAAATGCAGTCCTGTTTAATGGTACGACATTACTACTTTTGAATCTCATATCAAATTCAGCACCAACGAAATTAACAAATTTCTTTTCTCTTAATCGTTTTTCAATTTCATTAATTGATATTTTAATGGAATTAATTTGCGACTTAAAGTCATCTGTTTTATTAATGATAAATCTAATAATTACAAGCTTTCCTGATGGAATATTTTCATGAAGGAAAACTTTGTTCATTTCTTCTTGGAGTTTGTCATTGATTAAGCTTTTAATTTCGAGATAAAATTGTTTATTATTATTCACACAAATATCCGGTCTTTTCTTTTTACCTTCATTTATAAAATATGCGTTTAATCCATTATCTAATAACATATGCATTATTCTCAATTCATCATAAGCACCTAACCAATTATCATGATTTTTTAGTCTATTAATTCTAGACTCGAGAGACCCGCGGTATTTTTTATCAGTTTGATCAAAAAGATTTTCAAAAAAATTTGTAAAATTACTTCTTATCTTCTTATTACTAGCAAATTGATAATACAGTGGGTGATGCTTATCACTTACAATTTTATCAATCCAATGTTTAGATAAACTGTGAGGTGTTGCCATAGAAAAAATTAAATTAGCAGTACTGATATTTATTAATTTACAAATTAATCCTTTAATTTTGATCCATTTGTTTTTGATTCAAATACATCATTTCCCTTCCCTCTTCCACAAAACCGGACCGCCGGCGACACCGATAAATATCAAGTAAGCGCTCCACTGCCCGAACACCACCCCGGTCGTGCCGTTGCCGATGGTCACAACCAGAAGCAACACGACAATCATCAAAGACCAGATCACGCCGTAAGTCAGCGCGTGCCTGGCAGTCTCAATCGGCATTTTTCGGGAAAGCCAGCCGGAACAGAAGGCCATAGCAATCGCGATAATCAGCCCGACCCACCAGGAATTTTCAAATGGCGTTTCCGACCGGGTGATCATGGACATGATAAACAGCAGAACATTCACCAATACATACAGTAATAATCCCCGGCCGAATATCCTAAGATATAGTTTATTGCGCATAGATATAGAGTTTAAAGTTTAAGATATTCCCTGAGCTTGTCGAAGGGTATAAACATTGCAGTCCTTCGACTGGCTCAGGACATATCACCTATTCCCTACCTACATTAATCATACACCTAAACTGCCTAAAAAGAGCAAGTTGATATAATGTTAAATTCCGAGAAACGACTGTTACGGGAAAAACGGGACTCCTTCGCCCCGTATTCACGGACTTTGAATAGTCAGTTATTCCCTGAGCGAATCCCGCATTTGCGGGATGAGTCGAAGGGTGTAAACATTGCAGTCCTTCGCCATGGTTCGACTTCGGCGAGCTAAGCTCGCCTTCGCTCACCACATATGCTCAGGACATATTACGTTTTCCCCAGTGACAGTATCTATTTTAGGGTTGCTGTTATTTAAGATCTTCCAGATAAGTTTTAATAAAGTTAGAAGTAGCCGTAATTGATTCCTCTTTTGCTCCGCGCGGGCTTTGCGCCACCCACATAGCAAAATTGTATAGTTCAGTATTATCTACCTTGATCCATTTATTGTTTTTGAACAAAAACGCCATTAACGTTGTCATTGCTATTCTTTTATTACCATTTTTAAATGGATGATTTTTAATCAGCAAATAAAAAAGTACCGCTGCCTTTTCAGGAAGTCCTTTGTATAAATGTTTTTTGTTATATGTCTGGAAAGGCGTTTCTAAACAGCTTTCTAAAATATTTGGAAATCTTGTTGAGAATTCAGGTATTGGCTCATCAAATGACATATTTTCCTTAGCAAGCCTAAATGCCAGATACTCTACCTCCTTAATTGATAGTACTTTTATCATGTGTTCCCCAGTAGTTTCAATGTTTCGCCATATTCTTTCAGCACTTTCTCTACTGCCATATCAACAACTTCTTTTTCATCCTTCTCTAACGATTTCTTAAACACTCCTCCAAACTGATCTCTGCGAACTACAAAATTCCGGCCGATTTTATCAGCCTTTATTTCGCCCCTTTTTATCCTATTAAATACTGCTACCCTGCTGATTCCAAGCATTTCTGCAACTTCAGTGGTGGAAAGGAAATCTTTATTCATAATTTATTATTGTTAATCTAATATATTAATGTTAACACATGTTAATATAGTAGTCAATACTTATCACCCCCATCCCCCATATAAACTCTTAACAAACCAAAAACCCAGCTTATTGCTGGGCATTGGCTTATTTCTAAAAAGAGCAAGCAATATAATGTTAGTTTCCGAGTCTCAGTTATCCCCTGAGCGAACGATAGTTGAGTCGAAGGGTGTAAACATTGCAGTCCTTCGCCATGGTTCGACTTCGGCGAGCTCAGCTCGCCTTCGCTCACCACATATGCTCAGGACATATTACCTTTTCCCCTGTGACAGTATCTATTTTAAGGTTGCTGTTCCGCCAGCTGCTTCAATTTTCTTCTTGATTTCTTCTGCTTCTTCCTTTGGTACACCTTCTTTAATAACCTTTGGCGCGCCGTCAACCAGATCTTTGGCTTCTTTCAAGCCTTTTTCCGTTACTTCGCGGACAACTTTGATCACGTTGATCTTGCTGTCGCCGGATGTTGTTAATTCTACATCAAATGAAGATTTCTCTTCTGCTGCTTCGCCGGCTTCGGCTGCTGGCATTGCTCCCATCATCATTGGAGCGGCTGCGGATACGCCGAATTTGTCTTCCAGGATTTTGACCAGTTCGGCCAGATCTAGAGCAGTCATCTGCTCTACTTCTTCCACGAGTTTTTTGAACTTCGCGGGAACCTCTACTGCTTTTTTCTCTTCTGAAGCTGCCTCTGCTGGCGCTTCTTTCTTTACTTCTTCTGTCATTTTTTTATTCCTTTATTTAAAGGTTTATTAAATTCTAATTTATTATCTTACATTGTCATTCCGGACCTTACCGGAACCTAGACTCTGAAACAAGTTCAGAGTGACAAAACTATTTACGCTTTTTGCTCTTTGATCGCGTTCAGAGCATTGATAAATCCGCGCATATTGCCCTGCAAAACGTTTACGATACCGACCAGCGGTGCACGCAGACTACCGACAAACTGTGCCAGTAACTGTTCACGGCTCGGCAAATTGGCCAGTTCCATGACTTTCGCCTGTTCAATATAACTGCCTTCCAGTATTCCGCCCAGGATTTGCAAAGTAACATTGTCTTTTTGGAATTTCTTCAGGATGCGGGCCGGAGCGACTTCGTCTTTGAAGCCCATCGCAACTGCGATCTGCCCGTCCAAAGCCTTGATATCCATTCCCTCAAGCTTCGCTTCATCTAAAGCCCTTTTGATCAGGGTCTTTTTCGCAACATTGCATTCCACTTCTTCATCACGAAGCAGTTGGCGCAAGTTTTCAAAACTCTTAACATTTAAACCGGAATAGTTGATAAAAACAGCGGATTTCATTCCAGAAAGCCTTTCTACCAGTGTTTTTACTATTTCTTCCTTTTGTACTCGTGTTTTAGGCATATTTTTTTTCTTATTCCCTGAGTGGAGTCCCGCAATAGCGGGACGGAATCGAAGGGCTTTATTAATAGCGGTCCTTCGACATGGTTCGATTACTCTCACCACATGCGCTCAGGAACTATTCATTATAAATAAAAATCTGCGGCAATTACCACAGAAAAACATACTTGTTTTGTACCTCGGCAGGATTTATGGCTTTTTTGGTGCCACCTGCTGTCTGTGGCTCCGCCAACTGGCGGATTAAGTTGTAATTCCCAGTTTACTCTCTTAAAATAAATCGTCAAGTACTAATCAGGTAATTTATCCAATTACTGTCCCGGAAAACGGCTTTTTCTGCAAAAATCGTTTAAAGTTAGCCAAATTCGTCCCTTTCATAACGACCACCCGGATCCCTGCTTTTTCCGCCCTTTTGGCGGCTACAGGATCAAAAGGGGCATTCATCCCCGGCACGTATTTCCCGCCGATTACCTTTTTGAACTCTTTCCAGGTCATCACCCCGATTTGCCTGGCATCCTTGTATTTGCGGGGGTCTTTGTTATACACATGGGAAATATTGGAAAGATTAATCACCGTTTTGGCGCCGTACTGTTCCGCCAGGATTACCGCATCCAGATCTGAGGACGAACCGGGCACGTAACCGGAGCCGATGATGATCCGCTTTTTGGTGTTAATTTTCTGGTGAGGATTATTGATGACCTTTTCATAGGCCAGCGTGCCGAAGATTACGCGAATCAATTCTGCGTTCAGTTTAGTGGCGGAGATTCCCAGCCAGTCCAGGTTTTCGGGAGAAATCTTAGTTACTTTTTCCGCCGCCGCGTTGTATTTCCGGCAGACCTTCCCTCCCCCGGCTACGATCACGATCTTGGAATATTTATTCAGATTCTGCAAAATTAATTCCCGGAACTTTTTTAAAAAAGTCGCGTTCACCTCATCGGGTACAATGATGGATCCGCCCAGGGAAATTATGATTGAATTTTTTTGTGACATGATTATTATTAATTATTTCTATTCAACAGATAAACAAATTTTCATTATTTACCCTGTCATTCCGTACTTGATACGGAATCTGTTGGATTGTAGATTCCCGGGTCCCCGGCCGCCTAACTGCCGTTAGGCAGTGGGGCTGGCAAGCCCGAGAATGACAATTTTAAAAAGCAAAATTTGTTTATGATTTTTGCTAGTCCAAATACTTCGCTTTATTCTGTAAATGCTCTTCATATGTTTTACTGAATACCGTGGTTCCGTCTTCCTTAGTCAGAAAATAAAGATAGTCGCTGTCCTCGGGATAAATCGCCGCCATGATTGAATCAATACCCGGATTGGAAATCGGCCCCGGCGGCAGTCCTTGATTCTCATAAGTGTTGTACGGATTTTCAATTTCCGTATCAGCAAAAGTCGGCTGCAGTTCGTTCTTGCCAGTTATATAATTTACTGTCGCGTCGGACTCCAGCGGAATTCCGTTTGCCATTCTGGTATAAAATATTCCTGCGGCTATTTTTTTGTCCGCAGTGGTGCGCACTTCTTTTTCCACGATGCTGGCCAAAGTAACAATGTCATAAATAGTTTTTTCCTGGCGCGAAATTTCGTCCCGCATCGTCTGCGTAAGTTTCACGTCAAAGTTGTCCAACATTTTTTCAATCAGATGCGCCGGGTCGGAGTTTTTGAAAATGCGGTAAGTGTCCGGAAAGAGAAATCCCTCCAGCCCCTGACCTTCCGGCTTACTTGAAAGGAAGTCGTAGGTCTTATCCGGAATAATTGCAAGTGAATCAAAGGTGTCCACGACTGTTAAAAATTCATCAATATATTCGTCATTTGTGATTTTACCATCCGCCACAGCGAAGTCCGCCATGTATTTGGCAATCTCAGTACTGGACCATCCTTCCACAATCGTTACTATACGTTCTTTGGACAAGGCATTACCCGATACCAGCAGATTTGCGAGCCCCACCATGTTCAGGTTCTGCGGAATATAATAATCACCCGCCTGTAACTTGCTTTCATAATGTTTCAACCAGATGTATGTCCGGAAAATAAAATCATTTTTACTCAACCCCTCCGCTTCCAAATTAGCGCTGATTTTTTTTACTCCTTCACCGGACTCAATGATAAAAAGTTTTGCCTCCGCATCGCCTGAAGCTTTAGCAGTCATTTGGATATAAAAATATAAGAGCCCTGCTAGGACCACCACCCCGACCGCACCGATAATACTGAATACTTTTCTTTTCATTATTTATGTGTTTTCTTCATCCTGTTAGAAATTGTGATAATTTATAATTGATAATATTCCAGTTTGATATCCCGCTATTTTTATTAATTTCTAACGGAAACTCAATATTTATAGGTATTTTTCGTTGTCTTTGTTCTTCTGCAGTTCTTCTACAATCTTCTTCGCTTCATCCGACCGCTCTCTCGGACACACGAGCAACGCATCGTCCGTATCAATAATCACCATGTCATCCAGCCCGATGGTAGCGATTATCTTATCCTGCTTGCCGTAAATCATACAGTCGGTTGTGTCTAAAGGAATCACGTTGCCTTTGATTAAATTATCTCCCTGGTTCGCCGGCAGCAGATCTTTTATAATATGCCATTTGCCCAGGTCACTCCAGCCGATCCGGTTGGAAACGCACATCGCTATTTTTTCCACTTTATCTGTGATTGCAGCTTCAATGGACATCTTTTCCAGAGCGGAATATATTTCAGCGATCTTTGCTTCCTGCCCACCCAGTTTCATTAGTTCCACGATCTCTTGACACGCTTTCAGCATTTCCGGTTGGAATTTTTCAAACAAACCGATGACTGTTTTTAATTGCCAAATATACATGCCCGTGTGGTAGAAGTAACGGCCGGAAGCGATCAGCTCCTTGCAGTAATCCAAGTCCGGCTTCTCCACCCAGTCCGCCACTTTAAAAATTGCCTCCTCCCCTTTCTCCTGTAACACGTCCCCGGATTTGATATAACTATATCCGGTGTCCGGATAGTTGGGTTTAATTCCCGGCGTCATAATGTATTCCGGATTTTTTATTAAAAATTTCTCCGCAGTCTGAAGTAAAGTTTGGAAGGCCTCCGGGTCGTTGATGAAATCATCGGACGGCAGGCTAGCCACTACTTCCCGATCCGAAAACCGGTCCGCGATCAATACGCTCTCCAGACAAATTGCCGGTCCGGTATTTTTACTGGTCGATTCCGGAATAATATTCTTTTCGGAAACTTCCGGTAAAAATTTCTTTACCAGATGTTTTACCGATGCGTTCACCGAAACAAAAAGATCGTCCTCTATATTTACAAGCGGGGCGATTCTGTCCTGCGTGTCCCTGAGCAGAGTTTTGTCACTGACGATTGCCTGAAACTGTTTCGGATTATTTTTTCTGCTGAGCGGCCACAGCCTGGTACCTACTCCGCCGGCGCGGATTACAATCTTCATAATTTATTAATTAATATTCTTGTCAGAGATCAGCGGTACGAATTGAAAGCCGGGATAACTTTTGGTTTTAATTTTATCCGGTGCCTGTTTTTCCACCACCACAATATCCTGCACAGCATCGCCGATCGGAATTACCAGTCTACCACCTACCTTCAATTGGTCAATCAGTGCCTGCGGAATCTCCCGCGCTGCCGCCGCCACGATTATCTTGTCGTAAGGCGCATATGCCCGCAATCCTTTTGAACCATCGCCGTACGTATGCGTAATATTAATAAATTTATATTTCTTTAAATTCTCCTCACCGAATTTTTTCAGCTCTTCAATCCGTTCAATAGCATACACATGCCCCTGATCACCGACTATCTCAGCCAGTAACGCGGTTTGCCAACCGGAACCCGAACCCACATCCAGTATCCGATCTCCTTCCTCGGGCTGTAAAACCTCCAGCATAAAAGCCACCGTCATCGGCTGAGAGTTGGTCTGTCCGTATCCGATATGCAAAGGAGCATTAACCGCCTCCTTGTCTTTAACGTTTTCCGGGAGAAAATCACGCCTTTTTACCATATAAAAGGCGTTAATTATCTCGGGATTGCGCAAATAACCCTGCCCGATCAGGTCTTTTACCAGATTCTCCATGGTTGTTTTATGCAGAAAATGTGTGTTCATATCTATACATATTTTATCATCTTTTCCCATAAAACTGAAATTAATGAAAAAGTTATCCACAGGTTTCTAATATTGGCTAATTAATACATTAAAATTGCCTCACTTATCCACATAAAACCAAGTACATTGACAAATATATATATTTATTTCATAGTATATTGACAAATTCTGTAATTGTGCTACATATAACGTGCTACATAAATATAAAAACTCTATCAGCAAAGCTAGAAATTGCTGATAGGACTTGAAAAATAAATAATTTAATCATTAGCACACACCAAACAATGAACGCTAATCATTACAACTCCAACCCAAAAAAACGGGGGAAGTTTTATCGTGTCGTCAACATTATTGTCATGACGGCTTTTTTATTTAATATGACCGCTACACAGGGGCTATTAATGCTGTCTCCTGCTCAAGCGGAGACGACACCACCGCCACCAGTTGATGCAGGTGTTGATAAATATACTATCTGTCATGCAACTGGTAGTGCTACAAATCCCTGGGAAAGAATAAATATTGCAGAGCCAGCATTATCAAAACATCTTGATGAGCATGGTACTCCCTTAGCGGGGCATGAAGATGATGTTTTGCTGGGATTGGACAATGCTGATACTTTACAATGTCCAATTATACCAGCTTCACCCGTTGATCCAATTTGTTCAACAGAATTTACAGACTACGATATTAGCGGTGACTGTGTCGTAAATCTATCAGATACCGCAATGTACGCAAAAGCGTATGCGAACGGAGAAGTGTTTGACACTGCAATAGACTATAATGGGGACGGCATAATCTGGGATCTTTCAGACGTTTCTTGGTTTGCGGAACACAGAACTATTGACCCTGCGGCAGATCTCAACGATGACGGAATGGCAAATGAAGACGATATTGCATGTTTTTCCGCTATGGTTGGTGCTACTGACTCTGAATGTAATGTTGATACAACCTGTACTGCTGACCGCGATAATGATGGAATTTGTGATGATGTTGATAACTGTCCTTCAGTTGCAAATATTCTTCAGGCAGATGCGGATGGAGATGGTATTGGTAATGTCTGCGATATGTGCGCGGGAGCTGACGATGCTGACGATGCGGATACCGACGGAATACCTGATGCCTGCGATTTATGTTTATTAGGAGATGATTCATTGGACAGTGATTTTGATTCAGTACCTGACGCCTGCGACAACTGCCCAAACGATATAAATTTGGATCAAATTGACACAGATAATGATGGTATTGGTGATGTTTGTGATGCACCAGATTGTGGTAATGACTTACTAGAAGGAACAGAGCAGTGCGATGACGGTAATATACAAGACGGTGATGGATGTTCAGCAAATTGTGCAGTAGAATCAGAACCAGCCACAATCTACGGCCATAAAGTAGTCTGCGAAGCAGAACAATATCTGCCAGACTGGGGTGTGCTTGATGGTAATAAACCAGACAGTGCTCCTTCGGTAATTGATGGAAATACAGCACAGGACTGGGTAGATCAAAGCGACAAGCACTGCTGGCTTGATAATCAATGGAGTTTCCAGTGGGTCTGGAATTCTGAAACATCAAACCCAGATGATAATACTGCTATGTACAATGACCCATGGCAGAACTTCTCAACAGTAAGCCCACTTGAAATTGATGACATAGAAGAATCAAGAATTTGGTTAAGAGAAATGCCTAATACCAATTGGGTCCCCTTCTCTTCCACAGTTAACACATCTGAACCACAAGTCAGTGCAGAATTCTATTGCGGTAATGACTTATTAAACTACGATAACTATGAATGGATCGGCGACGGCTCATTACCACTAGAAAATGGTGGTGAGTATCATTGTGTTGCATTCAATGCTCATCCTGCACCACAGGTTTATGACCTACACGGTTACAAATGGAATGATTTGGACGGAAATGGCGATGATTGTACTCCAAATGATTCACTTTCAACATTGAATAGCGCAGAAACTTGTGAACCAAGACTACCAAATTGGGGTATTACCCTCAATGGTGGCGACCCAATATATACCGATGCAAATGGAGAATATGAATTTACGGATTTACCGGCAGGCAATTACACCATATGTGAAGTACAACAAGATGGATGGCATGAAACAACGCCATATCATAATAACGGCTGCCATTTTGTTACGTTACCAGGTGGCGAAAAAACCTCATATAACTTCGGCAACATCCACGACAAAGGTGACCTGATCATCAACAAACTGGATGACGACGGACAACTGATGGATGGTGTCCAATTCAAAATTGATGGTGTTACAAGTGATGATTATAAAACTGTAAACGGAACATTTACTGCTCAAGACTTACTGACCGGCTACCACATTGTAGAAGAAATGGATATTAATGGATATACCTTTACCTCAGTTACTGGTGATAATTGTACAAACAGCAAT
Source organism: Patescibacteria group bacterium (assembly GCA_041666485.1). Classification (GTDB taxonomy): domain Bacteria; phylum Patescibacteriota; class Patescibacteriia; order UM-FILTER-42-10; family UM-FILTER-42-10; genus JAHJEX01. Next base: position 1,875 of record JBAYGW010000015.1, on the reverse strand, counting down.
CCTTCCGCCGCAAATGTTGTGGAAGAAGGAACAACCTGCACATTCACCAACACCCGCAATACCGGTGAATTAACGGGTTTGAAATATAACGATTTGAACGGCAATGGAGTCCGTGATTGCGAAGTCCCCACAAAGAGTCTGGGAATAATTAATGTAAATGATTCTGAAGATCCGGAAACTTGTGAACCGGCGCTTTCCGGTTGGACAATCAATATTGAACGCAATTTATGTTCAACAAATGAGGCTGATTATGATCTGATTGGTAACGATGAAACAGTTAACCTGTCAGATGTTTCAGCAATGGCACAATATCTGAATACAAATGATCCATTGGGTGACCTTAATTACGACGGGGTAACTGATCAGGCTGACTTTTCCTGCTTCTCTGCAATGTTCAGCGATAATCCCCTGCCCACCAGTTATGTTGACTCTGTGGACACTGATTCAGAGGGATACCAATTCACCAATCTGCTCCCGGGATCTTATAATGTCTGTGAGATTCCAAAAGAAACACAGGAGGGTTGGCAACAGACTGAACCGGGTGATTACACAAATCCTGCTAATGCAGAATGCTATACATTACTTGTAACACCGGGTGTTGAAATATACGATGTTGACTTCGGTAACAATTATGTCGGATATTGTGGTGATGGAATATTGCAGGAAAACTTAGGTGAACAATGTGATGGTGAAGAAGGATTAATAGATAACTATCATTGTTTACTAAGAACATGTCAATTGCAGGAAGATGATTATTATCTGATACAAGGCTACAAATACGAAGATTTGGATGGAAATGGCAATTGGGATGAGGCATATGAACAACCGTTGAATAACTGGGAAATCTGTTATGCCTTTGAATCATCAGACAGAGCTGAAGACGTTGCGTTCTCATTTGACTCTTTTGCGCTCGGAATTATGGAAGAAGAAGTTGATAATAACTGTGTTCTGACTGGAAGTGGCGATGAATGGCCGGATGGTTACTACCAATTCAAATTCTACAACCCGGGGCACGTTACACTAACCGAAACACCACAGCCTGGATCCGGATACATTCAGACCGAACCTGCAGCCGGAGCACCTCATGAAATAGAAATGGCAGAAAATCCTGAATTGCCGCAGTACAACTTCGGCAACCAACCGGATTTCAACGTTGATATTAATAAATCCGCAAGTGTTGCCACAATTGGACAAGGCGAACAGTTCAGCTATACCGTTGACTGGGAATTGAACGGAATAATTACTGCTGACGAAGTGGTAATTACCGACACGCTTCCGGCGAATGTAACCTTTGTTTCCGCAACAGACAGCGGATTGTATGACAATGGTACACACACAGTAGCTTGGACACTTTATGATGTTGCTCCAGGAACCACCGGCAGTTTCGGAATTACCGTTCAAACACTTGAAAATGTTACTGACGGGGAACAATTACTGAATAACGTAGAAATTCTTGGTACTAAATACCTGGTACCTCCTGCCGAAGCCAGCGCGTTAGCGGATCCGGTACTTACCAGGATAGACCGTTCCGACACAGCAAGCGCAACTGTGACTGTGGTTGTGCCTGATGTTTCCGCTCCCCTATTGCAGATTACTAAAGATGCCAGCGTGCCTACGGCTGATGCCGGCGACACCGTGACTTACACAGTAGTTGTCACCAATGTCGGTTCTGCAACGGCTACTAATGTAATAGTGGATGATACATTGCCTTCCGGAATGACTTTCGTTGACGGTGGCGGAACGACTGTGACTCTGGTACTTGGCGACATTGAGATCGGGCAAGCCAAAACAACCACTTATGACGTAAAGATAGCGGATAACGCGACATCTGGCTCTTATGAGAACCTGGCAGTCGCCTCCGCCGATAATCATGAT
>JBAYGW010000014.1:0-42574 GCA_041666485.1 Patescibacteria group bacterium | reverse complement strand
TAAAATTAGCGGCATATTACTTGATCTTGGGATCTCTTCATTTCAACTCGAATCTCAAAGCGGAGGATTTTCTTTTCAAATTAATGGGCCACTAGATATGCGCTTCGGCGGTCCGGATCAGCACTTGACCGCTGCCGAGATTGTTAACAAATGGACCGAAAAAGAGTTAATCAATATTTTACAGAGTTACGGTGAGGAAAGACACAGCTGGGCGATTGCACAGGAGATAGTAAAGTCAAGAAAAACAAAAGTAATTTCAACAACCAGCGAGCTCGTTCAAATAATTGAAAAGGTTTACAGCCATAAACCCAAGCCGAAAAAAATTCACCCGGCTACCAAAACATTCCAGGCACTGCGCATTGCGGTTAATGAGGAACTGGACAGTCTGCGCCAGGTGTTGCCGCAGGCGCTGAGCATTTTATCACCAGGGGGTAGGTTGGCTGTTATCTCTTTTCATTCTCTAGAAGACCGGATTGTTAAGCAGTTTTTCCGTCAGGAAGCCAGAGGCTGTCTGTGTCCGCCCGAATTCCCGGTATGTCGCTGCGGCCATAAGGCCCAATTAACATTAATCACCAGGAAGGTAATTACACCTTCATTGGAAGAAATAAAACAAAATTACCGCGCGCGGAGCGCAAAGCTCCGCGTCGCGGAAAAAATATAAGACAAACATAATGACAAAATTTACCCGATTCACAACCAGATGCAGAAGAGAAAGAGTTCAGAACGAAAAAAAGCTGAAGAAAGTTCGCTTGGGCAGTATTAGTATCCGCATGGTGGTGGTGGCACTGACTGTTCTGGTCGGGTTTGTTTACCTGGTGCAGGTTAATACGGTTTCTACCGGCGGTTTCAAAATAAAAGATCTTTCTCAGCGGGCGGAGGATTTACAGAGGGAAAATAAAAAGCTGGAAATGCAGGTTTCCGAACTCCAGTCGCTCAGAACAATCAAAGAGGCATCCAAAGACATGGAGTTGGTCGGAGTCAGCAGAATGGATTATGTTACCCTATCACCGTCTGAAGTAGCTTTAGGAGAATAATACGGTTATTATGAGGGTTTTTGCAGCTGCAGAAATATCGGGTCCCGCTTAACAAGAGGGACTTTCTTTATTGAAAAATTAGCGACAAAATGAACGCAAGAAGATACATAAAAACAAGCAAGCGACAAAAATACGGCAAGGCTTCTTCCAGTGGTAATGGAAAAAGGAAGAAGTTCAGTCGTATTCACTTTATGACCGCGTTTTTTATTCTTTGTATGGGCGTGGTGGTAGCCAGGCTATTTTCCATCCAGGTTCTACAGCACGGTTTTTACGCAGCTCTGGCGGAAGGACAGCACGCGATTTCCAAGCTGTTGCTTCCGGATCGCGGTGAAATCCTATCTTATGATAACTATTCTGACGATCCGCACTCGGTAGCGACAAATATAGATATGAATTTGGTTTTTGCCGTTCCCAAACAAATAGAAAATCCGGAGGAAGTTGCGGATAAACTCTCCGGCTATATTGCTTTGGATCAGGAGGAGCTGTTAAGCAGGCTTTCAAAAAAGGATGATATTTATGAACCGCTAGAGCATAATGTGCCTGACGAAAAATGGGATGAAATCCAGAAATTGGATCTGCCCGGGATAGAGGCTACCAGCGAACGGACGCGCTACTATCCGGAAAAAGAAATTTTCAGCCACATCACCGGGTTTATGGGGTACAGCGATGACCAGCGGGTGGGACAATACGGGATTGAAGGATATTTTGACAAAGCGCTATCCGGGGAGCAGGGATTATTAAAAAGTGAACAGGATGCTTCCGGAAGATGGATTACAGTCGGCAATACCACGCTAGAAGAAGCCAAGGACGGTGATGATATTGTTCTTACAATTGATCATGCAGTCCAGTTCTTTGTCTGTGATAAGCTGGCGGAAGCGGTGCAAAAACATGGTGCCAGCGAAGGCAGCGCAATTGTAATGGACCCTTCAACGGGCGCGATACTGGCCATGTGTAATGCTCCGGAATTTGACGCCAATAATTATTCGGATGTTGAGGATATAGAAACATTTATCAATTCGGCTGTATCAGATCAGTACGAACCCGGTTCGGTTTTCAAACCGATTGCGATGGCTTCCGCGCTTGATATGGGCGCGGTAACTCCGAATTCCACATACGAAGATACCGGCGAAGTAAAAATAGACAATTATACAATACGCAATTCCGACTTGAAGGCTAACGGTATTCAGACCATGACTAATGTTTTGGAATTGTCATTAAATACCGGTGCCATTTATTCTGTACAGCAAATAGGCAACGAGAATTTTTATAAGTATGTGCAGAAATTCGGCTTTGGCGAGAAGACCGGTATTGAATTGGATGGTGAAAATTATGGCAATATCAGTTCGCTAGCTTCGCTGAAAGATATTTATGCCGCTACTGCTTCCTACGGGCAGGGTATTACAGTAACCCCGATACAGTTAATTACCGCCTATGCCGCAGCGGTTAACGGAGGAAAATTGATGAAACCGTATATTGTGGAGAAGGTGATTAAAGAAAACGGATTTGAAGTAAAGACGGAACCGGAAGTAATAAGACAGGTAATTTCTGCGGAGACCTCCCGGGTATTAAGAGCAATGTTAGTTAGTGTGGTCAATAAAGGGCACGCTGCCCGCGCACAGATCCAAGGGTATTTTGTCGGTGGCAAGACTGGTACGGCTCAAATCGCGAAAAGCAACGGGGTCGGTTATGAAACAAGCCGCCACAATGATACATTTGTCGGTTTCATGCCGGTTGATAATCCGAAATTTGTAGTGTTGACTAAGATTAATGACCCGAAAGATGCCGCCTGGGCAGAGTCCACTACCGTCCCGCTTTTCGGTGAGATCGGCAAGTTTTTGGTGGACTATTATCAAATACCCCCCGATGAGGTAGAGTGATTAATAGGGATTAGGAAATAGGGCATAGGGTTAAGGATATAGGGATTTGGGGTTAGGGCGTAGGGTTTAGTAATTTGGTAATTGGTAAATGGTAATTGTTTAATATATGAGAAAAATTCTAGAAAGAAAACTGAGATTCATAGCAAAACTGATCCTGAAAAAATATCAGCCGGAGGTGATTGGGATTACCGGCAGTGTGGGCAAGACTTCCGCCAAGGAGGTTGTTTTTACCGTGCTGGCGAAAAAATTCAGAGTACGTAAAAATATCAAAAATTATAATAATGAAATCGGCGTGCCACTGACCATTATCGGATGTGAATCCGGGAATAATAATATTTTTAAATGGATCGGCATATTTTTTCAGGCGTTTTGGCTGATTATTTTCAGAGATAAAAATTATCCGGAAAAACTGGTTTTAGAAATGGGAGCGGATCATCCGGGAGATATAAAATATCTGGTGGAACTGGCACCGTGCAAAATCGGTATCATCACAGCGATCGGCGACATGGGTCCGGTACATCTGGAGTTTTTTAATACTGTTGATCAGTTAGTCAATGAGAAAGCAAATATTATTAAGCATCTTTCCCGCGAGGGCACTGCAATTTTGAACCGGGATGATGCGCAGGTATATCCTTTGAAAGAAAAAACCCAGGCCAATCTGTTAACTTTCGGTTTTTCCGAACTGGCGGATGTCCGCGCCAGCGATGTTTCCATAGCAGATCATGTGGAAATGGGAGAAAAAGAACTGATCACCGGAGTCAGATTTAAGCTGCATTACAAGGACAGCATGTTGCCGGTGGTTTTGCCGCAGGTGTTGGGTAGTCATCAGATCTACGCGGCTTTGTGCGGGGCGGCAGTCGGGATAACTTACGATATTAATCTGGCGGATATCGCGGAAGCGCTAAGAAGTTACACTCCACCTCCGGGACGGATGCGTTTAATACCCGGAATTAAAAACACGGCGATCATTGATGATTCGTATAACTCTTCACCGGTTGCGGCGATCGCGGCGCTGAATACTTTGGAGACAATCCAGATTGAATCGGGAAAACATAAATATGCTGTGCTTGGGGATATGGCGGAACTGGGTGCGTATACAAAAGAAGGTCACGAAAAAGTAGGCGAGTATGTGGCGCGAGTCGCGGATTTTCTGGTTACGATCGGCGAGAAAGCAAAGATTATCGCAGATTCAGCAAAGAAAAATAATATGCTGGAGGACCGGGTGTTTGAGTTTGATAATGCAGAAACAGCCGGCAGGTTTGTGCAGGAGAGAATTAAAGAAGGGGATCTGATTCTGGTTAAAGGATCCCAGTCTGTCCGCACGGAAAAAGTTGTGAAAGAACTAATGGCAGAGCCACTGAGGGCGGAAGAGCTTTTGGTCAGGCAAGGGGAGGCGTGGCAGAAATAGTTTTAATCTCTAAACCACCTCCAGATGATGGAGGTTTTTTTGTAGTATTAAAACAATTAATGGAGTATGATAAATATGACTGATAATTAGTTTATAAATATGCAGGATATTATAAAAAATAGAAAAGGAATAATTATCATCAGGATTACTGCTATATTAGGAACTCTGGCTGGGATAATCTATTGGCCTCAGAGTGGCATATTTGATGTAGTATTTTTTGAATGGACAATCATAAGTATTTGGGCAAGTGCTATGTTTTTGTTATCTTCGGTTTTGTTAGTATTTTCTTTCTTAAGGTTTAGGTTCAAAAAAGCAGTTGATGTAATATTTCTTACGATAATGTTGTTACTTAATTATGTAGCATTATTTTTCTATTTTGTTGCGAATTTGGAAATGTTTGTAAGCAGATCAAATTCCGGTGAGTCATTGTTAGCAAATATTATCGGATTTCTTGGACATGTATTAATGATTGCTATGATAAGTATAAGCATGTTTAAACTAAGAACACATCCAATAGACAGAACGAATAAGAGATATATTCTTAGGCGGATGTTTATTGTAATTCCCATAGTCTTACTGGTGGGCGGATTTGTTACGGCGGGGTATCTGGTTTATTCCTATTCTACTAACCGTGTAGAAATTGATCAGTATTTGAAAGAAAATAAAATGGATATTCCTGAAATTGAAGGGGTAATGTATGGTGAAAGGATGGGAGGTTTCGGTTCATTTCCTACGACCGAAAATATTGCAGAATCAGCTGAAATTATTGCTCAGGCTCGAGTAATTGGGATTGGTGATACGTACAAAGATGAAATCGGTCAAATATATCATGATATTACGATTACCCCATCTGTTTTTTATAAAAATGAAATTAATTTATCACTTAATGAGTCAATAAAAGTATCTGTTTACGGTGGGTTATATAATAAACAGTTTACATATGATTTAGAGGAAGCGGTATTTAATAGTGGAGAAAATGTAATAGTATTCCTTGAGGGTTTGAATTCAAAATTTTTTGTTTATCATGGGGCATACGGAAAACTAACAATTACCGATGGAAAGGTGAGAGGAATCAGTCACGAAAACGGATTGATAGATATGAGTCTGGATCGGTATATTAGGAAGTTGGAAAAAGTTCTGAATAAATAATTATAATCTCACCATCGGTCTTGCAAAAGAATCTGAGTGTGATAAAATAAAAGCACAGAACTTAAATATCATTGGACGGGCTTCCTGTATATGCCTGTTTTTTTAATATACAAATTACAATATCTAAACTCTAAATAAATAATAATGATACAAAATACAAATAATAAACAATATGATTTGAAGGAAAGAACATTTGCGTCTTCAGTACGGATTAAAGCGTTTTTGAAACCATTACCAAAAAAGTTCATAAATTATGAATTAACCAAACAATTATTATGTTCCGCAACATCGGTCGGAGCTAATTATATATAAGCAAATGAAAAATAGACCATATATCAATTAAATTTAAATATTAATTGTCTTCTAATTTAATGAACTAAGGGCTATTGACAAAGTCTTTGGCTTTTGTAAGATTGATTACTTATCCGCTGTCTGTGTTCTGGGTGATTTTGAGGGCTAAACGGGAGGTATAGAGATGTTTGGTAAGAAAGTTCTGGGTTGGTTATTAGTCGTTTTTCTGGCTTTCTCGGCTGGTTGCAGTAAGAATGCTTCCAGAGAGAAAGGAACGACGTCGTTACCTACTCTTTCCGTTGACGAACAGGCTCTGGTGGACAGCTATGTCAACGGCCTTTCTACCATCGCGCAGCGAAGCACGACTGCAGATTCGTTGCTGGCGTTCTACCACCAGTCATCTTTCCTGGGTCGTCCGGTCAATGACAGCGAAGTCCAGGTGGTCAGTGTGCCCAGGGGCGAAATGAGTTTTGTCGTGGTGCCCTTTATCAGCAAACGTACCACACTGGTGGAGGGTCAAGGGGTGGTGGCTGCTGCATACAGCAATCAAATGATGGCTCTTTACAACAACGATTTCAGCAATCTAGTTCGGGGAATTCTGCTTGCACATGAACTGGTTCATGCTATCGATGACGTCGTTCATGGTGAAAATGAATCGGTAGCTTTGAGCTCGGAATGGCTAGTGGGGGAGGGTAATGCCCTTCATGTTGTTTACTCTATACTTAATGAGTACACCAACGGCCAATGGCGGGCGAAGGCGCTTGAAAGTGCGCATGAGCGGAGAAAATGGGCGACCAGCAATGGTCATTCCGAAGCTGCCATAAGCTTTGGTGTGAATAGTGCAGACAGCCTGCGTGTTACCACCATGCTGGGACAACTGAAGAATGACGATCTCAATGCTCTGCTCACGCAATTCATGGTGGACGTGAACATGCTGAATTTCTACGAGGTGTCTGGTAACAATATGGATGAATACCAATACCTCGCTGGTGAGTTCCTGCATGAATTCTATTCGAAAAACGACCCACAATAACGAACGCTGAGTCTGGGCCACACTTATTATACTTATAAGGGTGGTTTTTTTATTGACTAATAATTATTGTGTGATAAAATATAAGTAAGAGAAAAAAGATTACTCGGGGCGTCCGCAAATTGCGACGGCTCGTTTTATTGTTTTAGATCATAATTTCGCTAAGTTGGATATGATTATTAGAAAAAAATTGATTGGGCGACGGCGCAAATAAGTGTGCATAAAAATCTAAAGGTCGCATTGGGCAAATATAATAATTATTATTAACCCAAAAACCAATGAATTTAAACAAAGTATCGTTAATCGGAAATTTAACCAAAGATCCGATCAGTAAAAAGATATCATCTGGCCAGACTGTAACCTATTTTGGACTGGCAACCAACTATTCATGGAAAGATATCAAGACTAAAGAGCGCAAAGAAAAAGTGGACTTTCACAACATCATCGCCTGGGGCAGGCTGGCTGAAATTGTCACGACCTACCTGAAAAAAGGTGACAAGGTCTATATAGAAGGCCGTCTACAGAATAGAAAATGGGATGACGAAAAAGGCCAGAAACATTCCAAATCCGAAGTGGTAGCACAAAATTTGATCATGCTTGGCAAGGCCGGCGCAGTCAAAGACAAGGTAAGCGAAGATGAACAGAAAAAATCGGCAAAAGAAGAAGTAAGTGCAGAAGAAGTTCCGGTTATTGAAATAGAATAGTTTTATCTCCTCTCATTGGGGTTCTTCTGAAAGAATGAAGGACCCCGAGACAGAAAAGATAATTCACTGGGCGCTCTCTCGGTTGGCACTCTGCCGGCCGGAATCGCTCTTTCACAACTGGAGAAAGAACCCTTGCCAAGGGAAAGCAAAGAAAGGAGGTAAATTCTTTTCTATTCCGTCCACAGTAAGTTTGCATAATCTGATCAGGTTCCATTCCGGAGCCTGAAATTACCCGCTTTGCCTAAGGAGCAAGACCATGTTCAAGCGAGCTTTCCCTTTCTGCGCGCTCCTCCTCATGATCGCGGCGATCCTGCTCGTCGCGCCGGGGTGTGATCGCGAAAACATCACCGAGCCGGTTGACGAGGCCATCGTCGACCAGTCGGGGGATGACGGAATCTTGACCGCTGACGAGATCAACGCGATCGGCCAGGAACAGCATAAGCTGTTCTTGGAGAGCGGTGGGATCCTTCCGCAGCACGACGGCGACAAGGCTTGGCAGCTCTACGTGAACGTGCCGTTCTACAGTCAGCTGGATTACCATTGGAGCTCCAACGGTCTTGGCTTCAACTATGATGGCAGATCTACGATTGGTAGGTTTGGATGTCATCTGTGCTGTATCGCAATGCACTACGCCAAGTGGGGTTACAATTCAGGAACCAATCCCCCAAATCTGAATAATTGGGCAGAAGAAGAACGTCAGCACTATGCCTTTGCCACCACGGGGAACGGTGATTTGATTCGTCTGCCCGAGGCATTGGAGTACGGCTCAATGTCTCGTCCGTGGTACACCATCACGGCAAATCAAATCTACGGCGAATTGCAGCGTGGTCGGCCGGTGGTCGTGAGGGTTGTGTACGAAAACATGGACAGTCATTTCATGGTCATCTTCGCTTTCGACGGTCAGCGTTTCTGGGTGAAGGATCCGCTCAAGGATGCGAATCATCAGAACGTACCGCTCTACGGAGATGCTCATGAAACCATGCCGTTCCGTGTGTATGGTTATCCCAGGTAAGAAACATGGTAGTGGAATACAAGGAGGCATTCCACTACCAATATTTTTTTGAAAGCTTTATACTTAATTTATATATAAACAATTATTACTTGAATATGCGTAATAAAATAACTATTATAATCATTTCCTTCGTATGTTTGCTTGTTGGTATTTTTGTTATTCTGCAATTGCTTGATACAAAAGAACCTCCCAATAAGCAGATTTTGGACAATACAAATAATACTGGCACTGAAACTGCTAATGAAAACGAAGAAAATAGACAAATTTTTGACTCTTATGGTATTCATAATCAGAATATGATTCAGTATGGAAGCACGAAATATAATTTTACAATTGATGTGCCACGTGAATTCTATTGTTCTCTTACACCAGATGTTCTCTGGGGAGGGAATACTGTCATATGTCAAAGACAAAATGATAACTCATCTGATAGTCAGGAAGACTATCTTTCAATTGAAATTTTCTCAACTGGTTATGATTCATCGAAAGCGGGTGAGTTTGAAGATTGGTATGCTGAAGGTATTGCACAATACTATGCACGTGAACTTGAAGAAGCTACTAACAGTGATTCTCACTACACATTAACTCATGAGACAACAACGACGAACGGTGAGGCATCGTATGTTTATTTTTCAAATGGTGATGCCGTGATCAGTATCGGATCATCAGATGTAGATGAGGTTGAAATTCTAGAAATTGTCAAATCATTTCAATGGCTTGATAAAGATAATTAACGAAAACAATATGAAAAAAACACTATATGCAATCGGTGTGTTGTTGGTAGTAGGAATTTTTGCCTACTATGCAGCGACAACGCTAAGCAAAAACGATCAGAATAATGCGAATGCAAACAGCACAGTGGACAACGAATGGTTAACTTATACTCAGATTTCAGGATTATCGTTTGATTATCCTGCAAATGCCACAGTGTGGCCGGATGGATATGATGTATATGGCTCATTGTCAATTCGTAAAAACAGCGATTTCATTGATAATTACGAGGAAGAATATTTTTTAACTCGGAGGAATGTAAATCTGGAACCGCGTACGACTTTGACGGAATATGTGGATTATATGATAAATACATCTGGATACCAGAATAGCAAAAAAGAAATTGGTCTACTTGGAACAACTGCATATCAGTATTCCAATCTGACGGAAACGAATGTATATATTGGTACATTTTTTCAGGTAGGTGATAGTATTTATAATTTCTACATTGAACAAACTGCCCCGATTGATACTCCGAACGATCAATATCTTGCCAATCTCTCTCCCCAATATCTTGACGAGATTGAAGCTACGTATAATCGTATCTTAAACAGTATTGAAATAGAGTAGACATCAACTCATCTTCTCTCACCGGAATTCTTTGACAGTCAAAGGATTCCGGAAATGAGGGGATAAATAATTAATAAAAAAACATGAAAAAAACATACAATATTATATTGCTTTTTGCGTTGATATTGGTTGTTGGCATTGGCGCATATTATGCAGTAAGTATGATTAATAACAGCAATTCAAATACAAATTCAACAGTAAACACGAATATTTCAAATACCAACCAGGATACAGGGTTTGTTGATTCGCTGAAAACACCCGAGGCGCTGGCATCGTCATTTGCCGAATATGAGCCGGTGGTTGTAGATGTGGATCCGCAAGTGCCGGTGATTGACCTGGCTGAGGATTTTTCAAATGTTAATAACAAAGACCAAGTATCATTTATTATTGATGACGCGGCAAAAGCATCGCAATTACGGACAAATGGTTTTTTGGTAAATCAAGGATGGGATGACGAATTCTTTTCATTATATGAACAGAACAGATATAATTATACGCCAAGTTTTGTTACCACAGATTCTCTTCTGCACAATTATCATTTACTGTTTGACCATTTGCTCAGGCAGACTGAGGAAGGCTTTTTGATTGAAAATCTGAAGGAACTTAACGCGTCAATGTTGAGCGCTTCCCTTGATCAGTATGAAACTTTAAAAAATACTGATTGGGCAAACGCGGCAAAGCGGAATGTCGGTCTATTTGCCGTTTCCAGTAAGCTGTTAGACTCCACCGTGGAAGTTCCGTCAATTGTAAATACAGAAGTTAATCAGGAGCTTAAACTAATAGATGCTAAAGAAGCGGTAACTGATGCTATTTTAGTGAATTTAGGAAGAGAAGAAGGCTTAGGATTAAAAAATCCTTCCAGTGTTAAAATGGCAAGTGGATTATTGGAAGATTATTCGCAGTATATTCCCAGAGGGCATTATGATCGGACGGAAGAGTTGAAAAGTTATTTCAAATCAATGATGTGGCTGGGCAGGATGACCTACCGCTTCAGCAATGCGGATGAATCAGCTTCTGCTGTATTAATCACCCAGGCGCTTTCCGATTCCGGTCGCTCGTCACTTTGGCAGTCAATTTATGAGCCGACTAACTTTTTTGTCGGTAAAAGCGATGACGTAACTTACCAGGACTTGTCTCCGTTAATCGCAAGTGCATATGGCAGTCAGGCAACAGTATCACAGCTGGCCAGTAATACTTCCGCTTTTGGTAAACTTTTCACTGAATTGCAAAAACTGGAACCCCCGCAGATCAATTCAATCCCGGTAATGGAATCAAGCCTAGAGCCGGACAGGGACGCCCAAATAATCGGATTCCGGTTTATGGGACAGAGGTTCACGATTGATGCTTCTATTATTCAAAGACTGCTTTGCCGGGATGTCGGCAATAAAAGAGGAACAATGGAATGCGGTGGTTCAACTCCTGATTCCAGAATGCTGCCAAACGGTCTGGATGTTCCGGCGGCATTTGGTTCACAAGAGGCATATAATATATTGAATACAGCCGGTGAAACAGATTATTACCGTTATCCGGAAAACATGAGTTTAATGAAAAATTATGTTGCGGGCCTAGACCAAAGTATATGGACTCAGAATGTTTATTGGGCATGGCTCTATGCTCTACGACCATTGGTAGAACCAGTCGGAGAAGGATATCCTGCTTATATGCAGAATCAAGCTTGGGTTAGAAAAGATCTGCAGTCATTCTTGGGAAGCTGGGCGGAATTGAAACATGACACGATTCTATACGCAAAACAGGCATATGCTGAGCTTGGCGGCGGTCCGATCCCGCAATATGATGATCGCGGTTATGTGGAACCACGTCCGGAAGTATTTGGCAGATTGGCCTCTCTGACCAAAATGACGAAAGAAGGACTTGAGTTACGCGGATTAATCAGCGACAGCATGTCAGAAAATCTGAATATTATGGAAACTTTAGCAGGTTCACTGAAAACCATTTCAGAAAAGGAGCTGAACAATCAAATACTTACTGATGATGAATACGAATTGATTAAGACATATGGCGGACAACTGGAGCATTTGTGGCTGGAAGTGAATAAAACTGATATGGAAGCGGCGGGTCAGAATTCCACCCAGTTTCTGCAGGATAATCCGGCGGCCGTGATTGCCGATGTGGCAACTGACCCGAATGGATCGGTTCTGGAGGTGGGTGTCGGGAAGATTGATAATATATACGTTTTGGTAGAAGTTGACGGTGTGGTTAAAATTGCCAAAGGGGGAGTCTATTCATATTATGAATTTCCATGGCCGCTTACTGACCGGTTAACCGATGACAAGTGGCGTGAACAATTAACTTCCGGAACTGCACCGGAGCGTCCTGATTGGCAAAATATGTTTCTAAATCAATCTCAATAATCATGGCGAAAAAACGAGTCGTTGTATTGAGCGGTGCAGTTGTAATTGTCTCTGCACTAGTTTCAGCTTGTTGGTTTCGGGGGGATGCGGGTCAAAAAAATGATACAACACCGTATTCTGTATTCTTAGAACATACGATTAGTAACAATTGGAATGTAGAAAAAGATGTTTCAGGGGATAATATTCCGGAATCATACATTCTTACCAATGGCCGGTTAACGGTATCTCAGGATTCGGATATACTGTGGCAGACGCCGCCAGAATGGTGGGTGGACAGTTTTGAACTTGCTGACGCAACACGTGACGGTAAAATTGACATAGCTCTATCAGTTTGGAAATCGGGTTCCTTCGGGCAATCCAAGCCGTTTTGGGTTACAAAAGATGATGATAGCGTGAAAAATCACTTTTTTGTTTTTGGTTTTAAAGAGAAGGAAATACAACCAATCTGGCAGTCATCAAATCTAGCACAACCAAATTGTAGTTTTGCTTTCGCTGATATTAATAATGATAACTTAGCTGAACTTTTAGTTATTGAAGGTGAATACACAGCGGATTTCAGCTGTTACGGTAAATATTTGGCAGTTTGGTCTTGGCAGGAATGGGGGTTTTATAATGACTGGCGGAGCAATTCGGGAGAATATGGCGGTAAAAAGGTACAAGAATATATCAATGAAATTGAAAATACGTATAGGGAGGGAAATGGATTGTAATTTTCTCCAAACGCAAAACCTTCCCCAACGTGGGGGAAGGCTTTTGTGAACAAACAGTATAGATCTTGTCTATACCGTCAATCACTATGCTATCAGATTGCACTTCCGTGGTCAACATAGTTCTGCACATCTCTTCCCCAGTTTTACATGATTTGTTCTCAGATTAGCCAAATATCCAATCAGTAAAAATGCCTTCAGCCCCTAGCTATTGACAAATATATATATTTAATATATTCTGCACGGCTTAATTAATTATTTATTTGAGCACTCGTTTGGTGGGAAAGAAGGGCAGTTGATAACTCCTATAGCGACAAATATATTAATGTGCTGTATAATATTATTAAAATTATTTTATTAATAACCGAATCCAAAAAATAAAATGACCAATGGTAACGGGAATGGGAACGGCAGTCATTATTTAACAGAACAAGAATTTAATAAGATTAAAGAATTCGGCAAAGACAAGGAAACGCCTTTTCTGGCAATCAGTGTTTCAAACATTGCCAATAAATATGATGAATTAACCACCCACCTTCCTTATGCGAAGGTTTTTTTTGCAATTAAAGCCTGCCCGATCAATGAAGTTATAATGATGTTACACGAAAAAGGTGCCAATTTTGATCTGGCTTCAGTTTATGAGATTGATCAAGTATTGGGTCTTGGTATTTCTCCGGACAGAATCAGTTTTGGTAATACGATCAAGAAAGAAAAAGATATTGAATATGCATTTAAAAAGGGCATAAGGCTGTTTGCTACTGATTCATTTTCGGATGTGCAGAAACTGGCACGCAAGGCGCCGGGCAGTAAGGTGTTTATGAGAATTCTGTCAGAAGGCGGTAATGCCGACTGGCCGCTTTCCAAGAAATTTGGTGCGCATCCTGACTTGACATTCCATCTGGCGAAGGATATTCAGCGCCTGGGTCTGATTCCATATGGAGTATCGTTTCACGTCGGAAGCCAGCAGCGGGAAATCGGCCAATGGGACAACGCAATCGCGCAGACCAAGTATCTTTTTGAAGCTTTGGAATCCGAAGGGATAAAATTACAGATGATTAACCTTGGCGGTGGATTACCGGCGCGTTATATCCATCCGACTCAACCTTTAAAAACATATGCGGATGAAATAACCAGATTTTTACAGGATGATTTTGGAGATAATATGCCGGAAATTTACATTGAACCTGGCAGAAGTATCACGGCGGAAGCGGGTGTGATTGTATCTGAAGTGGTGTTGGTTTCAAAAAAGTCCACATTAGCCAATATCAAATGGGTATATTTGGACGTCGGTAAGTTTAACGGACTGATAGAAACAATAGGCGAGTCAATTAAATACCCAATAATGGTTGATGGTCCGTTAGAAAAAGAAACCAAGGAAGTAATCCTCGCCGGTCCGACCTGTGATTCTATGGATACCATATACGAAACATATAAATACAAATTGCCAAAAGATATTAAAGACGGACACCGGGTCTATATTCTATCAACGGGTGCTTACACAGCGTCATACTGTTCGGTAAATTTCAACGGATTTCCGCCAATGAAATTCCATTTGATAGATTAAAAATAAATATTTGAGATATAAAAAAAGCGCGAATATGATTTCGCGTTTTTTGTTTCATATAATTGACAATACTACGTAATTATTTTAGGCTGGAAATACAAAAGAATAATGAAAATCGGGCGTTCTCTTGGAGCGCTTATTTTATTTGTACCCACACCAATTATTAAGTTAAATGCCCATGTTTTATTTATATTTAATTAGAAGTAAGAAAGATAAGAGATTATACAGTGGTTATACAAATAACCTTAAAAGGAGGATAGAACAGCATAATAATGGTGAGGTTATTTCTATAAAAGGTCGTAGACCATTTGAATTGGTATATTATGAAGCATATAAATCAGAAAAGGATGCGAGGAAACGTGAAAAAAATTTAAAACTATTTTCAAGAGCATATTATGGCCTTAAGAAAAGACTAATAAATAGTATATAATCTAAATTCGGTCTAACATACAATTGGTGTGGGTAGGGGCGGGGATTGGCGGTACGCGAGCGCAAACAACCCATCTTTTGCTAATCTGACTTGATTTTTTGGAGGTTTTGGAGGTAAGATTGAATTAATTAACCAAATAATAAAAATGGTCAAATTTCAAGCAATAATACTATTTATTATATCTTTTCTGGAAATTCTACTGGCAGGGTATGTGTATTTTAGGAATAGGAAAAATTTGATTGGAAAAGTTTTTTCATTTTTTACATTCTGTGTTTCGTTTTGGGTTTGGCCGATCGGAATTGTCGTTTTTCTTAACAACCAACAATCAATTGAATTTTTTACAAAGCTTACTTGGGTTGGACCGATTTTTATGGCACCAGCATTGTTATTATTCAGTTGGATATTTCCATATAAATCAATTGAAATAAAACTGAAACATTGGTTGATTCTTATTTTTCCTGTGATAGTATCAATGTTTTTTCTATACTCCTCTACTTGTCCTATAATTGATTCTATTGAGATGACTGTTTGGAGAAGGGTGCACTTTGGTCCAGGAATTCATATCTTCAATACTCTATTTGTATTTTATTGGATTTGGGCAATGGTTAATTTTTATCAGACATATAAAGCTTCCGAAGGAATCCACCGATGGCAATTGAAATATTTACTTATTGGAATAGTAGTATCTTCTTTTTTTGGGATTCTATTTGATCTTATCTTCCCGTGGTTTGGTGTATTTATGTATGACATCTTCAGTGTTATAGGGGCAATTACATCGGTTATTTGGCTTGGATTTGTTAGTTATATCTTATTTAAGAAGAATATATAAATATGGGTATTGAGAATATCATCTTGTTAGTATTATCTGCCTTAATGGCAATTCTTAGTATTTATGTTTTATTGAGAAATAGAAATAATGCAATAAATATATCATTTTTCTTCATGACGATCGGTGCAGCAATATGGATATCGTCAAATGCAGTAGATTATATATATTTTTCAGAATTTTTGACTAGAATTACTTATGTAGGTGCGATTGTTATGGTGATAGGGTACTATTATTTTTCCTGGTATTTCCCTTATCAAATTCATATTATGAATAGGACTCACCATGTGATAATTTTTGCTATGACTCTGCTACTCATTATTTTTTCACTATTTGGTGGGCTCATAATAAAAGATGTTATCAATCAGCACAAAGAGTTGATTTATGGTCCAATTTTCCCCTTGTATAATATTATTTTCTTATTGTTTTGGATATTTGGGCTAGTCATTTCAATAACTAAATATAGAAGATCAGATGGGCTGCATCGATGGCAGCTTAAAAATATTATCTGGGTGTTATTTCTCGCATTTATTGCCGGTATCACGACTAATTTAGTTTTACCATGGGTATTTAATGTCTGGAACTATGGATGGGTTGGACCAATGTTTACCATGATATTTTTTGCTGGTGCAACATATATACTTTTCAAGAAGAATATTTAGATTGTTGACTAATTGGCAAATATCTCCTATAATAGAAAAGTGTTTTAAGCTAAAACAAAACAAATATAAACAGCCAAAAAATATGTCCTACCAACTTGTCCATTTGAATATTGGGGCGGGGATGAGCTAATTGGTGGGATTTTTTGATTTATTTTTGATAATTTATAAATACACCTATGCTAAATAATAAAAAAATAATAATTGGTATTACCGGAGGAATAGCTGCATATAGAATATGTAGTTTGATAAATAAGTTAAAAAAAGAAGGGGCAGATATAAAAGTAATAATGACTGATGCTGCTACCAAATTTGTTACCCCAGTTACTTTCCAGAGCCTAACTAATCATCCTGTGCATACGGACACGTTTGATACGATAAATAAAAGTGATGTTGAGCATATCAAACTGGCTGATTGGTGTGATTTATTCTTATTGGCACCTGCAACATATAATACAATAAATAAAATTGCTTATGGAATAGCAGATAATCTTGTAACTACGGTAGTAAGTGCATTACCCAATGATATTCCAGTACTCATTGCGCCAGCGATGAATTGTCATATGTGGGAGAATTCAATAATGAAAAGTTCTATAAAGCGATTAGAAAACATTAAAATAGGGGCAGCAATTCCAAAGTATAGCTTTGTTGGTCCACAAAAAGGAAAGCTTGTTTGCGGTTATGAAGGTGAGGGAGTGTTAGAAAAAAATGAAGTAATTATTAAACGTATTGATGAGTTAATGAAAAAATGAATCAAGATCTGAATGAATTTCTAAAAGAAACAAGATACTGTGATTGGAAGAATCCAGAAATTCTTAAGGTTGTTGAAAAATTTCAAGAACAATATACAAACAGGCGTGAACTTGCTATAAAACTATTTGAATTTGTAAGAGATGAGATAAAATACAGAATTGGACCTTGGGGCGTAAAATCATCTGATACGCTTAGAGATAAAAGGGGGATGTGTACAAGTAGCAGTAACTTGTTAGTTGCGCTTTATCGAGCTGCAAATATTCCCGCTGGTTATTGTATCTATAAAGTAAGAGGAGGAGAGTCATTTGGTCATATACTTCCAACATTAATAAAAAATCCATTAAAAAAACATTCTGTTCATATTATTTGTTATGTTTACTTGGATAAATGGATAAAATGTGACCCTTCTACTGATAGTGATTTATCCAACGAAACAAAACATATTAGCAATATTATGAAATTGGTTGAATGGAATGGTAAAGATGATTTTGTTCACGAAATAGATCCGGAACATATTATAGATATTAGTGTACCTTTGGCAAATATTGATTTTCAATTAGATAAAAAACCAAGATACATTGTAAGAAAGCATATATTTAAAATTGGTAATTACTATATAGATTTCTTGAGAGTTGAAGGAAAGAACATTGAGTCACATCTTGATATTGAAAAAAGATTTTCAAAATGGATGAAAAAAAATAAAAAGTTCTTATATTATAATTACAAAACAGTCTATCATGCGTATCTTTTAAAACATAAGTTATTAGAAAAACTAAATAAAATATGGAAAAAAACAAAAAAAAGAATATCCTGATAACAGCAGGGCCAACATGGGTGCCAATAGATAGAGTGAGAATAATAACAACTGTTTTTGGTGGTAAGCTTGGGTGGGAAATCGCTAAATTTGCGAGCGAAAAAAATTACAATGTTACGTTGTTAATGGGCCCTGGAAGAGTTTCAATTCCAAAAAAAATTAGTAAATCATTCAGAATCATTAGATTTAAGTATTTCGACGAATTACTGAATTTAGTTACCAATGAATTGAAATCAAAGGAATATGATGCAATTATTCACTCAGCTGCGGTACCAGATTATATACCTAAAAAAACAAATTCAGGAAAAATAAAATCTGGTATTTCAAATTTTAAAATTGAATTTAAACGAACAATTAAAATTGTTGATTTGATTAAAAAAATTCGACCAGATATATTTTTAGTAAAATTTAAACTGGAAGTCGGAAAAAGCAAGGCTCAGCTCATAGATATTGCATATAAAAGTATGGTGAAGTCGAAAGCTGATCTGATTGTTGCTAACGATTATAATGATATGAAGAGAAAGCACAAAGCTTACATAATAAAAAAAGATAAGTCATATATCATAGTTAATGGAAAAAAAGAAATCGCCAGCGGGGTACTAAAATTAATATAGCTATTAAGTTAATCAAATGAATGCTGTCGCCTATTCATGTATAATAACAATAATATTTACTTTTGTTTTAGGATTTGTTGTTTATTTTGGACAAAGAAAAAATAGATTAAATCAGATATGGTTATTGGTTAGTATATTTATTTCGTTGTGGATAATTGGTCTCTTAGGGTCAGTTGTTTCGGGTAATAGCAATCAGGCACTATTTTGGCAAAGGCTTTTATATATTGGTACTGCATTGATACCAGCTACTTTTTTTCATTATTCTGTTGTTTTGGTAAAAAAAATAGAAAAATATAAAAGGGTAGTCATCGAATTATACTCTTTAGCTACAGTATTTGTTGTGTTATCTTTCACAACTTTATTTATTGTACGAGTAATTGAAAGAACATATTTTAACTATTGGCCAGTAGAAACAGGTATTGTTTATCCAATATTTTTATTTTATTTTGCAACCGTTTCTTTCTTTAGTCTTCGTCTGATTTATAAAGAATACAAAATAACAGATGGATTAAGATCTAAGCAATTGTTATATATGTTTGTAGCATCTTTGATCGGATTTATTGGGGGATCGACAAATTTTGTTTTAGATTTTAACTTAAATATTTATCCTATTGGTAATTTCTTTGTATCTTTTTATGCAATTATAATGGCATATGCCATTATAAAATATCGCTTAATGGATATCCGTTTCATAATAAGTCGCTCTTTACTGTACTTAGTTCTAGTATCAATGGTAACAGCTTTCTTCACAGCGCTATCCTATTTAATTGCTTTGTTTTTTGAAAATTCTAATACGCTTTTAGTTACATTCATTATATCATTATTTATTGTTGTTTCTATTGGTCCATTAAAAAATTATATTGGTAAAATTACTGATAAAATATTTTATCGAGGCAGGATTGACTACCAGCAATTACTCCTAATGTTGAGCGAAGTGATCAGTCTGGAAATTGATCTGGAAAATCTGACCAGAGCAGTAACCGGGACTCTGACCAAAGAGCTCAAACTGAAAGATTCAATATTGTTTCTTCCGAACAAAACAGGCGGCGGATTTACTGCAGTTGCCGACAAAGAAAAAGAAATCGGAACCCGGATTACTAAAAACCACCCCATACTCGCATACCTAAAGAAATACCGTGACCTGATCGTGGTGGAAGAAATGGAACGGGAAATTGCCGACATGAAAGAGGGCAGGGACCGCAAAAAGCGGGAGCTAATCATGTACCGGCTGGAAGATTTGGGCGCATCAATCTGTGTGCCGGTATTCGTGGAAGGGGAATTGAAAACAATTTTAGTGCTGGGCAAGAAGATGTCCGGCGATATTTTCAATAATGAAGATCTGAATCTTTTGGAACTATTTGCTCCGCAATTGGGAACCGCCATAGAAAAAGCGAAACTGTACAAGGAAGTAAGTGATTTTAATATCAAACTGCGCGACGAAGTCAAAAAGGCAACCAATAATCTGCGCGAAACCAACTTGGAACTGCAGAGCAGGAACAGCTTTCTGGAAAACCTGCAACGGATAACCAACCTGATTACGCGTACTCTGAATTTCAAATCAGTAACGCGCGACATTGTAAACAGCATCAGTGACGAGCTGGGTTATGTTGGCGGAATTTTACTTTTGGTTGATAAGGACAAAGATAAAATTTATATTGAGGCATACAGCCAGTCGCAGCTGGCTAAAAAGGCTGTCAGTCTCTTGCCGAAACCAATCAAGGAATATGAAAGCATTCTTTCAAAAGCCACTACCTTGTCCTCAAAAGTGGTAAAAACAGGCCAGATCCAGACCAGCAAAGCGTTCGCCGATTTTGTGGCACCGCCGGTGCCAAGACAAGTTGCCAATCTAATCCAGAAGCTGATGGGAATCCAGACTACAGTCGGCGTGCCGATTTATTCTGAGGACCGGGTAGTCGGTGTGATTGTGTTTTTGATTGATAAAGACGAGGAAAAAGTTTCCGACATGGATTTTAGTATGATGAACGCGCTGGCGAACCAGACCGGAATTGTGTTTAAGAATCTGGAACTGGTTAATGAAATACAAAAAACCAACAAGCAGCTGCAGGTGGCCAATTCCCATCTGAAACAACTGGACGAAGCGAAGTCGGAATTTATGTCCATCGCTTCACACCAACTGCGCACTCCGCTGGCCGGAATTATGGGTTATCTTTCCATGTTACAGGAGGGTGACTTCGGAGCCATGACTTCTGATCAGAATAAAGTGATTGCAGACGTCTTTGACGGCAGCCGGAGGCTGATCCGCATGGTGAACCTTTTCCTGAATGTAACGAGAATTGAAGCCGGACGATTCAAGCTAAACAGAACCAAGGTGGATATTGTTAAGGTAATTCAAAGCGAAGTGAAAGAACTCCGCCCGACAACGTCCAAGAAGAAGCTGAAATTGAACTTTATCGTGCCGAAAGAAAAGATACCGATGCTTAACGTGGATGAGGACAAGATTAAAGACGTTGTATTAAACTTAGTTGACAATGCGATTAAATATACCGAAAAGGGAGGTATTACCGTAACAGTACAGAAGAAGGATGAGAATGTCTTAATAATTGTTAAAGATACCGGCGTGGGTATTAATCCGACTGACGCGGAAAAGCTTTTCTCCAAATTTGTCCGCGGATCCGGCATTTCCCGGCTGTCGCCGGACGGATCCGGTTTGGGATTGTTTATCGCCAGAAAAATTGTGGACGCGCATAAAGGAAAGATTTGGGCGGAAAGCGAAGGCGAAGGCAAGGGTTCGGCATTCAATGTAGAGCTACCGATTAAATAATTTCGGAGGGGGAAAAAGAGTGGTAAGAAGAATAATAAAGATACTTTTAATAACCGCAATTATCACCGTTGCTTGGTTTTTTTTGGTCTCATTTTTTGCTTATTATAATGTTACTCATCCCAGGCAAACGGATTATACGATCACACCCGATAATTATAATGTTATATATGAAGATGTTTATTTTCAAACGGAGGATAACTTAAGATTAGACGGTTGGTTTATACCTGCCACTGAAGATGTGGTCGGAACGGTTGTTGTAATGCACGGATATCCGGCCAATAAAGCGGATGCTTTAAACTGGTCTCTGTTTCTGCGGAAGAAGTTTAATGTCTTGCTGTTTGATTTCCGCTATTTCGGGAAAAGTGAAGGAGAGTTCACAACCCTCGGTTGGAATGAAAAAAAGGATCTCAAGGCGGCAATTGATTATTTGAATACGCGCTCGGATGTTGATCCGGAAAAAATAGGGGTGATGGGGTTTTCCATGGGTGGTGCGGTCGGAATTATGCAAGGCAGTGTTGATCCCAGAATAAAAGCAATTGTCGCCGACAGCGCTTATGCTTCCTTGGATTTATTGGTTAATAATATGTTTACGAAATTTGGTTTTCTCCAAAAACCAATGATCTGGTCTCTGGAACAGTGGGCGCATTGGCGGATCGGCATAAAACCCAGCGATGTATCTACTATTAATGCGGCAACACAAAGTAAAACGCCATTACTGTTAATCCATGGGACAGCCGATCAGGAGATTCCGGTTGAGCATTCCAGGCAAATCTTTGAAGTGTCTAAGGGTAATTCCGAACTGTGGGAAATTGAAGGTGCGGATCATGGCGAGGCCTATTTTAATGAGAAAACATTATATGAAGCGAAGGTGATCAGGTTTTTTGAGAAGAATTTATAAAATATTATTAAACTCTAAAAAACGCGAATTTCTATCCGCGCTTTTTGTTTTTTGATTTATATAGGTAATAAACAGTAACCATTGCGAGTCTCGCTTAGCGAGGCGAAGCAATCCCGCTCACTATGGTAATCATGATTTGTTAGGGATCGGGATTGCTTCGCCTTCCGCCACTGGCGGAAAGGACTCGCAATGGGCGCTATTATCAGTCTATTTATTCGCACCAGCCTTTTTGTGCGATGGCGTATTGTTCTCCACCATTTTCTCCACCCATTGTTCGTATATAAGTACCATCTGATTTTCTGAGGATAAAAGTATCCATATTCCACCATGCTGGTGTGTTTTGTATTGTAACGTAATCTGGTGATTCAAATATTTTTTCTGAATTAATACTAACCTCACTATTTAGTATCATTTTTGGTGTATCAGTCTCAAGGCCACTAACACTAAATTGCTTTTCATCATAGTAGTCTAATACAAGACCAGTGTCATTTCTATACGTTGAATAAGCGACATTGCATGTAATTGTGTCTCTATATTGGAAATTAGCTATTCCTTTCACTTCTTTAGAATGAAAGTCTGATGTCCAAGGTAAATAATTAATAAAATATAGTATTAGTAAAAACTCAATGCCGACTATGACTATTAATAATGATGTTAGCCAAGCATTTCTTCTTTTGATTGATCCATTGTTTTGTGATATTGAGTCCATAATATTGATATTAAGTATTATAATTTAATTGTATATTGATTTTATAAAGAAATCCAGGGTGCTAGTTGCATTTAAGCATTACTAGCACCCTATTCTGGAACCAATTACTCACTAGTAGCGAATTCGTGCCCGGACGGATCTGGCGATGTCTGCATCTGACCGCAGGCAGTTTCGCCAGCTAAAGAGCCAGCGTTTCTGCACGTTTTTCCCAACTTTCGTTGAGGCTCTGGGATCAGCACAATTGTGGAAATTGTACCATTCCAAGAATCCCGGACCATCCCATGCACTTCCGCAAAGGAAGAGCGCACATGGACCACCGTTACAGAGCAAGCAGTTGGGGTTAGGCGCCCATGCGTCGATGATCCCATTGAACTGGCCCACGATGAGTTCGTAGAAGCAAACGGGAAGCCAGAAAACGACGGTGTACTCGTCATTCCAGCACAATGACTCATTGTGCCATAGGTAGATCGATGATCCGTATACATCGATCTCGGTGATCACCTTGTCTGCCGACAGTTCGGTGCGAAGCGTCTCGTCGACGAGGCTGAAGTAGTACCACTCCTCCTTGTCGGTGATTACCGCCTCCACGCTGTCAACCGGCGCGCCGTTTTGGAGCATCATCATCTTCTGAACGGCGATGATCTCGTTACGGCTCTTGCCGAAAGTGGCCATGACGGCATCGACGGCCGGTCCGGTCCACGTTTCGGGTTCGACGGATGCACGCTCGGAAGCTTCTTCGCACTGGGCGAAGATCTCGTCACGCACCGCTTGCGGATATCGGTCGAGGATCGCGGTGGCCTCTTCGTCGGTCTCTGCCGTCTGGAGTTCCGCGATTGCTTCGTCGAGAGTGCCCGCATTGGGCGTGTAGATGGGGAGTGAGCTTTCACTGGGAACGGTTTCCCGTTCGCATCCGACAGTGGTGCCCAGAATTCCGGACAAAACCACCGCGAAGAGGAGAAACACTGCTCGTTTCATGACTATCTCCTTGGTTAGAGCCTTTTGGCAAGGTTTACCGTCTTGTTCACTAGCGGATCCATTTGAGCCTGTTATCCCTCCTGACGCTTGCTCCGGCTTATGGAGCGTTAAATTAAAAAGAGCGTTCAAGGTCACAAAAGTGACCAATGAGAACGCCCAATTCATCTTGATTGTCCTTAAATTATAAATCACATGGCGTGTATATGTCAATTTGGCAATACAAACAGAACTAGCGTGACAAGAGGCAAAAAATTTGTTATAATAAGATAATATTTTGCATGATTATCCACATTTTTTTATTTGAATATTGAGCCTTTTAATCTATGCCTAAAAAAACAATCAGAGATATTGATGTCCAGGGTAAAAAGGTGTTATTGCGCGTGGCATATGATATTTCGCTAAAGGAAAAAGATGGCAAGTGGATTGTGCCGGATGATTCCAGAATCAAGGCTACATTGCCGACAATTGAATATTTATTAGCCAGGGACTGCAGTTTAATCCTTCTTTCGTGGTTAAAAAGACCGGAAGGAAAGGTTGTTGAAAAATTCCGAATGGATCCGGTAGCCGAAAAGCTCTCAGAATTGATCAAAAGACCGGTAAAAAAGCTGGATGACTGTGTCGGTCCGGAGGTGGAGAAAGCAGTAGCCGACCTGAAACCCGGTGAGATTATTATGCTGGAGAATGTCCGTTTTCATCCGGAAGAACAAAAAGAAGACGAAGAATTCTCTAAAAAACTGGCAAATCTGGGAGATCTGGTAGTTTTTGACGCCTTTGCCCAGTCCCACCGGGTACATTCGTCAACAACCGGTATCCTCAAACAAAATAAAGAAGTAGTAATCGGTTTTTTAATGGAAAAGGAATTAACCGTGCTTTCTCAATTGCTTGAAAGTCCAAGCCGGCCATTTACAGTTGTTTTGGGCGGGGCGAAGATTTCTGACAAATTGGAGACCACCAATAATTTATTGACACTGGCTGATTCAATTCTCATCGGCGGGGCAATGGCCAATGCATTTTTGAAAGCTCAGGATGTAGATATCCAGGGGTCATTTGTAGAAGATGTCGGGATTGATGCCACTAAAACAGCGGCAGAATCAGCAAAAGAACTGCTGGAGAAAACTGCGGATAAAACATCATTTCAAGGAGGGGATTTTATACAATTGCCTTTGGATTTAGTTGCAGCGAATTCCATTGAAAAACCAACAGAAAACAAGGTGGTGGATATTAATAAGAAAGAAACTTTGCCTGAAAGATGGGCTTACCTTGATATCGGTCCCCAGACAATTGAGGAATACCGAAAAATTATTTCAGCATCAAAAACAGTTTTCTGGAACGGTCCGATGGGACTGTTTGAAGAAGCGGAATTTGCCAAAGGCACGAAAGAAATTGCCGATGCAATCATAAACAGCGGTGCCACATCAATCGTGGGCGGGGGTGATACGGAAAAAATCGTTAAGATGTTCAATCTGGAAGGTAAGTTCACCCACGTTTCAACCGGTGGCGGTGCTTCTTTGGAATTTCTGTCCGGAAAAGAACTGCCGGTTGTTGCATTGTTGCCTGATCTGTAACCGGTGATTCGTAATTAGTAAATCGTAATTATTTTCAATATCCTGCAGTTACAAATTACCAATTACTAATTACCAGTGACTAACCAATAAACCCTAACTCCTAAACAAAAACCCATGTCCCATACAGTAAAAATAAAAGAAATATTCGCCCGCGAGATTCTGGATTCACGCGGTAATCCTACTATTGAAGCAAAGGTAATAGCATCAGACGGCAGTATCGGGATTGCTGCCGTTCCTTCAGGTGCTTCAACCGGAACATATGAAGCTTTGGAATTGCGTGATGCCGATCCGGATCGTTATCTGGGCAAAGGAGTGCTGAAGGCGGTGGAAAACGTCAATTTCAAAATTGCCCCGGCTTTGAAGGATTTTGTGTTAGGTAAACAGGCGGAGCTGGATAAAAAGATGATTGAGCTGGATGCAACAGAAAATAAAGCCAAGCTGGGTGCGAATGCAATTTTGAGTGTTTCTCTGGCATATGCTAGGGTGTCGGCAAAATCAGCAAAAATTCCTTTATATGAATATCTGCGGGCACTTTCAAAAATAAAAGGGAAATATTCTTTTCCTCTGCCGATGATGAATATCATCAACGGCGGTCAGCATGCTGATAATAAACTGAGCGTACAGGAATTTATGATTGTTCCCAAGGCAGATTCGTTCAGAGAATGCGTCAGGATGGGTGCTGAAATATTTCATTCATTAAAAGTAGTATTAGAAAATAATAAACTTTCGGTGATGGTGGGTGATGAAGGAGGGTTTGCTCCGAAAGTGCAGTCGCATAAAGAAGCAATGAATTTAATTATGATGGCGGTCAGTAAAACGCAATATGAAACGGGAAAGAATGTTTCATTTGCTCTGGATGCCGCTGCTTCTGAATTTCACAACGCAGCTTCCAATAAATATCTGATTCAACCGGAACAACACAGTATGACGTCTGAAGATATGATTAATATGTATGCAGACTGGCAGTCCAATTACCCGATTATTTCAATTGAGGACGGATTAACCGAAGATGACTGGGATGGGTGGCAGTTAATGACCAAGAAACTGAAAGACAAAATGATGCTGGTGGGCGATGATCTGTTTGTCACAAATATTAATCGCTTTAAAAAAGGGATTGATAAAGGTATTGCCAATGCTATTCTGATTAAATTGAATCAAATCGGCACGTTAACAGAAACACTGGACTGTATCCGGTTAGCAAAAGAAAACGGATACAAAACTGTGATTTCGCACCGTTCCGGTGAAACTGCCGATACTTTCATAGCCGATTTGAGCGTGGCCGTAAACTCAGAATATATTAAAACAGGTTCACTTTCCCGTGGTGAAAGAATTGTAAAATACAACCGCCTAATGGAGATTGAAGAGGAAGTAGGTGGTAATAAGTAATTGGTAATTCGCAATACTCACTAATTACGTATTACCAATTACGAATCACCGGTTACAAATTACCAAATTACAGATTACCGATTACCAATAAATATGAAAAAAACTATAAAACACAGAACAACTATACAATATAAACCAACGGTACTAATTGTATTAGACGGCTGGGGGATTGCCCCCGCTTCCGAAAGTAACGCTATTGAACTGGCCAAAAAACCGGTAATGGACCGTTTGTGGAAAAAATATCCTCATACCAAACTTAAATCATACGGCAGGTTCGTCGGACTTCCGGCAAAACAGGACGGTAATTCCGAAGCAGGTCACATGAATATCGGCGCAGGAAGGATTGTAGATCAGGATTCAATTATTATCACCAAAAGCATACTTGACGGAACGTTTTATCGTAACCCGGGATTTGCGCAAGCGGTACAGCACGTTAGCAAATACAAATCCAATCTGCATCTGATGGGTATTATTTCCGGTGATCAATGTCCGCACATGAGTCCGGATCATCTGACGGCATTGATTGAACTTGCACGTAGAAAAAGAGTATATAATGTTTTTCTGCATTTTTTTACGGACGGCAGGGATTCCAACCGCTACTATGCGATAAAGCTGATTAAAAAGATTGAAAAGAAATTAAACAGTAACGAAATAATTTCAACGGTAATGGGCCGTTACTATCTGGATCGGACAAAAAACTGGGATATAACCCAGCGGGCTTATAATGCACTGGTATTGGGGGAGGGCCTGAAAGCTGACAGTCCGCAGCAGGCTATTCTGCAGGCCTATAACAGGGGGGAAACGGATGAATTCGTGACACCCAGTATTATGAAAGGTGGAAAACCAATTTCTGACGGTGATTCAGTGATTTTTTACAATCTGCGTTCAGATAGGGCGCGCCAGCTGGCCAAACCGTTTGTACAGAATAAATTCAATACAAAAAATGCGAAAAGCTTCCAGCGGAAAAAAGTTTTAAAGAATCTTATTTTTGTCGCAATGACCGATTTCGGTCCGGACCTTGAGGGAATGTTGACCGCTTATCCTTCCATGGATATCAGAGATACATTGCCGATGGCCCTGCGGAATGTCCGTCAACTATATGTTGCTGAGGGGCAAAAGTACGCACACATGACTTATTTCTTTAACGGTGGTTATTCGGATCCGGTGGGCGGTGAAAGCCGTATTACAATACCTTCAACATCTGTGAAACATTTTGATGATAAACCGGAGATGAGCGCCGGAAAAATAACAAATACTGTTTTGCAGAAATTAAAATCAAGATCGTATGATTTTATTGCCTTAAACTATGCCAATCCGGATATGGTAGGGCATACCGGGAATCTAAAGGCGACGGTTAAAGGGATTGAATTCACTGATAAATGTATCGGAAGGATAGTCCAACAGGTGCAAAAACAAAAAGGCACGGTTATCATTACGGCTGACCATGGCAATGCCGAGGACATGATTAATCTGAAAACCGGAGAAGTTGATACAAAACATTCATCTAATCCGGTGCCATTTATCATTGTCAGTTCTGATAAAAAAATTACCAGAAAGAAAAATTTGCCGGAAGGTGTTCTAGGAAATGTGGCGC
Organism: Patescibacteria group bacterium; assembly: GCA_041666485.1. Taxonomy (GTDB): domain Bacteria; phylum Patescibacteriota; class Patescibacteriia; order UM-FILTER-42-10; family UM-FILTER-42-10; genus JAHJEX01. The sequence goes on along the minus strand of JBAYGW010000014.1, from coordinate 14,080 downwards.
CGACTATTTTGGACATTATGAAAATAGAGAAACCGAAACTAATGAAATTAAAAAGTCTATTGTAATGAATGCGGATTTTGTAACCCTAATTATTATTGACGGATTCGGGATCGCACCTCCCCGCAGAGGGAATGCAATCAGCGTTGCCGTTACCCCAAATTTGGACAAAATTATTGCAACATATCCTACAATGGCCGTGCAGGCTTCAGGGGAACTGGTTGGTTTGCCCTGGGGCGAAATGGGTAATTCGGAAGTCGGGCATCTGAGTATCGGGACCGGCAGGATTGTCTATCAGTCGTTTCCCAGAATTAACAAATCAATCGCGGACGGCAGTTTCTTTAAAAATGAAGCATTTCTGGCCGCGGTGAATCATGCAAAAAAGAATAATTCAGCCATACATATCATGGGATTGGTATCTGACGGCGGAGTTCACAGTTCGGAAGAGCACCTCTATGCGTTACTGGAACTATGTAAAGATAATGGGGTAAATAAAGTATTTATCCATGCCTTTTTAGACGGTCGTGATACACCCAAAAACAGCGCAGAAGACTTTATTCAGCAACTGCAGCGCAGAATAATAGATCTGCAGATTGGAAAAATTGCCACATTGGCCGGCAGATTTTATGCTATGGATCGGGACAATCGCTGGGATCGGATTGAGAAATCGTATAACGCAATAGTTGAAGGGTTTTCAGAACAGACTACTGAAGATCCGATTGCCATGATTAAAAAATCATATGAAAACAGTGTATTTGATGAGGAATTCATTCCAACGGTTGTTGTGGAAAACGGTAAACCGGTGGCAACTGTACAGGATAATGACGCAATGATTTTCTTTAATTTCCGGCCTGACCGTACCAGGCAGATTACTAAAGCATTTGTATTACCGGGGTTTGAGAAATTTCAAAAGAAACGTAATATTGCTAATTTGTTTTTTGTTTCCATGACCGAATTTGAAAAAGATCTGCCGGTAAGCGCGATAGCATTTCCGCCAATTGAAATTACCACCCCGCTTGCCAAAGTAATTGCGGATAATGGTTTTAAACAGCTTCATATTGCAGAAACGGAAAAATACCCGCATGTGACGTTCTTTTTTAATGGTGGTAAAGAAGCTGCCTATGAAGGTGAGGATCGTGTATTGATTCCTTCGCCACATGTTTCCAGCTATGACCAGAAACCCGCCATGTCCACTCGTGAGATTAAGGATCGTGTCGTGCAAGAAATTCTGACAAAGAAATATAAACTTATTGTAATAAATCTTGCTAACGTTGATATGGTCGGTCATACGGGTAATTTAAAGGCAATAATCAAAGCTGTAGAGGTTGTTGATGAAGCTTTAAAGGAAATTGTTGAAGCGACACTAGATATGAACGGAGCGGTGGTAATTACCGCTGACCACGGCAATGCTGAGGAAAAAATGAACGCACAGACCGGGGATATTATTAAGGAACATTCCGCAAATCCGGTGCCGTTTATTTTGATCGGTAAACAATGGGAGGGGCAGAATACGCTCCAGAGCCATGATTTATCAAGTCTGCGTCCGGTTGGGATGCTTGCCGATGTTGCCCCGACAATTCTGCAGATTCTGGGATTGGATCGACCGGCAGAAATGACCGGCAGGTCTCTGATTTAGTTTGTTGGGCAAATTATCCTTTGATACAATATAATTAAACCAAAACATAATCAACTATTATATGAATAAAAAGATTTACGACGTAATTTCACTTGGTGGAGCTACACGTGATATCACTTTTTATACTGATGAAGGTCAGGTAATTGACACGCCCGAAGATCTCACTCGCCAAAAATTAATCGGATTTGAATACGGAGCCAAAATGATCAGTGACAAGGTTTATTTTGGTTTGGGGGGAGGGGGATGCAACACGTCTGTTTCTTTTGCCAGATTGGGACTGCGCAATGCGTGTTGGATAACAGTAGGAAATGACCGCGAGGGCGATTCAATTATTAATGATTTAAAAGACGAAGGTGTTGATACAAAATACGTCCAAAGAAACAGCAAACTTTCAACCGGTTTTTCATTCATTACCATAGCGGAGAAGTCAAAAGATCATGTGGCATTTTTGTATCGCGGTTCCAATAATGCATCAATTTTTCCCAAAAATGCCGCCAAAATATTAAAAACACAGTGGCTCTACGTTTCTTCTTTAACCGGTAAAACTTGGTTGAATAACGCGCATTCAATCGTAAAATTCATTAAAGAAAGCGGCACTAAGCTCGGTTGGAATCCCGGCGAGACGCAGCTAAAAGCCGGAAAGAAGAAACTTTCCTCAGTGCTTAAAGTTACTGATGTCCTGTTTATTAATAAGGATGAAGCAATTGAATTGGTATTATCCGCCGGAATGATACCAAAGCAAATAAATAATGCACGGGTACTGACAAAAATTATTCAGGGTTGGGGACCGAAAATTGTCGTAATAACTGACGGCAGAAAAGGAGCGTATGTCTATGACGGAAAAAATTCTTACTATTCAAAAGTGATAGACAGAAAGGTTGTTGATACCACCGGAGCGGGTGATTGTTTCGGCTCTTCGTTTGTGGCCGGGATGGTTCATTTTAATGGTAATATTGAAAAAGCTGTTCGTTTATGCATGTTAAATACCGCATCATTAGTCCAGAAGACTGGTGCTCAGAACGGCTTGATTTATTGGAGGGATGTTAAAAATAAGTTCACTAAATAATAATATGAAAACAATCATTGCAGAGGTCTCAGCACGGCATATACACCTGAGCCAAAAAGATTTGGAAAAGTTATTCGGGAAAAATTACCAATTAAAGAAATTAAAGGATCTGTCTCAGCCTCATCAATTTGCAACCAAGGAGACTTTATCAGTAAAAGGTGAACGCGGTGTTTTCCCCAAAGTACGGATTATCGGTCCGGTTCGGGACAAGACTCAGGTTGAGCTTTCTGTTACGGATTGCTTTGCTTTGGGTATCAGACCGTCAGTGCAGATTTCCGGCCAGGTGAAAACCGCCAGTCAGGTTATTTTAGAAGGACCAAAAGGGCGGGTGACCGCCCCGGCTATTGTTGCTATGCGGCATTTACATTTATCAGAAAAGCAAGCGAAGATGTGGAAGTATAGGACTGGTAAAAAAATATCGGTGTTAATCAAAGGTGAACGTTCTGTAATTTTAAATAATGTTGTTGTGCGTGTTGGCGATTTTGACACCAGACTGCAACTAGATACAGATGAGGGTAATGCCGTAGGTTTAGTTAATAATCAAAAAGTATATATTTATGAAAAGTAACAAACAGAATCTGCTTGTTTTAAATAACGGCTCCAGCAGTTTAAAATTTACTGTGTTTGATTATGATAAAAGAGGATTAGGTAAAATAATTATAGAGGGAGCTTATTCCGGTTACAATACCGGTTCTGTTTTGGAGTATCATATAAACGATAAAAAAATCCGAAGAAAGTATTCCAATAAATACACGTTAAAAAGTGCCTGGCAGGTTGTTTCAAAAATATTTTACCAAATAGATATCCAAACCGTCGGCTTAAGGGTGGTTCACGGCGGACCCGAGTTCAGAAATAGCTGTAAACTGGATAAAAAAACGATCCAGAAAATCAGTAAATATAATAACCTGGCCCCGTTACATAACATACAAAGTCTGGAGCAGGCGCGATTAGTGCAGATGACCTGGCCGAGAGTTACAATAGTTGCCAGTTTTGATACCGCCTGGTTTTCAGATCTGGAACCGGAAGCGTATTTGTATTCATTGCCGGTCCGCTATTGTGAGAAGTTTAATATCAGAAAATACGGATTTCATGGTCTGAGCCACGAAATGGCCTGCGTTTATGCCGCGGAAAAAATCGGCGTCAGCTTAAAAAAATTATCAGCAATCACTGTGCATTTAGGATCCGGCGCCAGTATGGCTTGGCTGGAAAACGGACGCGTTAAAGATACGACAATGGGTTTCTCGCCCAACGAGGGTCTGACCATGGCGACACGCACCGGTGATTTGCCGGTGGCGGTGGCAATGTATCTGGCCAAAGAACAAAAGATGTCATGGGATGAAATAGATCATCTGATTAATAAAAAATCCGGTCTCCTGGGTTTATATGGCAATGCTGATTTGCGGGAAGTTTTGACTGCCGCCGGGTATAAAATAGCCGGTTATAAATCCGCTTCAAAATATTCCGCTGTGCAGACGAAATCCGCGAAGCAGGCACTTGCGGTCTATGTTTATGATATCAGGCGGTATCTGGCGTCCTATTTGGGCATGAGCAGAAAACCGCAGGCAATTGTATTTACCGGAGTGATCGGCATGCACAGCGAAATTATCCGTAACCTAGTTTTAAAAAACATACATCTGCCAAAGAGTTGCCGGGTATTGATTGCGCCCGAGGGGGAAATGATCAATATAGCGCAAAAGACATGGCAGTATATAATGCGGTAAAAAATACCGGCGATTCACAGAGTAAAACAACAGAAAAATATTATGCAGAAAAAAAGAATTGAAAGCGCCGTCGGAATCGTTCTGTTTAATCCTGAGAACAAAGTGCTGATTGTGTTCAAAAAATGGATCCAAAAATGGGAATTCCCTCAGGGTAAAATTGAAGACGGTGAAGAAAAGATAGAAACTCTGAAAAGAGAAATGAGGGAAGAAACGGGTATTGAAAATTTCAAAATTGTGGAGGATTTCAGAACCAAAACACATTACCGTTTCACGCGTGATGAATATCTAGTAAGTAAAACGGTTGATTACTATCTGGGGGTAGCGGATAAAGAGGTGCGCCTTTCTTCCGAACATGAAAAATACTGCTGGTGCACATATGAAGAAGCGAAGGAGTTACTGGTACACAAAAATCACATTGGCGTTTTAAATAAAGCAATCAGTCGGTTAAAAAAACCTTTAATATTTATTAATTAAGATTATTCTATGAGCATTAAACCAACTGTCAACGACCTAAACTGGAAAATAGCCGGAGAGGCGGGTTACGGAATTAAATCAATCGGACTTATGTTCTCCAAAATCTGCGCCAGGGGAGGACTGCATATTTTTGATTATTCGGAATACCCGTCGTTAATCCGCGGTGGCCACAATACCTACCAGGTCAATGTCGGTAGTGAAGAAAAATGGTCTCCAAAAATTGCCGTAAATTTACTGGTAGCTTTGGATCAGTTGACGATTGATTTACATAAAGACGAACTGGAAGAAGGTGGCGGATTGATTTACGATAATGAGGATAAGAAAATTGATGTAAGCGTAATTGATGCCAAAAAGTATAATCTTTTCCCAATTCCGCTAACCAAGCTGGCGGAAGCAGCAGGCGGTAAAAAAGTGATGCGTAACTCCGTCGCTTTAGGTGCTTCGGTTGGTCTGATCAGTTATGATTTTGAACTGTTGAAGGCTATGATCAAAGATGAATTCCGGAGAAAGGGCGACGAAATAGTGGATTTGAATATTAAAATAGCGGAAGCAGGATACAATTATGTCAGGGATAATTTTAACGTGGAAAAATTTCCGTTTAAGCTGAAACCAATCAAGGGCCCGAAACAGATGGTCTTAACTGCAAATGAAGCGATCGGCATGGGGGCAATAGTGGCAGGATGCAAATTTATGTCCGCCTATCCTATGACTCCTTTCACTTCAATTCTGCATTATCTAGCGGCAAACGGAGAAAAGCACAATATTCTGGTTAAACAAACGGAAGACGAGATTTCAGCAATCACTATGGCGTTGGGTGCGAGTTTCGCCGGTGTGAGGGCAATGACCGGAACTTCAGGTGGCGGTTTTTCATTAATGGTGGAAGCGCTGGGACTTTCCGGTATCACTGAAACACCGATTGTCATAGCTGAAGTGATGCGTCCGGGACCGGCTACCGGATTACCAACCTGGACGGAACAGTCGGATCTGCAATTTTTAATCCATGCTTCACAGGGCGAATTCCCGAGAATTATAATCGCACCGGGTGATGTACGGGAGGCATTTTATGCTACACAACATGCCTTTAATCTGGCGGAAAAATATCAGCTGCCGGTGTTTATTCTTTCCGATAAATTTATTTCAGAGAGTAATAAATCCGAAGAATTTTTTGAGACCGATAAACTGAAAATAGAACGCGGTGCCTTGGTGTCTGATGTTGAACTGAAAAAGATTAAGAAGTTTAAACGGTATAAGTTTACGGATACCGGGATTTCACCAAGAAGTATTCCGGGACAGCCGGGCGGTATGCACAATGCCAATTCTGATGAGCATGATGAATTTGGTTATTCTTCCGAGGACGCAGAAAACAGAGCCCGGATGGTGGAAAAAAGGGCGTTAAAGATTGAAGAAGCGCAAAAAGAACTGCCGGATCCGGTTTTATACGGTCCGGAAAATTCTGATGTAACAATAATTTCCTGGGGGTCAACTAAAGGACCGATTTTAGAAGCGATGAAATTATGCGAACGGGATAAACAAAAAGTAAATTTTCTACATATTGCCTATGTCTTTCCGTTTCCGGATGAAAAAGTAAAAGCAATAATCAGAAAAGCTAAAAACATTGTTCTGGTAGAAAATAATTTTACAGCACAGCTAGGTTCCCTGATCCGTGAATTCACTGGTGAGGAAATTGAAAACAAATTACTGAAATACAGCGGCAGGCAGTTTTATCCGAGTGAAATTCAAGGTTATATAAGTGATATTTTGAAAAACTAGCAGACTTCACGCTGGTTATTAATCTCAATTCCTAAACCCTTAATATCTTAACCCTAATAATATATGAAACCAGAAGAACTAAACACCCCGCATGATCCAACCTGGTGCCCGGCCTGCGGTAATTTCGGGATTTGGATTGCCTTAAAAAAAGCGATTACTGAACTGAATCTTGATCCGAATCACGTCGCGGTCAGCTATGGGATCGGCTGTTCGGGGAATGAAAATAATTTTGTTAAAACATATGCCTTCCACAGTCTGCACGGCAGGGCACTGCCGCCGGCGGCCGGAATTAAATTTGCCAATGATGCATTGACGGTGCTTGCTATCGGCGGAGACGGGGATGCTTACGGAGAAGGCGGCAATCATTTTATTCATGCCTGTAAAAATAATTACGATATTACTTATCTGGTTCACGACAATCAACTTTACAGTTTGACAACCGGACAGGCGTCACCGACATCGCAAAAAGGGATGGCAACAACGACAACTCCGGAAGGCATAATTGAAGACCCACTGAATCCAATCTCGTTGGCGCTTGCCGCCAACGCCACGTTTGTGGCAAGAGGATTTTCCGGCAGGGCCGATCATCTGTCAGGGTTGATTAAACAGGCGATCCAGCATAAGGGTTTTTCCTTTATTGATATTCTGCAGAACTGCGTAACTTTCAATAAACTAAACACCTTTCAGTTTTTTAACCAGCGGATATATGACATGAACGCGGAAGGTTACGAAGCTAATGACAGGCAGAAAGCGCATGCTAAAGCAATGGAGTGGGGAGATAGGATTCCGATCGGAATATTTTATCAGGAAGAGAAGCCTTCCTACAACTCTGTTGTTTCTCAAAAGCGGAATGGAACATTGGTTGAGCAATCATTAGAAAAAGCTGACCTCACTCCAAATTTTGAGAAGATGGTATAAGTGACTGAAATACCGGGAATGAGCAAATAATGAATAAAAAATGGGTCGTAAGTAAAAAAGTGCCGGAAGCACTGGTTAGTAAATTCCCGGAAATCAACCCGGTGATTTTGCAGTTGTTGTATAACCGAGATATTGTTGAGCAAAATGATATTGATGAATTTCTAAATCCCGAATATAAACACAATCTTCATGACCCCTATTTATTTAGGGATATGAAGAAAGCGACCAGGCGGATTTGGCAGGCGATTGAGAAAAAAGAAAAAATAGTGGTGCATGGGGACTATGATGCGGACGGTGTCTGCAGTTCAGTAGTTCTGTACGATACGCTGAAAAATCTGGGAGCGGATGTTTCAGTTTTTCTTCCTCACCGCGAACGGGAAGGATACGGTATGAACGTAATTACTGTGCAGAATTTCATTGACCAGGGAAACAATCTGATTATTACGACGGACTGCGGCATTACCAACCACGCGGAGGTTGAGCTAGCGAGAAAAAACGGGGTGGATGTAATTATTACTGACCATCATGAAGCGCCGATTGATCTGCCTAGAGCTAATGCCATTATCAACCCGCATGTTAAAGGGGAGACTTATCCTTTTAAACACTTAGCGGGATCCGGTGTCGCTTTTAAATTAGCATCAGCATTGATAACTGAATCGCTCGCTAAACCGGAATACAGTTTGCCGGAGGGGTTTGAAAAATGGCTTTTGGATATGGTAGCGATTAGTACAGTCACTGACATTATGCCGCTTTTGGGTGAGAATCGGGTTTTTGTGAAATATGGATTAATTGTCCTGGAAAAAACCAGAAGACCCGGTTTAAAAGCGCTGATGGAAACGATTGGAAACAGGAGAAGCAGGGTTGATACATTTACGATCGGATTTCAGATCGGACCCAGGATTAACGCAGCGGGCCGGATGGATCACGCTAAACTGGCATTTCAATTGTTAACAGCCGAGACTGCGGAAGAGTCGGCACACCTTGCGGAAAAACTGCAGCTGAACAATATTGAAAGACAAAAAATTACCGTTGATTATGTACAGGAGGCAAAAATTCAGATCGGCGAAGTGGGTGATGAAAAGAAGTTATTATTTGCCATTGGCAAAGACTGGCCGGCGGGCATTATCGGGCTGATTGCCGGAAAAATTGCCGATGAATTTTATCGCCCGACACTAATTTTAACGGAACAGGACGGAAAAATTACTGGATCCGGAAGAAGTATAAGGGAATTCAATATCGTTGAGGCGCTGGAAAAAACGCAGATCCATTTTGAACGCTGGGGTGGACATTCACAAGCCGGTGGATTTACATTAAAAAGTGTCGCCAGTGTGGAACAGTTCCAGGTTGATTTTGAAAAAGTCGTAAACGAAGAATTGCAGGGGAAAAAACTGTCACCATATTTGGAAGTTGAGGCGGAAATTGAACTAAGTGACATTGATTGGAAATTTTACGGTCAGCTCGATTCTTTTCAGCCATTCGGCGAGGGGAACCGCAACCCGTATTTCCTGGTCCGTAGCGCGGTGGTAGCCGGAATGCAGAAGGTCGGCAGTACCGGCAAGCATCTTAAACTGATGATTAAAGACAGTTCGGGACTGGTCAGGAAAACAATCGGTTTCGGGTTTGGCGATTTCTTTGATACTATTGAGATAGGTGAGAAAGTTGATCTTGTTTTTGAAGTAGGGATTAATGAATGGAACGGTAATCGTGAATTAGAATTAAAAATTATTGATCTGAAAAAAAGTGACTGACAAAAAAGAAAAGAAGCTGATTATTTTTACCGACGGCGGAGCGCGTGGCAATCCGGGACCGGCCGCATCCGGGGTGGTAATATTTGACGAGCATAAAAAAATTCTGGGCGAATATTCTGAATATCTGGGCGAAACAACAAATAATCAGGCGGAATACCGGGCGATAATTTTGGCTTTGAAAAAGGCGATTGATCTGAAGGGCACAAAAGTAATAATTTATTCCGACAGCGAACTGATCGTGAACCAGTTGAACCGCAAATATAAAGTTAAAGATGCCGGACTTTCAACGCTTTTTGTTCAAGTCTGGAATCTGGTACAAAAATTTGATTCTGTTGAATATCATCACATACCAAGAGAAAAGAATAAACTGGCTGATGCGCAGGTGAATAAGTGTTTGGATATGCTATAGATATTATGCTTATCAATTAATGGTTTAATTTAAGTGATTTGACATAAAATCTTGAAATGAGCTATCATTTAAATACAAAAGAATACTTTTTATTGGGCGGCCTCAAGGTCGTTTATTTTATTTAATTATGGAAAATTCTATGGAAAAAGAAATGAAACCGGTCCGGGAAGTAGGGAAGAAAAAAGGACTGATTATTTTATCCGCAGCTGGATTTATAATTCTAGCGGGTTTTTTGTGGTACTCCATATCAAGTGACAAAATTAGTAATATGAATAGTTTTAATGTTGTTTTTAAGGCCAATACAAATTCTAGCAACACGGCAGGAAACAGTACTAATACTGTGATAGTAAATGAAAATATTAACGTTGATTCAAGTGCCAATGAAAACGCCAACGTGAATTTACCGACAAATAGTAATACTAATGTTCCTGTTAATGAATCAACAGTAAATATGAACACTGCAATCGGTGGATCCTCTGATGTATCCGTCATTGATACCAGTAACTGGGAAACATACGAAAACAAACAGCTCGGATTCAGTTTTAAGTATCCTTCAAGTTTTGGTTACGTAAGTAGCACATTGGAAGTTGGTGATACCGGAAGAATATTCAGAGGCACTTTTAGTAATACTGCTAATATAGTCATTGGTGGTGCTTCATCAGATTATACTTTTCCCAGCGAAGCTGGTTTTACCCATACCTATGGTTATAAGAGTGTCGTGGATGGCTATAGCATGTTACTGCCAGTAACTGATCCATCCTTGCGTGAAAAATCAGTTAACTTAATCAAAAAGATAACTGCCGTAAATACGAATGGAATATTAGTTAAGACGGATTTTTTTGAGGTAGAACAAACTGGAGCAATATTCAATTTGAATCACGATACAATTACGGGCATGGCACTACTTAAAAAAGATACGGAAACACTCCCACTTGATCAATTTGAAGCCATTCTTAAGACATTCACGTTGTTAACGCCAAAAGAAAATACTACGGCAGTTATCAATGAAATTGATACTTCTGACTGGAATGTTTATGAAAATAGTTTGAGAAAGTTTACTATCAAATATCCAAATAACTGGGTAATAGATGAATATCAGGAAGAGTCGGTAGGGTTCAGGCCGAAATGCTGTACATACCATGAGCCAAGTACAATAGACTATGAAGTCTTTCCTGTCCATATAATGTACGCTTCGTATTTTGAATCACTTCAAAATATTCTCAAGAGTGTGCGTCCTGGGCTGTACACACCTTATGAACTTGGCAATGTTACTGGCTATGGAAATTATGAAGATTATGACGATATTGAACAGATTTATGCTCCCGTACCTGGAAACCGTACGGTATATATCCAAGGAATGTATTACGTTGTAACTGAGGATGCGGGATTAGAGTTTACGAAGAATGATTTCAGGAACATCTATCTTGCAATGTTAAAGACGTTTGAGATAACGGAAGAGTTATAATTAATTTAACAAAATATATTGATAAGTTACAATGAATATACAAATTAAAAAAACATTGGGCGTCCTCGTCAGCACTTTGCAATGCGTTTTCTGTACATGTTGTCCGGAGAACGCATTTTTTATTTGTTATATTAGGTAACCAAATGGGTGATAAATATGCTAATAACTCCCACACTTATTAATAAGTGTGGGAGTTGACAATATACCGTTTTGTAGTATGATATACATTGCCGTTATCTAAGCCGGATGATTGCCCGGGTCATTTGCCAAAAGCAAATGCACTGGGAGGAAAGTCCGAACACCCTTCCCACACCAATGTTATGAATATATATGATTTATTCTATTCAGAGTATTGGTGTGGGAAGAAGTGGATAGCTCGTAACTCGGGCCGGGAATAAAGGATATTGAAGAGTTCTATAGACTTTTTAATGTCTGGATGTCCTAGGGATAGTGTCACAGAGACTAAACCGCCCCGCCAATTGGCGGGGTAAGGGTGAAAAGTAAGGGCCTAAGAACCCTTTTCCTTCTTTGGTAACAGGGAAGGATGAAAAACCCTATCCGGTGCAAGATTAAATAGGTCCTTGGGCGTTTAGCAATAAGCGCAACAAGGGCGGGTTGATCGCTTGACCCCGCTTTAGCGGGGCTAGATAGATAATCATCCCTTCTTCGTTCCTCGCTACGCTTGAAACTTCGAAGGGCAGGCCTCCTACAAAAGTAGAATGACCTGTCCTCCGTAGCTCTGAGCAGAGCGAAGAGCGAAGGAGGACAAAATTCGGCTTATAGGCTTAGATAATCGGCAATCAAAATAGGGGTCTCAATAATGAACCTCTATTTGACTAATCCACTCAAATTTATGAATCCCGTCAGAAATTATTAGAGATAGCGGGACATAAATAAGATTTCATAATTTACATAATTTCTAACGGGATGAATAAGTCAGAACTTACTTTTAGTGCAATTCTGGTTCCTTTGGATTATGTGGTTATTTTTTTTGCCGGATTAGTTTCCTACGGTCTTCGTTTCGGATCTTTTGTTTCTGATTTAAGGCCGGTTATTTATGAAATGCCTTTGAAAGAATTTTTGCCGATTCTGTTTTTTGCCAGCTTGCTCTGGATAATTGTATTCGGTTTCAGCGGATTATACAGCATCCGATCCACCAGAAAGATGGTGGAAGAACTCACTAAAATTGTATTAGCATGTTCAACAGCTGTACTAGTGATAATAATTGTAATATTTTTTCAGCGGGAACTGTTCTCATCCCGTTTTATTGTGCTTACCGGATGGATATTAACGATAGTATTTATCGGTATTGAAAGATTTATTATCCGTTCCATTCAGCGCAGACTATTAAGAAAAGGGATCGGTTCACACCGGGTTGCGGTAATTGCCAAAGAACCGTCAGAAACCGGAATTGTTAAAATCATGCAGGATAATCCCGCTTAGGATATAAAATTGTTGAACATATCCAGATTAAAAGCGAGGAAGATATTGAAAAAATTAAACATGCTTTTGACAGTTCATTGATTGATGAAGTAATTCAGTCAGATTCTGATATTGATAAGCCTCTGGTGCTGAAGGTGATAGATTTATGCAATGAATATCATGTCACTTTCAAATATGTTGCCAATCTTTTTGAAACATCCGCAACTAACATTGCAGTCACTCCACTGGCTGATATTCCTGTAATTGAATTGAAGCGCACACCCTTGGATGGCTGGGGGAAAATAATGAAAAGAGTATTTGACATAGCGTTTTCCGTTCTAGTACTGATTATTCTTTCCCCTTTGTTTTTAGTCGTGGGGATAATTATCAAACTGGATTCCCCGGGGCCCGTGTTTGTCGGTTTGGAAAGAGTAGGCAGAAAGGGCAAGACATTTACCTTGTACAAATTCCGGTCTATGGTTGACGGCGCGCACGGCATGAAAAAGGAATTGTCACAATTTAACGAACGTTCCGACGGCCCATTGTTTAAGATGAAAAATGATCCCCGAATTACCCGTTTCGGCAAATTCTTAAGAACCAGCAGTATTGATGAATTACCTCAATTTTGGAATGTCATACAGAGCAAAATGAGCGTGGTCGGACCGCGTCCGCACGAACCGGAGGAAGTGAGTAAATACCAGAAGCATCATAAAACACTTTTGACCATCAAGCCCGGAATTACCGGTATGGCTCAGGTATCAGGAAGATCGGACTTAAATTTTGAAGAAGAAGCGAAGCTGGATGTTTACTATATTGAAAACTGGTCAATGATTTTGGATTTGCAACTGATTTTCCGAACCCCGTTTGCGCTTATAGCTAAGCGGTCTGCGGCATAATATGTTAAAATAACAATATGAAGATAGCTTTAATACATGACCATTTGGCACAGGATGGGGGAGCTGAAAAAGTACTGATGGCGTTTCAGGAGATTTTTCCTGACGCACCGACTTACGTGCTGGTATATAATCCCAAGCAAGCTAACAGTAATTTTGCCCACAAAGATATCCGGACTTCTTTTATCCAAAAGTTGCCTGGTGGCGTTAAGCATTATAAATGGTTTATCAGGTTGATGCCGGCGGCCACAGAAAGCTACGATTTGTCGGAATATGACATTGTTCTGTCCAGCACCTCGGCTTTTGCCAAGGGGATCATCACCAAGCCGGAAACTTTGCATGTCTGCTATTGTCATACGCCAACCCGGTACTTATGGAGTGATACTCACAGTTATGTACAGGAGCTTTCATACGGGCCGATCGTCCGAAAATTAGTGCCGTTTGTTTTGCATAAACTGCGTTTATGGGATCAATTGGCGGCGGACCGGGTTGACTATTTTATTGCCAATTCGCAAACTGTCCAAAAACGGATTAAGAAATATTATAACCGAGACAGTGTCG
>JBAYGW010000013.1:0-43400 GCA_041666485.1 Patescibacteria group bacterium | reverse complement strand
CCTTATTCAATGGGGATAAGTATAGTTTACATAGAAATATTAGTCGAATTTCGAAGTAACTATATACTAATTCATTCCTTACGACGTTATGCAAGGAACAATCAAAAAGCTGACTGACAAGAACTTTGGTTTCATTTCACCAGAAGGTGGAGACCAGGATCTATTCTTTCATGCTAACGAGCTGGACGGAGTTGATTTCAGCGAACTAAGAGAAGGTGACACAGTCACTTTCGAAGTTACTGATACTCCAAAAGGCAAAGCGGCTATCAAAGTCAGCAAAGTATAGTTTCATCGAAACTAGATTAAGCGCCTCCCATCCGGGAGGCGTTTTGCTTTTCTGTTTTTATCTATAGGTTATTTATTATTTCCTCAACTATTTTTCCGATTCTATTTCTGCCATCAATCGGGATACCATAATCAAATCTGTTTACTAAGCTGTAAATTGCTTCTGTGGCCAACGGACCAAGTGATTTTTCTCTTTGTTTGTCTCTTGCTAAACAGATTTCTAGCGGGGCTTTTAGGGTGAAGACCCGATGATTACCGGTTGTGTTTTTTAATAAATGTTCCAGTACTTCTTGAAAATAAAAATTTCCTTCTACAATAATATTATTTTTTTTCAAGATAGTTTTTAATTTTGGGATAATAATTTCGTTTGCTTTGATAAAATCTTCTGCCACATAATCCCTGTCTTTTTCTAGTCCATAATCTTTTAATATTTCATCAATTGAAACACACTCTGCTTTCAAATCTGAGGCGAGTTTTTTGGCAATGGTTGTTTTGCCGATTCCCAGAGGTCCTCGGATGACTATTAACTTTTTCATGTGTGTATTATATCACAAATCAAAAACACCCCCTTCGTAGGGGATGTTTTATTGGATTTTATTTTTGTTCTTCCGGGGGATTGCCGTGATGTTTTTTCAGACCAACAATAGACATGATCGCTAGAGCGACAGCTGCCAGTACTACTACCACCCCGATTGTTTTAAACAGTGTATTTTTCAGTTCATCAAAATTGCCGATTCCTAATATCCAGAGTATCGCTACAAAACCGATAATGATTACGGCAATAATGCCGGTTAAGACCAACACATTTTTTGAAGCTGATTTCATAGCATTTAAATTAATAATTATTTATTCGTTTTAAACGAATTAAAAATTGGTTTATTGGTTAGTAATAAAATCAATGCAGCAAGGCTTAGGAATATTGCAATAAAATCTGCGGTGCCGAATTCATCCGTGACACTCAGCACTATATTAATAACCAGCAGAATAATACCGCCGGTATATGCCCACATTTTTTTCTTGATTGTTCCGATAAATACCAGAACAAACAATCCGGCATCAGCAAACATAAAAAATGACATGAGTTTCATCAAAGTGACCTGATCGGGATTCGTTGTCCCGCCGAAAAAAGCAAACGTGCCGAATACCAGCCAGGCGAGTGCATTCATGATCAATAACATCCGCAATACAGTCATTGTAATAGGATTTTTTTCTTTGATGGTTTTTATAGGCTGTGTATTATTTGCCATAAATATAATCGGTCAGTTGATATTTACCTGTAAAAAGTATAGCATATCCTAATAATTATTAGTATTTGTTTACTTGTGCTATATTTAAAGCAGTGAATTTGATTATGACTTTGTAATAATATGAAAAAGAAATACTATTTAGTCATCCTTACCATTGTCGTTACCGCTATTATAGTATATGCAATTGGCTACGCATATGTAAGTAGGGTAGCTGATTGATTTGTTAATTGCTATAATTCAAAAACACTCCGCGATTTGGAGTGTTTTATTTTCATTCAGTATTATTGGTTTTTAATAATTTTTTACGCAATTAGCTTTCAAAGAAGCACATCAACAGAAATATTCTGAGTACACGTTTGTATTATTTAATTGTTAAGTTAATGCTGGAGGAGCTCTTTCGCCTTCAACGTAGCTATTTACTGTTGACTGCAGATATAGGGCGGATAATTGTGCGCTTTGATCGGAATATAAATTGACATTATAATTTTCCGATTTCGGAATCAGCACCGTGCTAGTAGAGCCATGGATATCAGACAAGCTTGAGCGGACTTTATCTAGACTTGTTGAATAATCCTGTACGAATGCTATTTCTGATTCATCACTATTTATTTCTATTGATCGTTCTTCTTTTGTTTCCGATGAATGTTCGTTTGAGGCAATACTCTCTGATATCGCGAAGATTCCGCTAAGCCCAGCGAATATTGTCAGTACGGCGATTATAGATGTAATAAATTCAATCATTTTGCTTTGTGTTTTAATCTTCTACTATCTTATACGCGCTTAATTGGATTAATATTTCACATAAAAAACATCCCGATCTGACGGGATGTTTATATTTTGTATGTCTATTTATATAGTATCCGGAGTATCCTGATTATTTGCTTTTTCTTTATTCTTCTTTTGTTTCCAGATCGGATAAAAATACATCCAAGCACCGGTCAGGATCATCAGGAATAAGACAATGCCGAAGTATGTACTTAGTTGATTATGCAGGTAGCGGACAAACCCTATATTGATAAACGTGAGATAATCGGACGCAATTTTAGGGAATTTGAGCAATATCCCGGTAGTTGTCATTAACAATCCCAAGGAAATAATAATAATAACTAAGTACCTGTGAATTTTTTTTGAGAATAAAAACAGATTAATCATCTTCCTCATCCTCCTCTTCATCATCATTTTCCTCCTCGTCTTCACTGTTGACTGGTGGCGTCTGATTAACGTTTGTTTGGATTTGTTCAATATTCTTATCAGTAGTGGTACTACCCAATGCTCCAACTAAATATGCGCTCAGCTGACTGCTGGCAAATGATGAATGACTGCCCTGCCCGGCCTTAGTATCAAAAGCTTGTGTGGCGTCCTTTCCGCAGTAGGGGATAATTATACTGCTACCGCCGGGATGCGAACTAAGATAACCGGATACCGCATAAGCATTATTATTTATTATGATCCAACAATCACCGGCTGTATTATGTGTAGCAACTAGGGCAGTTGTGATCGTGACATTGTTCGGTACTGTCACTGTCGGCTGAACTGCGGTGTTAGTATTTATTGTCGTTGTATCAGGGATTTGGTTTTGTGTTTGCTGGATTTGTTCAGTCGTAGTTTCACTTCCGAGTGTTCCAATTTTATAATTACTCAGCTGACTGCTGGCAAATGATGAATGACTGCCCTGTCCGGCTTTAGTATCAAAAGCTTGTGTGGCGTCTTTACCGCAGTATGGTATCACAATACTTTGTCCGCCCGGGTGGGAAGCCAGATAGCTACTGACGTCATATACACTATTATTAATGATCAACCAGCAATCAGCAGCAGTATCATGTTGTGCTACAAGGTTTACATCAAGAGAAACAGTCGCGGTAGTAACCGAAACTACAGCGGATGAATTGGTGTTGGAATTGACATTAGATGCTGTTTCAACAACTACCTTTTGCTGATTCAAATCACCGACATATAATGCACCGAGCTGTTCAATGGCGTTCTGTGAATGACTGCCCTGGCCGGCTTTAGTATCAAAAGCTTGTGTGGCGTCCTTTCCGCAGTAGGGAAGAACAATAGCCTGTCCTCCCGGATGTGATTTTAAATAGTTTGTAACATCGTATACTTTATTGTTGATAATCAGCCAGCAGTCTGTCTTTGCGTTATGAGTCGCGACATTGGCTTCAGTCAGCATATTGTTGTCAACGCTGTTTTGCCCGTTGATATTGCTGCTGATTACCGGGTTTTTATTATCAAAATATGAAACTGAAAAATAAGTGACCAGACCGATGACCAGGATTGTACCGATTATTCCGATGATGTTTTCTTTTTTCACTGGTTAGGGCTCAATTATTAAACATTGTTATTATAATAGTATATCGTACAAATAACAATTTTGTTACAGTATACTAAATTATAATTGTATTAGTGGGAAAACAATCACCCATAGATTAATAATAATAATATTCACTTTTTGTATTAATCCATAGAAACGCAATTCGTTTTTTACATATTTTGGGTGAAGTGTAAAAATCAGTATTCCAAATATTGCTGTCACTAAACTGGTTACTATATAATATATTTTTACCGGTGATTCACTGATTGCGGAGGAAAAGAAATATACTGCGACGGGAAAAAATAGAAATTGTAAGATTGCTCCCAGATTATGGATGGTATTTCTCAGTGATTTTTTACCTAACTTATCCATTTTAATCAATCCGGTAATTGTTACTCCAATGCCGGCTAATAAAAGATTTATTGATGCAGCAAAGTTGTCCTGTGATGTGATTGCAGTAATTATTTCACTGAACCCGATTAAAATAAGTCCCAGTGACAAAAAAATACCTTTCTTCCCCAAAGCGTATTCACTCAGTGCTGCTTGCTTGATTGGCAAGTCCCTACGAATCAGATGAATTAATACTACGGAAAATAGAAAATATGACGCCAGCACGGAGGCAATGATTAATAAAATACCAGAATTATTCATGTTGAATAATATATTTATTTTATAATTTTGAATCTATAACAGAACCCATTCATCATTAATAAATCTTGCGGCTTCCTTGCCTTCAACGGGGAATCCATCAATATAGTGTGTCCAGTGAATTTCGGTCATAGTTGTGCCACCTCCTATTGCTCTACGTCCTTTTCTCATATAGCTATATTCTTCTATATCATTTTCCGTGTCACCAGGTACTGTTACTTCCAGAAGATACACTCCATCTTCATCTTCAAGTCTGCGGACTTCCGTTGTTTCTTTTTCTGTCAGGCTTTTAATAACAGAAAAAATCTCCTCCAAGGTCGGGATACGTTCCGGAGCTTGTTCCACAGTTTCGTTTTTTTCTGTAATCCCGGCTTCCTCAAAAAGTCTGCGCTTTTCACCCTGGAGCTCCTCCATCTTTTTACGGACTCTTTCTTTGAGCGCTTTCTGTTCTGGTGAATCCTCCGGAGGATTCATAAACGGAAGGTCAAATTTTCCCATATTATTATAAATTAGATTATTTAATATATTAATAACAAAGTGACTGCATCGTTACTTTTCCGTTGATGACTTGTTTTATGCAGCCGTCATTTATCCCGTCCGGATAACAAGTGCCGATGATTCCGGACAAAGTTCCCTCAGCAAGGATCGCCATCTGTTCTTCATTCATTGTCGGCGGAAAACAGATACCGGACTGACACTGCCCGCCGTCGGTGCAGGCTTCACCAGCCGCTCTGTATGACAGGAGGCAATTAGCTTTATTTTTTTGCCATTCGCCACCCGCTTTCTCACAATTAGCCTGGTTTTTTTGCGGGTTATTCGCGGGTAGTTGGGAATAAAAATAACCCACCCCCATCCCCATCAAACAAATAGTCACAATTATGGCGATTATTATTGACAGGTCACTATGTAGTCGTTTGGATTGTTTTTTTGGCTGTAAGTTCATGGTTTATTTTGTTAATTCTTTATTTAATAATAACACTTTTTTTGATAAGAAACACTATCCTATTATTAGAATGTTGACAGGATGCGGGCTTGCTGATATGGTCCATATATCAATAATCATTGATATATGATACAAAATTGTTGTAGAAAAAATTCCAAAGAAGGTCAGAGGATTGAAGAATTGACTGAGTTTGTCAAACTGATCAACGAGCCAAATCGTATTAAGATCCTATGTCTTTTAAAACAGAGAGAGCTTTGTGTATGTGAAATATTTGAAGCATTAAATTTGCCGCAAAATTTAGTCTCCCACCATTTGAAGGAATTAAGTAATCTTGGCATTATTAATTTCAGAAAGCTAGGAACAAAAGTAATCTATTTTAGAAACGAGGTGTTAATTGAAAAATATGTGAACTTATTAAATAAGATAATCCAAATATGAATATCAAAGTACTGGGTTCAGGCTGTCCAACTTGCAAGAAACTGTATGAGATAACGAAACAGGCTGTTCAAGAATTAGGGTTAAAAACGGATGTGGAATATATTACTGACATAAAAAAAATAATTGAACTTGGCATAATGCAGAGTCCGGTTCTGGTGATTGATGGTAAGCCGATAATGACCGGATCAACGTCGGACGTTGATAAAATAAAAAATTTGATCAGTCGGCATGGTAATATTAATCAGACAGATTCGGACAAAAAGTCCGGATGTGGTTGTGGCGGCAATTGCTAGCAGGAAAGAGTATGGATATATTTTACCCAATTGAATTATTAGCGAAACTAATCAGTTTTGAATGGATTGGACTGGCAAAAGAGTCTTATCTTGGGAGTGCAGTCAATTTTTTTATCTATGACACGATTAAAATCGGGTTGCTCTTGGTTGTGATTAATTATGTGATGGCTATTACGCGCTATTATTTTCCGATAGAAAAGATAAGAAATATTTTGAGCAGCAGGAAATGGTACGGATTTGATTATGTCCTAGCCGCAATGTTGGGGGTGGTTACTCCATTTTGCTCTTGCTCTTCCATACCTTTATTTATCGGCTTTGTCAGTGCTGGTATTCCTCTTGGCGTGACTTTTGCTTTTTTAATTGCTTCACCCTTAGTTAATGAAGCATCGTTGTTTATTTTCCCCTCTATATTTGGTTTAAAAATGACGATTGTTTACAACATATTAGGTATCAGTATCAGCGTACTTGCCGGAGTGATTATTCAAAAAATGAATATGGACAAGCATGTTAATCCCGCCTTTTTAAAATTCAAAACTCAAAAAGAGGCAATTAAAGAAAACGGCGGGCAAACGATATCTTTGGTAAAAAGGCTGAAAATTTGGTGGCAAGACGGTATTAGTATTTCCAAAAGTATTTTTCCTTACGTTATTTTAGGCGTGGCTTTAGGCGCATTAATTCACGGGTTTGTACCTAGTGGTTTTGTAGAAAAATATTTGAATAATGACAGCTGGTGGGTTGTCCCCTTGGCAACAATTATTGGTGCTCCGTTATATGCTAATTCAGTCAGTGTAATACCTATAGTTGAAGCACTGGCTGATAAAGGGGTGGCTCTTGGTACGGCTTTGGCGTTTATGACTGCGACTGTGACATTGTCTATACCCGGATTGCTGATATTGAAAAAAGCAATGAATTGGAAACTGCTCTCCGCTTTCATTGTTGTCACATCTACTGGTATAATGATTATTGGCTACTTTTTTAACATTTTTACATTTTGATGAAAATCATGAATAAAAGAATTCTATATTTGTTAGCGTTTTTATTGTTTTTATTAATCGGGGCAAATCAAGTAAGAGCGCAGGAAAACATTAATATTTATTTTTTCTGGGGCAACGGCTGTCCGCATTGCGCGGAAGAGGAACCATTTCTGGAACAGCTTAAAGCTAAATATCCCAATATTGAAATCCGTGATTTTGAAGTATGGTATAACAAAGACAACCAGAAACTCCTGCAATCAGCCGGTGAAATTCTGAATAAAACAATTTCAGGCGTGCCTTTCACTGTCGTGGGTGAACAAAACTTCACCGGATATTTAAGTGATGCTACAACCGGCGCCAATATTGAGGTAGCTGTGTCGGCTTGTAATACGGCTGTTTGTGTAGATCCTTTAGCCCAATTATTTGAAGACACACCCGAAAATAATCCGGTTACTACCATAGAGCCGCAAGAACAGGACAGTGATGTGGACTCTGCGATACCAAAAAGTATAGATGTTCCTATTTTTGGGACGATTAAAACAGAAAATCTTTCTCTTCCTCTGCTCACCGTAGTCCTTGGAGCATTGGACGGGTTCAACCCCTGTGCCATGTGGACTCTGATATTTCTGATCGGGTTGTTGCTCGGCATGAAAGATAAAAGAAGAATGTGGATTCTGGGCAGTGCATTTATTTTAGCCTCGGCAGCGGTCTATTTTCTATTCATGGCCGCCTGGCTCAATCTACTTCAGTTTTTGGGTGCCGTGGTCTGGATACGTGCGTTAATCGGTCTGGTGGCACTCGGCGGCGGCGGTTATTATTTGAAAGAATATTTTTCCAATAAAGATGCTTCGTGTAAGGTGACCGGCCAGGAAAAGAGGCAACGGACATTTGAAAGGCTCAAACGCTATACGCAGGAAAAAAGTTTCTGGCTGGCTTTGGGCGGTATTGTTGTTCTGGCGATGGCTGTGAATCTGGTTGAACTGATATGTTCCGCGGGCCTGCCAGCTGTTTATACCCAAGTGCTGTCACTTTCCGATCTGGCCCCCTGGCAATATTATGCTTATCTGCTGTTGTACATATTTATCTTTCTGCTAGACGACCTTTTTGTTTTTTTTGTCGCAATGAAAACGATGCAGGTGACGGGGATTACAACAAAATATGCCCGTGCCTCTCATCTGATCGGCGGGGTTGCTATGCTGATTATAGGATTACTCTTGATTATAAAACCGGAATGGTTGATGTTCGGATAGGATCTATTTTTAATTAAATTATAAAATAACAAAACCGCTCTATATTGATCTGTAGCAGGCGGTTTTTGTATCCATCCCGATTGTTATTATGGGAGTCATAAAATATTAAAAGTACCCAGATAATTATTTATAAATGAAGGTAATATGAATACCATGGCAATTAGCGGTAAAACGAAAAATACTATTGACAGAATAAATGTCCAGAGAAAATATTTCCGCATTTTTTCTACGGATTCATATATTTTATCTATTTTAATCTGCTGGTCGTTTATTTTTTGCAAAATTTCTTGTTCCATAGAATGAATATTGATTTATTATTTATATATACATTCTAGCACTTATCTAAAACTAAAAGAACCTCCTTCGCCAATCAATGAATTGGAGGATTTTAGTGGCTAAATTATGCCTGTTAAAATGAGCATTTGTTTTACCTCGGTTGGTGGCTGGTCATTTGAGTTGTTCACTTAACTCATTTTGCCAGTGCCGAGGGAACATAACTATTAAGTTGTGTAGTTCACACCTCTAACCATAATTAGACGTGTGTTGTCAAAAGTTATTCAATTGTCAGGCCTATTGGCATAATACTATTATGTCCCGTTCTGAAGATTCAGCTACTATCCGCTAGGGTTTTGTCTAAGTCAGGCCCTTGGCCGGCAAACAACCCCAGTTCTAACTTCCTGTTGTCTACTTACTAATACGCATGGATTTCTGCTTTTATTTCCATAAGAAAATAAAGGACATCTCCCACCATTGAGAGATGCCATTACCCTATTAGGTTTTACTTATTTTTTTTCTTTGCCTTCGCTTTCAGCATAACGCTTTTTGCCACCAATCTCTTCTTGGTCTTGCGAGAATGGGATTTTTTCATTTTACCGACCGCTTTTCTTCTTTTTGCCATAATATTTATTTAATAAATTATAAGTTATTCTATCCTTTAATTAGAATAAAATCAACTAGGCTCAATTCTGCTTTTATTTTACTTTACTGGCTTTATGCTAATATATAAGCAAGTAACAATAATGTATATGTAACGTTTCTAGTTGTGTAACGATGTAATATAAAAGTACGCATAAAATGAAGGACAAAAACAGCCCAGAAGATATACAAAAACTTGTGCAGGGGGCACAGGCCGGAGATAGCATGAGTGTAACCCGGTTATATGAGCTTTTTAGTGAACGGATATACCGCTATCTTGTTATTCGGGTTAGTCATCGGGAAACAGCTGAGGATTTGACGCAAATGGTATTTCTTGAAATGATCCGGTCCCTGCACCGATATAAGAAGCAGAAAGACGTAAAATTTACTACATGGCTTTTCCAGATTGCACGTCACCGGCTGATAGACTATTACCGGCGAAATAAAACAATTCTCCAGATTGATGAGCTGGCTGACACTCACGTTGAATTACAGGTTGAACAGGAAGAGGTAAATGTTGATTCATATTATTCACGGATAAAAAAAATACTCCATAAATTGTCAGAACAACAGCAGAACATTATACATTTATTTTATTATGAGGATATGTCGCCGGGAGAGATTGCCGAAATCACCGGGATGTCGGCTATCACAGTCCGGGTTGAAAAGCACAGGGCATTAACAAAGATTCGTAACATCTTATCAAAAGAGCATTTAGAATTATGAAAAAAAGAATTTCTCAAGATGAGGCGGAAAGATTTATTAGGAAAGCGTCATTTCCTGATATGGATTCCGTTGCTAAAGAACACACTAAGCAAGTGATGCTTTCCACTTTTGGTGATGTAACAAATAATAATGAACAGCGATATATTAATAAGAAGGGTATATTTAATTATTTATTTTCGCGTCCTATGGCACCAATTATTATAGCGTTAGTTATGATATTATCCGGAGCAGGCACCGTTTTAGCGGCTGACGGGGCAAGGCCGGGTGATATGTTGTATCCATTAGATAAAGCAATGGAGCAAACACGTCTTAATTTTACTATCAGCGACCAGGCAAAGGCGGAATTTACGCTCAAGGTTGTTGAAGAGCGTCAGCGGGAGCGTACAGAGCTGGAAGTTGAACAAAAAAATAATTTGTTTGAAGAATCCGACAAAGATACCAATCAAGCACTTGAGCATGCGCAGGAAGTATTAAATGAGGTTCGTGTAAGGCAGGAAGAACAGAATAATGAGCGTGCCAGAGAAGCAATTGAGGAGGTTGGTGACAAACTCAACGAGCTCCAAGAGCGTCATCAGGAACGTATCCAGGTAGAGGAACAGAATGAGATACAAAATCAAGAACAAAATCGTGAACAGAATATTGAAGATGATGTAGATGAAAACAATAGTGATGATAATGGTTCGGCTAATGCTAATAGAAATATGAATCAGAATAGAAACATGAACATGAATCAGAACCAAAACCAAAACATCAATTCAAATATGAATCAGAATGGACAAATAAATGAAGAGGATGATTCAGAAGACAGTAATTCCTCTAATATAAATTCTTCGGATGAAGGAAGCGATAATAATGGCGTAGATGATCAAAATGGTAGCGAGGAAAATAGTAATAGTGATAGCCAGGATGATGAGGAAGAGGGCGGGAATCAATAGGGTTATAAATATGAATTAATTCCGAAACCATCCTCTGTTGAGCAATATCAGCAGAGGTTTGGGTATACAAAACACCTTTCTTTACCAACCGGTTAGGCTGGATTGAAAGGCGTTTTGTATTAACTAATTATTACAGCTCAATACAGTCTAAGGTGTTGTAGTACATGTTTGCACTGTTCTCAGTATTCCACTGTAATGCGACCGTATGATTTCCGGCATCAACAGAAAAAATCGCTTGTGTCGCCATATTTGCAGCGCTTGTTAGTCCGGCAGAAGTTCTGGTATAACGTATGGTTTTGTTCTGCAAAACACCATCTAGCAACATATGTACTCTGATGATTTCAGAATCATTAATAGTATCACCGTAACCATTCCAGCTACAAAACAGAGAACTATCGCCGGTAGTTATTGACAGTGATGTCAAAGTATCATAGTCTCCGCCCGATTTTGTAGTATTTTCGGACGAGGTTAGTGTGCCTTCCACTCCCTGTACTGCCGTACCGAATGACAGATCATCAGCTGTGATAGTTCCATCTACGATATTGTCCGATGTAATTACGTTATCACTTGCCAAGGAGTCAATGGTTAATGATCCGGCTACCTGCAGATTGTCGTTGATAATAAATGGCATGGAATCGCTTGTACCAGCTGTTGCGCCACGGTATATCCTCCCGTCAATTCTGACATTGTCACCAAAAGTCACGGGATTATCTATTCCGTTTGTCGTGGTATTATTGACGATTGTGCCGTTGAAGAAAGTTACCCCGCCGACTCCTTGTGCTCCGACTTTCATGGAATCAGCTACCATTGTGCCATCAAGATCAAATGTGTCACCCGATACTCCTCCGAGGGTCGCGGTAATGTTGCGGGTGGTGGCGGCATAAACAATGCCGGCAGAAACAATAATAGAAACAACAATAACCAAAGCTGTCATAAAGCTTTTTTTCATATTTCTCACCTCCTTTCTTAAATTGGGATCGTTTTTCAGTCAATTTCAGTATATCAAAAAAACATCCTTTTACATAATTTAAAGGATATGATGGTTTTATTAATCTAAGAGAATAATTACTGCGTTAGGATTGTGATGTTTTGGCGTCCTAAACCAGATTTATTAATAGTGATAACCCTTTTTTATTTTCTGGTAATTTGGCTTCAACTTTCCAGCCATGCGCTTCCACAATTTCACGGACAATAGCAAGCCCCAGACCTAATCCGCCAGTCTTTCGACTCCTGGATTTTTCTAAGCGGAAGAAACGTTCAAAGATATCCTGCAAATGTTCGGCTGGAATGCCAACACCATCGTCAGTAAAAATGATTTTCTGTTGGTCCGCGGAGATTGTAATATTCTTTGCCTGAGAATAACGGACAGCATTTTCCATCAGGTTATTGAGGATTCTTTCAAACAGTGCGGGGTCGGCACACACTGTGTAATCATCGGAAAAATTCTGATGTGCCACCATTTTTTTATCAGTCAAGACGGTTTCATACTGACTGATAATTTTATCCACTATTGTTTTGAGACGGAAGTTCTTTTTTTGCAGTTTTATTGTTTGACTGTGCAAGCGGGCATAGTCCTGAAGGTCTTCAGTCATTTCTGACAGGCGACTGACCTGCTCCCGTAAAAGCTTTATTCGTTCTTGATCCATATTTAAGACTCCATCAGCCAAGCCTTCTAATTGTAAAGTTAAGCTGGCTAGCGGTGTTCTCAATTCATGCGAAGTGTCGGAAATAAGATTTTTTCTCAATTCTTCAACGCGTTGTAATTCAGAAGCGAGGCTGTTGAATTCCCGGATCAAAGCATTAAATTCCTCTGTACTGTCCTCATCCAATTTTTCCAGATAGTGACTCTGGCGCAATTTTTTCATACCAATGCCAAGTTTTTTCATTGGCTGGGTGAACATGTGTGAAATCAAGAAACCAATGCCGGTAGCACCAAACAGAGTCAATAAACCTACGATTAGCAGGGATGATTGGAATCTGGTTTTAAAATGCTCGCGAGGGGTCATTTTTATATTTGCCTGTCTGGAAACAAAAGGGGAATCAGGGTTTGGTGGCATAAAGAAAGGTTCATTGCTTGGTGGCAGTACAGCGTCTTGCTCAATGATAATGCCGTAGACATCGTCAAATGTTTTCTCTCCGCGATCAACAATCAAAAAATTAAGTACGGTAAACAGCCCTATTACCAAGGCGGTAATTACCAGTGCAATTTTTATGCTTAATTTGTTGATGTGTTTATGAATTTTCATTGTTGAATTTATAGCCGGCGCCGATTATTGTTTTAATATATTTTGGATTCTGCGGATCATCGCCGATCAATTTCCGGATCGTTTTAATATGGGCGTCAATGGTTCTCTCCATTACCGGTTTTGCTTTCTGATCTTCTCCGCAAATTGTTAACAGGTTTTCGCGAGTAAATACTTTGCCCGCCTCCTGCATAAGAGCGGATAAGATCTTAAACTGGGTGGTAGTCAGATCAATAACACGGCCGTGTTTAGTTGCTGTCATCTTTTCCAGATCAATTTCCAAATCCCCATTACAGGATAATGATATTTTTGCTCGGCGCAGTATGGACTGTATTCTGGCTACCAGCACTTTTGGTGAAAATGGTTTTTTTAAATAATCGTCTGCTCCAATTTTTAATCCTTTCAGTTCATCTATTTCTTCAGTGCGGGCAGTTACCATAATAATCGGCACCGGCGATTTTTTTCTAATAGCCTGACAAACCGATAGCCCGTCTTGGTTGGGTAAATTGAGGTCCAATACAACCAGATTAATTGTATTATCAAATTTCAGAAGAGCAACTTCGCCGCTGCCGGCTTCAATAACACAAAAACCGGCGGCTTGGAGGTATTTCTTTATTACCTCGCGAATTGACTCTTCATCTTCTACAATCAGTATCTTCATATTCTTATCCTAATAGGCAACAGGATTATTGGCAAATGCCGGATTATTTTAGCTGGTTATGTTTCCATCTTTAATTTCTATTACCTTACTGGCGAACTTTCTGACATACTCTGAATGGGTGATAATCATTACTGTTTTTCCATGTTGTGTGTTCAGTTCAGACAGAATGCGGATAATATCCTCACCGGTTTTTGAATCCAGATTACCGGTCGGTTCATCTGCCAGAATAATATCCGGCTCATTAATCAGAGCACGGGCGATTGCTACGCGCTGTTGTTCTCCTCCGGAGAGTAAACTGGGCAAATGATGAGCGCGCTGTTCCAGGCCGACTTGCTTAAGTGCTGCTAGCACTTTTCTCTGATCATCTCTGGAGCGTTTTGCAATGACTGCTTCAACATTTTGTGCGGCGGTTAAGGTTGGTATGAGGTTAAAATTTTGAAAGATAAATCCGATTTTTTCCCGTCTCAACTCAGTTAATTTCCGTTCGCTGATTTTAGAAATATCCACACCGTTTATTTCAATCTCCCCGCTGGATGGATGGTCTAGGCCACCGATCAGTTGCATGAGCGTGCTTTTACCGGAACCGGACGGTCCGATTACTACCAGTAAATCGCCCCTCTTCATTTCTAAGTTAACATTGTCTACCGCATTAATAGTCTTATTTCCTTGTCGGTATTTTTTGACTAGCTTGATAGTTTTGATAATTGTTGAATTCTTATCCATATATTTATTTGATTATTGAATTATCTATTCCAAACTCCTGAATGCTTCTAGCGGTTTCATCTTTGAAGCTTTCAAAGCGGCAATAGTGCCGGCAAATAGCGAACCAAAGATTGCAACAAGTGAGCCAAGCAGTATAACCAAATAGGAATGAACAACAGTTAATTGAACGGTTGTAGTGGTGCCTGTATCCGCGTTCGTCTCATCGGCAAACATTCTACGGGCAAAACCAAACGGTGTATCTTCGGAAGCTCCAGCAATTGTAGCAGTTAATGAGATGTCATAATGATTTAATAGCGCAATAGTGCCGACTGCCAGACCAACTCCCAACACTGCACCGATGATTCCTAATATAATATTTTCAGAGATTATTTGCCGGACAATTTTGGTATTACTCCAACCAATAGCTTTAAGGGTTCCAATTTCCCTGATTCTTTTATTGACTGATAAAACAGTCAATAAACTGACAATAATAAAAGCCGCAGCAATTACAATTACACTGGTTACGCCGATAAATTTATTAGTTAGATTAGCTGCATTGATCAGACTGCCGGTAACTTCTTTTGCTGTATCATTTGCATCAGTAGTTTTCGCCCCGGTGAAAGCACTTGCCAATTTTTGACTGGTCGCTTCAACAGACTGCGCATCCGTTGCTTTAACAAGCATAATATTTATACGGTCAGTACGTTCTGACAGCGTTTGAAGATCACTAAGCGGGAGATAAAGGTCAGCAGTATTGGTATATAATTTCGGTTCAACAATTCCAACTAACGTAAGCTCTTTTCCGCCGAGCTTAATTGTACCGCCTAATGTGTAATTATTTTTATCTGAATAAGATTTGTTGGCGATTACCTGGTCAGCACCGGTAAACCATGTGCCACTAGTTATTTGGTCGGGCAGTATTAGTCCGATATCGGTTTTAGTCGTATCCACTCCGGCAACCGTCAAATTACCCGTACTGATATTTGTGGATATCGGCCCGACAGACTGCGTATAGGTTCTCTCCGGTGCGACAAATTTTGTGGTGCTTCTTTGGAATCGTTCCGGCATAGCGGCGTCCATCGCAGTGCGCACAGCCTCCATGCCCTCTTGAGACCGGGGATCAATACCTTTTGCTTTCAAATCAGCTTCCGCTTTGGCGCGGGCTGCATCGGAGGCCGCTCTTTCCGCATCCGTCATCGGTGCAATTTCTGAGTTTACTTCAAAAACTTCGCCACCGGTCTTAAACTCAGCGGTTACTTCTGGAATGGTTCCTTCCTGATGCATAACATTCAGAATCAGTCCTGCCGCTGCCTCTTTTACCAGGCTGGTGTCCAGTTTAGTTATTTCATCCGAATTAAAAGTCAGCATAGTACCGGATAAGAATGAATCGTCGGAAAATGATTCACCGGGATCGCCGAGTTCAGCTAAGTCAATGCCAATGCGATTGTCTTCCAGCATATCTGCCCGTGTTGCATCATCAATCTCCGCCATATTTTCTGTGTCTACCGACCGGGTAACCATGATATCTGTACCCACATTCTGCAACGGATTCAAAACTTTGTCCTGGGAAGCAGATAAGCTCTGGGAAACGGAAATAATCACGATAATCACGGCACTGGCCATACCCAAACCCAATGCAATTGTAATAGTTTTACTCCAACGGCGGGTTATTTCCGCCCAGAGATAGCGCAGATAGAACATAGTATTGTTTATTTAGTATATTAATTTATGCAACAAGCATACAATGACAGTTTGAATTTGGTGTGAATATTCTGAGATTATTATTTCTAATCAACCTAATTAGTAAAATTGAAATATTAATTTATCAAGCCGCGTGATAATAATTAATAAATATGATGATGGACTTATATGATTGTTTATTATCCTTAAAATAACAAAATACATTATTACGCTAAGATAAAAACTTAGTCGGTGCCTTAACAAAAAACCCTTTAGTATAATTTTAAAGGCTCAATGATTTATATAAATTCAAAAAAATAACTAACGCGCTGGGATTGTGATGTTTTTTGGTGTCTTCCAGATTAGGAAAATTGCAACTACTGCCCCGCAGACACCAACAGCTGTAAAGGCATTTGCGAAACCGACCATGTCAGCAAGCATACCGGCGATCATTGGTCCGATTACGTAGCCGGCATTTGTTGCCATGTCTTCCAGGGCAATAATATCCTTTTCAACTCCCGGTCTTTCTGCGACATAGTCCGCAAAAGCACCGCCTAATGCCGGGTAAGATAATGCGATAAATATTCCAACGATGAAATTCAGAGGAATCGTTAGGAAAGGTGTCGGTATAAATGCGAAGAGTGCAATCAAGCTAGATCCGATAAGTAAAGAAAAAAATGCCGTGCGCTTTTTGTGGAAACGTTTTGTGATTGAACCGACAAACCATCCAGTGAAAAGGGGAGGGATGCCAAATGCAGTCAGAAAAAGTCCGGCATATGGTCCACCTAAAAATGCATCTTCGGCAAACAGCGGTCCGACTGTCCAATAAAAACCTTCAATACTATACAGAACAAAAGTAGCAATTAGAACCGGAAGCATTGTCTTACCGATTTTCCATAGTAATCTATAATTAGTACGCGGACGTAGTATTTGTTTTTTTTCTTCAAATTTTATTATCGGATTTTGTTTTCTAGTAATGGTTGCCAGTAGTAGATAGAAAATAACTCCGATTCCAAGAAAAATCCAGCTTAAAACAAAAGATTGCCAAGTGACTACGGAGACAATGGTAATTCCGACGAAGACCGGCGCCAGCGATACGCCAATTGCCCGGAATACTTCAGTAACTCCGAAACTGGAGGAGTGTTCGCTTTCTTTTTGGAAACGCCCAATAAAATTGAACTTCCCAAAGTTAACAAGGTCATAATAAACTCCCCAGAGCGCCATTGCTAAAAGGAACATCCAGATTGATTTTGCCTGCCAGAGAATCAGCGGATAAACAAGGCAGATAGCAAACATAGCCAGAAATAACCTTCTAAAAGTTGCCTGTGGAGCGATCTTGGTTATTATCAGATCAAAAAGAGCACCAAAGACGGAGGAAGAACCGATAATGATCCCCATTATTGTATTAGACAGACCATGTTCAGTCAGTATAAGCGGGGTGACATACGTAACTACGGTGTCAAACATTGTCCAGAATAAAATCATAATTGACAGAGCATAAAGCGAACGATGTTGGTTACCGTATTTCTGTGCGTGCGCAATGAAGTGGTGGAAACCTGATTTCATGATTAAATTTTATTATTCTATACTGATAAGTATATCAAAAAACCACCCTTACGACTATGTCCAAGGGTGGTTTCAGTTAGAGATAAAATATTTTAAGCGGAAGTTGGTGCGGAGAATTGGCTGTTATATAACGATGCGTAAAAACCATTCCCTGCCAACAGTTCTTGATGCTTACCCTGTTCAACTATATTACCGTCGCGCATCACTAAAATCAGGTCAGCATTTTTGATGGTTGACAGACGGTGCGCAATTACGAAACTGGTTTTTCCTTTCATCAAACGGTCCATAGCTTGCTGTATTAAGATTTCAGTCCGGGTGTCAACGGAGCTGGTCGCTTCATCCAATATCAACATTGGTGTTTTGATCAGCATAGCCCGGGCGATAGTAAGCAGCTGTTTCTCGCCCTGGGAAATGTTATTAGCCTCTTCATCAAGAACCATATCATAACCATGGGGCAGTGAGTGAATGAAATGGTCAATATGGGCGGATTTTGCCGCTTCAACAATATCTGTCTCTGATGCCTCCGGTTTGCCGTATGCCAGGTTCTCTCTGATGGTGCCGTTGAACAGCCAGGTATCCTGTAATACCATACCGAAGAGTTTTCGGACATCCTGCCGTTTCATTGAATGTATATCCACGCCGTCAACTTTGATTGTGCCGCTGTTTATTTCATAGAACCGCATCAGCAGATTAACAATGGTTGTTTTACCTGCGCCAGTCGGACCGACAATGGCAATTCTTTGGCCCGGCTCTATTTTGGCGGTAAAATCATGGATGACCGGTGTATTTGCGCTGTAACCAAAGTGAACATGACTAAATTCAACTGAGCCTTTTACATTTACCAATTCTCTTGAAGTGTTTTCATCTGGAATTTCTTCCTCTTCAGCTAAAAATTCAAATACTCTTTCTGCAGAAGCCGCGGTGGACTGTAGAATATTTGCAACATTTGCTGTCTGAATAATCGGTTGGTTGAACTGGCTGACATACTGGATGAATGCCTGGATATCACCGATATTAATCCGTCCATGGATAGCCAGATATCCGCCCAAAACCGTTATTCCTACGTATCCGATATTTCCGACAAAGTTGATAATCGGAAATAGCAGGCCGGACAGAAACTGTGAACGCCAGGCACTGCCGTATAATTCTCTATTATGTTTAGAAAATATTGCAATTGAACGGGCTTGTCCGTTGAATACTTTCATAACACTGTGGCCACCATACATTTCTTCAATATGACCGTTAAGATGACCAAGCGTGTCCTGCTGGAGTTTATAATATTTCTGTGATTTTTTAACCACAAGAGCGATTAACCCGAAACTCAAAGGTAAGGTAATAATTGCAACTAAAGTCATCTGCCAGCTGATTGAAAGCATCATGGCCAGAATGCCGATAATCATTGTAATAGAAGAAATAATTTGAGTCATGGACTGGTTCAGTGTCTGGCTGACAGTGTCAACATCATTCGTAATTCTGCTCAATACCTCACCATGTGTTGTCTTATCAAAATACTTCAAAGGCATTCTGCCAATTTTGGTTGAAATATCCTGCCGGAATCGGTAGGTGATCTTCTGGGTAATACCGGTCATAACCCAGCTTTGGATATAGGTGAAAAGCGCGCTTAATCCGTATAAGAAAAGCAAAGTGATACCCAGATTGATCAGCCTTTGATAATCAAAAGAAGGTCTGCTAGATAAATCAACATTAGCGATTTTTTCTCGTGCTGCAGACGGAATCTGATCAGTAATTGACGAGGGTAATCTGTTGATTAAATCCGCGCCAGTAGTACCGGGTGGAAGAGTTGTGCCGGCGGGAAGCTGTGCAGTAATCTGGTCATAGGTAGTTCTGCTGACAAAATCGTTGGCGACTTGATTGGTCATGCGACCAAGAATTTTCGGACCGACAATGGCAAAAACTGTACTGGCAATTGTGAATACAACAACTACAATTAAGGACAGCCAGAATTGCTTCAAATATCCCCACAATTGTTTCATGGTCTTCTTAAAGTTTTTCGGCTTTTGCCCCGGTATCATCATGCCCATCGGATTGCCACCCATAGCCCTCGGTCGCATTCCGTCCGGGGTATTTGAATTTGGTGCTAATTTTTCCTGTGGATTTTTACTCATACAGCCCCCTCCGTAATCATTGGTTTGGCAATTCTGCCGGGATTGTTTTTTAATTCTTCATCAGATAATTGTGAGGACGCAATCTCTTTATAGACCGAACAGGTATTTAACAGTTCACCATGTGTTCCTTCGCCGACAATCTTCCCCTCATCTAATACAATAATCTTATCAGCGTTCATAATTGTGCTGATACGCTGCGCAACGATCAGGACGGTTTTGTTTTTTGTGACAGCAGCCATTGCCTCACGTAGCTTTGCGTCAGTTGTAAAATCTAAAGCGGAAAAACTGTCATCAAAGATGAATATTTCCGGTTTCCGAACAATCGCACGGGCTATTGAGAGCCTTTGTTTTTGACCGCCGGAAACATTGGTTCCGCCCTGGGAAATTCCCGCCTGGTATTTGCCGTCCAGCTCTTCTATGAAATCTTTTGCTTGAGAAATTTCCGCGGCATTTTTTATTTCTGCTTCAGTTGCATTTGGCGCCCCGTATTTAAGATTGCTTTCAACCGTACCGGAAAACAAAACACCTTTTTGCGGAACGTAGCCGATTTTTGCATAGACGTCTTCCATGCGCATGTTTCTAACATCTACGCCGTCTATTTTGACCGATCCTTCAGTGATGTCATAAAACCGGGGGATTAGATTAATCAGGGTGGATTTGCCGCTGCCGGTACTGCCAATGAAGGCAACTGTCTGGCCGGGTAGGGCGGTAAAGGAAACATCACGTAATACCGGTTCATCTGCTCCGGCATATCCGAATGTAACATGATTGAATTCCACTTTTCCACCATGTAGTGAACTGACGTCAACCGGTTTTTCCGGGTCATTGATCGTTGCTTTGGTTGCAAGCACTTTGCCGATCCGATCGCCTGAGACTGATGCCCGTGGCACCATAATAAATACCATGGTGATCAGCAGGAATGAAAAGATTGCCTGAGTCGCATATTGCATAAAGGCCAGCATTTGTCCTATCTGCAAATCACCAAGATCAACAAGATGCGCACCATACCAAATAATAGCCAGTGTTGCCAGGTTCATGATCAGCATCATTATCGGTTGCATAATCACCATTAAACGATTTACAAACAAATTAATCTTTGTTAATTCCAGATTGGCGACATCAAACTTTTTTTCTTCCGCCGGTTCACGGTTAAACGCCCGAATAACGCGCAGGCCGGTTAATATTTCACGACTGACTAAATTCAAGCGGTCAACCAGTTTTTGCAGAATCTTAAATCGTGGGATTGCTATAATAAACAGTATTACTATTATTGCCACAAGTACTCCGACAGCCAACCCCATAATCCAGGTCATAGACGGCGCGTTCTGGTATGCTCTGATGATCGCCAACACTCCCATAAACGGAGCCATCAGCGCCATGCGGAGCAACATGTTCAGAACCATCTGAATCTGCTGGACGTCATTTGTTGAGCGGGTGATCAGCGATGCGGTAGAAAATGTATTAAACTCATGGAGTGAAAAACTTTCAACCTTAGTGAAGGTCGCGGATCTGATATCGCGGGAAAAACCGGCGGCAATCCTGGAAGCCAACCAGCCGACCATTATACTTGCCGCAGCTGCTCCCAGCGAATAATACAGCATTATCCAACCGTTATGCCAAATAACAGACATATCCGAGGCGATGATTCCTTTATTGATGATAATAGCCATGTAATCAGGTAATGCTAAAGTGGCCTCCACCATCAGGTAAACCATAATCAGGAGCAGAAAAAGCTGCCAAAGATAGGGTTTAAAATATTTAAGTATGTGTTTCATAATTATTTTGCTGATCTTACAGCTTTACGAATTGCATCTAATCTTTGTGCCATGTGCTGTTCAAATTTGGCCAGATTCTCAAGCTTACTTAGCGCGATCATTCCATTGCCCATAGAAAACACAAGGAGTTTTTCTCCTTTTTTTAAATTCATTTTTTCTCTTGCTTCGGCAGGTATTACAACTTGTCCTTTTTCCCCGATAGTAGTTGTTCCGTAGAAGACATGTTCTTCATGTGGTGTCATATTTGTATATCTTACTTGTTAGAAATGTATGATTGAGTATTCAGTATATATTATCTAAAAAACCGTGTCAATTCCGTAAGTAAAATAGCCGGATTTAATGTTCTTATTTTGCTTCTGCAGGATGGTTTTCAGATATAGGCCGTTTTGAAGCCAAGCAATAGTATTGTATACTTACATCATGGAAATCAAACCATCACAAAGGCAAATATTCTTCTACGTTTTGGCAGCAGCTGTGCTCATCCTCTCTTATCTGGTATTAAAGCCTTTTATCGCAGTAGTTGTGTTAGCGTTTCTAACCGCTTTATTCACCAAACGGCCGTATGATTTTTTTAGTAAAATCTTCAAGGGAAGAAAAAAGTTGGCATCATTAATAATGGTAATAATTGTATTTTTTGTAATACTCATACCATTGGTGTTTATCGCCGGGCTGACTGTCAAACAGGTTATCCAGTTTAACAATGATATTGGTGTCGGGGATAAGGTGAATATTGTTTCAATCGTAAACAGCGGTAACGACATATTGAGTTCTATACCCGGTATTGACTATCGGCTTACCGAAGTTGGCGTAGGGGATTGGATCCAGCAAGGGGCAAAAGCAATTGGCACATTCTTTCTGGAAAGATTGCCGGATATTAGCTCGGGCGCCTTTCAGTTGTTAACCTTCGTGATCGTATTTCTCATTGTGTTGTATTCTCTTTTCCCGATTCAGGATAAGTTTACTAAATTTTTAAAACAAATCAGTCCGCTTGATGACCGGATTGACAGTATCTACATCACTCGGATAATCGCTATGTCCAAATCCATGGTGCGCGGGACATTCCTGATTGCTATCGTACAGGCAGTTGTATCGGCGATCTTCCTTGCCTTGGTCGGGGTGGACTATATTCTGTTTTTAACCATCCTAATGATCTTCCTGGGAGTGATACCAATGGTGGGTACGGGATTTGTAATGATGCCGATCGGAATTATTATGTTATTTACCGGCAATGTCTGGCAGGGGATACTTCTGATTCTGGTTAACATTTTGGTTATCGGCAACATTGATAATTTCATGCGCCCCAAACTGGTTGCCAAAGAAGCGGAATTGCATCCTGCTCTCACTATCTTGGGAGTAATTGGAGGGCTACAATATTTCGGCATACTGGGATTTATCTACGGTCCGGTGATTATGATCCTCCTGGTTACAACTATAGAAATTTACATCAAACATATCCGTGATCACCGGTCTGCGGTGTAAATAATTGTGATAATATGTCTATCAAAAAACCATCCTCGCAAGGATGGTTTTTATTCATAGGATTATATTATTTATTTTTCTTAGCCGTATTCAATTTTGCTTTTGCTTTGAGAATCTGCTTTATCGCTGTAGCCGGCACTTTTTGATCGTATCGGATTTGTACTGTTTTTATCCCGGTCGTGTAACCCTTTTTTTCAAGCTGTTCGCGGACTTTGTTTTCAAGCACAAAAGCCAGACCGAAGCTTACATGATTTTTGAATGTGGCAAACCCGCCAAGCAGGCCATGATATTTGTAGAATGGTATACCCCAGCTTATTCCTTCTTCCGCGCCCGGGACAGTTGATAATATTATTTTCCGCAGTTCCTCAAGATGCGGACGGGCTTCCTTACTCATGGAAGCAATATAAGCATCAACATCTTTTGCTTTGTAGTTTTTCATAATTATTAGATTTAATTATTATGTTTCAGTATATCAAAAAACCCCGCCGGGGGCGAGGTAAACATTCCATTGGGGAATGATTAAATTAAAAACACCTCCCTCATTGGGAGATGTTCTTTTGGGGTCCTAATAGAACGCTTATTCTACCCCGTTAGAAGTCGCTATTTCTAACGAGGTTCACTAATTTGATGATGGTTCTGTAAATCGAAATGACTGTAATAAATTATCAAAATCTTCCATTTTTTGTTTTTCTTCATCAGTTTGCTGTTTTTCATCTATTAATCTTTTTAGTTCGGAGTCAGTTACTATTGCAAACTCTTCTGCAGAGCTGCCACAATCCCATTTACCGTCAGTCCAAAAAGATTGGTAAATTCTTATACCAGGGTAGACACTGTTATTAGAATTAAGCTTAACTTCGCGGACGAAATGAGGGGAGCATTCAGGTGCTTGAAAATAAATTCTGTCATATGTATTTTGATTTGCGACATATTTATTGATGCAATATGATTCATTTTTTATAACACTTGGGTTATCACACACTGATGTCAGATCAGCGTTGCCTTTATAACCCTCTATATACATTTGATTGAAGTCAGAAGTAACTCCCTCAATATAGATAGTTGAGTTTTCAGAATAGATTGTTGATTTTTCGGAAAATGGTACTGAAAGAACTATTGCTTTACCGGTAAAGTTAGTTTGATTAGTGTCTTGGGTGTAATCATAAACAGTTTCAGTGACATCTCCAAAAGTTTTGGGATACTCAAATCGGATACCCAGGTCTTCATTTGAATAAGTAAACCAATCATCTGTTGCGCCAACTACTACATTTGTATTTATAACAGAATTTACATTAGTTAATGTGCTTAAATTTGTATCAGAATTATCATCCTCTGAAATAAAATACCAAGATACTCCACCAATAACTAATACAATCAGAATGATGGCAACTGTTAAAATAATTTTTTGATTCTTCATATAATTTGAAATTAGTATTATAGGCTCAGTATATCAAAAAACCATCCCTTTAGGAATGATTTTCTGTTGGGGTGGCCAGAGGCCCGCCTCGACTCGCCTTGAGCTCGTCGAAAGGCGAGGCGGGGAGTTTCTCGCATCCCCACTGCTGTGGGTCTGCTCGTCCTGGGCAGCGACAAATGCTCCTATGGTCGCATTCGTCGACGCTCGACTGCTTCTTCGACTTCGTCTCAGAATTGTCTCGCTTCTGCCCGTTCAACTCCTTTCAGTTTCAATGTGTCTGGAATAAAAACACCTCCCTCCGCCGGTTGGCGGATTAGGAGATGTTTTAAACTCTACATAGTTCGGTAACAAACTATGCAGCGTTGATCATGTCTTCTAATTCATTGAATAATGCTTTTGCTTCTTCAACTACCCGAAGAATCTCTTCTTCGTGAGCGTCAGGATGTAAAGCTAAATATCCACTTGCCCATGTCTCATTAAGACCTTCCAGATAACCTTCTATCTGACGGTTCTCGCTATTCTCAACATAACTAGGAACATTTGACCCAGTATCTGGTGCCATTGCATGCAGGGCAAGAAGTCTTTCCTTGAATGCATCTGGTAATTCAAGAGCCTTCAATTTTCCCGATCTCACATCGGGCGTAGTAGGATTTGGTGTTATTTCCATAGGGTTTGAGTTGGTTACTTAAATGTTTTCTGGGGTCCTAATAGAACGCTTATTTTAACTAATTTGATGCTATGTCTTTAGAAAGGAAGTATCAAGAAGACCTTTCTACTTATTGCTTACGTGTATTAATGGTCAGTCCTCTTTGTCCTTATCCCTACTTGTAATAATCGCTCTATATAATATCGCAGGTAGTACGATAATCCCAAAAATAACGAATGCTAGTGTTACTGATCCAGCTAATGATAGTGGATCTACCTCATCTCCACTTCCTAGTGCCATTAGAATTAAGAAGATACCAATTACAATAATTGCTGCATTAATCCTGTGTGGTTTGGTAGTAGTACTTTTACTTGGAATTGTCGGAGATTTTGTTGGTTTTGGATGATAGATATCATTAATTTCTTCCTGTGACAATGAACGACCTAAGACATTTTTTTTCTTAATCAGTTTAGATCCACAATTTTGACAAAACTTTGAATTATCGATAATTTCTTTCCCGCAATGTGAACAAAACATAGTATTTGTAATAATTCTAATCTTGATTTAACTCTATCCCAAAACCACTTGTTTATCAAGTAATTTGCGCTAAGGAAGGTGACTTTTGGTGATTCTTGGTATGTGGTAAAATTAGCAAATAAGGTATTTCTTATGCAAACCGATACAAAAGTGAAAACAGGTCAAAATAGCTTAGCTTTCATTAAAGATGTGGCTAAGTATTTTATGGACTTTTTAGAAACGGATTTTCATAAGAGAAGAAATCCTAAAAGAAGTGTGCAATTGCGCAATAATGATAATTTGCTAGTAGGGATAGATTTAAATAAATATAGCAGTTTTAATAATCTAGTCTGGAAGACAATTATCAAAGCATTTGATGGGGATGTCCTAAATAATATTAATAAGGGAATATACAAGACAAGTATACCTAATAATCTTTTAGATCTAGTTGATTTACAAGTAAGTAAAATTTCTTCAGATAAAATTACTGATATAATAAAAAAGATTGGAGATGAAATTGAAAAAGCTGGAACACTATATAAAAAGGAATATGACAAAGCACTTGTAACTTCACTGGAAAACATATCTGTAATCATTAAAGAAGATTTAGTATTGCCATTTATTTCTCATATTGAGAAGCCAATAGAAAATTTAGACTTAGCAGATGAGAATACGGTTTATCTAATGGAAGAAGAATTGACTTCAGTGCTCCTTAGGTTAATTGAGAATAAAGTATCAGCTCTACTAAACACAATTGTTACTGATAAAGTATTTGACTCTACTAAAGAATTAAAGTCTGTTTTTAAACTTGCCGATATAAAATCTCAGGTTACATCTTTTTTTAGTAGTTTTCAGGTTGGAGATTTATTTTCAGAAGTATTTGAAATGGAAAGAAACAGAAAGATTTTAGATAAACAAGAGTTCTATTTATATTTTTGTGATATTACTTTTGCGAAAATAAAATACCCAATATTTTACATACCTTTTAGTTTAGAAATCAAAGGGGATAAAATAGAAATACAATTTGATAGTCAAGTATATTTGAATAAGAAGGTATTAGAGTATATTTCACAGCAATACAATAAAGAAAAAGGAACAAAGGGAAGTCTACAAACAGTGTCGGAAAGAATTATTTATTTGGCTCAGAACAAAGACAATTTTAGAGAGATAATAAGCAGTGTTCTGGATGAGTTAGTAAACTTTTTTGATTTAGATTCTCCCATTGATACATTGGATCCTACTTTTCAGTCAGCAAAAAGTTTGTTTGTTAGAATTTCTAATAGAAGATATATAAGTTTGTTTGATAAATCCGATGAGGCCTTAGTAAATGATTACGAGGAGATACTAGAACTTCTATCAAAAGAAGATAGTGTATTAGCAGAAGCTTTTAATAGGATAATTGAGGATTTCATTACCAAGAATCCCATAAATTTTAATTCAAACATTGAAAATGATTGGGATGAGTTAGAAACTACTGACAAGTTAGTTTTTAAGAGTCCTATACCACTTAATGGGGAGCAGTTGCAGATATTATCCGCTTTGAAAAAGGAAGAATGTAATTATATTACTGTAGAAGGACCTCCAGGTACAGGTAAGAGTCACACTATTACTGCAATAGTATTTGATGCTATTCTAAATAATCAATCAGTCCTTGTTTTGTCAGATAAAAAAGAAGCACTAGATGTAGTTGAAGATAAAATAACTAACACATTAAAATCTGTACGTATTGATGATAGATTTCAAAATCCAATATTAAGGCTTGGTAAGATTGGTAGTAATTATGCAAAGATTTTATCTAAGACATCAATAGGAGATATTAAAAATCATCATAGAGCATTAAAAAAGAATTATAGTAAAATTCAAAGTAATATAGACAAATTTGAAAATACTTTAAAAGAGGATATCGAAGCAGAAATACAGTCATATGGTGAAATTGATATAGGCGAGATATATGAACTTCATAATTTGGAAGAATACTATAATGAAAATGGGAGTCTTGTCGACTTGGAAGAAATTGACAATAACTCAAATCCAGATGGAGATCTGTTTGATATCAGAGAAGTATTGGTAAAGTTCAAGAGCATAATGAATAGTAAAGAAGATGGAAGCTTCTCAAAGTTATTAAGTATTATTAATATTTCCCCAACAGAGATTTCTTCTGAGAAGACTCTATCTGAATTAAATAGAACACTCTCATCATTAAATGTTGTAAAAAGCACTATTGTTTCTGTTAAGAAAACATCCCCAAGCTGGGCAAGTATAAAGACCTTACTGTCAGATTTTTGCTATGAGGATATCGATAGACTTAGAAACCTGATAAAAAGATATGAAGATGAGAAAGGGAAGCTATTTAAATTTGCTTTTAAAAAGAAAATTTGGAAAAAATTAAATAATGATTTTGTTGAAAGTTTTCCAACCTGTTCTATTGATGATCCATTTACAAGGATTGAAGAACTGCAGAAAGTATTAGTTATCTATAATGATTTAGTAGCAGAACAATATAATAGAGATAAAGTAGAATATCCTTTTGATTATATAAAGGCCATTCACTCCTTATTAGTTAATGAAGAATTAAACGCTAGCCTAGACAAACTTGTTGAATTAGGGAAAGATATTAATTATTTAGTTGAAAATGTAGAGAATTATAAAAATACACTAGAAGTTTTTGGTATTAATAAGGGATCTGCCAAGAATTTTTTGGATAATAAGTTGATAGATATTAGTGAAGATGAATTTAATAAGCTTATCAGATTTATACACTTGAGGGTAAAGATTAATAAAAGCTTTGGGGCTGTCCCGGATTATGGTTACTATGAAGCACTGGGAAATATTGAGGATCTAGTTACAGCAAAGATGACGTATCTACTTGATGGAAGAGTTATCAAATTTTATGAGGAGAATCAAGCTACTGCCAGGGTACTTAAAGAGATTATTAAAAATAAACAGAGATTCCCTAAAAAAGAGTTTTCAAAATTAAAAGAGGCTTTCCCTTGTATATTAGCTGGTATTAGAGATTATGCTGAATATATTCCACTCAATCCAGGGATATTTGATTTGGTAATTATTGATGAAGCTTCTCAGGTCAGTATTGCTCAAGCTTTTCCAGCGCTTCTGCGAGCAAAAAGAGTTTTGGTACTAGGAGATAATAAGCAGTTCAGTAATGTTAAAGCATCTCACGCTCGTTCTGATACAAACAAGGAATACCTAAATC
Organism: Patescibacteria group bacterium; assembly: GCA_041666485.1. Classification (GTDB taxonomy): domain Bacteria; phylum Patescibacteriota; class Patescibacteriia; order UM-FILTER-42-10; family UM-FILTER-42-10; genus JAHJEX01. Next base: position 14,413 of record JBAYGW010000013.1, on the reverse strand, counting down.
ATTTAGAGAAGTCTTTTAAGAAAAATGTTTCTGAAGATGATTCAAAATTGGTTAAACTAGGAAAGTTCAATATTAAGACATCAATATTAGAATTTTTTGAGTTCATTAGTAATTATCAAACACAATTAAGAAAACATTTTAGGGGTTACAAGGAGATAATATCATATTCCAACAAATATTTTTATCAGGATAGTCTTGAAGTTATGAAGATAAGGGGGAAATCTATAGATGATGTCTTAAAATTTTCATTTGTTAAAGATGATGGGAAGAAGGAGCTTATACCAAATACAAATAACCAAGAAATTGATTTTATAATAAAAGAACTACAGAAAATTAAAGAACAGGGTCTACGTTCTAGTATAGGAATAATAACGCCACATACGAATCAGCAAAAATTACTAATGGAAAGAATTAGCAAGTTACCTGAAAAAGATTATTTCTTTGAGAAACTGAATCTTAAGATAATGACTTTTGATACTTGTCAGGGAGAAGAGAGGGACATTATATTTTATTCAATGGTTGCTACAAGTAAAGATGATAAATTATGGGGGGTCTTTATTAAAGATCTAAGTGGAGTTGACTTAGAAGAAGATGGACAAATTAAAGCTCAAAGATTAAATGTTGGTTTTAGTAGAGCTAAAGAACAGATACACTTGGTCTTAAGCAAGGGTCTAGACGAATATAAAGGTTCTATAGGAGAAGCATTAAGATATTATAGTTTTGTTTTAGAAGAATCTAAAAAGGAAAGTAGTATTTCTGAGACCGACAGTAAGTCAAAGATGGAACCCGAAGTTATGAACTGGTTTTATCAAACAAAATTTTGGAAAGAAAATAAAGATCATATTACATTTATCCCTCAATTTAACGTCGGAAAATATTTGAGGCAGATTGATAGTTATTATGATCACCCAGAATATGAGGTTGATTTTCTACTTGTCTATAAGGATAAACAACAGAAAGAGCATAAGGTTATAATTGAATATGATGGCTTTAGAGAACATTTTATGGATATTGATGGTATAACTGAGTTTAATTTTGATAGTTACTATAAAGAAGAAGATGTGTATAGACAAAAAGTACTTGAAGGTTATGGATACAAATTTTTGAGGATTAATAAATTTAATGTAGGTAATAAACCCATTGAAGTTCTTAATGAAAGAATATTGAAATTGGTTAATAATGAGGTCAGAAAGAACAATATCCTTGTTGATGTCCGGAATACGGTTAATGGTTTAGAGGTTGGATCAATGAAGGAATGCCCTAAGTGTAAAAAAGTAAGAGAATTTAAAGATTTTGAAGATTATAATTTATTAAGTGGTTATGGAAGGTTTTGTAATGTTTGTAAGAACAAGAAAGTAAGTAAAAGAAAATCAAGATCAAACCTTGGTTCCTATAGTATTGAAGAAGAAACAAAATGTCCTAGATGTGGATCTAGGATGGTTGCAAGAACAGGAAGATATGGTAGATTTTATGGTTGTTCTAAATACCCTTATTGTAAAGGCACTAGGCAGTTTACATAAATAATTATATCCATAGAAATATTAAAACAGTTAGCGGTTGGTTTCGAGCAATTGGAAGCCCACTATAACCAATACACTTGAAGTTCTTCAGGATGCTCAGTATTTTGGGCAATTAGTGAATCAATTGCAGGTTATTCAAGGGAGTCAAATATTAACTTGATTTATGTCACTGCTTTTGCTAAGGTATTCTACAAATCCTCATTTTTTAAAGATGTGTTATAATTAGATTATAAGCATAAAGAGTAGACTTAAATAGAATTATGAATAGGCTTGAAGAAACAATTTTATATGTTCTATCAAGAGCAAAACAGAGAGGTAAAGATAACCTCTCAAAGTTTGAGCTTTTTAAATTCATATATTTATTGGAAGTTGAGTCGCGTAAATTTACTGGGAGAAGTTTTTTTAGCAACGATGTAGTTTTCGTAAGACAGAAAAATGGTCCGATTTCAGTTGATATTTATGATGCACTGAATAACTTAGATAATAAGTATATTCGGATCTCGCAAAGAAAAAAGGAAGATTATCCTTACGCGCGTCATTGTTTATCTTTAATCAAAGAAAAGAAAACTTATAATCTTGAGGAGTCAGAGATGATGTTCATAAATAGTATTTTGGAATCGTATCTTCCGTTGTCAATTAAAAAATTGAAAAATATTGTATATAAAACAGAACCGATGTTAGATATTCAAGATAAAGAAAAAGAGACAAATCAAGATATGAATGGTCGGCCATTGGATTTTAACACAATATCTCTTGATAAAGACGTCGTTGATCTAATTGCGAATTAAATGAGCATTGAGTTTAGAACATCTGATATTTTACATTTTGAAAAATACTGTTTTACTGATAGTGATAATCCGACGTATGCTAGGCATTATGCATTAGTATTACTTCCACCCGCAGTTATGAATTATTCTAATAATTTGCTCTGTGCGGTTATAACATCTAAAAAAACCAAATATTTTGCTCTAAAATTACTTAAAAGTAAGTATAGTTTTTTTAATGTCGATAGCTATGTTTGTTTTAGGCGCAGAGATATTAACCCATTGACAGGATTAAGTAATAAAAAGCAACCAGTAGGTAAACTTGATCAAATTGATATAGAAAGAGCTTTTAAAATAATAAAGAGAATTTATAATTATACTTCAGATGTATATTTAATGGCTACAGTAGTAAGAGAGTGGAAGAAGATATTATAAATGGTTATGGTTATTGAAGATTTCATAAAACCACTTGTTTGTTAAGTGGTTTTTATATTTCATATCCTGCTCAAATACATTCAGTATGGCCACTTCTCAAGCCAACGCGGTTTTTCACTTTTTTGATAATAATATTCAATAATATCTTTAGAAATTACTGCTATATTTTTCTGATCAGGGACTATTAATTCTTTCCAGATTGTTTCATCTTCTACTCTTGAAGATTTTCTGTCGATTGATTTTAAATGAATAATACGATCACGAAGAACTTTTATTGTCTTATAGTCTTGCCAAACTTTTGTGCCTTTTGGTGAATCTATTTTTAAAACATTAGGTAAAATAATATCCAGTTTTTCTCCCAAATTTACATTTCTTTCGGCAATATTTTTATCAAGAAAGTCTGATTTAAGGGAATTAGGAATACTTTTTAGGTTAGTCCCTGGTATTTTATAATTCTCTGGTATTATCTCATTAGCAAATGATTCAAGTGCAGTGTAGGAAAATACAATTGACCCCATTCGTTTTTCCAAAAAATTGAATAAATTATTTTTATCTTCCACAGAAAGTCTATCTTCTTTTTCTACAGTAAATCTTTCAGATTCAATAATATTCTGACTATCCTCCCATAGGTTGTAGGAGAAATCCAAAAACAAACTTACCATATTAGGGACTGGTATCGATAGGATCTTGTTACTATAGTGTAGATCTGATACTAATTCAACTGCTGTACCAATTGGAAAAATTTTTCCTGTCCAGGGACTTTTAAACTCTTTTGCAAGTGTGCTGATTGCTTGTAGGCGCCAATCTTCGTTGGCGATATTAGGATGTTCAGTCATCATTATAAATTATTGTATTAATATAGAAAATATTAAAAATTATCTTAATTTATTTAAAAGTCTTACGTATCTGATTTATTTCTCCACAGATTCCTTGCGCAACTCCTGTAAGATTTTCGATATATTTTGTATTGAAATGTAAATGGCCATTAATGATTCTTATTTCGGACATTTCATCTTTTATATATTTAACTATCATTTCTTTATCTTTTGAGTCCTCTAATTCTCCATTAGTATGGACTATGGTATTTCTGATTTTTAAGGAGATTTTAAATTTATTTCTTAAATGCTCAATTTCAGGGAAAGGATGCTCTAAGAGTTTTTCAATATAAACTACATTTCTTTGTATACCATTACCTTTGAGATCTTTATATGTGAATATATTATTTTGCTTTTCTTTGATAAAGTTACATAAATAAGCGAATTGTCGTTCTAGGAAAATAAAAATGCTCACAATGTAAGATTCATATAATAGTTGTTCCGTTTCATTAATTTCTTCATTTATGTCTATTATGTGCAGATCGTATTCTTCCTCAGTGATATCAATGTCCTTTCCCTTACTCTTTTTAAAGTCTTCCCACAGAAGTATTTTTTTCTCTTTATCGTTTTTTGTACTTGTCAGAATATAATTTCGAAAATTGTGAAAATTATCAAACTCTCTGTTTATTATGTATGGCCAAAGATCCATATTCGTAATATTAATAAATTATCTCCCTACCCAATTACCCTGTTCATCATAATTTGGAGAACTTTCAATACCAAATGCATTCCATATTAAATCAAATTGAGGTTTCAGTACCGTAGCTGCGTTTACTGAGAAATCATTGATAGTAATTTCAGGTAGGCTCAGGATATTTTTGTTTAGTGGTTGGTTGATACGATCTGACATAAAGAAATCATTGTAATTAGATTGACTCATCCTATATCCTTTAATATTAACTAATGTAAGACTAAAAAATATAGGGAGGGGAACACCAAGTTTCGCATCCAACATACTTAGTATTCGCTCAAACCCTTCAATTATTTTTTCTTCAAAAGCGGTATGAGGGATAAATTTATTGCCAGTTCTTTTTTCCGGCATTGAAAGCATTAGGCCTTCAGCAGCCTCAATAATACCATTACGATAAATTTGCAGGTAAGTATATGTTTTCTTATCTTCAATCCCAGACCAGCCAATAAGACCTTCAAAGTTTAATGAACCACTCCAACCCGCACCCGAATAAAGTGGTCGATAGGTTGAAGGGTCTTTTTTTAGTTCATTCAGATCATATGAGGTATTAGGAGTAAAAGCACTCAAGGGGATAAATAGCATTATAATCTTTGCACCTGGTTCTGTTGGCATCGGGGATTCATTGGAGGTTATCTTAATGATCCTGTCTGCTTTAAAGTCATTAAATTTTTCTAATAATACTTCTGAAAGATTAAATGCGTCTCTTAATTCATTGGTGTCAAATTCATATTTTCCATTTGCGTTTCTACCATAGAATTTATTATGCCCTCTATGAGTTACCCTATGAGGGCTGTTCCAACTTTTTGCTAATCTTATTATTAGTATTTTATTATCCCCTATATCAATAAAGTTGTAATCGACTTTAATTCTTGGTTCAATACTGTCCCTGATAAGGTTCTCCAGTCGTCCCTTAAGTTCATTTTCATCTACTACGGTAATGCCTTCAATATTCTCGGGAATTCCTCCTTTTTCTTCTATTCCAAAAATCAAGTCACCTCCCGCCGTATTGGCAAAGGATGTTAGATCTTTTAAAAATTCTTTCTTTTCCGAATCAGATGATATATTTAAATCTTTTTTATATTCAATGGTTTTTCCTTCGCTAATTGAATTCTTTTTCAGGTCTTCAATGTCTGCCAGCGTAATTTCTAGTATATTTTTATTAATCATTTATGTTTAAGTTAGTTATAAAAAATCCACCGAAGGCAACCTCCTCGCCTATGAACTGTTACTTCTAAAAGCAGATGTAGCAATCCGTCGGCGAAGTTAGGCCTCCCGACAAACAAAAGTTCGGCGAGGAGACTCCCTTCGATGGAATACGCAAGGAGTATATCGTATTTATGTTGCCACCCTCGGGCCTAATCAAGGGTATTATTTCTTGTGAGATTATTATACAGCTTTCTGGGAGGATTTCAACTTCTTCCGCATTAATGGGAGTGCATATTTCTTGTATCTTTCTACCACTTCATCTGTTTCCTCTAACATATTATCCAATTCCTCCTCAGACATTTCATCGATAGCATCAATTTTTACCTTCTGAGCCGAGTATTTGCCCTTCAGTTTATATGCTTTATCAAGCCCGGCATCGTTTGCACGCCAATCTTTGTGATTAAGTAGATTGTTGTGGACAGCTAGCAGTTTGCTGTCTGGTAAGGCAGTATCCATTAAATCAGGCCAAGCCTTACTGTCCGTAAGGTTCTTAGGGTTTTTGGCAGAAGCTTCAGAATAGCCTGATTCACGCATAGCCTTTCCTATGGAAATTCCACGATTTTCCACGATTTTTTTGACCGCTGTTTTTTGCTTTAATGTTGCCATATAACTAAATTATCTCGTATATGGTAAAACTGTCAATCAATTTCGATCACAATTCTATTATCTTTTGAATAATGCGGAAATAATTATATGCTTCTAAACAAGCGTTGTATGTTGAATATCCGACTTTCACATTTACCAAGTCAGAATTATTGGAATGGAAATAATATTCCTTTCCTTTTAATAGTATTTCGCCAAAACCCAAAAATACGGCTGTATTATCTACCAAGTATTCGTGTCTGTTTAAGTCAGAGCCATCTATCCACCGGATTTGTTTTAAGTCAATATAATAATGGGCAAATTCGTGTACTAAAACTCCAGCAATAATTGTTGAGTAACTTCCTTCTATTTTGTTCAGATGAATTTGTCGATTATCATAATATCCCATACGGTTAGTGTAGCGTAGAGTACCTCCTCCTAAAGAGAATCCTGGTAGCGGTACGCCACAGTGTTTTGCAAGATGTGATAAAAAACGAGTTAAGCTCGGTTGTGAATAATTATTGAATTCTGAGGAATCAATTAGATTTGGGTTAAAGTCTTTAACTCTATTTTTTCCATTAATTAATTTGTTAAATAATAAATATGATTTAAGCTGTTCATCATCTTTTGCTCCTGCTTCATTTAGAATTGTCACAATATCTTGTTGATTGTTGATTATTGCCAAAATAATAGGAGTAATACCATTAATATTCTTTACATTAACATTGCCACCACGAGAAATAATTTCTTTTATTAATACTAAATTATTATTTTTAACCGCAAACAGCAAGGCTGTATTATTCCTTTGATCACTATAATTAATATTCTTTAGATTGGTATGCAGAATAGTGATTGCTTTGATTGTGTTATTTTCGCTGACTGCCTTGAGTAATTTTTTTTCTTTGGAATTTAACATTACATTATTTAATGTATGAGTTAAGCCACACAAGTATAGAAACAAAAAAGGTCTCCCGACACGGCGACAACCCCTTTCGGGGTTGTTCTACGCCTTTTCAGGCATAGACCTACGCGAGTAGTGCCGGTCAGAAGACCGTCTTTATCGCGTAGGGTTTTGAGCCATACCTTACCGTTTTAGGGTAAGGGTTAGGCTATATTGTCGTGTTTGAAATATACTAAATAATAGGCTAACAATCAAGCGGTCTGATATAATGAGGTTAGACAATAAATATAAAGATATGGAAAAAAATAAACCAATTGATATATACAAACTTTTTGTTGATGCTAATAAAAATAATGTGGCTTTGTATAAAAAGGTTATGGATAATCCAAGGTGTGAATTTCTATTTGATTTGGCAATAGATATTGCTGCTTCTAAAGCGGATCTTCTTCATTCGCTTACGCCGGGCATAAAAGCGAAGGAAAAATTTAAAGAATACTCGAAGGGGAATTATTGGAAAAATGAGTTAGAATCTGCAAATAGAATTATAAAAAAATATTTCTTGGAAAATGATAAAGCATTGTTAATGGCAAGTGAAAATGCTTTTCATCAAATAATATTATTAGTTAATAGAAAGAATGTAGATAGTAAACAACAAATTGCTGAAGCTGTGATGCTGTTAGAGAACCTTATTGATACATATTTACCTATATTGAACGAGTGGTTGTCATATTATCGAGAATTACCAGATACTAACAAATTAAGGAAAGAAGATAATAACAGATCATATCAGAATAATACTGTATGTCGATTGTGTTGGAACCCTTTGAAAAGATTCAATAATCATAATTATTGTTCGAGACGAGAGAACCGCTCTTGTGCAGAAAAACACCTACAGAAAAAGGAGAGAAAGTATGAACGGTTTAAAGAACCAGAATTTATAGAACAGTGTGATGTTTGCACTGTAAAGTTTCCTGGTGCTTTAGTTACAAGGCATTTTCATAATCGTGAATGGATGAGATTTTGTTCAGAGGCGTGCTATGAAACTATCCGTAAAAGAGAACAGCGAAAAAGAAAAAGTGGATAAATAAAAAGGTAATCACAAAAAAGGCTTATAATCGATAGTCATTTTATGTCCCAAAGACTTTTTGGCATTTTTTATTTACCAATTTTTCTATTTGCTATCATTAATTATATGAATTCAGATGTGAAAAAAAATGATGAATTATTAGATAAAGCAACAGATCTATTTGCTGAAATACTTTTTGAACAAATAATTAATAAGAATACAAATAAAACCAAAAATGAAGAATCAGTATTACAAGACGAGTAATTTTTACCTTTCTGCCTACTTAATCTGTCTAGGGATGGAATTAATAGATATAGACCGTAAAGATCGAAAACGGGCGGTCTTTATATTTGCGGATGTTCATAAAAGGAGTGTTATGGTTAACCAATTTATTTTTGGGAAAGAGGCATTGGTTGATGCCAGACAGTTTGCCAATGCTCTTAAGGAGCTTAAAAACAAATTATATAGCTAAAACAATAAATATTAATAAATATTATGAAATCAATTACCACAAGATTCAAAGAGACAAAACATAAAATACCTTATCTAGCCGATACACCAATTTTCTTGCTTTGTTTGATCAACACAGATAAACCAAGATTGATTCGTAAGCATTTTAATAAATGTGTTTCAGAAAATGATTATGAACGATCTGAAAAAGAACAAATAATCAAGGATCTTCTCTTTCGTCTATCCTATTTTTAAGAACCAAATATGTGTCTGTGGGTTCTATAATATTCACTCTAACAAATAAAAATTATAAAAATGAATAAAGATACCAATCAACCCGCGATAGTATTTAAAAATAAAAAAACACCCGGAGGAGTATTAGCAAATATTGAGTTAGTTTTTGGAGGAATCCATAAGATAAAAGGATTCAAAATTATTGCAAGCAAATATAATAGTTCTGGCTATGCTGTTATTCCTCCAAAAACAGAGAATATCGGGGGTAGGGGTAGTCAGTGGTTCTACTTTTGTGAAGATAAGGATGTATGGGATGAGTTACAAGATACAATCATAAGCAGATATCTCGGGTCTGTATTTACAGAACCTGACAAAACTTAACAAAGCATAGTACTTCAAGAACTATAAGTACTTAGTACTATAAGTACAGTTCTTATAAGTAAGTACTACAAGTTCTGTACTATTGTAATAAATAAAGGAATATTGAACAATATTTGGCAAATGACAAAAGAGGACAAAACTGGACATAGAGAATAATAGGTATATAATGGGAATAGAGGTTTTAGAAATAATTTTGGACTCGGTATTATATGGAGAAACTATTGAGAGTAGATAAAGTGGCGGAAATACTAGATGTTAGCAAAAAAACTGTATTTAGGTATATTAAATCAGGTAAATTAAAGGCCACAAAAATTGGGCAGTGGCGTATTGACGGAAAAGATCTTAATGATTTTATTAATAAGAATAAGAATTAAATATTAGATTATGAATAAGACAATTCTTTTTATTGGAGGGATAGCGATATTATTTATTGGAGTTGCTATTGGGTTAATAGCTTCAAAAAACAATGAAAATTTAAACGACAATAATGCCGTAGTTTTGAATACTAATTATTCATCAACAGAAAATACTAATAAAACGAATGTTAATAAAAATATTAATATAAATACAGAATCGGCTGCCCCATCTGGCACATTTGAAATAGTTTCTGAAATTCCGAGTTCAATAAGTAGAAACAAAATTATTCTTGATATACAAGTTACTTCATCAGAAAATGCAAGAACAATTGATGCATATAAAAATGGTAGTGATATTCTTTCATCTATGTTGTTAGAAGAAGATGGTGTTACATCGGTACCCCTTACTTTAACACCAGGTCTAAATACCTTTTATTTTAAATTAGGAAATCTTACTGGGATAGTTCCAGAATTCTATAGAACTGCAGAAATAAATTATGATAATGTTCCTCCGAGAATAGAAACAATTGCTTGTTCGAAAACTGGTTTAACAAGTACACAATTCAAAAATTTAAAGCTAAATGAAGAATATCTTTGTATATCAACTGGTCAATATTCTGGTCCTACGGTAGGAGTAGCACAAGCCCCATTATATGGGAGTATTACTGGAAATTTTGAAAAAATAACATATGATGGAAAGAATGTGAATCCTGAACCGGATGGTTTCATCAACCAGAGAGTGCCAATTTATATGAATAGCGGAACAAATATTTTTGAAATAATAGCAATTGATAAAGCTGGCAATCAAGCAAAAACACGAGAAACTGTAGAATGGGAAAAGGAAGGAGACCCAATAGATCTCAATATTGAATAAAAACCAAAAGACTCCCCACCGCAAAGTAAGAAGTCTATGGTGCAAAGATGAATCTCTGCTTTTTATATTTTAACAAAAAATAACAATTAAACCAATACATATGAAAAAAGCACTAATATATTGTCGAGTATCAACTGAAGAACAAGCCCAAGATGGGCATCATTCTTTGAATGCTCAAAAAAGCATTTGTATTAAGTCTGCAGAAGATTTGGGGTATAAAATAGTTGAGACATATGTTGACCCCGGAAAGAGTGCAACAAATATGAAACGCCCGGGTTTGCAGGATATGCTGATTCGTTGTCAGGAAGATAAATCAATTAAGGCAGTGTTTATACAGGATACAGATCGGCTCGCAAGGAACACAAAAGATCACCTTACAATTAAGGCTATTCTTCAGAAGGAAGATATAAAAGTAATATCCGCTTCTCAACCAACAATCGACGAAACGGCAGAGGGGAATATGATTGACACAATCATTGCTTCTGTTAATCAATTTGGTTCGGAAATAATAGGGAGAAAGACACTTAAAGGTTTAGAGGAGAAGGTAAGAAATGGTGGGTGGCCACGGCCTGCACCATTGGGATATATCAATGTTACTGACAAAGAAGGAAATAAAATTATTGCAATTGATGAATTTACAGCTCCGTTAATTAAGGAAGCATTTCAACTTTATTCAAAGGGAAATTATTCTGCTCAAAGTGTTGCAGAGATTTTAGAAGAGAAAGGATTCAGAACAAAATCAGGGAAGAAGATACAAAACAGCAAAATGATATATTTATTAAAAAATAGGTTCTATATTGGAGAAATAAAGTGGAATAAAATTGAATCCAAGGGTAATCACAAACCACTGATTGATAGTAAAACATTTAATATAGTTCAAGAGGTATTGGCAAGCCACAATCATCACTCAAACAGGAGTAGGAAATATACCTATTTGTTAAGTGGTTTCCTACATTGTGGAGTTTGTGGATCTCGTTTTACCGGTGAAACTCACCCGGATAAAAACGTATCATATTACCGTTGTACAAAAAGAATTAATCACAAAGAAAAGTTTAGTAAAACAGATGATTTAGAGAGACAAGTAGAAGAAAGATTTGAAGATTTACAATTCTCTGATGAGTTTATAAATTTGGTCGTTGATAAAGTAAAGGGGTTGTTTATGCAAAAAGAAAAAGAAGTAGATGACCAGAAAAAAATACTAATTAATCAAAAACAGGGAATTGAGAAAAAGAGAAATGTTGCAGAGGAGAAGCTTTTTAGTGGGTTAATTACTGATGAAGATTTTCAAAGAATTAAAGTTGGTTTCACAGGACAGTTGGATACTATTCAAAATCAAATCGATGAATTAAACAGAATTAGGGGGATAAAGGTTGATGAGATACAGGAAGTATTAAAACTCACTAGGAACATTGCTAAGGCATATAGGGAGGCTCCATATAGGCTTAAAAAGCACTATCTAAGCGTATTCTGGGATAAGTTTGAGATAATGGATACTAAGATTATTAATGCTATTCCTACCAAGCTTTTTTCTGCTCTGCAGAAGGATCTCGTCGTTTCATATAATGCAAATATAATTCCTCATAAAACCAAAAGCCTCCTATCTACCAAAGAGTTGGTTAAAATAAGAGGCTTTTGGGGTGGCCAGAGGGAGTTGAACCCTCGCTAGCGGGACCACAACCCGCTGTTCTACCGTTAAACTATGGCCACCGCGGGTGATCGCGAACTGCGACCTACATTTGTCCGGAACTTACGTTCCGAACAAACTCCGATCTCCGTTCGCGTCCCCCTTTCCTCATGCAGCCGTGCTCCGCGACGTTAACGGCTTTCACTCGCTACACTCGTTCAAGCCTACGTCTTGTGCGCTCCTGCTGCATTCGGTTTATTTTATATTGGGGCCCCCGATCCGCCAACAGGCGGAGTGGGGAGAGGGGCACAAATGTGGAAGGCGGAGTAAACGTAATACTTTTACGGATACGTAGCCTGAAACATTTGATGACCCGTGGTGCCCCGGCTAGGAATCCCCGCCAGAGGCGGGTGCGCCTTGGGCGCAGAACCTATATATAAAACTTACATTCTCTGCAGCCATACCTGGCTTGTCTGGTGCCCCGGCTAGGAATCGAACCTAGACCTAAAGCTTAGAAGGCTTCTATTCTATCCATTGAACTACCGGGGCATATTAAAATGTAAACTTGCAATTATCTATTATTTACTATCAAAGTGATATCCATTGCCACCGCCTACGGCGGGGTCCGCCTCGGGCGGAAACTACCGGGGCATGATATCAATATTTGCAATTCAATCTAACAATATTCGGATAATAAGTCAATCACTATTTGCTAATTGACAGGTTTTGATATTTAATTTATGGTAACTGACCGCTTCAGTGTTTTCTTTCACAAGAGAGGGGGTGAAAATCATGAGCGGTTTCGGCAATGTTCTTCCGGGCATTCCTCTGAAGGATCAGCCCATGGGGGTCTACCTGTATGGGCAGACTCACCGCGAATTGCGGGATGGGGGATTGACCCCGGCTGCCATCGCTTCGGCACTGGAGACTGGAAGGCTTCTGCGCGTTCCTCTCCGATGCAAGCATGGCGAGCCCGAAATTGATATGTACGTTTTCAGTGACGCAAAGTCCTGATCTCGCGGGGTCTGTATTCCATTACAGCCCTTTTTTATCTACTTTTTTCTTTTGGTATCGTGGAACGCTTTATGCACGTCCCGCAACTGCTGATTGGTAATGTGCGTATAAATCTGGGTGGTGGTAATGGATGCGTGACCGAGCATCGCCTGAACGCTCCGAATATCCGCGCCGTTCATCAGAAGATCAGTGGCAAAACTGTGGCGCAAGGTATGCGGTGTGACATTTTTAGTGATGCCGGCGGCTTTGGCATATTTTTTAATCAGTCTCTGCAGAGAGCGCGGAGTAATAGCGTCCGTACTTTCCGTTTTACTGGAAGCGCGGTCGTGCCGGACAAACAGATTCATGGAGACATCTTTGCGCGCGCTGAGATATTGGTTAATCCAGTATTTAGACGCGTTGGAAAGGAATACGATTCTTAACTTTTCCCCCTTGCCTCTGATGGTGAACTCGTCCTTTTTCAGGTTTATCTGGTCTTTGCGTAAATTTGCCAATTCAGAAACACGCAATCCGGTAGAAAAGAATAATTCCAGAATTGCTTTATCCCTTTTTTTAATAATTGCCGGTTCCTCTACCTGCATGGGGGATTCCAGAATTCTTTTCAAATCATCACCTTCTAGAAATTCCACTTCACGTTCGCTGATTTTAGCCAGCTCAATCTTTTCCGCCGCCAGTGTTTTTACGTCCTGTTTGGCCAGGTATTTCAAAAAAGAACGCAAAGCAATGATGTGATAATTTTGTGTACTTTTTTTTAACGGTTGTTGCTTATTATTTACAACCCGGTTAAGGTAAAGTCTGAAATCTTTTACTTTTTCCTGGGTAATTTCAGCGGCACTATTGATTTTACCCCATGTAATGAATCTTTGGAGATAGAAATCATAATTCCTGATCGTTGCCTGGCTCCTGTTTTTCTCAATCTCCAGATATTCCAGAAAGTTTTGTTTCAGTTTTTGGAGGGTGTTAGTCATAAATATATTGTACGACACATATGTTTTTTATTCAAATATCAAATTCTAACCACAAAATTGTAAATAAATTACAAATTAGAGATTTCAATGTTTCAAATGAATTTATCTAGATTATTAAAATATATGATAATATTTGAGATTTGAATGTTTGGAATATTGTGATTTATTTGGAGATTTAGAATTTTAGATATAGAATTTCCTGACACATTGACAAAAAAGGCACTATCTGTTATTTTTTCAATGTCTAACCAGTTAAACTGCGGTTCTCCGGTAGAGGCGAAAGAGGGAGCGCTACTCGGGAATCAGCGTATTTATAGGAGAGTATATGGGTCTTTCGAAAGAAAAGAAGCAAGATCTAATCAATAAGTATAAAACTCACGAGGGCGATACCGGATCATCCGAGGTACAAGTTGCCATTCTCACGGAAGAGATTGAGGAACTGACGGAGCATCTGAAAAAGCACAAAAAGGAT
>JBAYGW010000012.1:0-45198 GCA_041666485.1 Patescibacteria group bacterium | reverse complement strand
GTAGGATCGATAATAGGGACGAAGTCGTAACAAGGCATCCGTAGCGGAAGCTGTGGATGGATCACCTCCTTTCTAGGGAGTATTGAAGAGCAGTAATATGCAATTCAAGATGGTCGAGGTTCAGGCAATGCTTGAACTTTAACTTGACGTATCGTTCTCCGTTAAAAGAGAATAGATTTCTATCACCTTCCAGTTGTCAAAGACAAAAAGGATTGGTTTATTTGTTGACAGGATATATTTCATAATATAAATATAAATGTCTTGTCAAAACCAATCTTTTTTGATAGCATTGTACTGTTATTTGAAAATAGGCGGGAGTAAATGAAGGGTGCGTAGCTCAGCTGGCTAGAGCACTTCACTGATAATGAAGAGGTCGATGGTTCAAGTCCATCCGCACCCACCATTTGTTCCTGCCATAACCTTGGGCGGTTAGCTCAGCTGGTTAGAGCGTCACATTGACATTGTGAAGGTCACTGGTTCAAATCCAGTATCGCCCACCACGCAATTATTCAGGGATCAGCTGGCCCGCCTCGCGTCGATGAGCGAACGCGAGTCGAGGCGGGTTAGAGCGTCACATTGACATTGTGAAGGTCAGAGGTTCAACTCCTCTCGGACCCACCATGCGTTTATTTATGACTCAGTCTGCCCGCTTCGTGCGGGCTTTTAGTTTACCTATTGACAGGCACACTACTCTATGATACGATATAGTGGTAGTAAGTATTACTACATACTAATCAATGAAATAGAAAGGAGAATAACTTGGAAAATCTTACAGAAATATTGAAAGGTGCGCTTGAGGGCTGTATTTTGGAGATTATCAGTCGCGGCGAAACATACGGTTATGAGATCACATCAACACTCAGGAGGCTTGGTTTTACAGATGTTGTTGAAGGTACAGTTTATACGATTCTGCTGCGGATTGAAAAAAATGGTCTGGTAAATATAAAAAGACAGCCGTCCACCATCGGTCCATTGCGCAAATTCTACACGCTCAATAGCGCCGGTCGCAAAGAGCTCGCAGTTTTCTGGGCAAAATGGAACTTTGTTTCCCAAAAAATTAATAAACTAAAAGGATAAAAATGAACAACATTATTAAAGAAGTGAATGACTTTTGGAAGAAAGTCACCGGGGATAAAAAAGAATGGAGAAAAATGGAGGCACGCGCTAAGGCGTTGCCGAAAGATTACCGGGTAGTATATGACGAAATCAAAAACTATATGTTCAAGTTTTCGGCCGGAGGCGGGATGGATATGGTTGCAATTCTGAAGGATTTACTTGAACTTTTTGAAGAAGGTGCGGCAAACGGTAAGGGTGCTTTAGAAATCACCGGCAATGATGTGGCGACGTTTTGTGATGAGCTTTTACGGAACGCAAAAACCTATACTGAAAGCTGGCGTGAAAAACTAAACAGCCACGTGATGAAAAAGCTCGGAAACGAGAAGAAAAAATGATTTATGTAGGTAAAGAGTCTGAAAAAATCTAATGGTTCTAGGTTTTTGTTTATAATTTTGCAATAAAAAACTCGGTTGCGGAGCAATCGAGTGGTGTGCTATTGGTGAGCCACCTCTTGTTCGGGCGGGAGCACCCGCACGTGGCTGCAGAAGGGGCATATCTCCTCGGCGAACCGCCGGGCATTCCCGATCATGTCCAGACCGGTGAAAAGCGGAGTGATGCGAGCCGTGAAGACCTCCCGACCTTCGAGGGGGCCGTTCGGGTTGAGCCACAGCAGGCCGTCGTGCGGTTCCTTGTTCAACAGGCAGTTGCGGATCATGATGAAGAACTGCATCTGCTTGGCGCTGCGGTCCATCTCCAGAAGGAGGTTGTCCATGGCTTCCGAAATGAGCTGAAACCGACGTGTGCCGGCGCTCTCATTACGGAGGACGAACTCCGGCCTCAGGCGAACCTGAATGTGTCCGCCGGGTTGGGGGAAATGGAGAAGCAGAAGTGTGGCAAGCGAAATTGCATCCTCGACTTCAATCCCGTCCGGGAAACAAGCGAGAACGACTTCTTGCACGGTTTTCTGCTTTTCGGAACGACTACGCTTGGTAGCCATGACCTTACCTTTCTGCTAGGGTCTACGGAATGAACAGTCTGCTAGGTTAACTTACTGGTGGGTAATTGTCAATATTTATGTTTCTGTTTTGTTTAAGCTTCATAATATTCTATACTTAGACTATGAAAAAGCCGGGGCTAGTTAGAATTGATTTAGACCAGCCGATTGTAGAGCTGGTAAAAAAAACCGACCACAGGACATTGGGAATCTGGGCAGCGGACTGCACGGAGCGGGTACTGCATTATTTTGAAGAAAAATATCCGAAAGATCATCGTCCAAGACAGGCGATAGAGACGCTCCGAAAGTGGATTAAGGACGGTAAGTTCAAAATGGCTGCGATACGTAAAAGCTCGCTGTCCGCTCACGCCGCCGCCCGTTCTGTGAAAGCTGCGAATATCGTTGCCTGCTCTGCCGCCCGTTCCGCAGGGCAGGCAGTAGCGACTACCCACGTCCCCTCGCATGCGCTCGGTGCGGCTGTCTACGCGGCCACCGCTGTCCGTGATGCAACTTCTATTGATAAAGCGATTAAAGAAAGGGATTGGCAATACCAGCGATTACTTAAATTAAATAAGCAATTTGGTTCAATCCATTCGGCAAAACAAAAGCTTTGGCGGGGTTAAGGAAATCCGAGTAGAATCTCGGGTTTTTGTTTAATTATTAGTACTGTTCTATACTAGATTCATAGCTTGGTGGTATAAACGAAAATACTTAGTATAAATAACTAGTTGTCCCAAATTATTGTTTGTGAAATGCTAGTATCTAGTATTAAAAACATATTTTACATTGATAATTAAGAAAAAATAACTATGTCAGTATCAAATGAACAGTCCCAAGGGCAAACTAATAAATGTCCTAAGTGCAAAGAGAATATCCAACCCGGTGCAAAAAAATGTAAGCATTGCGGAGCTGATTTGAGGAATTGGTTTATGAGGCACAAAATTATTACCGCTATTTTGGTTTTATTTGTCATTGGTTTGGTAGGCAGTGCTGCAAGCAACAATGAAAATACTAACCAATCTACTTCTAATAGCACCACCACAACCACAAACGAAAATGTAGCCCAAACTAATACCCAAGCTGTCAATGAAGGTGAAGCAATAAAGGAAACCGAAGAAACGACTCCCACAACATCTGATAATACAAATCAAAGTCCAACTCCAGAACCAGTGCCAACATCAAGCGAAACAGTTAGTCAAAAAAATGCGGTTGCTGAAGCAAAGTCGTACTTAAGTTTTTCCGCATTTTCTTATGACGGGCTGGTTGCTCAATTGGAGTACGAAAAATTTTCACACGCTGACGCCGTTTATGGTGCGGACAATTCTAATGCTAATTGGAATGAGCAAGCCACAAAGTCAGCAAAATCTTATTTAAGCACTTCTGCATTTTCCCATGATGGGTTGGTTGCTCAATTAGAGTACGAAAAATTCACACAAGCACAGGCAAAATATGGAGCAGATAATTCAGGTGCTGACTGGAATGAGCAGGCTACTAAATCGGCTAAATCGTATATGGAAATTATGGCTTACTCACGTGGTGGTTTAATTGATCAGTTATTGTACGAAAAATTCACACAAGCACAAGCAGAATATGGAGTCGACTCGGTCGGTCTATAACAGACAATGGACAAAGGTGTCAAAATTCAATCAGTGGATGTGGACAACAACGCATACACTGCCTAACCGGTTCACGAACTAAATAAATTATCTATGAGTAAAATACTAGAATTTGCAATACAAATAGGTATTGGTTCTATAATAGGCGTCATTATTGGAATGTTGTTTCAGTATTTTGTGAGTAAAAAATTAAAAATATTTGAGACAAAACTAATAATCTTTCGAAGGCTCTATAAACAATTATATTTTATTATATTATTCAACCGCGAGGAGATTGATAACTTACAGGATGGTTTAGGAATTAATGCCGCAGAAACAATTAGTAAAAGTGGTCTTGATTTGAAAAAGGATCTCGGCGATTCTCTATACTATGTAGACGGTAAACTAGAAACAATGATCGTGAATTTAATATCCTGTTTATATGATGAAAATGGAATAATGGGTAAATCAGATATTAACAATATGGAAGAAATAATGACGAAACTAAAGAAGCTAATATAATCAGTACTATAAAAACACCCCCATTCCTATTACTAGGTGTGGGGGTGTTTTAGATTTCAGGTTTTGATTTAGTCCTTCTGTTTCAGAGAATCCTTCAGCGTTTTTCCTGCCTTGAATTTCGGAACAGTAACGGCCGGGATCTGGATCCGCTCGGTCGGCTTCTGGGGATTTACTCCCATGCGGGCTTCTCGGCGCTTAGCGGAGAAGGTACCGAATCCGGTCAGGCTGACTTCGCCCCCGGCTTTCAGGGTGGAGATGATGGTATTCTCAAATACCTCCAGCATCTCTTCCGCTTGCTTCTTCGGCACGCTCAGTTTTTCTGCGATTACGTCTGATAGTTCTGCTTTGTTCATTTGAACCTCCTTCTAGCCGTCATAAAAATGACGGGTAAATAATTTAGATATCTATTTGTTTGTTAATTAATTCAATGCCGGTCGCTTTTCTGGTTTCTGAATCAATCTGGAATACTACGGCATTGACCTGCGCTAACCCCTCTTCCGGGAAGTCAAACCGTTCTCTGTCATCGTGTAGAAACCGGTTCAGAATTATTTCTTTCTTTACTCCGAGTACCGACTCCACCGCGCCGACCATCCCTACATCTGTTATATACGCAGTGCCCTTGGGAAGAATTTTAGCATCGGCGGTCGGGACATGCGTATGGGT
The DNA here is from genome assembly GCA_041666485.1 of Patescibacteria group bacterium. Taxonomy (GTDB): domain Bacteria; phylum Patescibacteriota; class Patescibacteriia; order UM-FILTER-42-10; family UM-FILTER-42-10; genus JAHJEX01. The sequence goes on along the minus strand of JBAYGW010000012.1, from coordinate 40,368 downwards.
TCCCAGAATCGCGGAAACCTTGCCGTCCGCGTGCCAGCCCATTGCCACTTTTTCGCTGGTAGTTTCAGCGTGCAAATCCACAATAATTCCGGCCAGTTCAGTATTCTGATACAATCCCAGTATTTCATTCAGGGCGTGGAACGGGTTAGTGACGCCGTATTCATCTATAAACACCTGTCCCAGTAAGTTTATCACAAGTATTTTTTTTGTTCCAACTTCAATTACCTGGTATCCTCTGCCGGCTGTATTTTCTGGATAATTTGCCGGGCGGATTACGGGAATATTTTTGTCATCCAGCATCGCCAGCCCGGTTTCCCGTTTGAAGATGTGGTTACCGGAAGTGCAGAAGTCTATTCCGTAATCCAGTAGTTCCTGCAGGGTCTTTTTGGTGATACTTTTACCGTGCGCCAGATTTTCCACATTGGCCATGATCAGATCCGGTTTGTACTGTTCCTTCAGGGACGGCAAAATCTTGCCGACTGCCAGCCGGCCTATTTTACCGTCAACATCCCCGAAAAAGAGTACAGTTAACTTCATGTTTTAATTATTTCTAGCGAGTACTAACGGGCATATTCGGTAACCCGTGTTTCTCGGATAACATTAACTTTAATTTCTCCCGGATATTTCAATTCCGCCTCAATTCTATCTGCAATATCCCTAGCCAGTTTATGGGCACCCAGGTCATCAATCTCGGTCGGTTTAACAAATACCCTGACTTCACGGCCGGCTTGAATGGCGTAACATTTCTCCACTGCCGGGAATCCGGTGGCGATACCTTCCAGCTCATCCAAACGCTTAATATACTGCTCGTAGGTGTCTTTTCTGGCGCCTGGGCGTGCTCCTGAGATGGCATCGGCTACTTTTACGATAATTCCCTCAAGTGATGTAGGTTTATCTTCATGATGGGCAACGGAAATGTAGGCAACTTCCTCAGGCAGTCCGAACTTTCTCATGATATCTCTGCCGATTTCCGGATGTCCGCCCTGTACTTCGTGATCCACAGCCTTACCGATGTCGTGTAATAATCCGCCTTTCTTTGCCACAGCGACGTTGGCACCCAGTTCCTGCGCGAGCAGTGCGGAAATTTGTGCGACCTCAATAGAGTGCATCAGTACATTTTGCCCGTAACTGGTCCGGTATTTCAATCTTCCCAGAATCTGAACCAATTTCGGATCCAGTCCGGCCACGCCCACTTCATAAGCGGCGTCTTCACCGGCTTTGCGGATGTCCGCGGACAGTTCTTTTTTGGCTTCAGCGATCGCTTCTTCAATCCGGGACGGATGGATTCTGCCGTCGGCGATCAGTTTGTCCAAAGCGCGTTTTGCCAAGTGTCTGCGGATCGGATTGAATCCGGAGATAACAATCGCCTCCGGTGTGTCGTCCACGATTATTTCCACGCCGGTCTTCTGTTCAATAGTTTTAATGTTGCGTCCTTCTTTCCCGATAATCCTGCCTTTCATTTCATCATTCGGCAGGTTAACTGTGGTAGTGGTTGTTTCGGCGACATGAGAGCCGGCATATCTCTGGATGACAGTACTGAGTAGTGTTCGCGCTCTGCTTTCCAGCTCTCTCTCATTGATATCTTCCATTTTTTTGATGCGCTGAATGAGGTTATCCTTGGATTCCTGCTCAACTTTATCCAGCAGCATTTTCCTACCGTCTTCCTGAGAAAGCTCAGCGACGCTTTCCAATTTGGCAATCTGGTCCTGTTTGATTTTTTGAATTTCAGTTTTAATCTGTTCTACCTGAGCCGCTTTATCTCTGACACGCTGTTGGTGGTTTTCCAAATCTAGCAATTTCTGGTCAAAACGGGTTTCCCGGTCCTCCAGACGTTTGCGTAGTTGGTTTGTTTCGTTTCTTCTTTCCTGTTCTTCCTGCTTGGCGTGCTCAATGATGCTGATTGATTTGTCCTTCGCCTGCAGCACGATTTCTTTTTCCTGTGCTTTTGCGTCTTTAATGATTGATTCCGCTTTTGCTTCCGCGGAGTCAACCTGCCGGATTGCCATTTGTTTCCGACCGAAATAACCAATCACCATTCCGATCGGAGCGGCGATGGCTAAAGTGATGATAAAGATTAAATTTTCCATAAAAAGATTCTCCTGTTGTATTAGGGAATCTTCACGATAGGGAAATAGACAAAACTATATGTTTTGTTGCAGCGACAAAGAATTAATATTTCCAACTTCCATAAAACCATCCAATAGCAATTGGTGGTCGGTGTTGATAAAGTTTGAGAATATAATGTGAAATGATGTCATCTGATTCTTTGAGCAATCCACTAACCTAGTGAAGATTCTTAGCTTAACGAGTTAATTTATTTGCCAGTGAATATTAACACAGCCATTCCGCGTTGACAAGTCGTAGGGGGTGGTGATTAAAACAAAAACCGCCATTTTAACTGTACTCAGGGCGGTTTTTTATCGCTAATATTGGGTTTATTGGATGATTTTATCAATTATGCCGTATTTTCTTGCCTCTTCCGCGGTCATGAAATAATCACGGTCGGTATCCTTTTCAATCTTTTTCAGTGGTTGCCCTGTATGGCTTGATAGTATGTTGTTTAACCGGTCCCTAATCTTCAAAATATGCTCGGCTCTGATTTTAATATCCACCGCCTGACCTTCCGCTCCGCCCATTACCTGGTGAATCAAGATTTCCGAATTGGGTAGGGCAAATCTTTTGCCTTTTTTACCACCGGCAAGCAGGGTAGCGCCCATAGAGGCTGCCAGTCCGACGCAGATGGTGGAGACATCCGGGCTGACGTACTGCATCGTATCGTAAATTGCCATGCCGGAAGTTACGGATCCGCCCGGGGTATTGATATATAATTTGATATCCCGCTTCTTGTCTTCAGAATCCAGAAAAAGTAACTGGGCAATTACGGTGTTGGCGATATTGTCATCAATCGGGTCGCCCAAAAATATTATTCTTTCTTTCAGTAGGCGCGAATAGATATCATAAGCCCGTTCGCCCATGTTGGATTTTTCAATGACGGTAGGGATAAGATGCATAGTTTTGTAATTTAGGTAATTAAACAACGGGTATTCTTCAGTATACGATGCCCGTCTTTTTTGTCAATTTCAGATTAGACAATCCGCCAGTCGGTCGCTGTCTCTTCTATCCGGCCTTTGATGGTAAATCCGGCCGCTTTTTTATGACCACCACCGCCGAAGAGGCGGGCAAAAACGGAAACGTCCACTTCATCCTGGGTAGTGCGGAGACTGCCTTTGATTGTGCCGTCTTTTTGTTCTTTTAATACCAATACTGCTTTAGCGCCGTGCAGGTTATTTAAAAAATTGGCGATCCCCTCCGCACTGTCGTTCTTCACTCCGCATTCCCGGAAATCTTTTTGAGTAATAACGGTGATCACCGCATTGGCGTGTTCGCTTTTTACCAGTCTGGAGAATGCTCTACCCCAAAGTTTCAGTGTTCCGATGGATTGAAAGTTCAGCGTGTTATTGATTATTTCCTGTTTACGCGCTCCGTTGATCAGAAGCTCCGATGCGTTTTGGATTGACTGGGGGGTAGTACCCATGTTGGAAAAACTGCCGGTGTCGGTCATGATGCCGGTCAGTAAACAGGTTGCAATATCTTTGGAAATATTAAAACGATTATGTTCAAAAATCCGGTACAGAACATCAGTGGTGGAAGCAGCATTGGTTTCCACCAAATTGATGTGGCCGAAATGCGTATTGGTGGGATGGTGATCAATATTGATAATTATCGGTTTGTATGAAAGATTTTCAAGATGAATTTCCACCCCGCAGTATTTCAAATCACCGGAGTCAAGAATTACTATTGTATCAAATTCATGCTCATTGAAGATATTTGCATCAGTGTTTACTCTTTCAATACCCGGCAGGAAATTGAAAGTATCCATCGGTTCGGTCAAACAAAAGATATGGTTGATACCGGGTGTCTGGTCCAGGAAATGGGTTACTGCCAGCATAGACCCGACCGCGTCTCCATCCGGGTTCTGATGGGCAATCACAAGCGTCTTCTCAGATTCAGTGAGCTTGTCAAAAATTTCTTTGTAGAGATTGGCGTTTTGGTGCATCGGGTGTCTTTAAACTAAAATTACTCCAAATTGTTCTTCATAATTTGAAAAACAGGGTATCTTAGAGTTATTTCTTAATTGTGTCAAGCAGGCTGGTAATATGGCCGGCTTTTTCCTCTGATTCATCCAAACGAAAGTGTATTTTGGGGATAAATTTGATTTTCAGACGCATACCGAGCAGTTTCTGGATATTGCCTCTTTCCCGCTCAATTTCCTGTTTTGCCTGGTAGCTTTGACTGAATGGCAGTATTGATATGGAGATATTGGCGTGTTTCAAATCAGGACTGGTTTCAACTTTGGTTATGGTAACCAGACTACCTGAAGAGAACTCTATTTCTCTATTAATAATAGAACCGAGCTCTTCTTTGATTAATTCATTGATCTGTTTTATCCGTTGGGAAGGCATGCCTTTCCTTATTTTTTGAATTCAATTTTGCGAGCCTTTTTCTCTTCTTTGTAAACTTCAATAATATCGCCGACCTGGATAACTGTATGAGTTTCAATTTTCATACCGCATTCTGAATCTTTCGGCACTTCTTTGGTACTTTTCTTATCCGACTGCAACTGAGCCATACGTCCCATTCCGATTTTTTCATTGTTTCTGATAATCCGTACCTTGCTTTCATTTTCAATCTTGCCCTGTTTTACCCGACCGCCGACGATCTGCCCGTCTTTATCCGTTTTGAAGATTGCTAAAATTTCCACTTTGCCGAGATCAGTCTGGACAAATTCCGGTGTCAGCATTTTTTCCAGTTCATCTTTTACAAAGTCCAGCAGTTCATAAATTATGTCGTATAATTTTACATTCGCCTGTCGGTCTCTCTGGATCTCCTGCGCGTGCGTGGTCAGTACGACATTGAAACCGATTAAATAAGCTCCGGCGGATTCAGTTTGAATAATATCTTTTTCTGTAATATTGCCGAGACCTTTGGAAGTAATAATCGCTCTCACTTCCGGGTGTTTGAGTTTATTCAAAGATTCAATAATTGCTTCCTGTGATCCGAGGGTGTCTGTTTTTAATATAATATTCAGATCCTGTACTTTTTCCGCTTTATCTTCATCTTCCGTTTCTGTATGGTTGTTGTCGGAAGACCGCTGAGTGATCTGCTGGTCTTTTTCTTTCTGGTAGGAAATTTCTTTCTGCTTTTTGATCAACTCTTTAATTTCAGCCTGATTTTTTGTCGTACGTAAAATATCACCAACTTTCGGTGCCCCTTTCAGTCCGAGTATCTGTACCGGTTTGGAAGGGCCGGCGACTTTAACCAGATCCCCACGCCAGTCTTTCAGCGCTTTTACCTTGCCGTATACGTCACCGACGATAATGTTATCTCCGTTTTTAAGTGAACCGGTTTGGACTAAAACGGTTGCTTGCGGTCCGGCGCCCTTATCAATATGTGATTCAATAATTGTACCGACTGCTTCCCGGTCCGGATTGGCGACAATGTTTTTCTTTTCCATTTCCGCAACCAAAAGCACCATGTCCAGAAGTTCGGAAATTCCCGTTTTATCTTTGGCGGAGATTTCCGCAAATACAGTTTTACCGCCCCATTCTTCTGGAACGATTCCCATTTCCGTCAGTTCTTTTTTGACTCTTTCCACATTCGCTTCCGGCTTATCAATTTTATTGATAGCGACGACAAATGGCAGTTTGGTGTTCTGGATTATTTTGTAAGCTTCTTTAGTCTGTGGTTTCACTCCGTCATCCGCGGCGATAACCAAAATGGCAATATCGGCAACGCGTGCACCGCGCCCTCTCATGGCGGAAAAAGCTTCATGGCCCGGGGTGTCAATGAGTGTAATCAATTTACCCTTATCTTCTATCTGATACGCCCCGATGGACTGGGTAATCCCGCCCGCCTCATCATCAACGATATTAGTGGTCCGAATAGCGTCCAGCAGCTTAGTTTTACCGTGATCCACGTGACCCATCACCACTACAACCGGCGGTCTTTCTTCTGCCGTTTTATCGTCTTTCAATGCTTCTTCCAAGATTTTAACATCCTCACTTTCACCATTTTCAGCCGCTTCTATTTTTTTGATGGTATAACCCAAATCTTCCGCGATTATACCGGCGGTATCAAAATCAATCCGTTCATTCATTGAAGACATAATCCCGTTCTTCATCAGTTCAGCCAATAGGCTAGTAACCGGCAGGTTCATTTTCTCCGCCAGTTCTTTGATTACGATTTGCTCCGGGATGGATACTTCCTTTTTTTCCGTTGTTTCTGCCATTGTGTTTTTTGGTCAATTGTTACTATAGGATAGTGTAAAATTGCTATTTGGTCAACCCGATTACCCTTGCTTTTCAAATATTTGAATTATTCTAAAGTTGGGTGAAATTAAAAAAAGTACACACTGCTTTTGTGGTAACTTTTGTTTTTATCTTTCGGTTATTTTTGTTTTAAATGTATGGAAAACTTGTTCAACTCCGTATCAAAACTTTCTTTCCTTGCCGACAATGATACTAAGCTTTTTGCTCAGCACTTCAACAGTGGCCGGAGTTTTTACGATTGTTTCTCCGTCGGCAACCAGTGATACAATCTCATCGCTGACTATTTTCATCTTGCGGATCGGGAAAACACTCTGTTTTTTTGTTGCCAATTTATCTTTGCCGAAAGCACCTTTTTCTTTCGGCGTAAAAACCGCTTCCAAATATCCGTCCTTCGGATTGCAGACATTTTTACGTCTTTCCGTATCAATCGGCGCGTAAGAAAGATTGCAGATTTGGATATGGTCTGATTTGCTGATTGAGGATATGTTAAAATGCCCGCCGTTGCATTCCAGGGATATATTACTTGCCTCCGGGACTTCTAGAGTAGAAAAAAAGTACTGGTCGTTTACTTTGCCGATATCTATCCGCTCTATGATTCTTGCTGATAGCACATCACACGCTTTTTCAGCCACTGGGATACCCAGCATTTTGGCGATGGTACTGTTTTCAACCGGGATATAACCGAAAGTCACTCCATTCTGATTCGCAACTGCCGGAAACACTTTGCTGAAAGTCTTGTCGGAACCTACGGCGATAATTGTGTCGGCGCCACTTCTAATATTGTCATCAACGACTTCCCTGATGCTTTTTAGAACACTCATTTTTTCCACTTTTCCGTTGATACCCAAATCAATCAATCGGTTCTCGATCTTTGCAATAGTTTGAGCATACTTCTTGTCGCTCAAAAATGAGTCGTAGAGATAGTAATACATAAATTTTCCAACAACCTGTGGTTAGTGCCAGAGTTATAGATTAAAGAATATCCGATTTATCGTTTTTTCCGCTTCGGGATTTGGGTTTTTGCGTATCTTCTTTTAATTCCATTGTGCCGTTTTGATCACAGACACAATTGCCGTTCAGAGACGCACCCGCTTCAATAGAAATAATTTTAGTTTTAATATTCCCGGTTACTTTGGCTGTGCTCTTCAGTTCTGTTTTACCCTTGACATATAAATCACCGACTACTTCACCGGAAATATAAATATTTTCTGCTTCCAGGTCGGCTTTTATTTTTGCGTTGGCCCCTATTTTTAAGTCTTGGTTTGTTTTCAGTGTACCGGTAACCTGCCCCTCAACAACAATACTGCCTTCACCATGGAAATCTCCTTCTACTTTTACGGATGGACCGATAATTGTTTCGGTATCTTTTTCCATCAGATCACCCTCTTGATTTTTAAACATATTTGAAAGATTAATATTAAAATACAACCCTATTGTAGTTAATTTTCAGCCAAATGTCAAAGTGAAACGATTCTGATCTCCCTAATATTCTTCTCAATAATTTTAATTTTTACGGAATAGATAATTTTATTTTTTGGCAGATGTTTTGCTTTTTCCGCCCATTCAATCAGGCAAACAGTGTCATTACGCTCCCAATACTCTTCAATGCCGATGTTCTGGATGGCACCCGGCTTTGGCAGGCGATACAGGTCAACATGACAAAAATGTTTCAGCTGTTTTTTTGTCACAGGATAGACCCGCCAGAAAACAAAAGTCGGGCTGGTAATATGACTCTTAATCCCCAGCCCCTTTGCCACACCTTTAATGAATACTGTCTTGCCGGCGCCCAGATTGCCGTAAAGTGCGATAATTCCGCCCTTTTTGAGGTTGCTCCCCAGTTCAAGGCCGATCTTTCTGGTCTGCTTTTCGTCTTTTGAGATAAGTTTTCTTGTTGATTCGTCCATATCTAGTACTATATCAGATACTGTTTATACAAAGCCAGCGAACCTGTATTTGACTATCCTTGACATATATAGTCAGATAATATATAGTAATCTACTTATGAATTTTTATAAGCAAAACTATTAGCCACTATTGTTTTAAGTTATGATGCTTTCCCCCAAAGAGCAGATACATGAAAATGTAAAAAAGAGTCAGAATATTCTGATCTGCATACCAAAAGATCCGACAACGGATGCTGTGGCCGCCGGCCTGGCATTATTTTCGGTATTGGAGAAACTGGACAAGAAAGCGAAAGTGGTATGTTCGGAGTTTACTCTACCTCCCCATAATCAGTTTCTGCCCAAAAGCAAGGAAATTATTTCCGACCTTACTTCACTCAGAAAATTTATCATTTCTCTGGATGTTTCCCGCACAAAGGTGGAAGAACTGAGCTATGATATAAAAAATGATCAGCTGGATATTTATATTACGCCGAAAGACGGAACATTCCGTGACAAGGATGTCCGGCTTTCTTCATCCGACTTTGAATATGATCTGATCTTTGTGCTGGATGCTCCTGATTTGGAAACACTCGGTAAATTATATGAAAATAATACAGAATTTTTCTATCACACCCCGATCATCAACATTGATCATAATCCCGCGAATGACAATTTCGGCCAGATCAATCTGGTGGATCTGACGGCGACCTCGTCTTCGGAAATAATCTTTGAATTGGTCAAGGACTGGAGGGAAGATATACTGGATGAATACAATGCGACCAGTCTGCTGGCGGGGATTATTTCCAAGACCAAAAGTTTTCAGACCAGCTCCGTGACTCCGCGTTCATTGGCAATCGCCAGCCATCTTATCTCTTCCGGCGCCCGTCGGGAGGAAATCATCAGGCATTTATACCAGACGAAATCGGTGGAGACTTTGAAATTATGGGGCAGGGCACTGGCTAAATTGAAACAGGATAAAGATAACAAAATAGTCTGGTCTGTATTGAGCGCGGATGATTTTGCAAAATCCGGTTCTTACAGCGAGGAGGATGTGTTGAGCGTGATTGATGAATTAATTATTGATGCTCCGGAAGCCGAAATCATTATTATCCTGTATGAGCAGACCAGGGGTGATTATCGGGCGATTATCAACACTCCTTCAACAATTGATGCTTTAGCAATATTCAAAGAACACAGCCCGGCCGGCACGAAAGATTTTACCAGAATTACCGTTCAAGCGGCAGATTTGGATAATGCCGAGCAAATTGTTCTAAATACAATTCAGACAGCGCTCAATACCAAATAAATCAATTCATATGTCTATCTCAAGACGTGCCTGATGAAGTGCCCGTATTTTTTTACAATACGCGCAAGATTAGCTATACTGAACATATGGTAAAAACAATCAATGACCTGCTCAGCGGGTCCAGTAAACAAAAAGTGCAGATATCTTCCGAAGAAGTTGAAGAAAAATTGGATCAGAAGATTCGTGATATTGATATCAAAGAAAAAGAAAAAATAGTCGCGGAAAAAGCCGCTTTGACCGGTGTCGGTTATATTAATCTCAAAGGTTTCCCCATCCAGGTTGAGGCGATTTCAGTTATACCAGAAATTGCAGCCTCTGAGGCGAAAACACTCTGTTTTTACCGTACCGATGATGAACTCAGGTTCGGTATAGTAGATCTGAATGATGAAAAAAGCATAGATATCAGGCAGAAGCTTCATTTAAAATATCCTTCTTTAAAGCAAGTGGAATATTTGATTTCCGAATACAGCTTTGAACATGCGCATAAACTATATGCCACAGTACCCAAAATCAAGGTTTTTTCAGGAAATGTGGAAATAACTGAGGATGAGATTAATCGCTATAAGCAGGAGATACAGTCATTTACCCAGCTTGATGAAAAACTGAAATCAGCTTCCATCACGGACATGATGACTATGATACTGTCTTCGGCGATTCAGGCGAGAAGTTCTGATATTCATATTGAGGCGGAGGAAAAGGATGTCAAAATCAGATTCCGGATTGACGGGGTATTGCAAATCGTTGCTATTTTGGAAAAGGAAATCTGGCCGAAGTTAATCAGCAGGGTGAAACTGATTTCCGGACTTAAGCTCAATATTTCGGATATTCCTCAGGACGGAAGAATAACAATTGAACTGACCGAAGAAAAAATAGATGTCAGAGTTTCAACCCTACCTTCCGCTTACGGCGAAAGCGTGGTGATGAGGTTGCTGATGTCTTCAGTTGCCGGTCTGGAATTTGATAGTTTGGGGATCAGGGGTAAAGCGTATGATGATTTGAAAAAGGAAGCGGAACGTCCGAATGGTATGATCGTAACCACCGGCCCTACCGGTTCCGGTAAAACCACAACTCTTTATGCAATTTTAAATAAGCTCAATACTTCAAATACCAAGATTATTACATTGGAGGATCCGATTGAATATAAGTTGAAAGGAATTATTCAAAGCCAAATTCATACTACCCAGCAAAGTGAAAATGAAGGATTGAAAGAAGCATTGCAGGCCGGACTTGCCGGAGGCGGTGGCGGGCAGAAGGAATACACATTTGCTCAGGGATTAAGGGCAATCTTAAGACAGGATCCGGATATCATTATGGTCGGTGAAATCAGAGATTTAGAAACCGCTGAAATTGCCATCCAGTCCGCGCTGACCGGGCACCTGGTTATTTCCACGATTCATACCAATGATGCGGCAGGAGCTATCCCCAGATTTATGTCTATGGGTGTTAAACCGTTCTTGTTGGCGCCGGCTCTAAACGCCGTAGTTGGCCAGAGATTGGTCCGCCGTATTTGTGAAAAATGCAAAGAGGAAGAAACGATTGATGAGAGTACAATGGCCAGAATCAAAAAGATTCTCTCTGAAATTCCGGAAAACTCGGGTGAGAAAATTGACTTAGATAATTTAAAATTTTACAAAGGTAGGGGTTGCCCGGCCTGTAACAACGTTGGATACAAAGGTAGGGTTGGTATTTATGAAATCTTTACCATTAATAAGGAAATTGAGGAGATTATTCTATCCGGTAAAGTATCGGAATATCAGATGAAGGAAGTGGCGGTAAAAAACGGTATGGTTACTATGGCACAGGACGGTCTGTTAAAAGCCAAAGACGGTATTACCTCAGTTAAGGAAATATTTAGAGTTATTGAGTAGTTAAAAATTATAAGATAAATATTATGTTTGGAAAAAAATCATCGCCAGATTTCCACGGTGAAACGGATGTTGCACCCGTGCCTGAAGTGCCTTCAATTTCAGCGCAAGATTTGAGAACCGGATTCGGCCCTTCACAGATGCCGAAAAACAAGCTGATGATTTTTATCGCGGTTGGAATCGCGGTGTTTGTGATTGCAATCGGCGGAGTAGTATACGCAAATTATGAGGGGTATTTGGATATTTCATTCTTGCCGTCCAAGAAAGAAAAGATTGCAAATGAAATGCTTACGGCGATGCAGGCTGTAAAAAAAGCAAAGTACAATGTGTCTATTACAACCAAAGCTGAACCATGGGACGGAGTTCATCAACCAGTTGAAAATATCAATAGTAATTTGCCGGTTGATCAGAGTGTATTTAATAGTATGTTCAAAGACATGCAGTTGCAGCTTAATGTGGAATCATATTTTGATTTGGATGCGCTGAGTAAAGATATTAAAGAAATGAATGGCTATGTAAAATTAAGTGGTGTTTACGGTCAAGGTGATAATCAGATGGCTGTCGGTTTAGAATTGAGGAAAGTCGGTGAAGATGTTTATGGAATGTTGAGCGATTATCCAACTCTAATTACCACATTTATTCCCCAGATTAGCGAGTTAAAAGACAAATGGATTAAAGTCTCCAGTGATGATGAATATGGAAAATATCTGGATATGGCTTATCAAAGCCAAGACACGATTGACGAGATGTATTCTACGGATAATTACAGCTTTGCATTTGATACCGGATTTATGAAACTGGGTAAGAAGTTACCGTCAGAGGTATTAGACGGGCAGGCGACAATGCATTACCAAATGGTGATGGACATGGATAATTTTGAACCAATGTATACTCAATTAATGGCAAAGGCGTATAAACTGCAGGATTTTCTGTCGGAAGAAGAATTTGCCAATGTTAATTTAAATAATTTTGATGATTTGAACGAATTGGGCTTAGGACAGCAGATTACACCCGACATGATCAAGTCTATGGAAACACTAGTTGATAATATGGACATAGAAATATGGATCGGCGAAGATGATAATGTAGTAAGGAGAATGAAGGCCACTATGTTTACAGTCCTACCGGAAAGCCAAAGAACAACAGAAGTCGGGCAAACAAAATTTGAGTTATTGATGAATCTGAGTAATATTAATCAGGTAATGGAGATAACCGCCCCCGAATCAGCAATGACAATTACTGAAGTAGTAGGAATGTTTGCATCAAAGGATACTGATCAAGACGGATTGTTTGATGCAGATGAGGCGGATTATGGAACCGATATTAATAATCCGGATTCAGACGGAGACAGTTATTCGGATGGTTCAGAAGTTGAAAACGGATACAATCCTAATGGGGCGGGGAAACTTCCTGTTAATTTAGAATTGAATACAACGTCAATATTTGATATGTTCTAGTGGATAAAGTAATTAAATATATCAGAATTGATAATCAGATAAGCACCAGCCGTTAATAGGGGGGTGCTTTTTATTCCGAGTTTGGTATAATAATATCACTATGAAAAAAATATCAATAATTGCATTTGCGATAATTACGGGTTTATTTGTTAGCCTTTATGGCACAGGTACGAATGCAGCCATTTCTGACTACGAAGGCCGAATTCTTTTGGATGTGGAACGTCACGGAGAGGCTTATTATATTTATCAGGGCAGTAAATATTATCTCGGCCGGCCAGCGCAGGCTTTTGAGATAATGAAAAATCTATCATTGGGTATATCGGAAGAAAACTTCCTTTCCGGCTTTAAGCAAGTTAATGACATCTGGCAGATCTATCGGATTATTGATTCCCGCCTGTTTCCCCATATCCAAGGTAGAATTGTTATCCGTCCGGATGCCAACGGGGAGGCTTATTATGTGACACCAGGACTTGCTGCCGGTAACGGGTACCAGGCGGAATATCTGGACAGACCGGCTGACGCTTTCCGAATTATGACCAAATACGGATTGGGCGCGCGTTCGGTATTTATTGATTCCATTCCGACCGGAGTGATTAACTCTTCGCCCTGCGTACCCGGTGTTGATCCGAACTGCACTTCATCCGGCGAACCCAGCATCAGCTCCGTGTCTGATACCAGTATTAGTAACGGACAAAGTATTACTATCTCAGGTAATGACTTTGGTACCAAAGGCAGTGTAGCGCCGCTTAGGTGGGATAACTTTGACAACGGTACACTTGGTGCGCGCTTGCCTAGCCAGGCAAACGGTGGTTGGACTACTGGCGCAAACCAAGCCGGTAAAGAGCCGCGTTACAGTAATACACATGTTCGTTTGCCAGGCACATTGTCCGCTTACCAAAATTTTACCGGCGGTAACTATAATAGTGAGATTAGCTTACAAGGTGTTTTTGATGGCAATGTTTATCTATCGGGGTGGTTTTACCGAACATCCTCCGGCGCCCCCAGCCGTAATTATAAATGGATACAACTTCGTCAAGGTGATCTTGATGAAGCCAGCTGGGAATTTCGCCACGACGTTTATCCAAGTACAAACTCGGGACATATGTACGTAGCCAATAGCTGTCCAAATGGGGTCCCCTGTTCGCTTTGTGATGATGAAGTTGGGATACCTGGGTACACCCCAGCTAATTGTAATATGTATTATGGCATGAACGGCGATCTGAAAACGGGTAGCTGGCATCGTTATGAAGTTTGGTTGACACAGGGAACTCTTGGCCAGAATAATGGGCATGCCCGTATTTGGTTGGACGGTCAACCGTGGATGACTATGAACGGTGTGTTTGATCCGTCTGGTTGCCGTTTTCACAATATGTGGTTAGGTTTTTATTTTGCCACTGATACAGGTAGTCCGCAGCCACAGATGGAGACCTGGTGGGATGAGTTGTATGTTGATGTCAATCCGACCAGAGTGGAAGTATGTTCCGGTGCAACTTGGGAAGATAGGGGAAAATGTGAAATTCAAGTCCCCCAAAATGTTTGGGATTCAAATTCAATTCAGATTAAAATTAACCAGGGTACGTTTGCGGACGGAGCAGACGCCTATTTATTTGTAGTTGATGCTAACGGTAATGCCAGCAACGGATACCCGATAAGTTTCTAAAAAATTAAATTTGCTTAATAAAAAAAGCGGGTCCTCTTCTTGTGGATCCGCTTTGCTAGTTCAGCTCGTCGATGGGCTTAAGTTCGACCGCGGGGTCGTCACCATCGCACTGGCTGCAACTGGCAACCTGCAGGAACTGCGCGCCCTCAAGGGAAGCTCCGAGGCTGATGTCGCTGGACTCAGCCAGTTGTTGTACACCGCTTTCGGTGAGTTCGTAGTACTGGCCGCAGCCGGTACAGAACGAACGCATGATGCTTCCGGGTCCTTCCAGGGGTGCTGCGAGACGAGCAGGATCGGGGGTATGGTCGCCGGTTGCGTGAATCGGCACGACCGCTCCCAAGAATCCGGCTTTGACGTCGCCGTCAGTCTGGTCATTCATGATGACGAATCTCCTTGTAGGAACCTACTAATGGGTTCGCTACTTTAACTTATTAAATATTCCGTGTCAAGCTGCTACCGCCAGTTCATTATCGATTTTATCACTGATACTTTTTGATGCATCGGCGATAAGTTTTTCAAATTCTGCTTTATCTTTTGGATCCAATGGATCAAGACCTTTTGCAGGTATGTGTATCAATAGGTCGGCCTTATCTGCTATTCGTTTATTATCATCCGTTGTTAATTCAATTGTAACCCGGATGACATCTGGTCTTTCCGGATCAGGTTGTAATTCAAAAAAAGCATCTACTCCGTGAAAACGTGCAAGCGGGCTTTTTATACCTGAAAAAAATTTTAATCTGGTTAAATCTTCAAGCTCAAGTAATTCTGCGGTTGTAAAATGCAAATCACTGGCAAAACGCGGTTTTGGATCACTAGGATCGCCAGTCTGTCTTTCTCTAGCGGATTTGATAGCATCATCAAACGGTTGGTATTCAATTTCCCCTCTGGTTTCTTTTTCTGCTTCAAATGTTCCACCAAGCATTTCTTTTTTTAACATTCCGGGTGTATATCCGGTTTCAAACGTTCTGGCCATAGTATTATAAGTTAATAATCTTTTTCTCCAATTTATTAATTGCTTCTTGATACTGCTTGGCCTTTTCCTTTTCCTTAGCCACAATCGCTTCCGGTGCATTAGCAAGAAAAGCCTTATTATCAAGTCTGCTGATTAAGGCCTGGTATAGTTTCTTTTTTTCTGCCAATTCTTTTTCCGCTTTTGCCTTTTCCTTTTCCACATCAATCAAATCTTCGTTTGATATATGGAAGGAATATTTACCGGAGGTGAGGTTAGCACTCTTTTCATTCTTTGAATCTACAAATTCAATTCTGGCAAGTTTTTCAATAATACTCTTTTCCGCATCGGAAAGAACATTTTTAGCAAATACCGGGATTTTTTTTACCGGAGGAACACCGTATTCCGCTTTGAAATTTCTGAGCTTAACAATAATATCCTGTAAGTCTCTAAATTCTCTATCAATTTTTTCGTTGATAATTTTTTTATCACTGACCCACGGCCACTTGCTGATGATTAGAAGTTCCTGGTGTCCCATCATCCGCCATAGCTGTTCGGTAACAAACGGGATATACGGATGGGCGAGTGATAGGATATTTTCCAGGCAGGCATACAAAACAAGAGGAGTCTGATCTGAAGGCGCTGCTTTGGCTATCTCCAGATACCAGTCGGCTAATTCGCTCCAGGTGAAGGCGAACACTTTTTCACCCGCCTGCCCGATCCGGTAGTTATCCAAATCTTCGGTTACTTCCCGGATTAATCTGTTGAGCCGGCTTAGAATCCATTGATCTGACAGTGAACACTTTTTATAATCAAATTTTTGCTTGGAAACTTTTTCTACATCAATTGTTGTAAGGATATATCGGGAAATATTCCAAATTTTATTAATAAAATTTCTGTACCCCGCTATTTTTTCTTCATAAAGCCTGACATCATTGCCGGGGGTTGATCCGATAACCAGGGAAAGTCTCACGGCATCAGTCCCGAATTTCTGCGAGACTTCTAGAGGATCAATTGTTGTCTCCGGCTTAGATTTACTCATCTTTTCTCCCGTTTTCGTTCTGATCAGGCCGTGCAGATATACGTCCTTAAACGGAACCTCCTTCTTGATGTAAGTAGTCATCATAATCATCCGTGCCACCCAGAAAAAAAGAATATCATAGCCGGTTTCCATCACGGATGTCGGATGAAATATCTTCTGGTCTTTTGTACTCATAGTGGAGAAGGTCCACAAAGCAGAAGAAAACCAAGTGTCCAATGTATCCGGATCCTGTTGCCACCCTTTGCCGCTTGGTGCGGTAACACCGATATAGGTATCAGTTGTTTCCAATAAATAATTCCATCCCGGTTTCCAAGTCTTTTTAGGGCGCCAATCTTCTGTGATTGCCTGCTCCCAAGTTTTGCCGTTAATCAAAATCTCCAGAGCCAGTTGAGGGAATTTATGCGAGATAATAGCTACTTTTTTCCCGGGGTAATCTTTACCAATATCGGCAAGCAGATTCTTTATTCTTTGTTCAACATCCTTATAATTCTCTCCTTTGCCCGGGTGCTTATGTTCAATATAATAATTCATATCTTTGAAAAGCTTGCCGGGTTTGCCGTTTAGACTCCCGTAATCGCATTCCCGGAGTCTTTTATCTTGAACTTTTTTCATATTCGGGAAGGCAAGTTCGGCTGTTTCAACAGCACGGCTGAGATCGGAAGTAATTATTACATCGTAGTGTTTATTCTTTACGATTTTTCCAAGTTCTACGGATTGTTTTTTGCCCAGTTCGGAGAGGGAAGGATCGGACTGTCCGGAGGCATTGCCTTTTTCATTGTCCGGGGTTGTGCCGTGCGCAAAAAAAGTGATCTCCACCGGCTGATCCAATTTTTTATACCAAACCGGTATCTGATGACCGTACCAGATTTGTCTGGAAATGCACCAGTCCCGAAGATGATCCATCCAATGGAAATATGTTTTATTAAAACGGTCGGGAATAATATTAATCTCACCGTTTCTTACTACGTCTCTAGCCTCATCTTTAAGCGACTTTTTCATTCCGGGCGCGACTTTTCCTACGCTCACAAACCATTGTTTGGAAAGCAACGGTTCAACAGATGTCCCGCAACGGTAACAAATAGAAAGATTGTGAACATAATCCTCATCAATCCGGTCCACCAGACCCTTCTTTTTCATTATTGCTACAATTTTCTCCCTGGATGCGGATGCGACCATCCCTTCAAACGATCCGGCTGCCGCGGTAAACTTTCCGTCTTTATCAATAATTTGTTCTATCTCTAAATTGTATTTTGTGGCTAATTCAAAATCCAAATGGGAGTGGGCAGGAGTAATAGTCATAGCACCTGTGCCCATTTCCATATCCGCGGCACGGTCCGCGATCACTTTTGCCTTTATCTTTCCTTCCATCCATTCTACTTCAAATTCTTTACCCACAATATTATTGTATCTTTTGTCTTTTGGATGAACGATGATCACTTTATCGGCAAATTTTGTTTCCGGACGCGCAGTGCCGATTACTACCGGGCCATATTTAAAGTAATAAAATGGAGCCTTAGCTTCTTTGTATTCCACCTCATCGTCAGCTAACGTGGACTGACAGCGCGGGCACCAATTAACCACCCTGTTCCCGCGGTAAATCAATCCGTCGTCGTACATTTTTTTGAAAACTTCCCTTACCGTTTTGGTAACATTTTCGTCCAGTGTAAAACTTTCTCTGGACCAGTCTAACGACGAGCCCATGCTTTTCAGCTGATTGGTAATAGTATTTTTAGATTCAATAACAAATTTCTCAACTTCGGCTAGAAATTTCACCTTACCCAAATCGTGGCGGGTTTTGCCTTCTTTTTTCAGATTTTTTTCCACCATATTTTGGGTGGCAATAGCCGCATGGTCCATACCTGGGAGCCACAGAGTTTTGAAACCCTGCTTTCTTTTGTATCTGATCAGGATATCTTGGATTGCCAGCATAGCCGCATGACCAATGTGCAATTTGCCGGTTACATTCGGCGGAGGTAAAACAATGGAATACGGTTTTTTATGGCTCTTGGGAAGATTGTCAGGATTAAAATAGCCCGAATCATCCCATGTTTTGTAGATATCGGCTTCAACTTGCTTTGGATCGTATGCTTTTGCTAGCTCTTTCATATTGTCTATTTTAGCCTAAAATCACAGTCTCGTCATCTCCCTAGCACAAACAAAAAAACGCCAAATGGCGTTATTTCCACGGTATGGTTAGATAACTATCCCGATAACAAAACCGAATAGCGCAGCCAGTAAAGCAATTAATAATGCTACCCAAGAAAGTTGCGTTCTCCGGAAAGACGTTCCGGTCCTGATATTTGCTTCCACGTTTCTTAGGAAAGACAATTTTTCATTCAGAGTCCAATCCTTTTTTATTCCTTTTTGATCCAGCCAGGCGTCTAATTGCTTCAGTTGTTCAAGACTGTTATTAAAATGTCTTTCCAAAAATGGATCATATTCTTCGGCGGAAATATTCTCCAGCATGCCTTGTATTTTATTTTTTATTTCGTTCTTTTCCATCAGTTCTATAATAGTTTATTAAGATAATTCCCAGTTTGGATCTACTTTTATTTTATTAATCGGTGTAAATTCTTTTTTTCTGGCATGGAAGCATCCGGCTACGGCAATCATGGCGGCGTTATCAGTGCAGTAGTTCAGGTCAGGCAGTAAAAATTTTGCTTTAGGAATTTCATTTTTTAACTCATTTTTCAGATCAGCCCTCAATCTTTTGTTTGCCGCCACTCCGCCGGCTAACAATACTGATTTTACATTATATTGCTTAGCAGCGTGGGCGGTTTTTTTAATCAAAACGTCAACAGCTGCTTTTTCAAATGAAGCGGACATATCAGCAACCTTTTTCTTGTTTCTGAAATTATGTTTTTTTGATAGGGATTCATAAAGAACGGCAGTTTTCAGTCCCGAAAAACTGAAATCATGGTTCTTCTCATTAATCATCGGCCTCGGCAGGTTAAATGCCGTCTCATTTCCCTTCATTGCCAGTTTGGCAATAACCGGTCCGCCCGGATATCCCAGTTTCAGAATCTTTGCCACTTTATCAAATGCCTCTCCGGCAGCATCATCTCTAGTTTTACCGACCAGTTTATAGTGCCTGTGTTTTTTCATCAGAATTAGTTCGGTGTGTCCGCCGGAAACGATTAATGCCAGTAAAGGGAAGACCACTTTTTTATTGGTAGCAAAATTGGCGTACAGATGAGCTTCAATATGGTTAATGGAAATAATCGGCTTATGCCAGACATGTGACAATGTTTTTGCCGTTTCAATTCCCACTATCAGAGATGTGATCAACCCGGGTCCGGTCGTAACCGCTATGGCATCTATATTTTTAGCTGTAACCTTTGCTTTCACTAGAGCCTGGTTGACGACGGGTAAAATATTTTTGATATGTTCCCGGGCGGCAACTTCCGGCACCACCCCGCCGGTTTTAGCATGAATCTCTATTTGAGAAGAGATGATATTTGAGTGTACGCTAAATACACCGCCTTTATATTCAACGATTGAGGCTGCGGTCTCGTCACACGAAGTTTCTATTCCTAAAATAATCATAGATGCATTGTAACAAAAACATTGAATTGGTGCTATTTTGTTTAATACTCATAAATAAAAATTCTCGACCGGAAATTACTTTTTGCTTATCCTGTTGGGATCAAAATCAAGTAAAGAACTCTTGACAATTCCAATCCAATATGCTAGTATCTGATGTTTCATTGTACCTTAATAATTGAGTTTGGGTTGCAGTGTTTTGCGAGTGCTTTGTCACGTTCTCAGAACGCTGTAGCTCATAGCGGGTTATCTTCATTACTCTACGCATACGGCGTGAAGTAATGAGACCATCCACCGATAGTAGAAGGAGAACGGTCATGAAGAGTTATGGAACAATCCCCACTGTTCGGGAAGTGTTCGCGCGCATTCTGCGCAACGTGTTCGCGCCGAAGAACGCCGGCAGCGTGGGAGCTGATCCTCCTGGCGAGATCTACGGCTATGCTCCAAATCCTTCCGATCGTCCTGTGTTCATCCAACCTCCTGAGCTCGGCGTCGAGTTCGAGTTGACGATCATGGGTGACAATTCCGAACACAAGAGGATGGTCCCGCTACTCAACAGACCCCGTTCCAATTTCCATCCCTGCGCGACGTACAAGTACAAGGGGCCGAAACCGAAGAAGGAGGGCCGGCAGACTCGCCGGTTCAAGCTCATCAAGGTCGGCTATCGGCCGGATGTGGACGGAATCCGTCGGGAAGTGGTCAGACAGGGTATGTACGTGCCCGAACCCCAGTGGCTGGAGGCTTTCCGCCTCGCCTATCCCATACAGGGCGAAAGGCCGGGGATCTCCATTGCTAACCCTTACTGGGAGCACCGCGGTGTGCGCTACTACCCAGTTCTTCATTGCGATACTTCCGGGTGGTATTACGACCTGGACCGCGATGGCTTTTGCTCCGAGCACTGGGCATGGCTCGTAGGCTGTGAGTAGTAGATCTTTGGGAATTTCAGAGACTAGTATCTGATTCCCTTGATTCCGGTCTTTACCGGACAAGTTTTTCCCCACACAGCGTGTCTTTCACAGGACATGCTGTGTGGGGAGTTTTTTTTAAACAAAAATCTCTCTGTCGAGAGATATTATTTGGTACCGCTTAGGGGAATTGTGTCCTGGGTTGCGGCGATGCACCAGCGGTGCCTCACCGATCGCTCGACTTCACCTTCGTTACACTCAGGATTGTCTCGCTTCAACCCTTCAATTCCTCACTATTATATTAAATTTCTTTAAGGAGTAATATAACTTGCCGATAAATTACTGTTGGTACCGCCTAGGGGAATTGAACCCCTGTTTTCAGGATGAAAACCTAATGTCCTAACCACTAGACGAAGGCGGCATGATTGCTATTATTGATTTTAAATAAACATAATGCTTCAGGATGCCCGCCCAAGGCGGGTCCGCCTCTGGCGGAAAAACCTAATGTCCTAGTCCAGGGTGGCGCTGAATGCTCCCATGGTCGCATTCAACGGCGCTCGACTTCCCCTTTCGCCTACGCTCAAGGTTGTCTCGCTGCCACCCGTCTCGCTTGTGCGAGACCCACTAGACCTGCCCGATTGCTTCGCACTCGAAGCAGGCGGACGAAGGCGGCATAAGCATACTTAACGTATCCTATCGGAAAATATATTATTCGTCAATGGTTTTGCCCGCGCGGAAAAATCATTATAAAAAAAGGGAGAAACTAAGCTGTTCAGTTTACTCCCCGGAGCGGAGTCCGCCGGATGGCGGGTTGCTCATCATTGAGCTTGTGCTTGCGCCCACAGTGCGGGCACCGTTTGGGTGCGTTGATAACCGCACCGCAAGGACACGTGATCCATTCCCCGATGTGCCGGGGAGCTTCGCGAGTCTCGCTGAGCGCAGGTTTTGATTGCGTACTCATGACCGACCTCCCGGATCGTGGGGTAATAGAACTGGTGGGTTTTCGGCGCCCCCATGCTAGCACGGAGTATTGATAATGTCAATGGTATGGGTAATAAAAAAAGGCGGGAAGAAGCAGTCTAAAAATTCATTCTTCACCGCCGTTGTCCGAGATCACTCGGTGGTCACCGAGCATGCTTCGCAGCCCTCCTGGTCCCGAGGGATCAAAGCCCTACACGTGGAGCACTGCCGGTACAACGGCAAGTGATCATACAGATCCGCCTGGCATTCCGGGCAGGTCATTTTCTCCGCCTGCACCGGTTTGTTGCATTTCAAGCAGATCTTGAAGAGTTGCTTGTGTGGCATGGTTTACACCCCCCCCTTAAGGATGTAGTTTCGGGCTGTGTTCCAGGATTGGAACATTGGAGATTAGCGCAAAGTCTGACATTTGTCAATCCCGCCATTATATTTTATAATAAAGTCATAAATAAACATAAACAGGAGGCTATTGTTAATGGCAAAACTAAAATCAAAATCAACAGATAGGATTATGACAAATGATATTGCTGAAGAGGAATTTTGGGCGGAAGCTGTTAAGGAGCAACAAGATGCTTCTGCTATTACCTCTCAGGAAGTTGATCACGGCGGTTGGTTGGAAGAAAATTATGACGGTCAGCTCTCGGTTGATGTCTACCAGACTGAAGACAGTATTGTGATCAAATCAACCATCGCCGGAGTGAAATCTGAGGATATTGATATCTCAATCAATAATGATATGGTGACAATTCGTGGTTTACGACAGAAACAGGAAGAAGTGGCAAAAGAGGATTATTTTTATCAGGAGTGTTATTGGGGCGGATTTTCCCGGTCAATTATTCTCCCGGTGGAAGTTAAAGAAGATAAAGTTGACGCAGTCTTGGAAAATGGAATCCTGACTGTTGTATTACCCAGAGCCATAAAGACAAAATCCACAAGCATTAAAGTTAAAGAGAAAAAATAGATTGGCAATTGATTTTTAGTCGCTGGCAAAATTGTGTCAGTTTATGTTGCTGATCTGGATATTATCGGATTGACCACCTTATGCCAAAAAGTAAAAGCAAAAAGAAAAGTGCAGTTGATAGTAAAGAGACTGTAAAAAAATCCAAGAAAAAAAGTAATTTACCCGCAATATTTACCATTTTGGTGTGTGCGGTTATTTTATTAGTTGGAGTTCTGACGGTATATTCAAATCAATATCAACAAAAAATTTTACCGGGAGTTAAAATTGGCAACCAAGATTTAAAGGGCTTATCTTATATTGAGGCACTAGACCGTATTGAGCAGGCGATAATTGATATAAATGATGATGGGTTGATTTTTACTTATAATGATACGCGGCTAGTTTTAGAATCAAGCATGACCAGTGTTGAAAGCGGGATTGTTTATGATGTTTTTTCTTTTGATGCCAACGCAATGACTGAAGAAGCATTCCTGGTCGGTAGAAACGGTACATATTTGAATAAATTAATAGAACGGCTTTCCGCGCTGTTATTCGGCAGAAACATTCCGGTTGATTATTATTTGGATACGGAAACCGTGGATCTTATGCTAAAAGAGAAATTCTCGCAATTTGAAGCCCCACACGTTAATGCGTCACTGGTGGTGAATGATGATTTAACATTCTCTGTCGCCAAAGAACAGCCGGGGGAAGTATTTGACTATACTGTGATTACTGAAGAATTGATAAAAAATATTGAGGCCCTTCAGAAAGTTACGATTAACATGGAACTGGTCAATGATCCGATAGAAATAACTCAAACACAGGCAACTGTTTATTTACCTGCAGTGGAAAAAATAGCTCAGTATGCGCCGTTTAAGATAAACTATGATGGAAAAAGCTGGGAGATTACCAATGAAGAATTCCGCAATTGGTTGAGCCTCCTGCCCAACGGTCAGTTAGGTATTGTAATCGGATTGGACCAGGTACAAGTCGGAAAATATCTTGATACATTGCGGGAAGAGGTGGATGTTCCGGTACAGGAAGGGAAATTTAAAATGGAAGCGGGGAAAGTTGTGGAGTTCCAAGGCAGTCAGTCAGGGGTTGTTATTGATACGGAAAAAACAGTCCAGAAAATTACCGAAGATATCATCAAGAATGGCGGAAGTGAAACAACATTAGTTGTTAAAACGGAAGAGCCGGAAATATCAGTCGGCAATGTCAATGATTTAGGGATCAAGGAACTGATTGGACAGGGGACATCGGATTTTACCGGCAGTCCGGCCAACCGAAGATCAAATATCCAACTTGGTGCGCAAAAATTGAACGGAATATTAATTGAGCCGGATGAGGAATTTTCTTTGCTGAATGCTTTAGGCAGTTTTGAAGCGTCTGAAGGTTGGTTGCCGGAGTTAGTAATCAAAGGAAACCGGACAGTACCGGAATTGGGCGGCGGGGCATGCCAATTCGGTACAACCATGTTCAGAACAGCATTAAATACCGGGTTACCGATTACCAACCGGCAAAACCACTCTTATTCTGTTTCTTATTATTATCCGATCGGGACAGATGCGACAATTTATGATCCGGCACCTGACTTCAAATTTATCAATGATACAGGACATTACATTCTGATCCAAACAAAGATTGAGGGGAATATTATGACTTTTGAAATGTGGGGCACAGAGGACGGTAGAACAGCGGAACAAACCACCCCCGTGCTTTCCAATTATGTAAGCCCACCGGAAACAAAAATAGTTGAGACAACTGACCTCGCCCCGGGTGTAAAAAAATGTACAGAAAAAGCCCATACCGGCGTAACCGCGTCGTTTGATTATAAAGTCACTTATGCCGGTGGAGAAGTAAAGGAGCAGAATTTTACCAGCAAATATAAACCGTGGCAGGAGGTTTGTCTGTTGGGGGTAGAAAAAATTCAGGAAGTGCCTAAAGCTGAATAGTGATGGAATCAAATAAATATCTGGAAGAAAAGATTAAGACTTGCGTTCAAACGGAGATAAGGGCCGTTGATCGCGAGTTTTTTGAATCGCGCGGGATGGAAGAATATATCTATCGCATGCTTACCTCAAAAAATTTCAGAAAGTGGAAAATCATTGGTAATTACATTGAAGAGATGAAAAAATCAATAGAATATGCTGTCTTAAAAAATGAACCACTGGAACTGACCTGGTTCTTCGGCGGGTACAAGTTATGGAGAATCAGCACCTCGCCGTATGTGGACTGGGCAGAACTGTTTTCAGTTATTTATTTGATTAATTATGCTTCGTCTATTGCCGCTGTGTATAATCCCGGGGTAAAAATAATTTTCTGGGCTGCCCATCCGTCAGTGATGAAGCTCCAGAGTAATATTCCGGAAAAAGACTGCCTGAAATATCGTGAATCGTTTAATCAATTATTGGATGTTGTGCGACCCAATCTTCCAAAAAATATAACGGTTGAATTAAAATCATTTGAAATACTGTATCCTGATAATGAAGAATACCTGAAAGAGCTTGATCAAATGATTTCGGCAGTCGAACGGGAATACGAAGAAACATGGACCATGGAAAGAAAGGATAAAAAAACGGCATCCTCGATTCTTAATATCCAATGGCGAGGCGCAGAAAATTGGGAAAATCTTTCTACGCAGGAAAAGGAAGAGAAGGTAAGACGTGGGCCGATTGTCCATGATGGTTACTGCCGGCTCTCAAAGATTGGTCAGGTGATCAGAGGTTTAGGTAAGATTGATTTAACCGCAACACCGATTCCAAGCGGCTCAATTGCTATCGGCTGTACCAGTTCTTCAGTAACAAAATTTTGGACAGGTTTTGGTGTGCTGGAAAAGAGGGGTGATGACTACGTTGAAAGGATACTTTCCCCGAAGCAGTTGGATTCAATAAAAGACAAACCGCATGATATCATAAAAAGCCAAATCATTCCGCTGAGAAACTTTCAGGAAATATGGGTTTTCCGTGATACAATAGATTTTTCTAAGAATAAATAATAAAACCCCGCGGATTGCGGGGTTTTTGATAGTATCCATTAAACTGCGCTCAAGAGAATTCATCAGAGGAAAGTTCTAGGTAAACCCAGAAAAAACCTAAAGATGAGTTCCCATGCTTGTCGTGAGCGCAGATTAAAAGATACTATCTGAAAAGGTGAAGATTTGTCACCTTTTTTAAGGCAACAGCGAAGGATATCATATCAGATGTAACTTGTCAAGGGGGGTAGGAAGTGATAAGATTTTGATGTAACTTTACTTAAAACAGGAAACATGGAAGCGGAAAAAATCATTACAGCCAAGGAAAAACCGGAAGATAAAACATTGGATCTGACATTACGGCCACGCGCTCTAAGCGAGTTTGTCGGTCAGGAAAAAATCAAAAAAAATCTCCAGATTTTTATGCAGGCCGCTCAGCAACGCAAAGAGGCGATTGAGCATACTTTGGTGTATGGCCCTCCGGGGATTGGCAAGACGACTCTGGCCCACATCATTGCCAATGAGATGGGTGTGAACATCCGCGTTACTTCCGGACCGGCCATTGAGCGGGCGGGGGATTTGGGCGCGATTCTTACCAATTTGAATGACGGGGATATTTTGTTTATTGATGAGATTCACCGACTACCGCGGGTAGTGGAGGAAACGCTTTATCCGGCCATGGAAGAATACTCACTGGATATTGTGGTTGGGAAAGGTCCGGCGGCACGGACACTCCGTCTGGAACTGCCGCGGTTTACAATTATCGGGACTACTACGAGGGCTAGCTTGTTGTCAGCCCCGCTTCGTGACCGTTTTGGCATCACATACCGTCTGGACGAATATACTGATAAGCATATGGAAGAAATACTGAGGCGGTCGGCTAAAATCCTGGGGATTGATGTCCTGCCCGGCGCGCTGGAAGAAATAGCAAAAAGATCCAGACGTATCCCACGGATTGCCAACCGGATTCTCAAGCGGGTAAGGGACTTCGCACAGGTAGAGTCCAGAGATAAAATTGATACGGAGATTGCTAAAGACGCCCTGAAACGCCTGGAGATTGATCCGCTTGGTCTTGATATTGTTGATCGGAGAATACTGGAAACATTAATCAATAAATTTAACGGTGGGCCGGTAGGGATCAATACAATTGCCGCGGCAACCAGTGAAGAGAAAGAGACAATTGAAGAAATTTATGAGCCTTTCCTATTGCAAATGGGATTTATCGCCCGGACAGCCAGAGGCAGGGTTGTAACCGAGCAGGCTTATAAGCATCTGGGTATTGATCTGCCGAGTGATTACCAAAATAAACTCATCTGAGTAGTATGACATTTCCGCTTTATGTATTTTTAATTATTTATGCAGTTGTCTTTCTGATTTACGTTTTTTTCAGCGCTTTTCTGTTCTATCATATTTTCCGTTTTGGTTATTGGGATTCTTCTACCAAATTTATGGTATTTCTATATTTTCTGGTGACTATAGGGATTCTATTATCAACCATTATCTATACCATTGACATTGATTGGTCAGAAACAATTACATTATTCTCCGACACGCAGTTTAATTTTTCTTTTTACTAAATATGGATCAGTTTAAATATTTTCCAAATAAAAGGCCGGATGAAGAAATAATCTTGTTATTGAGAAGACATTGGCACGCGATTGTTAAGTATTTTCTGGTTCTAATTTTGGAAGTGGTATTACCGGT
Source organism: Patescibacteria group bacterium (assembly GCA_041666485.1). Classification (GTDB taxonomy): domain Bacteria; phylum Patescibacteriota; class Patescibacteriia; order UM-FILTER-42-10; family UM-FILTER-42-10; genus JAHJEX01. Next base: position 12,833 of record JBAYGW010000012.1, on the reverse strand, counting down.
TATTGTATTTATTATTTTCACTCAATTCACCGAATTTGTTTGGGAAAAAGGTTCGCCTATTTCAGTTGCCGTTTTTTTCAGCGCCAGCGCCTATTATCTTTTTATCTGGTTGTTTTTCTTCCATCATTGGGTGGAATACTATCTGGATGTCTGGGTAGTAACCAATCAGAGGATTATTAATATTGAACAGAAGGCGCTTTTTTCCAGAACGGTATCCGAATTAAATATTGATATGATTCAGGATGTCACCAGCGAAGTAAAAGGAAAACTGGCGACAATATTAAAATTCGGGGATGTCCATATTCAGACAGCTGCCGAAGAAAAAAGGTTTATTTTTGAGCAGATTCCCCACCCGCAGGAAGTGGCTACAAGGATAACCGAGCTGCATATAAAACAGGAAAAAAAAGTTAACTCTAGCAATCCGATCAGTCAAATGCCCAGCGAAGATTCGTCAAATGAAAGTAATGTATCTCAGACATTTTAGTTATCATCTCCCGAAAAAACATATCGCGCAAAAGCCTATAAACCCCCGAGACCACTCAAGGCTTTTAGTTTTGGATAAAAATGCCGGTTCAATACAACATAAGCATTTTTTTGATATTATAAATTTTTTAGACAAGGGTGATATCGTGGTTATGAATAACTCTAAAGTAATTCCGGCGAGACTGCTCGGGGAGAAGAAAACGGGCGGAAAGATGGAAATATTTTTACTGAACAGGGTTAGCAAGGGACAATGGGAGGTGCTGGTCGGCGGCAAGGGGCAGAAAGAAAATTTGATTGTTTTATTTCCGAAAAATTTAAAAGCAAAACTGATTGAAAGAAAAGACGGAGGAACATGGGTGGCCAGTTTCAATAAAAAAGGCGAAGAATTTGAAAAGATATATAAAAAAATCGGCGAAGCGCCGGTTCCGCCGTACATCAAGCAGAAATCTGATCTGAAAAAGTACCAGACGGTGTACGCAAAGAAAGAAGGTTCGGTCGCCGCGCCGACGGCCGGTTTTCATTTTACTAAGGAATTAATCAGAAAATTGAAAAAAAAGGGTGTGGAATTTCAGGAAGTTACTCTGCATGTAGGTCTGGGTACGTTCCAACCGGTAAAGGTGTCCGATATCACCAAGCATAAGATGCACCCGGAGTTTGTGGAAGTGCCGAAAGAGACACTAAAAAAAATATGGCAGGCTAAAAAGGAAGGGCGCCGGATTATTGCCGTCGGCACAACCAGTGTCCGTGTTCTGGAAACAGTTATGGCAGGATTGAAGAATGAAAAAAACTCTCCGAAGCAATCTTATAAAGGGTGGGTTAATATCTTTATTTATCCCGGCTTCAAATTCAAATTTGTGGATGCCATGATCACCAATTTCCATTTGCCGGAATCAACGCTATTAATGTTAGTATCCGCTTTTGCCGGGAGGAAAAATATCCTGCATGCATATGAAATAGCTAAGAAAAAAAACTATCGTTTTTATAGTTTTGGGGATGCGATGCTGATTAAATAAAGATAAAACAAGAAGCCGCGATTGCGCAATTGCGGCTAAAATTATTTCTTTTTACCCATGCACAACAATGTTTTACATGGTATATGCAGGGGTTCTTTATATTTTGATAATTCTTTATTGATTTCTTTTAGCAATTTTAATTTTTGCTTCGCCGTTAAAGATGCTATCCATGAAAATGTTTGAATTAATTTAAGGTAATGAAATTTCGTGAATAAAATAGTGCGCGGGTATTGTCTTAGGATTACTTTTTTAAAGGCCGGGTTGTTCCTGAAAATCTTAATAGTTTTATCAGTTTTATCCGGCTTAAAATCAGGACAATATTTTTTATATAATTTTTCAATTTGTTGTAACATTTTTGATTCATCCTTATTGACCAGATTCCAGAAAACCGCCAAAGCACCATTCTCTTTAAGTAATTTATGGGCTTTTTTAAAACCTAAATTTGGGTTAATCCAATGAAATGCCTGAGCAGAAAAGATCAAGTCGTAATTATCGGAAGGTAGTTTTGCTTTTTCAAATGAATTAATAATATATTTAGCATTTTTATAGTTTTTAAATTTTTTCTTAGCAATTGTAATCAGTTCTCTACTAATATCAAGCATTATTAAATTAAAATCTTTACGTAAGAAATATTGTGAGGCCTGACCGGAACCAGAACCAATTTCTAAAATATTTGATGATTTTTTGATTTTGGTATACAGAATTATGTCAGTAATTAATTTTTTAGGATAATCTGGCCGATATCTGTCATAATTCTTTGATATTGCACCGAATGAACCCTTTAGTTTTTTATTTGAAACCATTTATTCATATATTAATTTTAATTCACGAATCGGCAATCCGGTGTTGCCCGCCTCAACGAGCCAAGTTCGTTTTGGTGGGGCAGGGGTGATGTTATAAATGATCACCGTACTTAATATATCCAATCTCTTTTAATAAAACATAAAGTCCTTGCATAAGATTTGGCATGGAAAAACATTCTTCTGGAGTAACCCATTTATAATCTAAGCTTCCTATTGTATCTAATTTAAGAGTAATTGGCCGTTTCAATTTTATTCTATACGCAAAGAAATCCCAATCGCCATTTGGATATTGCAAAATGAAATTACCAAGAAATTTTATGTTCTCATTGGAAGCATCAAAGCCAATTTCCTCCCCTATTTTTCTAATCAAGGCTTGTTTAGCTGATTCACCTGAATTAACTTTACCACCGACAAGACCCCACTCATTGTTTTGATGTTGAGTCTGTGGTCTATAAAGTATTAAGAATTTATTGCCGTATTCTATAAAACAGCCAGCTGCTCTTTGTTTTTCCATGCCAAATATTATATTAAGACATTAAAATCGCCTAGATCATCTTTCATAATTTCGCCTAACACAAATACTTACACACCTATTAGCATCATAGCCAACATTAGCTTAAAAGTAAATAAAAACATCCCATAATCTTGGGATGTTTTTTGTTACATTAGTATTGTTTAATCAGTTCTATGCCCGTGTAGTAATGTTTAAGGATTGTTTCATAACTGTCCCCATCTTCCGCCATGGATCTTGCGCCGTAAGCGCTCAAACCGACCCCGTGCCCCAGTAATTCCATTCCGTCGCATCCCGGATCATCCACAGAAACAAGCCAAGGATAAGGTCCGCCGGACCATACTTCTTCCCACGATCTGGTTCTGCCGTCCGTTTGGGAGAAATAGGGTGTTACCACAACTTCATCTGCATAAGTCACCATCATTCCTTCCGTATCAATGACCGCCTGGGTAATATTCGGTGAGCGGGTTTCCAATCCGTAACCCCGATAAACCTGGTCGTTTACGGCATCAATCGTAAAATTTTCATCCGCGTGTTTGGTGCCGGTTTGGTAATGATACATGGCATAGGTGCGGGCGGCAGTTAATAATGCTTTTAGGTAGTCTGCGTCATTTTCATTGCCCGCTTCAGCGATACCTCTTAAATAAGATTCTAAAGGTAATTCATTAATCACCCATAACTTATCAGTAGCTTCAGCATAGTAGACCTCAATAATCCCTCGGAAACGGTTGTCGTTCAGTGATAAATTCCATTCCGGGCGATGTTCATAGTTGGTGATTTCTAAAGTTGTTCTGGAATTTTTTGGAATTGCCCTGAGCGGTAATTCAGAAACAGTAGTTTTATTTTTGGCGATCAGAATATAATCATCATTTATATATTCAATAGAACTCGGATTGTCTTTAGTATATGTGCCGATTAGTTTATTATTGGTATCTCTAATTTCATAGTCCCCACTGGCTGATAAGTCAATTTCATTGGTTGTAGAAAATAAACCAACTCTGATATCCGGTTCACCCGCCGTCTCTTCAACCGGCTCCGGTTTGTACGCAACATTAATTTTAAAACTTACGGTGCCTCCTTCAATCCAGGTCAAATTTTCTGCAACCAACCCGAAATTCTCCGTGTAATTACCCACAGTATTTGGTGCCTGCAGGGCAAAAGTAAGCCGTACTTTTTCTCCGTAAGCAACAGGTATTCCTTTCATGACAGTCGGACGGTAATTAGCCGGCCAAAAAGCATGGCGGAATACACTGGTTCTCCCGGCGGGATCGGTGACGTTTAGAGCAATAAAATGATCACTATTGGAATACCATATCTGCGAGCCGGTATTTTCAAACTCCACCCATGCTGTTATGCCTTTACCCGGTTCAATATTTATTTCCTTATTTGATTGTTTAATATTTTTTGCTGAAAAAAGTGGGCGGGGATTGCCGACGCGCATGACTATCTCTAAGTCCCCACCATTAATCCAGGTCAAATTTTCAGCCACTAGTCCAAATTTTTCTGCGTAAACCCCGTCTTCTTTGGGTGCGGTCAACGCGAAACGGAACAACCCCGTTTCTCCCGGTTTAACAATTGGGGTCTTCATAATTCCTGGGCGATAAGATGCCGGCCAAAAAATATCCCGGAAATTACTATTTCTTCCGGGGGGATTGGTGACATTTAAAGCAATGAAATGATCTGAATTGTTGTACCACGTTTCGGTGCCGGTATTTTTAAACTTGGCTTCAAAAGTAATTCTCCCACTTGGATTGATATTAATTATGTTATAACTTTTACTGACCAATTCCGCGCTATAATGATCTGATGTATTGTTGATGGTCAACGCATGAACGGGGGAAATAATTTGATTTGTTTCCAGATAATTGCCGATCTTGCTGAGAGCAAAGGATGTAATAACAACAATTACAATTACTGACAGTAACCATGATATTTCTTGGAGATGATATTTTTGCTTATTCATTTATTCTGGTAAAGAAAAAAAGTGCTTCATTAAACCAAAGTTAAAGCACTTCGCAGTTGTTGGATAAAATTATCATAGAATCTGTTTTGTTTTTGTTTTGCCAGAACCCTTTGCTTCTGGTATCTTTAGCGTATCATAAAAACGGTCATTTGTCAATGTGATTTGAATAATGATATCATGCAAATGGAGCGTAAATATTAGTAACTGGCGGGGTCTCTAAGGTCCCGTTTTCTATAAAAGAATCGTATGTCATTAACCCGTAAAATCGCCCATAATACTATTATCCAAATTTTTGGCAAGGCAATATCAACAATCATTGCGCTGATTGTTGCATCTTTGCTTTTCCGCTATCTCGGCAAAGAAGGATACGGAAATTATACAACTGTGATGGTGTTTTTGCAGTTTTTTGGAATCATTGTAGATATGGGTTTATATATTATCTTGACCAAGAAAATTTCTGAGGCAGGTGCTGACGAGAGTTCACTGGTCGGTAATATTTTTACAATCCGCCTGATTTCCGCAGTTCTCTTTCTAGGTGTCGCTCCTTTGCTGGTAATTTTTTTCCCATATCCGGCAGTAGTAAAAACAGGCGTAGCTTTAGTCAGTCTTTCTTTTTTGTTTGTCACACTGAATCAGGTTTTGCAGGGCGTCTTTCAAAAACATCTGAAAATGATCCGAGTTACTATTTCTGAGATCCTCGGACGGATGGTTCTGCTTATCGGTACATATTTTGCAGTTTATCTTGATCTGGGACTGGTTACCGTACTATTGGTAGTTGTCTTAAGTTCGTTTACTAATTTTCTTTTTACCTATATTTATTCCCGAAAGTTTGTAAAAATCCGGCTGGTTTTTGATTTTGCCGTGTGGAGAGGAATCATTAAAGAAGCATATCCTATTGCCTTGGCGATTCTGTTCAATTTAGTCTACTTCAAGGCGGATATTCTGATTTTATCATTGCTTAAATCCCAATCAGACGTAGGTATCTACGGAGCACCTTTTAAAATACTTGAAGTATTGGTTACTTTCCCAGCTATGTTCGCCGGACTTGCTGTTCCAGTTTTGACGCAGGCATTTACCCAAATGGATTATGTGAGATTTAGGCGCGTATTGAATAAGTCTTTTGATTTTTTAGCCATGACTGCATTACCGATGATTGTCGGGACAATATTTATTGCTCATTCTGTGATTGATTTGATCGCTGGCCCGGATTTTGCCGAATCCGGAAGGGTGTTGCAGGTCTTAATTGTTACTACCGGCATAATCTTCATTGGCAATCTTTTTGGTAATGCTGTAGTGGTAGTGAATAAGCAGAAAGAAATCCTGAAATATTATATGGCGATTGCGGTTATTTCCGTCTCGGGCTGTTTATTGCTGATCCCTACCTATTCGTACATGGGCGCAGCCTGGATGACAGTATTATCTCAATCACTGATCACTCTCGCTACTATGTACGTTGTTTGGCGGAAGACCAAAATATTTCCTTCAATGAAATTTTTTACCAAAGCATTAATCGCTTGCGCGGGTATGGCGGCTGTTTTAAAATTATTAGATGGTTATTCACTATTGGTTATAATATCTGCCGGCATGATTACCTACGGTTCCATCCTTTTCTTGCTTAAAGGAATATCCAAAGATCTGATTAAGGAAATAGTTTCCACTCGTTCAGAGCAATAATATGTCAACAAAAAATATACTGATTTTAAAATTCCCCTTTTCTTCCCTTTTTGGTGGAGGAGAGAAACACACCATTACAATGGTGGAGGGGTTAAGACATAAAGGTTTTTCCTTCTTTCTGGTTAGCTCCTGCTCTGTTTTACTGAAGGAATTTAAAAGACGCGACTGGTACGGTAAAAAAATATGGGCACCTAAAGAACCTGTTTCAAAACTGAGCATAATTATATTCCCTCTTTTAGCACCCATCTTCTTTGTCCGGCTAGTTATTCTGCTGTTGGATTTCCGCATCAGGTACAGGATAAGAACAGTGTTCTGCCTTTCGCTTACAGAGAAAATATTGATTACTCTGCCGGCCAGAATATTCGGTATGAAGGTGGTTTGGATGGAGCACGTATCACCAAACCGCTGGCTAACCCTGAATCCTTACCGCTTTTGCTATACTTTATATTCTCGGTTTGCCATGACTATTGTTGTATCAAATGCAATCAGGGAAGAATTCATGGGAAAACTGCATTTGATACCCAAAAGGATTATGACAATTTATAACGGTGTAGATATGCCGGAAATTACCATGCATGATATACAGGCCAGGATTAATCACGGAGAATATATAATCGGCACGATTGCCCGGCTAGAGAAGGAGAAAGGGATAGAATATTTAATCAGGGCCGTTGATATTGCAAAAGACATAATTCCCAGAATCAGACTGATTATTGTCGGTAATGGTACGGAACGACGCAATCTAGGCTGGCTGGCTAACAGTTTGCATATGGCTGACCGGGTTCAATTTGTGGGGTTTCAGGATCATATTAGTGAATGGGTAAAAAACTTTGACGTATTTGTACTGCCATCCGCCATCCGCGAATCTTTTGGTATAGTATTAATAGATGCGATGGCCAATCTGCGCCCGGTAATTGCCAGTAAGATAGGTGGGGTAACGGAAATTGTTAATCATCAAGAGACGGGGATTTTGGTTGAACCAAAGAATCCGGAAGCAATAGCCAACGCAATAATTTATTTATACAATCATCCGGAAGAAACGATGGAAATCATCAGAAAAGCACGGGCTAAAGTTGAAGAGAATTTTACCAAGCAAAAGATGCTGGATGAGCTGGAGAAAATGTTTATTGTCCTATCAAGATGAATATAAATGAAACGAGAAAATTTGGATTTTCTGTTAAGGAGTTTGCTCTGTTTTTATTGCTTACAGTCCCAATTGGTATTGCCGTAAGTACGGTGGGGGCATGGACGAATCCGCTCATGGTGCTCGGTGTGTTGGTCGGTGTAGTGGTAAGCATTTTTATTTTCCGCAATCCGGTATTAGGGATATTATTAATTACCTTCTTACTGCCCTTTGAGCGAATCGGGGCGATAGAAGCGGGTGGAATGACTGTTAGAGTCAGTCAAATACTGACCATTATAACGATCGGTGGATGGATTTTTGACGGTCTGCGCCATCAGAGCTTTCTTTTGAAAAAAAATCCATTAATTTTCCCCCTAACACTTTTTATACTGGTCAATATTGCATCATTAATCAATGCAGAAAACATTGAAAGATCAGTTGCCGTTCTGTTTTTTACAATTTTTACTATTGTTTTCAGTCTGCTTATTCCGCAGATGATTACTAAAAAAAGTCACGTGCAGACAGTTGTTACCCTGGTGATTATCAGTGCGTTTATTGTCGGCATATTCGGAATTTTTCAGTTTCTGGGTGATATTATTGGTCTTCCCCAGACGGTCACCGGTTTGCGCCATCTTTATACAAAGGAAGTATTAGGATTTCCAAGAATTCAGTCAACTGCGCTGGAACCTTTGTATTTTGCTAATTATCTTTTAATACCGCTCGGCCTGTTATGCGCTTTATTTTTTGGTAAAAATAAAAATATCCGCAACAGTTATCTGATTTTATTAATTATATTTCTCGGATTGAATTTGGTGCTGACAGTCTCCAGAGGGGGATATTTAGGCTTTGCGACAATTCTCGCTGTTCTGGGCGTCTATTATTTCAGGCGTATTTTCACTTCCAGAAAAACCCCCAGCCTAGTAGTATCAGCGGTAATAATCGGATTCATTGCGGTCAAATTTTTAGGGCTAGGTGATGCTGTTAATCTGGAAGTTTTTAAAGGGCATGTTGTTAATGCATTCTATGGTGCGGCATACAGTGAAAGGGTAGAAACGCTGGAAATCGCCATGCATGGTTTTTCCCAGCATCCATGGGTCGGCGTGGGAGTCGGCGGATTTGGTCCTTTTGCGTCAGTGCATCCTTATGTTGAACCTGTGGATGGATGGAATATTGTAAATAATGAACCGGTTGAACTGCTCGCTGAAGTGGGGATATTAGGTTTCCTAGCTTTCATGGCAATGTTCGCAACTGTAATCTTTCGTTCAATCAAAGCAATTAAAATTACGAAAGATCTGTATTTGCGGACGATTATGATCGGCTTTCTGGCTATCTTAATTGGAATATTTGCGCAGTATCAGACATTTTCTACTTTATACATCATGCATGTTTGGTTTGTGATTGGCATGATGGTCGCAGTACAGAATATTATTTTTAAAGAAAAGCAATGAATGGACTGTTAGTAATATTTTGTGTCATGTTTCTTATCATCTCGTGGTACAGAAGAGATTATGCTTTGTCCATGATTACTTTATTGCTACCCAGCTATTTGATCCGGTTTAAAATAGCATTTCTCCCCTCAACAGTTTTGGAGATAATGATACTAATTGTCTTCTCAGTTTGGTTAATAAAAACATTATCTGATAAATCAGGATCGGGTCGGTGGCTTGCGCGTTTATGGTTTCCCTGGCGCTGGCCGGTTTTACTGTTTCTTTTAGCAGGCACAATTGCTGTGATCATATCACCCGATACCCGGCAGGCGCTGGGTTTGTGGAAAGCATACATTGTGGAGCCTGTTTTGCTGTACTTAGTATTTGTTAATTCAATAAAAACCAGTAAACAGATTAAAATGATTGTCTTCAGCTTTGGGATTTCACTTGCTTTTATTTCGCTGATCGCAATTTGGCAATACATCGGTTGGATGGAAATTCCGGGTGGTTACGGTTATGAGGTCCCCAAAAGGGCAACTTCGGTTTTTCCGTTTCCGACGGCGGTGGGCAAGTATGTCGGACCACTATTAGGACTGTTTTTGGGGTTGGCGCTGGTGAAGAATAGTAATGAAAAAAACAAAGAATCAACAGGTGGAAGTGCTTTTTGGAAAAATGCTTTTTTGTGGGGCGTGATATTACTCAGTATTATTGCGTTAGCGCTGTCATTTTCACGGGGTGCGTTAGTGGGTGTGTTTGCCGGTATTTTATTTATTAGTATATTTTCCAAATGGAAAAAAATTATTTTAGCCGGTATAATAGTTGCAGTTTTATCAGTATTTGCTATCCCTGCAACCAGAAATAATATCATTGATGTATTTAATGCAAGTGACACTTCCACGGACGTCCATTTGGTTATGTGGAAGGGGGCGGTAAGAATAATCAAAGACAATCCGATCACCGGAACCGGACTGGCCAGTTTCCCGGTCGTCTATGATCAATACAAAGAAGCATCGCATACCGAATATTTTCCCAACCCGGATCATTTGATTCTTTCTTTATGGATTGAAATGGGGTTGGCCGGCCTGATTATTTTTACATGGATTGTTGTAAGATTTTTTAAATCAGGAGTCAGAATCATCAAACAGGACAGAAAATGGGCGGTTGCCCTACTGGCTTCAATGATAGTTATTTTAGTACATGGATTGATTGACACACCATACTTCAAAAATGATCTCGCAGCAATGTTTTGGTTATTGATCGGACTGATGGTTGTTATTGAAAACAATAATCATAGTGAAAAATATTTGGAGGAGTAAATAAAATTATTTAATACTATATATCTTTCATTCAGAAAGATATTTTGATTTGCTGAAAAAATATAATATAGGGGTGGACAAAAGTCCGATTTTGCGCTATAATACATCTGTTAAGTTAAGTCAAAAACAAAAACAAAAAGTGCCAAATATGAAGGGTCCTAGCACAACCAGAGGTTTTATTATCGGAGCAGTTGCTTCATTGGCAATTGTTTTTTTATCTTCTCAAGTTCAAGCATCTGCCAAAAAAGAAATTCGGCAAGGAGAAAAAGTTTATTCAGGCATCGCAGAGAATACAGTTTCAGAAGATATTGATGCAGAATTTCCGTTCCAGATGATCGGTATCACGTGGCAGGGAGAAATTACCGCAAAAATCGCGGTGCGTTATTTTAACGCTGATGGGTGGAGTGAATGGTACCCGGTCAGCGAAACAGTTGAAAAAAATAATTGGTATTTTTCTAGAGAACCGGTTATTGCGAATGGTGCCACTAAGTTTCAATATTCAGTTACACAAGGAGCGTTAGAAAAGTTAAAACTGATTTATCTGGGCGAAACAGAAAAGTTGGCGTATGGTAGTTGGAATCCGATCAAGATTTTTTCTAAAGCTTCCGCCGAAGGCAGTTTAGATATTATTGCCCGATCAGAATGGGAAGCCGATGAGGATTTGCGTTTTGACGGAGCAAATAATGAAATTTGGCCGACTGAATATCAGGATCCGGAAAAATTTGTCATTCACCACACCGCAGGCAGCGACGGTGGTAATGATCCGGAGGGAACGATCAGGGGAATATATTACTGGCATGCAACTGTGCTCGGTTGGGGAGATATCGGATACAATTACCTCATTGACCAGAACGGCAATATTTATGAGGGAAGGTATGGTGGTGACGGTGTGGTCGGAGCGCATGTATATCGTAACAAGGCGTGTGCTATTTCACGGTTCGGTGGCGCGGAATATGAAGCAAACTTCAATAGAGGAACTGTCGGTATCTCTGTTTTAGGAGACTATGAAGATTTAGAGTTAAATAGCGCGGTTAAAAGCGCAATAACCAGGTTGATAGCCAATAAGGCCACTCAATTTGCCATTGAACCAAATGGAGAAAGCTTCTTCTTTGATAATACTTATCCCAATATTGTCGGGCACAAAGATTTGGATTGTACCTTATGTCCGGGTGCAAATTTATATCAGGAATTGGACTCAATCCGTTCGGAAGCTCAAAATGTATATGATCAATTAGGCGGGAGAATATTTTCATACGCCGCGAAACTTGCTTCTAATACGATTAAACCCGCGATGTTTGCCGGCGACCAGCAGACTGTAATATTTAAATTCAGGAACCAGGGAAAAAACGATTGGGAAAAAGGGAAAGTCTATTTGAATATTTATGATCTGGGAGATAAACCGAGCCGTCTTTATCATAATAGTTGGGCCGGGCAGTACGGGCATATTAATTTCAGTGAAGAGATTGTTAAAACCGGCGAGCTGGCAACTTTTACTTTTGATCTCAAAGCACCGTTTGAGTTGGGTATGTTTAAAAATATTTATCGTGTAATGGGTCCGGAAGAAATAATTCAGAAAGAAGCATTCTCTATTACACGGGTTGATTCACAGTATTCTGCTAAACTAGTATCACATACAATCCCTCTAGCTGTTTTGAACAAATGGCGTGTGCCGGTTGTAATCAAGTTTAAAAACACCGGATTGGGTGTCTGGGATAAGAGTATGGTGCTACAAGTGTTTGATTTGGGGGGTAAGATAAGCGTTTTTCGTGATTCTTCCTGGTCAAATTCAGCCGGTAATATTGCTTTTAATGAAGATGAAGTACAACCAGGCAAAACCGCAACCTTTAATTTCTATCTGAAGTCACCGTTGCAGATTGGATTATATTTAAATTATTTTAAACTTGGAATTCCGGGCCGAGAGATTGTTGTCCAAGGAGGGGAATTCACGCAAATAACCAGAGTTGATATTTAAAATTAGTAAAGAATAAAAACCCCCCGCACTGCGGGGGGTTTTTGCTTATCAAAGAAAATTTATTTCTTCTTTTTCTTTGCTACTTTCTTCTTAGCCACCTTTTTCTTAGCTGGCTTTCTCTTTGCTACTTTCTTTTTAGCAACTTTTTTCTTTGCAACTTTCTTTTTTGCCATTATATCACCTCCTCTCATGGAAAATATAAAATCAGAAAGAATAAACTATATTATTATTATAAACTAATACAAAAAAATGCGCAATAGTTTTTCCACAATTCGTTTAACAAGTAAAAAAAATGTATTTCAATAATATAATTTAAAATATTACAGAAGATTTGTGAAAAATAATATTAATAATTAATAAAATATAATATTTTCTATAAATATTTATTGAAAATAAAAAATACCTCTGATATATAGGTATTTTATTGGTGGACCCGAGCGGATTCGAACCGCTGACCTCCTCGTTGCAAACGAGGCATTCTAACCAGCTGAACTACGGGCCCGTGAATATTTACTTGGGACTCAACGAAAATAATGATTGGAAGATAT
>JBAYGW010000011.1:0-45534 GCA_041666485.1 Patescibacteria group bacterium | reverse complement strand
TACTTTGCGTGCTATCGCCCGTATTTACTGGGGTTCGTAGCTCTCGTCCGCTTATGCCTTGGCGCAAACGATGGCGAGCGGGCAGCTGGTTATATGTCTGACGACAGGCAGGGAGCACTATCCACAAATCTGTCCGCCGCGCTCGTGTAGCTCAGTTGGTTAGAGCGTTCGATTCACATTCGAAAGGTCTCTGGTTCAAATCCAGACACGAGCACCACTGCATTAGCAGGTAATATGAGTTGAGTGTCTTAAGTGAAATATAGACATAATAATTTGCAAGACTAATATCGGAAATATAAATTTAAAATAAATGCCAAAAAATACCGAAAAAAAAGAAGAAAGAGAAATTAATGATGCTTTGAATGAATTGAACGAGAAAAGCATTACGCCGGATCCGTTTTGGAAAGCGACGGGGCTTTTTGTTTTGGAGGTTGCAAAAATTATTGTTATATCACTTGCGATTATCATCCCGATCAGATATTATCTGATTCAGCCATTTTATGTTAAGGGTGCTTCCATGGAGCCGACTTTCCATGACTATGAATATTTGATAATTAATGAGATTACTTATCGTCTGAATACTCCGGACCGGGGCGATATTATTGTTCTGAAAGATCCTAGAAACACTTCCCAATTTTTCATCAAAAGAATAATTGGTTTGCCGGGAGAAACCATAAAAATAAAAAATGGCACAGTGATGATTGCTAATTCAGAACATCCGGAGGGTGTGATTTTGGATGAAAGCAGCTATCTGAATGACACTGTCTATACTAGCGGGAACATTGATATTACACTTGATGCTGATAAATTCTATGTGATGGGCGATAATCGGGGATCCAGTCTTGATTCCAGGATTATTGGTCCTATTGGCAAAGAGTATATTATAGGCAAAGCATGGGTCAGAGCATGGCCGTTTAATAAATTAACTCATTTTAATTTACCCGATTACAACATTTAACCGAAATCTATAATGCCAAAAAGTAAAGTTACAAAGCCACCCGTGAAAGCAGACGAAAAAACAGCTGAGCCGAAGAAAAGAAGTTCAAAGCATCCGCAACTCCTGAGAGGGATGAAAGACATTCTGCCGGAATCTCAAAAGTATTGGAATTATGTCCGGAAGCTTGTGGAACAACTGGCTGAAGATTATACCTATGAAATGATTGATACTCCGATCTTGGAGGAGACCAGTTTGTTTACCCGTTCAGTGGGTGAAAATACGGATATTGTGGAAAAAGAAATGTTTTCTTTTGAAGACAAAAGCGGTACTAACGTTTCTATGCGACCGGAAAATACCGCCGGAATCGTCCGTGCCTATATTGAACATGGCATGTTAGACAGGCCACAGCCGGTCAGGCTTTTTTATTGGGGTCCGTTTTTCCGGTACGACCGTCCGCAGGCCGGAAGATACCGCCAATTTCACCAGTTTGGTTTTGAGGCAATCGGTGATAATAATCCGATTATTGACGCGCAGTTAATAGTAATGTGCCAGAGTATTTACAATACTATTGGTATTCCGGTGGTAACTCAAATCAACAGCGTCGGCTGTAAGAAATGCCGAAAAGATTATGAACAGCTGTTTACGGACTATTTATCTTCCAGAAAAAAATTTCTCTGCGAAGACTGTAAAAGAAGATTGGTAAAAAATCCGTTACGCGTGTTGGACTGCAAGGTTAAAGAATGTAAAGAGATATTGGCTGATGCACCGCACATCGTGGATCACCTGGACGAAGAATGTAAAGAGCACTTTGTAAAAGTACTGGAGTATCTGGATGAGGCAGATATTGCTTATCAGTTGAACCCGTTTTTAGTCAGGGGCTTGGATTATTATACCAGAACGACTTTTGAAATCTGGCCGGAAAAAGATGACGGTTCGCAATCTGCCCTAGGCGGGGGAGGCCGTTATGACGATCTTACTGAAATGCTTGGTGGCAGGCCGACACCGGCCTGTGGATTTGCCGGAGGAGTGGAACGCCTGGTGATCAGTATGCGCGAGAAAGAAATCGTTATTCCTCAACCGGAACCGCCAGATGTCTTTGTTGCTCAACTGGGAGAAAGTGCAAAAAAGAAAGCCCTGCGGCTAGTGGAGGATTTAAGAATTAAAGGTATCCGCGCAGCCAGCAATTTTTCCAAGGAAGGATTGAAGTACCAGCTTTCAGTGGCGGCTAGGCTCAGAGTTAAGTTTTCACTGATCTTGGGACAAAAAGAAATGCTGGATAAAACCATCCTGCTAAGAGACATGGAAGGCGGGTCACAGGAAGTGATTGATTATAATAAGGTGTATGTTGAATTGAAAAACCGTCTGGAAAAAACTAAAGCAATCATCCAAAATAGAAATAATCAAATTGAGGAGTAAATATGGACTGCGTATTCTGTTCAATTATCAGAAAAGAAGGATCGGCCGATATTGTATTTGAAGATGATGAAATTATCGCCTTTCGTGATATCGCTCCGCAGGCGCCGGTACATATTTTAATCGTACCGAAGAAACACGTGGAAAAAATTTCTGATTTAACGGAAGATGACGCTTTGTTGATGGGTAGTCTTGTTAATCGTGCCAGGGTTTTGGCAAAAAAGTATGATATTTCAAATTCCGGATACAGATTAGTCTTCAATTGTGGTGATGAGGGTGGGCAAATCATTGACCATATCCATCTGCATTTGATTGGTGGGAAGAAGCTGGGTGCTATCGGATAGAAAACTATTACCTAAAGATAAATAGCTCCTGATTTCAAAATAGGAGCTATTTATTTATTTGACGATATTAAACAAGAGTGTTATATTAAAAAAGAACTAATTATTAAAAATTACACCTAGGGAGGTGAATTAATTTGGTAGAAGTAAAGAAGAAGGATAGTGAAACGTCAGAAAGTCTGATCAGAAGGTTTTCCAAGAAAGTCCAACAGAGCGGGGTCTTGATTCGGGCTAAAAAAAGCCGTTTTCATGAACCTGCAAAGAACAAAAGAAAGACCAAAGATGACGCTCTGAGACGTAAAGACATCAAGTCAAAGAAGGAATACTTGAGAAAAATCGGAAAACTGGAAGAGTATGACCGGTCTAAGAAAAGAGGGGGAAGAAAGTAACTCTCCAAGACGGAAACTTTTTTAGTTTGTTATTAATTTAATTTCCAAATTTTTATGGGTCTGAAAGAAAAATTAGAACAAGATGCCATTGCAGCTCTAAAGGGAAGGGAATCTGAAAAGGTAAGTACCCTAAGAATGGTTATTTCAGCTATCAAAAATGAAGCAATAGCTAAAAGAAAAGAACTGACCGAAGAAGAGGTTCTATCTGTCGTCGCAAGGGAAATTAAAAAACGGAAAGAATCAGCGGAAGCTTATGAAAAAGGGGGGAGAAAGGATTTGTCTCTGGCGGAATCGGCGGAAGTCGCTTTGCTCGGGCAATATCTCCCCGAACCGCTTTCTGAAGCAGAATTGGAAAAAATGATTAAAGAGGTTATTCAGGAAACAGGTGCGGAATCTATTAAGGATATGGGAAAAGTAATAGGACAAGTGATGGCAAAAGTACAGGGAAAAGCGGAGGGAAAGGTTGTCAGTGAAAAAGTTCGCCAGCTTCTTGTGTAAATTCGTAAAATAGTAATCAAAAATAAATAACCACCTTTCAACTATGTTGATTAAAGGGAGGCAGGACTCAAAACAAAAAAGTTTTTTTGGACTAGGTATGCTGACTAGCGCTTTACTGGGGATTTTAGTGACCGGCGTAGTCAGTTTTTTTGCGCCTTCAATCGCCCGCGCAGTTTCTATTGATATGGGGTTGGGATCTACTTTGGGATTAGGGACAGCTGATCTTTTGCAAGTGATCATTAATGTTGTTCAATGGGCGCTCGGTCTTTTGGGACTGGCGGCGGTGGTTATTATTATGTACGGCGGGTTTATTTGGATGACCGCGGGTGGCAATCAGGAAAAGATTGCCAAAGCGAAGAAAATTTTAATCAACGGCCTGATCGGTCTGGCAATTGTCCTTCTGTCCTGGGCGATTGTGTTTTTTGTCATGAGAACAATTGATGATGCGACCGGCGGAGCCGGGGGGCCTAGTTGCGGTACGATTGATTGTTCTGCCGGTCAAACATGTTGTGCGCCAAATATGTGCGCGATTAGTTGTGGGGCAAGCTTGCCTACCAGTCTGACACTACAGGATTTTGAAGTATCAAGAGACTTGAGCGGTGAAGTATATCAGTGTTCCAGGGTAAAGGCGCGTTTTAATGCAAATATTGATCCGGCAACTGTAGATGCGGCGGAAACACCGGATAACTTAAGAACACAGGATTTGGCGACCAGTAATCCATTTGTCAGTACAGACGATTTTGTCACAGCTGGCAATACGGTAACGTACCGACACGACACTTTATTCCCCACTAATACTGATTATCAGGAATGGTATCCGACGGATCCGACAGTCGGTACGCCGGTTCAGGATTATGACTCGCGTATTATCTCATTGTGTACAGCTATCGGATGTACGGGACCGGATCCTTGGATTTGGGATTTTCATGTCGGATTGGAGAATGACGAAGTAGCTCCGGAAATTACGTCCAGTTATCCGATCAATACTGCGGATACCGGGTATCCGGACCGAAATGTTTCACGGGCGCCAGTAATTAATCTCACTTTTAATGAGCCAATTGATGACAGTACGATTATCGGGGCTGGTGCGCGTCCGAATGCAAACTTTGAACTTTGGGAGTGTACAGATGATACCTGTACCAGTTTTGTCAGCCAATACAATAACGGCAATTTACTGACGCAATCAATCCCGAACGGTATTAATGTTTATATTGAACAACCGTTCCTGAATCCTTTAAATGCATTTACCTGGTACCAGGTAAGGGTGCATGATGTTGAGGATCTCTGTGGTAATCCGATGGCAGCGCCGGAAGTCTGGAATTTCCAGACGAATGACAGCGTTCCGGGAATTCAGAGTTGGTATCCGACCGGCACCAATGAATGTCCTGATACGGATCTTTATGTTACTTTCGGCACATCCATGTTTTATGAGACTGTAATGATTGAAATAAATAACGGCACTGACGTCAGAAGCATGATTCTATATCCGGCGGGTTTATGGCCGGCACCGGTTGAGGTGACTACGGCGGGTGTAGGTACTTTCAAAGTAATGGATGCCGCTCTGCCTGTTTCCAATAATTTCAAAGTATTTAAATTTGAACCGGATCCGTCACTGGATGCGAATTCCCATTATGATGTTGATATCACAACCACAATGGTGATTAATACGGATGGTGAGCCACTGATCCATCATTGGGAATTTGACGTAAGTGATCCTGCTAACTGTACATGTTCTCCTTATGTATCAAACTTAAGTCCTTCGCAGGGTCCGCGCGAGTCCTGTCTGACTGTGCAGGGGTCGTGTTTTACCGGTACAGCAGCGAATCCAGCCACGCCGACCAACTTGATTTTTAATGATGGAACTGATATTGCCAACGGAGTAATCGGCGGATACGATGCGAATTATATCACTACTACTTTGCCGGCGGTTTATGATGACGGTGATCGACCGCGTGTACAGGCGGAAATCACCTATGCCAATCCTTCTTACGGAGTGCTTTCCTCTGCCGCTTACCCTGCCGGACCGCAATTTTTTGTGAACAGTTCTTCGGTGTCTGACGGGCCGTGCCTCTGGTCAATCAATCCGACCTCCGGCTATGAAGGTTCTAATATGAGTGCGAACGGAATACGATTTGGAGCGACTCAAGGAGCAGGGCACATTGACTATAACGGTCTCTCCAGCGTAGCTACCAGCTGGAACGACACAAGTATCAACACCAGTGTTCCAACGGGTGCAATGGATGGCGATGTTACGGTGACGAATAACGGAGGTCAAGAGAGTAACGGTATTTATTTTGATGTTTTACATGTTCCGCCCGGTACGCCCTACGTGATTATAAATAGTTTCTGTGATGCTTCCACATTGTCTTCACCGTCACCATGGCCGGAATATCAGGAAGTTTGTTTAAATGTCAATTTTTCAGCACGGTTTAATGAATCCATGAGTGTTGGTACTATAACTAATCCTGCTAATGTATATTTTGAACAATGCTCAGATTCAACCTGTTCCAGTATAATAGGTCCCCATATTGGTGGTATATTGACATCACCAATCAATACTACATTTTTATTTAATCCGTCAGCCAATCTAACTCCTAATACCTGGTATCGTGGAACGATAACAACTGGTGTTCAAAATGCATCCGGCGTGAATATGGCTAATCCTTATGTATGGAAGTTTAAAACACAGGTTGATAGTACAGTGTGCCAAATTGAATCATATAATTTATCAGCGGATAGGTATTTAATTAATCAAACAAATCCGTCTGCCCGCTTCACAAATCTTCCAATTGGACCAAACTGCCAGATACTAGCCTATACTGACTATAACTGGTATGCAGGTTGGTCAAACCCCCCATTGCCTGCAGGAATTGCTCGGCTAGGTTCAACCGGTCCTCAAATAAATCAAGCGAATTATACTTATGTGGCTACTGGTGTTGACGGGACAGTTACAGTAAACAGTTCTGCCGCTGGTACCTCTATTCCGCCGGCCGCCCGTCAACTTACGGTTGACCGCACTTTTTGCCAAGATGACGTGGATTGTTCCAGCTGTCCCGGCAGTATTTGCATTTCCTCGCCGACACCACATTGTTCGCCGATTATTCAGAGTATTAATCCTATTAGTGCCCCGGTTGGTAATTTCGTGACTGTATCTGGTTGCATGTTCGGTAACTATACCGGTTCGGCTAATGTGGAATTTACCGGATCAACAGGATTTGTTGATGCTGTTTTTCCTGCAATATGCGGACCTGCGGGTTCAACCTGGACCAATAACTCCGTCGTAGTTGAGGTGCCAAATGAAGACACGGCAGATGTTGGCGATGATGCAATCAGCGGACCGATTAGACTCACAAATCAATATGGAAATACATCCAGTTTAGCCGGTTTTACTTTGGGTGGTCCTTCTACTCCGAATCTTTGCTATCTTAGTCCAGCAGAAGGAAGTCAGGGTGATACAGACGCAACTGAAGCGGTGGGGGAAGGATTTGGCACGTCCGGAAATGTAAGTTTCTATAACGATGCCGGCGGAAGAACAAACTGGTCCGGAGTACCCACTGACTGGTCCGATACCTTAGTACAGGGGATAGATATTCCAGCAGACGCAGTCTCCAGTCTTGGTGCTAATGGCGTTACGGTTAACGGCAGTAATCCGGTAGATTTTTATGTAACTTGTTCTGATAATAGTGAATGTTCAACCGGCTGTTGTTATGCCGGACAGTGCGGGGATCCCGCAATGTGCAGTAGCGGAACACCAGGATCGTTGTGTCAGATTACGGGACATCCCGACTGTTCCCTGGGTCCTATCTGGCCACCAGCCGGTTATCAATGCATCAGCAGTACAGGTGAGCCACCAGTCGTACCGGATGGAGATGACTGCCGTTTCTGTTGCCGGCCGGGGACTACATACAATGGACTGACATGCATGGCTGATCAGGGTGATTGTGTCGGTACTGCTCCGAATGACAGAGGCCTGTATTGCGGTTGCACCACTGATATTCAGTGTGGTGACCCGGCAAATATCGGATGCGGAGACATGGGTGGTGGTACGATGTGCTGTTCCGGTCGGCCGAGCGTAGTTAGCGTAAACCCGTATGACGGCGAAACCAATGTCTGTATGAACCGGGGTATTGTGGTTGAGTTTGACCAGATCATGGATACCACTACGTTTATAAACGCTGGAGAGTTTGCGGTCGTTGATGATCTTTTCCCGCTTGTTCCATATGACGGGAATATCACGAGTTACTTTGAGGATGGACATACATTCCTGGAGTTTGCATCAGATACTCCCTGGGCGGCCAATCATTCATTTACAATTACAATTGACGGCAGTCGGGTATATAACCAATATTTAATCGGCATTGGGGATAACTTCGTGTCTCATTTCACAGCTGGCGACACATTGTGCAATATTGATCATGTTAAGGTTGACATACAGTATATGCCTGGGCCAACGACAACAAGTAATGCATCTCAAGATATGTATACTTGCAAAAGAAATGATTGTGCTGATGATATGACGAACGCAATCAACGGAAACCAGCATAGATATATTGCTACAGCGGTGGATGCGGCAGGAAACTATTTGTTTACCGGTGCCACGTACGATTGGAGTAATTCGTCAACCAACGGAGTTTTAAATGTTGAGATTCCAAACAGTAGGATAACTATGGTAAGTACATTGAGTTTGGACGGTACTGAGCAGATCCGAGCGGATGTGGATTTAGGCGCAGCGGGTTCTGGCTCAGCGATAGTAAATGCCAGAGTGGAATCATGTGACAATCCATGGCCCAATAATCCGAATTACATGTACCCGGGCGGGGTTTCGGTAGTTGAGCCGCAAAATTTCACTACATATTATTGTCGTGACGGAGGGTTGCCCGGTATGGCTAATCCAATAATTAATGTTAATCACACGCCAACCATAAACGGTGTAGACGAGTTATTGAGGGAAGTTTTCTTCTCAACATGTGATTCAGACGTTGCTTCCTGTACCAGTGCCAATACTTCCGGTGACGTAATAGGAATCAGGGTAATGGAAAATCAAAGCTTCTTATCACCTTCGGCATGGTTTAATCAAATGTTCCCATCTGATACCGGCTCGTGCGTTCCGATCAATACGGTGGACGGTTATCAGGCTTGTCGGGCGGGTAGGACTATTTATGTAGCCGCAACAAATCTAGCGGGCACAACGCTATGGCCAAATATCTACCTAGTTTCGTATAATGATAATGCAAACGGACAAACGGTAAATATTTATAATCAAATGGTTGAAAATTGGTTTTTCAATTCTGCCCCTGCAAGCCTTATGAATATATGTGCTTTGGCGCCAGGCGATACAAACAAGGAGTGTATAATTCGGGATACGAAACGAGTGACTGATTTAGGTGAGATCGGGTACCTTCTGTTGAATTATCAATTTTACAACGGTGACTTTCCAGAGCTGACTGCGGGCACTTTCCTACCGGGATTAACTTCCAGCAAATGGCCGTCTTGGATGGCGGAATTCGGCAATGAGATAGGAATGAACCCGCCGCTTGATCCGATTAATGAATTTAATAATCCTACTGTCAATTGTGCTGTGCCGCCCTATGATCCGGCGGGAACTTGCTGGAATGATACCGCGCATACATTCTATTGCCCGGCCGGTTCCCATACCTATGCTTATCTTAAGGAATCATCAAACGCGTATTTGTTTACAAATCTGGAATATGTTGGGACTGGAGGATTTAACACTTCGGCATGGCCGGGTAGGTACTTTGGTTTGGATGCATGTTTGGCATATATTGGTTCAGACTGCCCGTGTTTTAATTATTCAGCTGAAGCTACAGATAATTTTTGGATTACTAATTGGTCACCACCAAGTTAATAATTATTATTAGAAAAAAATATGCCAGATCCAACAACACCACTATCAAACTTTCCAATGGGCGATCCTGCGGAGGATATTTTTGAAGAAACTGACGCGACAACAGAAACGCCGCCGCTTATGACCAGTATGCCAACGGTGGACGGAGGTGCTATGCCTCCCGCCGCACCTCGTCCGACAGCGAATCCAACAATGGTCCCTCCACCCAATCCTCTCGCGGAAATTCCGGGCGCTGAAGTGCCGAAGCCAAAAAACAGCAAGAAAATGATTATGATAATTGTCTTGATTTTGTTGTTAGTTGTAGTTGGTGGTGGCTTGGTGTACTACTTTTTGATGGGTGACAAGGAAAATACTAACGGCAATGTTAATAATGCAAATGTCACGAATACAAACCTGAACACCAATGTTAATGTCAATACGAACCAGGCGGTAAACGTCAATAATTCTAATGCCAACACCAACTCAAACCAAAGCGGAGATACGGATGGTGACGGACTCTTGGATTCTGAGGAAAAACAGCTGGGCACCAGTATTCAGAGGCCGGATACGGACAGCGATGAACTTTTTGATTATGAAGAAGTCAAGGTATACAATACTGATCCGCTTGATCCAGACACAGACAGCGATACTTATTTAGACGGCAAAGAGGTGAAGGCCGGGTTTGATCCGAACGGACCGGGAAAGCTACTGAATATTGAAGACGAAATAAATAACCTAAATCAATCAAACTAAAGTATAAATATGGAAAATGATCAAAATCCTTTGACTGGTAATTCAGGAGAAGAAAAATTTCAAAATAAAAATGAAAAGAAAGGTGTGGGTGAAATCCATACCATTCCCGCCAGATTTCACAGTGGAGTAGCTAAGACCAAGGGCAAGTCAAAGAAAAACCTCCCAATGATTATAATAGGGGCGGTTGCATTGATGTTGGTATTGGGTGTTTTGGCGGCTTTCATGTTCCAGAAGATTATGGGTGATAAAAATGCAAATATTGCGGATGAAAATCAGAATCAAACGGTATTAAATCAGAATACTAATACGGTCAATCAGAACGGCAATGGAAATAACAATCTGAATGAAAATACCAATAGTCTGAATTCTAATTCCAATCTAAATACAAATAGTAGTCAAAATTTAAATAATAATTTTAATACTAACTCAGGAACCACACTAAATACTAACACTACGATTGTTAATAGCAGAGATACGGACCGTGACAATCTTACCGATGCGGAAGAAGATGCTTTTGGCACTGAGCCAAATAAACCGGATACGGATGGCGACGGATATTCAGACGGCATTGAAGTAGGCGGTGGTTATAATCCGGATGGTGTCGGCAAGATCAGCGAAATGGCTACTATTGGTGAGTATGTCAATAAAACATTCAATTATAAGGTATTGTACCCGTTGAGTTGGATAGCGCAGGCGACTGATCAGACAAATAAAGAAGTATTGTTTACATCCAGTCTGGCCGAGTTTGTGGAAGTATTAGTAGCAAATAATCCTTCATCATATACTGCAAAAGAGTGGTATTTAAGCCAGTATCCGGAATTAGATAGTCAAACGATTACGTCATTTGAAACCTGGAATGGTAAGGAAGGGGTGATCGGCGTTGATGCGAAAACAGTGTATCTGGCCACGGATGATAATATATATATTATTACTTATAATTATGGTACACGAACGGAAGCCAGTTTCCGTAAAACTTTTGAAATGATGTATGAAAGTTTTGAAATAACACAGCCCAGTAGTACTACTAATAGTAATACAAATACTAGCAACGCAAATATTAGTAATACGAATATTAGCAATGTGAATACAAGTAATACAAATACTGGAAATGTGAACAGTTGATGAATCATGAATATTTATGCAAGTAGAACTATATAAAGAAGTGAACAGTCCGGTGCGGGAAGGTCAAGTGGTTCAGCTTGTTAAAACTGCCTTGCGTGCATTAAGAAAAAGCGATTCAGTCAGCGTCTCCGTTGCGATTGTCGGTGCGAAAACGGGAGCAGCGTTAAATAAATCCTGTCGGGGTGTCAGTGGTGTTCCGAGCGTGTTGTCCTTTGAAGAGACGGTTTCCAATAATTACAGAAGTTCATTCATATCACCGGTGCAAAAAGAAAAATATATCGGTGAGATTGTAATAACGGATCCGATAGTGAAGAAACGCGCTAAAGAAAACGGCAGTTCGTATTTAAAGGAATTTAGTTTTTTATTTGTTCACGGATTTCTGCATCTGCTGGGTTATACGCACGGACAGAGTGCAAGGGCAAATTTAATGGAGGGGCAGGAGGATAGAATCATGAATTTATTGGACAACAGATAAGACTATGCCATTTATGAATTTTAGAACATTGGTAAAAAGTTTCCGATTTGCAATGAAGGGAGTGCGGTATGCTTTTCAGAATGAACAGAATTTCCGGTTTCAGATTATAGCGGGGATCGTTGTAATTATTTTAATGATGGTGTTCCCCCTGCAAAATTGGGAGAGAATTCTGCTCTCGTTGGTTATTTTCATGGTCTTGATTCTGGAATTGATTAATACGGCCTTTGAAAAGATTGTGGATGTTCTGAAGCCGCGAGTTCATTTCTATGTTGAAATAGTAAAAGATATCATGGCGGCAGTGGTACTACTGGCTTCACTGGGCGCGATAATGATCGGTATCTATATCTTTATACCTCACTTTTTTAAATAATTTGCAGAAAAATCTAATACTCGGTATAATATTAATCAAAGAGGAAACATTTTCCAGTGTTGAGCACAAGAATTGCTCAGATAATAAATGGAGTAAAATCACATGTCACAACAAGAAATAATAACAGGCCTTGATGTAGGGTCTAATATGGTTAGGGTGGTAGTCGGACAAAAACATGAAAATGACAGTAAAGTTCATATTCTTGGCATTGCCGAAGCGCCTTCTGAAGGGATTAGTAAAGGTGTGATTAATAGTATTGAAGATGCTGTTTCCAGTATTTCTTCCTGTTTAGAAAAGGCGGAAAGGATGACCGGAATGCCGATTGAGCATTCATACGTGGCAATCAGCGGCTCACATATTATTTCACTGGATAGTCATGGTATTGTCGCAGTAGCAAAGGCGGACGGTGAGATAAGGGAAGATGACGTTGAGAGGGCGATTGAAGCTGCTCAAACAGTTTCTACACCGCCAAATTATGAAATCCTGCATGTTATTCCAAGAAGTTTTACTGTAGATAATCAAAAAGGGATAAAGGATCCGACAGGTATGACCGGCATCAGACTGGAAGTTGATGCGGAAATTATTCTTGGCCAGTCTTCTCAAATCAAGAATCTGACGAAATGCATTTATCGGACCAGTGTTGATATTGATGATTTGGTGTTGGGTGTTTTAGCCTCAGCTGAATCAATCCTGACTAAAAGACAGAAGGATCTGGGCGTAGCCGTATTAAATATTGGCGGTGCTACTACCAGCTTGTTGGTAATGGAAGAAGGTGATGTGATTCACACGGCAGTTTTGCCGATCGGTTCAGGGCACATTACGAATGATATTGCTATTGGACTTCGGACATCTATTGATGTCGCGGAAAAAGTAAAACTGGAGTATGGATCTTCACTACCGGACGAAATAAACAAGCGTGAAGAAATTGATTTAAGCGAATTTTCGCCTCAGGAAAGTGAACGCGTTTCGCAGAAACATGTTGCCGAAATAATTGAAGCGCGACTGGAAGAGATATTTGATATGGTTGAGAAGGAGCTGAAGAATATCGGCAGAAGCGGATTACTGCCGGCCGGGATTGTATTGACCGGTGGCGGTGCAAAACTGCCGGGGATTGTTGAAACAGCCAAATCAATATTCAAACTGCCGTGTCATATCGGGTACCCCCTAGAAGTAGTAACGGCAATTGATAAAATAAATGACCCGACATTCACAACTGCGATCGGTTTGGTGCTGTGGGGCTCAGAATTAACAACCAAATCAACCCGTGCATTTAAAGGCGGCTTTTCTTCAGTAAAGGAAGTAACCGGAAAAATGAATAAGTGGTTTAAATCTTTGATGCCCTAATAAGAAAAAGGGGTGTCCAAATTTTGTGTTCACTTAGTGTATAAAAAGGCTTGCATTTTTCCCTGCAACCTTTTATTATTAAGGAGTAAAAATTACATAATCATTTTATGAAAAAAGGTATGGAAATCAAGCCTGATATAGAAACTTTTGCCAAGATCAAAGTGCTGGGCGTGGGTGGCAGCGGAGGTTCGGCTATTAACAGAATGATATCCTCAAAAATTAAGGGTATTGATTTTATTGCGATAAATACGGACGCTCAAGCCTTGCACCATTCTCAGGCATCGCAGAAAATACATATCGGTAAAAGTACAACACGGGGTTTGGGTGCCGGCATGGATCCGGAGCTCGGCCAGAAGGCCGCCGAGGAAAATCATGAAGAACTGAAAGAAACCCTGAAAGGAGCGGATATGGTTTTTATTACCTGTGGTCTCGGTGGCGGTACCGGAACAGGCGCTGCTCCGGTGATTGCGGATATCGCTAAAGAACTTGGTGCTTTGACGGTGGCAGTAGTAACCAAACCGTTTGAATTTGAAGGTGCGCAGCGGAAATCTATTGCCGATTCCGGTTTTAGAGATTTAAGCGACAAGGTAGATGCCATTATTACAATTCCTAATGACAGAATTCTTCAGATAGTAGATAAGAAAACTTCACTGCTTGATGCATTCGGGATTGTAGACGATGTTTTAAGACAAGGCGTGCAGGGTATCTCTGACTTAATTACTGTTCCGGGACTGATCAACGTAGACTTTGCGGATGTCAAAGCGATTATGGAAAATACCGGCTCCGCGTTGATGGGTATCGGCAGTGCCAGTGGTGAAAACAGAGCAGTGGAAGCCGCGAAAGCAGCAATTGACAGTCCGCTACTAGAACTGGATATTGAGGGTGCTAAAGGAGTTTTGTTCACGATTACCGGCAGTTCCGATCTGGGTATGTATGAAGTAAATGAAGCGGCGAAGATTATTACAGAGTCCGCTGACCCGAACGCGAAAGTTATCTTTGGTTCGGTAGTTGACGATACTTTGGAAGATGAAGTGAAGGTTACTGTAATTGCCACCGGGTTCGGTGAAGGTTCCAAGCCGAAGGCATTTAAACATAATCCGTCCAGCACTCAGGAAGTTAACTATTTTGGCAGGTCAAATGACGTGGCAACACCTGCTGCGCCGGCCGCACCGGTAAGTTCAGTGCCTCAGGTCAGAGAGTTGCCGAAAGAGGACAAGAAAGCCACTAAATTAAAGAAAGAAGAAGAGGATCTGGAAATACCGGCGTTTATCCGTAAGAAAATGATGTAATAATTAGAATATAGTTCGCGTATTACCAAACAGGAGCATAATCGCTCCTGTTTGTACTATTTGATTATTCGCAAAATCAACGTATAATAAAGAAACAGGTAATAATTAATAGTATTTTATGATTATGCATGAAAAAGCAAAACGTGATATTAGGAAATATTTTAGTTTGATTTTGGCTCCAACTTTGGGTCTATATTTTTTTTATAAGTATAAGCTAGATATATTTGATGGTGTTTATAGTGGTGATGATATTTACTATAGTAACACAAAAGCCAATATATTATTTATTCTTTCAATAATACATCCCATATTTTTAGTAATGATTTTTTACTATATTCCATATATTATATTTTCTGTGATATTTAGAATAAAAGGTTGGCGTCAAGAGTTATTTTCTAAGGAGACACTTAATAGTACGAATATTGTGACAAAATTATTATTAATAATACTGGCAGCTTTTTTATTTATAATAATTTTTTTCGGTTCAACTTTGTTTCTTCGTGGAGAAGCAGCCATTTTTGCAATATTTACCATTCCATTGTCTATACCAATTTCCTTGGCATTAGCATTGTTAATCATTAGATTATTATTTGGGAAAAAAAATGAACAAAGAAAACTCAAAAAACAATAATCGGAATACAATCATTATTGCCGTAGTTTTAAGTTTTTTTGTCGGTGGTTCCGCCGGAATACTTTTCGGTATGTTGGGCGGCAGCATTGTTAGTAACAATGACACATTATCAAATCTAACAGGATCACCGGAAACAAAAAACTATGTAGTTGAAGAGAGCTCATCAACCGTAGATGTCGTGGAAAAAGTAAGTCCGGCGGTAGTCAGTATCATCGCTACACAGGATTTGAGCGAATTATATAATCAGACCGGCCCGAATGTTAATCCATTTAATAATTTTTTCCAGTTTGGAGTTCCCAACACTACACCACCGAGCGGAAAACAGGAAGTAAGTAGCGGTACAGGGTTTATTATTTCCTCGGACGGAATGATTGTGACCAATAAACATGTTGTATCAATTGAAAATGCCGAATATACCGTACTCACCAATGACGGCAAGCGCTATGACGCAACAATAGTATCTACCGATCCCTTGAATGATATTGCAATATTGGATATTGAAGCAACCGATCTGACCGCCGCTCCATTAGGTGATTCTGATTCACTCAAAATTGGTCAGACTGTAATTGCAATCGGTAACTCACTTGGTGAATACAGCAACACAGTCACACGCGGTGTGGTCAGCGGTATTGACCGTACGATTACAGCAAGCGGTCAGAGCGGAACGGAAACTCTGGAAGGCGTAATCCAGACCGACGCATCAATCAACCCGGGGAATTCCGGCGGACCGCTTTTAAATCTGGAAGGCCAAGTGATTGGCATGAATACCGCCATAGACAGTCAGGGTGAGTCAATCGGATTTGCCATTCCGGTTAATGAAACGAAAACTGTGGTTGCCAGTGTGCAACAATACGGAAAAATAGTGCGCCCGGTCTTGGGAATTCGCTACGTACCGGTTACGGCCGCTCTCAAGGAACAAAACAGTTTGGATGTGGATTATGGTGCTCTGATTGTCAAAGGCAGTACAGCGGAGGATTTGGCGGTAATTGCGGGCAGTCCGGCTGACAAAGCGGGTGTGAAGGAAAATGATATTATTCTGGAAATTAACGGCGAGCGGATAGATGAGACAAACAGTTTAGCCAGAGTTATCAGAAAATTTCAGCCCGGTGATGCAGTGAAACTAAAAATACTTCGTGATAAAAAAGAGATAACACTGGACGCGGTATTAGAAGAATATTCAAAAGAATAGTATGCGTGAACTGATTGAGCAAATTGAAGAGTTAAGGAAAAAGATTTCCGGTATTTGGGGGTTTCTTTGACCTGGAACAATTAAAAACGGAAATAAAGATTCTGGAACAGGAAATGAGCCAGTCCGGTTTTTGGAATGATCCGGATAACGCAAAGGAAGTAAGTAGAAGAGCTGATGAGCTCCAGAAAGAAGTGCGAAGGTGGGAAAATCTGAGCAAGGAGGTAAATGATTTGTTGGAGATTGCAAAAATTGATGAAGCGGATCAGGACGTTAATTTGCGTGAAGAAGTAGAAAAGAAATATCAGACGCTGATCAAACAATATGAGGATTATGAATTCTTTACTCTGATGAGTGGAGAATACGACCGTAAGGATGCCATTCTTTCTCTGCATTCTGGTTCGGGCGGGACAGATGCACAGGACTGGTCAGAGATGCTGCTCAGAATGTATTTACGTTTTTCTGAAAGAAAAGAATTTTCGGCAAAAATAATTCAGGAAAGTAAAGGCCAAGAAGGGGGTCTGAAAAGCGCCACAATCATGATTAAAGGATTGTGGGCTTATGGTTATTTAAAAGCGGAAGCGGGCGTTCATCGCCTGGTCAGGATTTCCCCGTTTGATGCGGAGAAAATGCGCCATACTTCATTTGCGCTGGTTGAAGTTATTCCGGATTTAGGGGATATCAGTGATATAGAAATAAAAGATGATGAATTACGTATTGATACTTACCGGTCATCAGGCAACGGCGGTCAGAGCGTGAATACCACCGATTCTGCCGTCCGCGTTACCCACATCCCGACCGGTTTGACGGTCGCTTGTCAGAATGAGCGTTCCCAGATGCAGAACAGGGAATTTGCCTTAAAAATATTAAAAAATAAATTATTCCAGCTCAGACTGAAAGAGCGAAAAGAAAAATCCGACGAACTGAAAGGTGAGTCGTTATCCGCGGAATGGGGTAACCAGATCCGATCGTATGTTTTGCACCCGTACAAAATGGTTAAGGATCATCGGACAAAATATGAAACGGTAGAACCGGAAAAGGTGCTGAACGGCGAGTTGGAAGGCTTTATTGAAGCTTTCCTGAGAAAAGAAATGGGCAATAAAAATTAAGATCCATTTAATTAATAACCGGGAAACAAAAATATGTGCGGAATTGTAGGTTATATTGGGAGTAAATCAGCCAAGCCTATTTTACTGGACGGGCTGAAAAAATTGGAATACCGGGGGTATGATTCCGCCGGGATTGCTATATTTGAAAATGACGGTATTCAATTGGAAAAGAGAAAAGGTAAGATCGCTGTGTTGGAAGAAGCGCTGAAGGATAAGGAATGGAAAGGTACAGTCGGCATCTCGCATACCAGATGGGCAACGCACGGAAAACCCTCTTCAGTTAATGCCCATCCGCATACCGATTGCAAAGAAAAAATTGCTATTGTGCACAATGGCATTATTGAAAATTATCTGCAAATAAAAAACCGTCTGATTGAAAAGGGGCATAATTTTATTACTGAAACCGATTCGGAAGTTTTAGCGCATCTGATTGAGGAAGAATATCATGGTGATCTAAGCGAAGCGTTAAGAAGCGCATTAACCAAGGTTGAAGGAACATATGGAATCGTGGTTATGCATTCTGACCATCCTAATTTGATTATCACAGCAAGAAAAGGCAGTCCGGTGGTAATCGGGATCGGTGAAGGAGAAAATTTCGTAGCATCGGATGTAACCCCGCTGATCAGCCATACAAAAAATGTGGTGTATCTGGATGACGAGGAAATAGCGGAAATATCCGCCGATAAGTACCGGATTTTTACTATCGGAAAAGAAGAAAGAAATCATGAAGTCAGTAAAATAGATTGGGGAATTGAAGATGCCGAAAAAAAGAACTATGACCATTTTATGCAGAAGGAGATTTTTGAAGAAGGCGACGCGGTCTACAACGCGATGCGCGGCAGAGTAATTCCTGAAGAAGGAATAGCCCATCTAGGCGGTCTGAACATGACAGAAGATGAAATGCGCGCGGTTAAAAGGATTGTAATCATCGCCTGCGGTACGGCGCACTATGCCGGACGGGTTGGTGAGTATATGATTGAGCGATATGCCAATATTCCGGTTGAGGTAGAATACGCATCCGAATTCCGTTATCGTGACCCGGTGATTGATGAAGGGACGATCGTATTTGCCATCAGTCAGTCGGGTGAAACCGCCGACACTCTGGCGGCTATGCAGGAAGCAAAAAGAAGAGGGGCGAGGGTATTAGGTATCGTAAATACAGTAGGTTCAACCATTGCCAGGGAATCAGACGGAGGAACTTATATTCATGCCGGTCCGGAGATTGGCGTGGCATCAACCAAAGCTTTTTCCGGGCAGCTGACTGCGTTAGCTATTTTAGCTCTGCAATTCGGTCGCCTGCGTGACATGTCTGTTTCCACCGGCAGAAAGTTAGTAAAAGAGCTGATTGACATCCCGGAAAAAATTGAAAGCATTCTCACGCAGAATGATTTTATTAAGAAACTCTCTGAAAAATATTCAATATATGAAGACTTCTTTTTCTTGGGTAGAGGGATTAATTACCCGATCGCCTTGGAAGGGGCTCTGAAACTGAAAGAGATTTCCTATGTCCATGCCGAGGCCTATCCGATGGCGGAATTAAAACACGGTCCGATCGCGCTGATTGATGATCAATTCCCGTGCGTGGTAGTGGTGCCGAAAGATGATTATTATGACAAAAACATCAGCAACATTCAGGAAATTAAAGCTCGGGACGGCAAGATTATCGCAATTGCGACGGAAGGTGATAAAGAAATCAGTAAATTGGTTGATGACGTAATCTATATTCCACCGACAATGGATCTGCTTTTGCCTTTATTGACCATTGTCCCGCTGCATTTATTTGCCTATCACATGGCCGTAAAATTGGGGCGGGATGTGGACAAGCCGAGAAATCTGGCGAAATCGGTGACTGTTGAATAACTGTTGACATAATATTATATTTTATCCATACTGAGACTGGGAGTCCTCTTGGCAGGGTCTGGGCATTTATTTTGTAAATGCAACCGGCACCGCCTGAACGGGGACTTTTTTGATGGGAAAATCTAAAATATTTCTATATTTTCTGATCAGTTTCATCTGTGGAATTGGTATTGCATCATTTGGAATAAAGCTTGATTCATTTTTTATGTATACCTTATTTATCGGTCTGACGGTGTTTTTGATTTTCGTTTGGCAAAAAAAATTGTGGCGATTATTATTGCTTTGTTTGTTTGCAATCGTATTTGGAATTTGGCGCTATAATTTATCGCAGCCGGTAATTAGTGAAAAGCATATTGCATTCTATAACGGATCTGAAAAGGAATTCAGGGGAACAATTATTGAAGAACCCGATATGCGTAAGGAGCAGGCGAAGCTGACAGTCAGACCGGAGGGTTTTTCCGGCAAGGTTTTGCTCAACACAGAATTATTTCCGGAATATCAATACGGTGATCTGTTGGAAATAAAATGCAGTCTGGAAGCTCCGGAAAAAATAGAAGATTTTGCCTATGATAAATACTTATCGCGTTACGGCGTATATTCCATTTGCTACCGACCTTACCTCAAAGTAATTTCTAAAAATAATGGATCATCAATTTTATCCCGTATGTATGTGATAAAAAGTAAATTTATGCAGGCCATCAATCGCATGCTGCCGGAACCTCAAACCTCGTTTCTTGGTGGGTTGCTTTTGGGCGCGAAGAGAGGAATCCCTACGGATCTGATGGAAAACTTCAGCCGGACCGGTACGACTCATATTGTGGCAATCTCGGGTTACAACATAACAATCATCGGTGTGCTTCTGCTAGCTTTCTGTAAAAATATTGCAATTCCCCGGAAGCAGGCTTTTTGGATAATTATTATAACTTTGCTGTTTTTCATGCTAATAACCGGTGCGCAGTCTTCGGTCGTGCGCGCAGTAACAATGGGAATTATCGTATTGATCGCCAAACAGTTGGGTCGTCTTTCGCGCATTACTAACGTCTTAGTTCTTGCCGCTGTTATTATGCTCTTGGTTAATCCTAAAATACTGCTATTTGATGCTGGATTTCAGTTGTCATTTTTGGCCACAATGGGTTTAATCTATTTATCGCCAATACTGGAAAAATTATTTGTATGGTTACCGAATATGTTTCAAATAAGGGAATCATTTATTGCAACAACATCAGCAACAATTTTTACACTGCCCTTAATCCTCTATCAGTTCGGCAGGTTATCGGTTGTTGCAGTTTTAGTTAACATCCTGATTCTGCCGATAATACCTTTTGCAATGGGCGTCGGATTTTTAGCCGGATTATTTTCATTGATCTATTTACCGTTTGGTACGATATTTTCGTGGGTAGTCTGGTTGATGCTTACTTACATCATCCAGGTGGTAAAATTATTTTCCAACCTACCATTTGCTTCAATCAATGTTTCTGAATTTTCCTGGGTGATGTTAGTTGCCGGCTATTTAGTGATTATTGTTTTAATGATTATTTTTACAAAAAGAATAAAGCGATTTGACAACCTTCAAATGACATAAAATATTAATTGACTTTTTAAGGAAATATTATATGCTTGATGTAGAAAAATGCGAACTCTTAAGCAATTTATTCCTTGATTCAATAAATACATAAGCGTATGAAAAATATCGGGATCATAACCGGCGGCGGAGACGGAGGGGGATTAAATGCAGTTATCAAAGGTGCGGCGCAGATGGCCGGCCGCAAGGGCGTCAAAACTTTTGCCATACCCAACGGTTATGCCGGTCTATACAATCTGGTAAATATGGATTCACTGGTAGAACTGACTCCCTCACGCCTGGATATTTTCAGCATTAATCTGGCCGGATCAGAAGCCGGGCATTCTAGGGTCAAAATTGCTAAAATTGATGATGAGAAAAAATATGACCGGATCAAGGCGGGTTTGGAAAAATTTAAAATTGACGGCCTGGTAATCAGCGGCGGTGATGATACGGGCAGTGTAATTTTGGATCTGGATAAACACGGCATTAAATGTGTGCATGCACCAAAAACCATGGACTTGGATTTAATGTCGTATTCCGTGGGCGGGGATTCAGCCATTGAGCGTCTGGCCGGGTTTATCCGCGACATTGAAACAACCGGCCGTACGCATAACCGGATCATGGTTTTAGAAACTTTCGGCCGTTATGCCGGACACAATGCTTTTCGCGGAGGCGTGGCGGGTGAATGTGACGCAATACTGATTCCGGAGATACCGGTGGATTTTGACGAGCTCTACCGGCATATGAAAAAGGTATTTACTAAACGGATTATAGAAAGTGACATTAATGCGGGAACGTATATTATTGTGGTAGCGGAAGGTTTTAAAGATGCCTCTGGTGAGGATATTCACGACGCTTCTGTCAATTTAGATTCTTTTGGTCATAAAAAACTAACAGGTGCCGGTAAATATGTGGCTAAGGAATTAGAACGACGGTTGGAAAATGACCCGGAAATCAAACAATTCATGGAAGAACAGGGAATGTATGTTAAGGGGATATATGAAACTCCGGAAGTCAGAGCAATCGTACCGAGCCATCTGGTGCGCAGTGGCTTTACATCCGCCTACGATGCTAATTTTGGCATAGAAGCGGGCGCCGGCGCGGCATATCTGCTGTTGGCGGGTATACATAATGTTACTGTAACAGGGTTCCGAGACGGTGTGTTTCATTACATGGACATTGCCGAAGCAATTCAGCGCCGTTCAGTTGATCTGGAACAGGTGGCATTGTATGAGCAAGTGGGTTTCTGCTTCGGGCGGGTACGGGAAGAGTTCACAGCAAAACACAAAAAAGTAACGGGGAAGATAGACCGAATTTATTAAATTAACATATAAAGAATTTAAATATGAGCGATTCATTACAGCCGGATAATCAAAAGTTTGATATAGATATTTTGGTTAAAGATCTGGTTATGACCGACAGCATTGATGAGAAACAGAAAATTACTTCTGATATTTTCAAGATAGCAAAGACGAAGGGAATTTATTTAAGCTCAATCAATGATTTATACAGAGCATACGGAGAAGGAAAGTGTTCCGGGTTTACCGTTCCGGCAATAAATTTGAGAAGTCTGACATATTATCTGGCGAAATCTATTTTTCGGGTGGCAAAGAAAAATAATACCGGACCGTTTATCTTTGAGCTTGCGAAATCCGAAATGGGTTATTCTCACCAGACTCCTGTTGAATATGTCGGGGTAATTTTAGCGGCTGCAATAAAAGAAGAGTATTCCGGGCCGGTATTTATCCAGGGGGATCACTTTCAGGCAAAACTTGAAAACTTTGTTGCCGACAGGGATAAAGAAATACAGTCTTTAAAAAGCATAATTGATGATTCTGTTGCCGCCGGTTTTCTGAATATTGATATTGATACATCAACGCTGGTAAATCTTGATAAAGAAAGTGTAATTGAACAGCAACGCGATAATTTTGAGGTTTGCGCGATATTAACAAAATACATCAGAGATATTCAACCGGATGGAATTAATATTTCAATCGGCGGTGAGATCGGTGAGGTGGGTAAAAAGAACAGTACCGCGGAGGAGCTGAGGGTGTTTATGGATGGATATAATGAAGCATTGGGATCTGGAACAGAGGGAATCAGTAAAATCAGCATTCAAACAGGTACATCACATGGTGGCGTTGTGTTGCCGGATGGAACGATTGCCAAGGTCAAGGTTGATTTTCCTACGCATAAAGAGCTGTCAGTCTTTGCACGCAAAAATTATAATTTAGGCGGTACAGTACAGCACGGCGCATCCACGCTGCCTGATTCGGCATTTCATAATTTACCGGAGAACGAATGTTTGGAAGTTCATTTGGCCACGAATTTTCAGAACATGATATATGATAGTGCAATTTTCCCGAGTGAACTAAGGGACAAAATGTATAAATGGATTTGGGATAATATGTCAGATGAAAAGAAGGATGATCAAACGGACGATCAGTTCATATATAAATCTAGGAAAAAGCCCCTGGGAATATTCAAAAAAGAAATCATGAGTTTACCCGAAGAGGTGAAAGAGGGTATTGCAAAAGAAATTGAGGAAAAGTTTGATTTTCTGTTCAAACAGTTAAAGGTGAATGATACAAAAGATATCGTGAGTAAATTTATAAAACCGAACAATTTTGAATTCAATTTTAAACCGTCAAAATCAAAACTAGACGGCGAGGGTGACGATTAAATTCATTATTATCTATTCATAATCAGTTTGCTATTGGGCGTCCTGGCAGTTTTTCATTAACAAAATGCCCAAAAGTATCAAATATGTCACAGTATTAGCCTGTATTATATTGTTCGGGTTTGTTTTTGTTTTTTTTCAAAAAAGTGAAACGAAACTGAAGATATATTTCCTGGATGTCGGTCAGGGTGACGCTATCCTAGTGCGAACACCTGATAATCAAGATATATTAATTGACGGCGGACCGGGCAATTACGTTGTGGACGAAATTGGGAAGTATCTGCCGTTTTATGACCGTGATATTGAGATGATGATTCTGACACATGCGCATTCTGATCATGTATCGGGGCTGGTTGAAATACTCAAACGCTACGATGTGGATCAGGTGCTTTTTTCCGGGACTGTTAAGCACGATGCGCCTGACTATTTAGCATGGCTCAGTATCATTGAGCAGAAATCAATTCCGCTTGAAGTGGCTACCTGTTGCAAAACATATAAATTAGGTGATCAGGTGGAATTACAAATTCTTTATCCTTTTGAAGATTATTCCGGTAAAGAAACAGAAGACCTTAACGAGAGCTCGCTTGTATCCCGCTTGGTGTATAAGAGCAGAGAATTTCTGTTTACAGGTGATGCGCCGATTTCAGTAGAGGAAAAGTTGATCGGAAAAGATCTACTCATTGAATCGGATGTCTTGAAAATGGGACACCATGGCAGCAAATATTCATCCGGTGAAATGTTTTTAGATTATGTGCATCCTGATTATGCGGTGATTCAGTCCGGAGAGGGGAACAGTTTTGGTCATCCGCATTTTAAAACAATAAACAATCTGCAAAAACGGGATATTAAAATCATTAGAAATGACCAGTGCGGAACAATTATTATGGAGACTGATGGGAATAATTTGGAATTAAGCAGTGAAAAATGTGATTTATGAAGCGCTATAATATCCCGGGTCAAGTGCATTTTGTTACGACAAGGACTCTTAATAGTGTTCCATATTTTAGTGACAATATCTGCTGTGATATTTTATTAAGCGTTATTAATCGATTAAGAAATGAGTTAAAGTTCAATTTAATCGGATTTGTCCTTAATCCTAACCATATTCATCTGTTGTTGAAACTCTGGGTAGGTTCGAATTTATTCGAACCGGAAGCGAATGAATTCGCTTCTACCCGAGGTAATATATCTTACGTTGTTCAGCGTATAAAAGGAGGGAGCGCCAGAGAAATTAACAGATATCTCAAAACGGCGGGGTGTGTTTGGCAGAAAAACTTCTACGACTTCAATATCTATTCTGAAAGAAAATTAATCCAAAAACTAAACTATATTCACTACAATCCGGTTAAGCACGGGTTAGTGAAAAATCCGGAGGACTGGAGATACTCCTCATGGCAAAATTACTACCAAGATGATGATTCAACAATTATAATTGATAGGATTGATTGAGGAGAAAAAATGATTATTACTGGGTAGGTTTGGATTAATCAAACCCGGATGATTTTTGCCGAATATGCTTCAGGGTAGCTCAGATGATGTTTTGGGCATCTCGGGTGGCGTCTAAATTATTACCGGGTAGGTTCGAATTTATTCGAACCGGAAGCGAATGAATTCGCTTCTACCCGAGGACAGGCAATTTGATGTCACCCGAGATACACGAGTTCAGATTCATTCGAACCTTAGGCGAATGAATTCGCCTCTGCCCGGGAAATATTTTTGTTACAGTAAATAAAAATACCCGTCCCATGTCAGTCTGGGACGGGCCACGATTCAGGCGTAGGCCTTCAACGTGCCCGACAGGATGTCGGATCTACACGCGGATCACGCCGTTCGTGTTCGCCGTCTTGATGAACTCGGCCACCTGGGCCATCTTCTTCGCGTCGTAGCGGGTGCCGTCACTGGTGACGGCGGCGAAGTAGATGCCACCGGCATCACGCATCCCCGCCGGTGAAGAGGTCTGGTCGGTTCCGCCGATCGCCACCGTCGAAATGCCGACGCCGACGCTCTCGCAGAGCGTGGTCGTCGTGATGGCCGCCTTCGTGGTCAGAATCGCGGTCGCGCCGACTGCGATGTAAGCGTCGTCCACGTTCTCCACGTCGATGATCGCCGTCGTGGCGATCGTGCCGTCGTTGTCAGCGCTGAACCAGAGAGGTGTCATGGCGCTGAACTGCTCGTCGGTCTGCGGGGCCGTGGCATCCGCGATGCATGCGTAGCTGTTGGCCGCCGCCATGGTCGCGAAGGTAGCGAGAACCATCAGGAAGACCGCGAATCGCGGCCAGTGTAGTCGTCTCATGTCGTTTCCTCCACATGAACGGGCTTCGTCGCAGGCTGAAGTTGATGCACGAGATGTGCGACACGTGAAAGACACGTACAAAACCGAAAGAAACCTCCTTCTGGCTAGGTGTGTTAACGAACTCTCCTTTCTGAGTTCGTTTGGTAGGTGCAAATTGCCCGAGATTGGGCATATTATTTATACCATTTTAGCTAATATTAGGTCAAATAGTTAAAATAGTAACTAGTAACAAATAGCTAGTAATCGGACGAACGATCATTATATCAGAATAAGTTTTCAGTTACTGATTGCGAGTTCCTGATTACTACTAAATAAATTATTCTGAAATTAACATTTCATGTCTCTCTATATAAAAAATGTGAAATTTGATAAAATATAAAAATGAAAGGCTCAACTCACGCCGTTATCGGCGCGAACACCGTATGGGTATTAGCATTATTTTCCGGTTTTTCCTGGAACCCGTTTTTAATTTTAGTCGGAGCTCTGGGAGGATTACTGCCTGATCTGGATGCGTCCGATTCTAAAATCAAACACTTGGAAGTAGGTTATGGTAAAGGAAAAAATCGGATAGCGCTGAAACCTTTTTATTTGATCAGCTGGATTGTGTCATCTGTTTTTAAACATAGAGGTGCATTTCATTCTCTACTGGCGGTGATCCTGGTGGGATGGGGAAGTTTTTTTCTGTTTTTGTTTTTGGGGCAATGGGTAGAGATACTTAGTCACGAATTTTGGTTAGTATTAACTCTGGGTTATGCAAGTCACATAATTGCTGACGGCATGACTCATCATGGCGTTCCGTTGCTCTGGCCTTGGAAATGGAATTTTCATTTTTTGCCGAAACCGTTCAGGATAAAAACAGGAGGCATAACTGAAAGAATCTTGTATGTAGTACTATTGCTAATATTAGCATTGTTTGTCTTGAATAGTTATGCATCAATGCAAATATGATATAATACTAGTATCTAAAAATAACATCAAAACCTTGGCAGAAGAACTAAACTCAAATCCAATAATACCAATGCCGATTGTTAAAAAGAAACGTTGGTACAAAAAATGGTGGGGGATCACCATTCTGGTGTTTATTATTCTCACAGTCGTGCTTTCCGGTGTAGTGGTTTATCAGATCATTACACTAATGAAGTCATCAAATGGTGAAATTGTTAATAATAAAATTTGTAATGTCAGCGTTGATAGTGACCCCTTTATTGGTTCTCCTAATTCAAAAGTAACGATTATTGGTTTTGAAGATTTTGAATGCCCATACTGCGCGGAAGCTAACCCTATCATAAAAGAGCTTGTTTCAAGCTATGGTGATCAGGTGCAGTTTGTCTATCGTGATTTTCCAATGACTGAGATCCATTCATCTACTCAGAAAGCGCATGAAGCGGCTGATTGTGCGAATGAACAGGGCAAATTTTGGCAGATGCATGATAAGCTTTACCAGAACCAGGATAAATTATCCGTAGACGACCTGAAGCAATACGCTGTGCAGTTAGGGCTTGATACGAATACTTTTAATACCTGCCTAGATAGTGGGCGATATATAAAGGAAATAGAAAAAGACCGAACGGATGCAATGGCCATCCCAGTAAAAGATGGGTCGGTTGATGATTATTATTGTCATGTAAATGGTACACCAACCTGGTTTGTTAACGGAATCAAAGTTGAGGGAGTTGTTCCCCTGGATTCATTCAAAGGATTAATTGATATATTACTGGCCGATTAATTTTATTGGTCCTATGTTGTGAAATAGACACTAAATTATTTTGAGGGAGGATAGTTTTTTATTT
The DNA here is from genome assembly GCA_041666485.1 of Patescibacteria group bacterium. Taxonomy (GTDB): domain Bacteria; phylum Patescibacteriota; class Patescibacteriia; order UM-FILTER-42-10; family UM-FILTER-42-10; genus JAHJEX01. The sequence continues at coordinate 17,645 of JBAYGW010000011.1, read as the reverse complement.
TCCTTTCTTTGTTGAACAGTTTTTCATTCATTAATATCAATTGACCGATAAATAAATACAATGATTAATCTTAACGAGCATTCGTTTAAAAAACTTATTATTGCGCTGGCGGTATATCTTACTTCGCTCTTTGCCGCAAACACCCTTGGGCTGAAAATAATGCCTTTTATCTTTGGTTCACATCTTTCCGCAGCCGTCTTTTCCTTTCCTATCGTATTCTTGACCACGGATGTTATCGGAGAAGTGTATGGCAAGCGTGTCGCCAAATTCTTTGTACTGGCTGGCTTCGTCAGCACGGCAATATTTATCGCTTTCTCATTTCTATCACTGGCTGTACCGTGGTCTCCCGACGGTGAATGGGCGAAGGCCGGCTATAATCAGATTTTCGGAATTTCAGTCCGAATAGCTATCGCCTCACTTGCCGCTTTCTTAATCGCGGAATATCAGGATGTACTGTCATTTTTCTTCTTTCGGGATAAACTGAAAATTAAGTATTTTTGGTTGCGTTCACTGCTTTCCAACTTATGGTCCCAACTGCTTGACTCAACTATTTTTATGGTAATAGCATTTTTAGGAATATATTCAACCAGCACGTTAGTTAGCATTATTATTTCCTGGTGGCTATATAAAGTAGCAATGGGTGCCTGTTATACGCCGCTTTCCTATTTCGGACTCCGTTTGTTGCGTGAAAGCAATAAAGAAAATAAGGTAGAATAATCAAATAATATCTATAATAATTATATAATCGCATCAATCATGAAAAAGACAGTTGCAATCATTGGCGCTTCGCAGGACAGATCTAAATATGGCAACAAAGCGGTCAGGGCGTATCTAAGGCAAGGTTGGAAAGTCTATCCCGTAAATCCAGCGGAAAAAAAAATTGAAGGCCAGAAGGCGTATCGTTCAATTCTGGATATAAAGAAAAATATTGATCGGGTCAGTATTTATTTACCGCCGGTTATTGGTATCGGGATAATTGAAGACGTGGCTAAAAAAGAACCTAAAGAAGTATTCTTTAATCCCGGCACCGAAAGCGAGGAACTGATAATTATGGCTAAAAAACTCGGGATTGACCCGATATTGGCCTGCAGTATTGTTGATATTCATGAGCACCCGGATTCATTATAAGTCTATATTTTACAACTTTATTCAATTCGTTTATAATGACAGGACTGAATTATTAAACTAGAAGGGAAAATAAATAAATGAGCGAGCAAGAAAAAAAAGGTTTTTTTGATAACATGTCTTCCAAAGCCAGTTTTGTATTTGGTCTGACAGTGGGCATCGCTGTTATCAGTATTGTCGGGTTTATTACTGTACTTTCTATGTCGGGAAACGGAGATACAAATAATACGGCAAAAACAAATACCAACGCCAATACGAATACGGCGCAGGCTAATACCAACGCGGCTGCACCGGTGAACATTCAACTGGCAGCGATCACTGATAGTGATCATATCCGAGGCGATAAAAATGCCAAGGTTACGCTAATTGAGTTTTCTGATTTTGAGTGTCCGTACTGTTCTAAATTGGCTCCGACCTTAGATGCACTCCTAGAAAAGTATGAGGGTGATATTCGTTTAGTCTATAAACATTTTCCACTGACTTCAATTCATCCGCAGGCAATACCGGCCGCCGAAGCATCAGAGTGCGCAAATGATCAGGGTAAATTCTGGGAATATCATGACGCGCTTTATGAAAATCAAGCAAAATTGGCTGAAGGATACTACTCTGAACTAGCGGGAACACTAGGATTAAATACTACCCAATTTGATGATTGTTTTAATTCACGTAAGTATCAAGAGAAAGTTGCAAACCAGGCTGTGGAAGCTCAGGCTGCCGGCGGGAAGGGAACGCCCTATACAGTGATGGTTGATGCCGCCGGAAATAAAACTCCGCTAAGTGGCGCGATTCCTCAGGCAAGCTTTGAGGCCGCTATTAATCAGGCGTTGGCTAACTAATCCTTTATCTGGAAACTGGCTGGTATGATTCCATATTTTCAGGTTACCAGTATAGAAATTGGACCAATCACTTTGCAAGCATGGGGAACCATGCTTGCTTTGGCATTTGCGGTCGGCATATATTTTTCGGCCCGCGAACTGAAAAAAAATGGAGGAGACCCCGAAGAAATTATTGATGCAAGTTTCTGGGTAATAATATCCGCAATATTCGGCGCCAGATTCTTCTATGTTTTGGGTAATCTGGATTTGTTCCGTGACAACTGGCTGGGAGTTTTTAGAATATGGGAAGGCGGGGTAACACTAGTTGGTGGAATAATCGGCGCAGTTGTGGCATTTCTGATTTATGTTAAAAGAAAAAAGGCCGATTTCTGGGAACTGACCGAGCCGGTATTATTTATTCTTCCATTAAGCGTATTCATCGGCAGAATCGGATGCTTTCTGATTCATGATCATATGGGGAAAATAACTTCAGTCCCATGGGGTATGGAATATTTGGACGGGACAGTCAGACATGAAACATCTTTATATAACGGATTAAGCATGTTGCTAATATTTATTGTATTCTTGTTCCTGAAGCGTTTTACCTGGTCAAAAAAACAGGGATTTTATACAACAATATTTTTGATTTGGTATGGAATCAGCAGATTTATAGCTGATTATTTCCGTGCTGAGGATCTTCCTATGTCGGATTCGCGCTGGTATGGATTTACGCCTAATCAATATGCCGCTATTGCTATGATCTGCCTGGGGTTGTATCTTAATAAGAAGTATAAAATAGTAAATTTTAAAAAGGAAAATATATGAAAAAAGGAAGCAAAATAGCATTGAGTATTATTGGAATAGTGCTTGTTGTCGGTGCTGTAATATTTTGGTTGATGCCGGATAATAAAATTACTTACAACAATGTTAATTCTGCCAGACCGTACAGAGGGAATGCGGATGCGAGCGTGGTGGTTAAAGTGTATTCGGATTTTCAATGCCCAGCCTGCAAAACTGGAGCGAAATATATGGACACCGTATTAAACAAATTCAGCAATCAGATAAGATATGAATATCATCATTTTCCTCTGACCGTAATTCATGAAAATGCATTCAACGCGGCGCTTGCTTCGGAATGTGCAAATGACCAGGGTAAATTCTGGGAATTGCATGATAAAATGTTTGACAATCAGGAAAATCTGAAAAAAGATGATCTGAAATTATATGCCAGCCAGATTGAGGGAATTGACGCCGCTTCATTTAACGCATGTCTTGATTCCCGTGCCAAAAAAGATGTTGTTAATGCCGATATTAATGAGGGGGAAAATATCGGTATTCAGGGTACACCCACATTCTATATTAATGGTCGGGAACTGAATGATTACACTACGCTTGAACAGGAGATTCAGAAAGCAGTTTTGTAGATTGAATTTATACTATAAAAGCGGGCAATGTGTCCGCTTTTTTTGTTTGTGGTAAAATGAATATATATAGTTAATTAATAACAATAAAAAATATGCATCTATCACAAAAACGCTATTTATTGACGATTATTGCGGTAATGTTCGGTATGTCATTATTTTCCGTAAATATTGCAAAAGCAACCTACGGTGATACCGAGACTTTTGTCGGTAAGATATACGGTGGGGACGGAGAAAACAGTATGCATGCCTATCTTGATTTTCCTGAGGATATCACTGTTGACAGCTCGGGTAATTTTTATATTGCCGATACTTATAATAATGTGATACGTAAAATAAATACATCGGAAATCGTATCCACAGTCGCGGGCACTGGTTCATACGGAGATACGACAGGTTCAAAGTCCGTTGCTGAATTTGCCCTACCGCGCGGAGTGGCAGTAGATGCTTCAGGCAATGTTTATGTAGCGGATACCGGCAACAGCAAAATCAAAAAAATTTCTTCCGTCGGAAACGTAACGACACTGGTGGAATCAGGACTCAGTAATCCGGAAGGGGTTGCGGTATTCGGAAGCACACTTTATATCGCTGACACGGGAAACGATGCTTTGAAAAAGATTTCAACTTCCGGCGGGACAGTTACAACAATTACTTCCGGTTTAAATAACCCCAAAAAAATTGCAATCAATTCCGTCGGTTCCATAATTTACGTGGCCAACAGCGGGAACTATAAGGTAGTCAGTGTAAACACAACAAGTGGAACAGTGACAACGATTGCGGGATCAGGTATTGCGGGATATGCGGAAGGGACCGGATCTGCCGCTAAGTTTGAAAACATCTGGGGCGTGGCTCTGGCGGATGACAACACCTTATTTGTCTCCGACGGTGATGGTTATACGGATTTGATCAGGGAAATAGATCTGACAACAAAAACCACCTCGGCATATGCGGAGGACACAAATATGGCTTCTATTAATTATCCCTCCGGATTGGTATCATCTGGTGATTATATTTATGTCTCAAACATGGGTATCGGCACGATTGAGAAATTCAATAATATTGCAGGTGATTCGGAAAGAGGGGCAAGTGAAACATTTGCCGGTGCTGAACGTTTTGGTAATGTGAACGGGTCATCTTCTGCCGCGCTTTTTGGCAGGCCATATGACATGGTATTATCTGCTGATCGGGAATACATATATGTTGCCGAAAATAATAAAATACGAAGAGTAACACTGGCTACGGGGCAAACTACCCATGTGATTGGCAGCAGCGTTGATAATTACCGCGAAGGTACTGACGTAGATCCCGCTGTTCGTTTCAGTACGATCCAGGGAATTACCGTTAATTCAGACGGAACGGCGTTATATGTTGCTGATCGCTGGAATAATCGCATCAGAAAAGTTGATTTGTCTGTTTCACCTGCAAGGTCATCACTTATTTCCGGTGCCGGCTTGTTCAACACAACAGGATCGGAAGAAAACGGATACCAGGACGGTGTAAAATGCACTGGTGAATATGATTTGGCCGTAAGCGGATGTTCATATTTCAATAATCCGGCCGGGATTGTAATCTCACCTGACAATACTTATCTGTATGTAACAGATACCGGTAATAACAGAATCAGAAAAGTTCGTATATCAGACGGACAAACCAGCTTAGTCGCCGGATCCGGGGCGGAAGGATATGCGGATGGGACGGGCGCCGCGGCCAAATTTAACAAGCCATTCGGAATTACTATTGATTCAGAAGGGGAGTATTTGTATGTTGCCGACACAAATAATCAAAGAATCAGAAAAGTCGCGGTGGCGTCGGGGGCGGTAACTACGTTAGCCGGATCCGGCACTGCCGGTTATCGGGATGCTATAGGTACGGACGCCGTGTTTTCTTATCCGGAATATGTAAAATGGGCACCGGACGGTAATTTATATGTGACTGAAGTCGGATCGCACCGAATTCGGGTTGTTAGTACCGCCACAGGAGTCACAAAACTGATTGCCGGTTCCGGAGAAAGGGGATTTAAAAACGGCGATAAAAGCGCAGCAGAATTTAATAATTTGAAAGGAATGGCGGTGGATCTTATCGGCAAGCGATTATTTGTTGCTGATTCATGGAATGATTTAATCCGTTCAGTGGATATAACAGGTGAAGCCCCATATACTGATCCCGCGCCGCAAGTTACCGGAATTTATCCCGACAAGCAGGAAATTGCCGGCAACGCGTCTGACACTAAAATGGTTCTCATTTCAGGTAGTAATTTTCGCCATGGGGCAACCGTTACCTTTGGTCAGCACAGCGTGAATGCCGCGTATATCCAGTCCGGCGAACAAATTGCCGTGGAATTACCTTTTGGCCAGATGGCGGGTGGCTATTATGATGTAATTGTTACAAACTCCGATGGTCAGTCAGGAATACTGGAACGTGGATTTGCCATTTCTATCGGTGGGGAAGTACCTAAAACTGAACATACTATTGACGGCCCGGTTCCATTTACCGGTGACCGGCCGGTAGTGGCGGGATCCGGATTTTTCACTCACGATGAAACATTCCGTGGCGGATTTTTTTCCGCAGCCGACGACTTAACAGGTGATAGCAGGTCGGAAATCGTGGTTGGTACGGGTGAAGGGTTCGGGCCACAGGTGAAAGTATTTGATGCGGACGGAAATCTGATATCTTCATTCTTCGCGTACGCTGCTTATTTGCGTTCAGGGGTGAGGGTCGCCATTGGCGATGTTGATGGTAATGGCACCAAAGAAATCATTACTGCTCCAGGACCGGGCGGCAGACCGCACATCAGAATCTTTAATTATGACGGTACGCTCTTTCACCCAGGATTCTTTGCATTGGACGGTGAGTTTAAAGGCGGGGCGTTTATTGCAACGGGTGATGTCAATAAAGACGGCAAAGACGAAATTGTGGTAACAGCCGGTCCGGGCGGCGGTCCTCAGGTTACGGTCCATAATTCCACCGGCACAATCATAGCTAATTTCTTCGCATACGATAAGAATACTTTCAAGTACGGTATTAAGCCAATTACTCTTGATTTTGACAATGACGGTCGGTTTGAAATTCTGACCGGACCGGCAACCGGTGCGCCGCATATTCAGATGTTTAGCATTCAACCGAATCTGATTAAAAAACTGAACCCTGGTTTTTATGCGTTTGATCCGAATTATCGCGGGGGAGTTTCCTTGGCCGGTGGCGATATTGACGGGGATGGAAAGGATGAAATCATGGTGGGAGTCGGTTCCAATGCAACTCCGATTGTGCGCATATTCAATAAGACGGCAACAGTGATATTGAAGGAATATTTAGTGTATAGTGAAACTTTCCAGGGCGGAATTAATATTAGTTCTAGTGACACAGATGCTGATGGCCGGGATGAATTATTGGTTTTGCCCGCAGCCGGTGGCGGTCCGAATTTGAGAATTATTGACGCGGATTAAAAAAAGCCCCCGATCCGGGGGCTTTTAATGTATAAAATTATTTCGGAAAAACGAAACGCATCACTCCTGGAATTGTTTTGATCTCCATGCGCTTCAGTTTACTTTGTTCAGAGTCAAACCTGTTGGCGGAATTCTTTGTAATAAGAATTAACGATTTTGTTTCATAGAACTGAGCGCCCCTGGGCGGCATTTTGCCCTGTATAAATATTGATGTAAAAAGTTGAATTATCTCTTTAGCGCCGACTGCGTCCACAATCAGGACGTATAATTTTGAAGCAAAAAAATTCATACTAGTGAACGGCTCACGGGGTATTTTTGGCATGCCATTAAATATAAAAACGGAACTGGCTTTACCTTTGATAATCTGATGATTATCCAGAGTTACCTGATATTCATGTTGCTTAATTCTAGCTAAATCAATCGGTAGTCTTAAATAATACGCCACAGGTCCGATGAATTTCTTGCTCCAACGCGGGGTCTTTTCCATAATTTGAGTATGTACCCCAGTAGTAACGCTTAACATAAAAAGATGCTTATCGTTAACAATGCCAAATGGGATTCTTTTCGGCTTTCCGTGAAGCGCTGTTTTAATTGCCTTATTGATTGAAATAGGGATACCAACAGTCAAAGCAAATATATTTCCCGATCCGGTTGGAATAACCGCGATCGGAGTATCTATCTTTTTGTTGTATAAATATTGAGTTACAAAATGCAGTGTTCCATCGCCACCCAGTACGATTATCCTGTCCAATGGGCTTTTCAGCACTTTTCGGGGAACCTGCTCAATAGTTTCATATATTTGATAAAAAACAGACTCCCTTTTTAAACGGATCAGTAGCTGCATCCTGGCCAGTAAGAACAGAGCTTCTACACCGGCATTTGGATTCGCGAGTACTAGTACGTTTTTCATAAATATATTGTAGCACTTTGTTTTTTAAAACAAAACTGCCAAATAATTTAGGCCTGACATCACTTTTTAATTACTGAAATATTTATATCCAAGAAAGCTTCATAATACATAAAAAGCGTTCCTTTCTGAGGACGCCATTTCACTTGATATGATTTTAATTGGTGCGCCAGTGCACCTTCTTTGAAAGTGCCCTGGCGGGCTCGACCGGATTCGAACCGGCGATCTTCTCCGTGACAGGGAGACGTGTTAGGCCATCTACACCACGAGCCCATATGTGAGGAATTAATTCCCCGTTTTATCAAATATTTTTGTTTTAATGAATTTTCTTCCCGCTCCCGATTTTAGGTATTTTTCCCTTTTTCTTGCTTCTATTTCAGAGGCAAAACTTTCAGTATAAATGTATTTTAGAGGACGGCGGTTTTTTGTTGATATGACATATCCATTATTATGTTCAAGCAATCGTTTTGACAGATTGTCAGTTGATCCAGTGTAAGTTCTACTATCTTTACTACTTAAAAGTATATAGGTAAACCACATTGATTTTCAATTATTCTATCTATTCTGCTTGCCTCGACTCGCCGTCAAGGCGAAGTGGGTGTCAGGGAGACGTGTTATGCCATCTACCCGCCTTGACTCGCTTATGCAAGTCAGGCGAGGCGGGCACCACGAGCCCGGGTAAAAAAATTGCTAGTAGACTAGCGCTCCTAATACTACAACAACAAATAAAATTTGTAAACCTAGGGCGAATTTTGGGGAAATATCGCCCTTTTTAAAATATCTAGTCAAAAGCGTATGTAGCCAAATATGGAATCTTTCAAAACCAACCAGCCATTTCCATTTGAGAAAATAGTTAGCGCCGCTGACTAAATCAAACAGCACTGCACCAATTATTCCCCAAAACATGAGGCTTATATTCATTTTTTCAGAAATAATTAAAACAGTTAATACTGTAAGAGAACAAAATGCATCAATAAAGGCGTATAGAAAAAATTTCTTTTTTTTATCAATCTGCGCGTTTAGCGGTTTTCCCATATCATTACCCATTAGTATGTAATCGCCATGGGGGAGTGTGTCCAGTATAACGTGAGATAGTAGTGATAAACTGAACACGGCCGGAACCGTTGGAACAGACTGACTAATTACTAAGCCGGTAATTACATGAGTTGTAAACCACATATGAAAGGACTATAACACAAAAAAGTTGTTCGGTTAAGAAAAGACACTTGCCAAAATCAGGATAATGTGATATACTAGCAATATAAAACAAAAATAAATATAAGCTAAATATGAATCCATGATTCTATTTTTATTAAATAAGATAGGAATCTACAAGTGCCCTGTTTTTTGAGCTAGGGCGTTTTTAATTATTTCAAAACGTGAATATGAATAAAATAAATCAGCAACAAGGGGAAAGTATTGAAGAAGAAGCAAGAGCCTTAGGAAAAAAATTAGTACTACTGTTAAGATCATCCGATTTGCCTGAGGATGTACAAATTTCAATTATTGAGCTGTTGCCGGAAATGACGCTGGAACAGATAGACGAATTGATTGATGTTTTGACAGATAATGTAGCACGTGGCGGTGAAATGAATAAAGTACTTGAAGAAAAATTGGGAATGGTTAAACAAAAATATGATACCAAAAGAGATAACTTGGCAAATTCAATTATGGATGAACTGGATAATCTTGAAAAAGAAATTGATCAATAATTATTCGTAAAAATGCCTACAAATCCTGATTCAAAATTACTGGTCAGAGCTGCGGAACTGATTAAGGGCGCCCCGCTTGATCCTGATTTAAGATTGCTGTTGATTGAAATGATTGTGCGGATTGAAGACGATAAATTAGAAGAAATATTATTACAAATTGAGAAGTTTACCAAAAGCAGTCAGGAGGATACCGAAAAACTTAAATCAGCTCTGACGGATTTGAAGCAAAGCTATGATACAAAAAGAGCAGAGCTAGAAATTCAGACAGAAAATGAATTTGAAGCCCTTGAGCACGAGATAAACGACGAAGAAGAGGCGGGGCATATTAAACATATTCAAAAAAAGATACAAGACATTTAATTTAAAAACAATGCCAGAATTACAATTTAGAAGTAGAGAAGGTGATGGACCACACGATAGACATACCCCGAGTATTTCCAATGCCCGCTCATTCCAAGAATTAGATGGTGCATTGGATGCAGATGAAAAAATCACAGACGAGAATCGTAAACAGTTTCATGATCAACTTGAGCTCTTTAAAAAGGGTGAGGTACCCTCAGGCCAATTAGATCAGGCGTCTGGATTGAGCGGAAAAGCCGTTGATTTAGTTCTTAAAGATTGGCAAAGACAAGAAACTGCCCAACTCCAAAGAACATATACGGAATATAGGCAGCTATTAAGCAGGTATGAGTCAGCAATGCAGGAAGCACCGCACAATCCCCGTATGAATAAGCAATTACTACAAAGGATTATGCTTGCAAGAGACGCAACGGTTGAGCGAATTAGTATGCTGCATAATGAAATTAATGCTAGATTTCCAAGAAGTACGGATCGGGAGCGCTATTTTGAATTCCCGGAATCGCCACAACCAATTCCCGGCGCAGGAACAATGACTATGAGTGGAGAGCTCCCCACACCAGGCGGTGATGATCCAAAAAGAAAAAAAGATGCATCCGCAACTACTGGCTCACCAGAACCAATAATTCCAAGCAAAGCGAAAGAAAGAGCTGGGTGGCGTGAGGTGGGAAGAGATGAAGTCTTGCCAATCGGTTCACATATAGAGATGGATATGAATACAGGAAAAAATTATGTTAAAGAAACAGCGGATACAGGGGGTCCATCACCCGAAGATAGGGAGCGCTATTTTGAATTCCCAGAATCGTCAAGCCCCATCCCTGAAGCTGGAACGATGACCATGAGTGGAGAGCTCCCCACACCAGGCGGTGATGATCCAAAAAGAAACAGATTGAGCAGACTATTTGGAATTAGAAGAAAAAAAGACGCCATAGTACCTGCTGATGCGGACTCGTCAGATGGCGCTATCCCTACTCCCGATACAAATGCCGAGAATAAAGTAAAATTAAGTGAAACTGCCACAAGCTTTTTAATGTATTTAGATTCGTTTCCTAAGAGCTCTGAGGAAATTTCTAATATTTCTCCCGATGAGGTAGCAATGTTGAATATGTATGCTGCCGCTTTAGATTCTATGAAAGACGACCCCAATTTTGAACCGGTTGTCACTCAAATTAGAGAAAAGTTCAATTCTGCTATGGAACAAATGGGACTAACTTCCAGTCCGCAGTCAATGAGTGAGTCTTGGACGTATGAAGAATTGGCAAGCGCCAAGCTTTTATATGACAATTCGGATAAGAAAGACAAAGAACCCAGAACCGGAGATCCATTGACCGATGCGGCAGTACAGGATCAGATTGCCAGTAAACAACTTGGTTCCGAAATGCGTATTGCTAATTCCAAAATTGTACAAGAAAGTCCTGACAAGGATCCGGTTATGGTCTTTGCAGAACATGAGTCTTTACAGAATTTAGATAAAGAAAACCCAAACTATTCTGAAATAATGGCATTATTGCAGAAGGGTTATAATGCGGAAAATGGTGTTTCTTTAAGCGAAACAGACTCAACGAGACTAGGAGCATTAATCAGACAAAATTTAGGCGAAGAGAATGTCAGTATTCCTGATTTGGTACCAAATGATGCTGAAGATGACACAGATGATACTAATGATGAATCAAGGGGAAGATGGAGCTGGCTTAGGAGACGAAAAAAGGGGGATGATGAAACCCCTAAAGAACGAGAAGATAAAAAACCAGTACTGGGTAGAATGTGGCGAGGAGAGTATGTCAGTCAGGAAGAAAAAAGCAAAGCCAGCGGTTTAGAAAAAACTGTATTAGCAACGGGAAAAACCGCGGAGTTTGTAGCAAGTATTTTCGGCGCTAAAACCGCTTTACGATTGGCAGATCGCTGGGCAAAAAGAAATGCCAGAACGAGCGAGGTACGCCGGATCAGGGAAGGCGTTACCGAAGAAAGTAATTTGCGGAAAAAACTGGAAAAAACCAAAGACAAAAGTGAAAAGGCAACAATCCAAGCCAGATTGAATGAGTTAAATTTAGGTGAAGCGGAAACAGAGGACACAAGAATTAAGCAGAGAATCAATTCAATCAGGGCAAAAATAGCAGAATCCAAATATCTCTCTCCGGAAAAAAGAACAGCACTGGAAGAAAAGCTTGAACAGTTGGAAGCGAAGTGGGTTGCCGGCGAAGCTGCGATTCAAAATGAGATGACAGCCGAGATTGATACAACAGTTGAGAACCATGATAAGGAAAGAACAAAGAAACTTTCAGATTTAAGAAGAACAATTCTGGGAGAAATAACCGGTGAGCTAGATCAGACTGTTGGTGAAAAGGCAAAAAGAATGGATTATGCCAAAGAAACTGTCAGCGGAATCGGTGTGGTATCCGGCGCTTTTGCCGTTCGTGCCGGCGCTTTAGGTGCTATTGCTCTGGGCGAAAGATATAAGAATCTGAAAGCGACGAAAAATGAAGGTGAAAAAGTAACTCCGAAAGAACTGATCATAGACGGCGTCAGAGATATGGCACTGGAAATGTTCGGGCAAGGAAAGTTAAAAGATGTAAAAGGAAGACAAAAAGCGGCAGGTATAGTTGGTGCCTGGGCAAAGGCTGCGTTGCCGGCAATGATTGCTGCGGCCGGTTTTTCGGAAGTCGCAGAAAGAGGAGCGGGGACTTTCAGTAAATCAATAGAACATGCAGGGGATAGATTTCAAGATATTCAGAAAGCGATTGAATCAATAGCGCATGGCGGAGATCCTAGTAGGGCGCTTTTATTAATTTTGAATTGGCACGAAACACTGCGTCGTACAACCATGGGGTTGTATAAAGGGCCCGGCGGTTATTCGCCATCCGGCGCTGTTCCGCACGAAGATTTAGCCAGGGGCGTGGCATCAGCCGGCGCTGCTGAAGCGGGACATGAGGCGGTTGCTCATCATGTTGATACCGCAGGAGTTGCCGGACCACAGGTTTCGCACGAAGCTGCCGCTGCCAGCGGGGAGGGCGTGCTCACTCCGGAAGACAAAGCATTTATCACTAAACCGGTTGCAGAGCATTCCGGTGTACTGCAGTCAAAAGATTTCGCTGCTGTTTCAGGCACACATTCAGCTGAAACAATGACGACTACTGCCTCAGCAGACGCCTTAAAACCTGATCTGCCTGACGCGTCAAAACTAGAATTGCATACTAATAATACTGAAGCCGGTATACCAAAATATAGTGGAGCTGTTGAACCGAAAGTTACCGCGCCAATTGGAACAGAGCAACCTACGCCTGGGCTTGCGGCAGAACCGGGGGCGCCTAATCTAGAATCAAGTTTTGGGGTCAGTTCACAGGATGGTGTAACTCCGGAAGAAATGAAAAAAGTTGTTGCTGAACTTGCCGGAAGTAAAAGTGCTGATGCTGACAAACTTTTAGCTGCTTGGGAAGGTAAGGGATTAGTGGATCATGATGCTGTTCTGGCTGCACGTTTCCCTGCGGAACATGCTTCGCTGAATCACGCCGGGTTTCAAGCAGAAACTGCGCATGACAAAGTCGGACTTTCCCTTGATTTAGGAAAAGAAGGAGCGCCACAACATTTAGAGCAGGCATTCTACAGAGTAGCCATGGAAAATGCAAAAATCGGTGATGAAATTACCAATGTAGAGGGTGCCAGAATTCTGAATGTCGGTGCAAATATGACGGCCCTTGCAGAAGGGCATAACGTAGCGGGAGTCTCAGCAGAAGATTTTGCCCGTCATGTTTCTGTGGTTGACGGAAAGATAACAATATCGGATTACGAAGGGTTTCATCGGGATGTTTTGGATAAACTAACAACGCACGCGGAAGAAATCATTACTCCGGAAAACGTCGGTAATTCCGGTGCAGTGGCATACTTAGATGATATTAAAAATGAAACCTGGGCGGACATGGCCAAGCCGGAAGGAGCGGAAGTAAATTTGGATCATGCGCAAATTGACCAGGCGGAAGGACATTTGTTCAAAGAGATGGTCCATGATTCGGGTGCGCATACCGGTTTGGTTGAAAATATCACCGAAATTCACATGACAGACCAGGATACCGGAACCTTTAATCTGGCCGGCGAGACTGTGACTATTGATCATGGCATGATTACCGGGATCGGTGATACGCATTTTGATCCGATTCCGCTGAATAGTGAAGCTGCGCATGCAAAATTGATGGAAGAAGCCAACAAGATAGAAGCACATAGGATAGAAGACGATTCCTTTGGTGATCCGGATGATACTAAAGGCAATGTTCATTCATCAAGTGCCGGTGTTACCGGAGGTTCCGGCGATGTGGAAGGAGTAAATAAGCCCGAAGCGATAACTGATTCAGAAAATCCTGAACACAACACAACCGAGGTAGATGCCGAAAAGGAAGTGGCGGAAGCAGCAAGGCTACAAAGGGTACAGGAACTGTCCAGAGCTGATCAGCTGAAAATGCTTGAGAAATTAGGATTCGGCAAAGGCGGCCAGGGCGAACAGGAATGGGAATTTTTAAAGAATAAATCAGTTGCAGATTTATTAAGTAAAGATATTGAAGGTCATTCCGGCAATACTATGGATTATCTGGAAGGGCGCCATCGGGGTAAACTGCGAAAATTGATTGAGCTCTCAATTCGCAACGGAGAGATTGCTAATCCGTCCAACGGCGGTCCGCAAAAAATAGGTGAAGCGCTTCGGCAGATTATTGAGAGCAGAGTTACGGAACAGGCGAATTTGGATTTGCATAATACGACCGCAATTTTGGCCACACCAAATCTGAACCCGACTGAATTAGCAGCCGCCGAGCAAGAAATACCTACGGTTGTTCCTGATGCTGCAGAACAAATTCATGCAGTTGAAAACCCAAATGATTCTTCAGTAAGATTTGATTATGGAGCGGATGGTAAAATAACCGGCGTGCATCCGCATATTGAAGATATGAAGTCGTCGTTGACTTCCGTAAATGAAGATTATAAAGAAATGCTTGCCAAGCAGTATGCACAAGAGGGCACAAAACTTCCGATGGCATCTTATGAAGTAGTATTTGAAAACAATGTAAGACAGCTGGAAGCAATGCAGCATTCGTTAAGCACGATGGAGGCGGCAGGAAACGGGGATACACCGGAAGCAGTATATTTAAGAGATCATATCCATAGCACAACTGCTCAACTTGAAGCAAGGTTTGGAAATGTATTGAAAGACTCTGCAAATTCGGATACCGGAACAGCTGTTAACAGTACTGAAGTACCTCCGGCAACCCCCGAAAATACTGTATCAGAAACTCCATCTGAAAGCATAGCGACTGATACCAAGCCGCAACCTGTTGAGTTGCCAAAGGCAGAACAAACACCCGCGCCGGCTGAAATAATTGATGGCCAGTTTGCCGCCTCAGCTACGGATATTAAAGCGGCATTAGAAAACCTGTTTACCGGAATCCTGGCGAACATGGATAATATTACTCCCGACGTCTTAAAGAGCCTGGAAGGTGTCACGTTACACGATATTGCCAGTTTGAACGACACAACCCTACTGGAAAATATGAAAGAAGGGGCACAGGGGGTTGTTATGGGAATTCAAAACAATCCGCCGGCAGATGCGCCTCCTGAATTTCTAGAGTCTGTTACAAGAGGATATAAAGCGATAATAGAGGTAATTGATTCCAGGTTAGGCCAGTTGAAAGCATAATAATAAAACAGGGCTTAAAATAATAAGTAGGCGCGAATACGTATTCGCGCCTACTGTTTTTTGGTAAAGAAAAAAGGCTCCGATCATCTATAGTAGTCCAAGGCGTAATGCTTGGTACAGATGGGAACCTTTTGGGAACGAGGGGTGTCGAGATAATCTCGACGAAAGAGCTACTTGGTGTCGTTCGCGGGGAACGTCACCGGTTGGGTGTTCGCCTTCGCATCGGCGATGAACTTTGTCGCGTGCTTGGCGTTCTCGGGACTGCTGTTGTACTTGGCGTACGACAGCGCCCGCATGCAGGCCGCGATGTTCACACGGCCTTCGTTGGCGGTATTCAGCAGGATGTTGAGCCTGCTGTCCACGGTGGGCTGCCACGCTTCCAGCGCGGCGACCCTGTTTTGGAGATCGGTGACCTGGCCGTTGAGGTTGCCGATGAACTGGGCCAGTCGGACATCGGCGCGGGCGCCGGCGTTGATCTGCTCCTGCAGGGGGTTGATCGCGGACCCGACGCGGGCGTCGATTTCGGCGCGGCGCTTGGCGGCGTCGCGACGCTCGTTGACCTGGTCCTGAAGGATCATCAGGACCTCGTTCAGGGTCGCTTTGGGATCGATCGGCTTGAACCCGTAGTTCGTGACCCAGCGCTTGCTGAGCCAGCCGATCTTTTCCACCTGCGAACCGGTGGAGTCGTCCGCCGTCCACTGCAGGCACTCCTCGAAGGAGAGCCTCGCGACCGTCTTGGCCCACGTGGCCTCGCGGTCGGCCTGCTTCTTCTGCTCGAGCTTCTTGAGCTCCTCGGCGGCGGCGGCCTTCTGGGTCGCGAGCTGCACCTGGGCCGTGAAGACCGTTTTCAGACTGTCGGCCTGCGCGAGCTTGCCGGCGGCCTGCAGCTTGAGGATCTGCTCCTGCTGCGCGGCGGAGAGGGTGATCTCGGTCGCGGCGGAAACGATGGTGGACAGGACGGCCATCAAGATGACGGCCATGATCAGGATACGCGTCGAACGGTACATCGTCTTTCCTCCCGGAGCGGGTGGTTTGTCAATGGCGATCCGGAATGGATCACCGCATTCACTCACGATAAAGGCGCTTTTTCTTTTTTGCGCTTGGAGTTGTGATTCCAAGAAAAAGGCCTTACGTCTGCATACTATAATTTGAGGTTGCAATATCCAAACGTAAGGCGATTTTTGCTAAAGTGTCTCTCCTCTACCTATTCAATTGTTAACCGCGTAGTATATACCTAAATCTGCATTTTGTCAATACCCGAGGAGATAAATTTGGCTATTATTAGCAAAAATGCTTGCATTATTATTTTGTTAACATATAATGAAATCATTATGTCAAAATCAAAAATATTTTTTAACTATTATCTCCCGCCACTGTTGCTTGCGGTGATTATTTTCTATTTGTCATCAATCCCAAATTTACAGAGTGGTTTACCGAGTACTTTTGATCTGGTTTTAAGGAAAATAGCCCACATGGGGGAATATGGTTTGCTGGTGATTCTGCTGCTCAGAATGTTTTTTAATAATGAAGAAATCAAAAGAGATCTGAAAACCGGTACGGTCAAACACCAGAATATGTTATATCTGGAAATTATTGCAGCCGGTATATTGGTAACTTTGCTATACGCGTTGTCCGATGAGTTTCACCAGGTTTTCGTGCCGGGCAGAAGCGGTTCGCTGTGGGACGCCGGGATTGATTTTATCGGGATCGTAATCGGTACCGTCATTTACGACCGCAAACGATGGTAATCTGAATAAAACAAAAAACAGGTCGAGCAAGCTCGACCTGTTTTGATTTACGAATTTATTTCTGTACCAGCTTAACAATTGCTTTGAAAACTTCCGGATTCTTTTGCGCCAGTTCTGAAAGAACTTTGCGGTCAATTTCCACTTTGGATTTTTTCAGCAGGTCAATGAATTTGGAATAAGTTAATCCTTCTTCCCTGACAGCGGCGTTGATCCGAATCTGCCAGACACTGCGTGCGGTTCTTTTCTTTGCGCGTCGGTCACGGAATGCATGAGCGCCGGCTTTTAAGACCGCGGTCTTGGCTTCTTTAATCTTTTTTTTGCGTCCCCATTTGTAACCCTTGGTGCGTGCTAAAAGGTTTTTTCTCCTTTTTACATGCGCGGTTCCTCTTTTTACTCTTGGCATTATTTTGTATCAGTTATATTTTATAAAGTTTATCGAT
>JBAYGW010000010.1:0-46508 GCA_041666485.1 Patescibacteria group bacterium | reverse complement strand
GCGCAAACCATTTTGAGCAAGACTCATTAATGATTCCGATTCGAAATATTCTTGGATTTACTTTACGTCCCATGGTTATTTATCTCCTGAATGAATAAGCATACCTCTTTTGCCTTTAAATTGCCCGCCGTGTTTTTTGTCTCTGCCGTCCCCTCTTTCATCCCTGTCTTTAGTATCCTGGGTTTCTTTTCTGATTTCTTTGGCATCAACAATTTTCAAATCTTCCTTCGGACCTTTTGTTTCTTTCTTCTTACTGTTTTTAGCGACATGTTTAGATTTCTTGATTTCTTCCAGCACAATCAGAATATGAGAAGATCTTTTTAAAATTTCTGTTGCCCTGCCGAATGCTCTCGGTTTCCAGCGCTTGAGCACCGGTCCGTCATTTACCGTGATTTCTTTGATAAACAAATTATTCTTTTCTAATTTAAAATTATTAACAGCATTGGCAACGGCTGATTTAAGCAATTTCAACACGGGAAGCGCGGCGCCTTTTTGCATAAACTGAAGCTGATGTTCGGCTTTTTCCACATCCATACCTCTAAGGACATCCACAACTAAACGCACCTTTCTTGGCGCTATCCTTAATCTGCTTAATTTTGCTTTAACTTCCATTTTCTTCAGAAATTACTTAAATAATTATTTATCTCTCTCATCAGGCTGTGCGGCCATCTTTTTTGACGCTGCAGCAGCTGCTTCCTGTTCTTTCTGCATCTTTCCACCATGTCTATGAAACGTTCTGGTCGGAGAAAATTCACCCAGTTTATGACCAACCATATTTTCAACAATGTAGACTGATTTATGCTCTCTGCCATTGTGAACACCGATTGTAAAGCCAACCATTTCCGGCGTTATTGTTGATGAACGGGACCAAGTTTTGATAATTGTTTTATCGCCTTGCTTCAAATTTGAAAGCTTTTTCATTAGCTTCGGATCAGTGAATGGTCCTTTTTTTAGTGATCTTGCCATTTATTTGGTTCTCCGTTTGATAATATGCTTATCTGATTTCTTACCCTTTTTCCTTGTTTTCACTCCGAGTGCCGGCTTGCCCCATGGGGTCTTAGGACGTTTCAGACCGATTGGATTACGTCCTTCTCCACCTCCATGTGGATGATCCACCGGATTCATTGCCTTACCTCTGACTGTCGGTCGGATACCTCTTCTTCTGGTTCTACCTGCCTTACCCCAACTGATATGCCTGTAATCTGGGTTTGATACCTGCCCGATTGACGCCATACATTTGATGGAAACAAAACGTATTTCGCCTGAAGGCAGTTTGAGCTGTGCTTTATCGCCTTCAATTGACTGTACCATAATACCATTACCGGCTGATCTTGCTAACTCCCCTCCCTTTCCGGGGGCCAACTCAACGTTATACACCATAACTCCCGGGGGAATATTTTCAATTGCCGAACGGTTACCGACTTTTACTTCCACTTTATTTTTTGAAGAAACAACAGTTGCGCCAACTTTCAGACCGTTTGGCGCCAGAAAATAACTTTTTTCACCGTCTTCGTAACGTACCAGAGCAATTCTGGCGTTGCGGTTTGGATCATATTCTATGGAAAGTACTTCTGCACGCACATCATACTTCTGCTGTTTAAAATCAACCAACCTGATAAATCTCTTATTACCGCCACCGATATGCCTTACAGTAATTCTGCCATGGACATTCCTGCCGCCGGTCTTTTTCTTGATGACAGTCAACTTCTTTTCCGGTTTCTTTGTAGTAATATCAGAAAATGAATCAACAGATGATCCTCTTCTACCGGCACTATTTGCTTTGTATTTGGTAATTCCCATAGTTTTATATTATACTCCTTCGAATATTTCTATCTTCTCTCCGGCTTTCAGACTAACGATTGCCTTTTTCCAATACTTTGTTGTTCCTGAATGACTACCATACTGCACATTTTTACCACGATGATTGATAATTCTTACCTTAACAGCTGTTACGCCATACAAACTCATAATTGCTTTTTTGATTTCAACTTTATTGGCACTAGGATATACTTCAAAAACATATTGACCGTTTGCTCCAAGACTATTTGCCTTTTCTGTGACAATCGGCCTGACAAGCACTTTATATGCATCTTTTGTGTCTTCTTTTTTTACTTTCTTCGGCGCATTTTTTACGGCATCTTTAGCTACAGACTCTTTCTTCTGTACCGCTTCTTTGCCAACTGCCGGTACAAGTGAGGGATCAAAAGACCTTACTTCAGCTTTCTTCTTTTTTGTACCATCAATCTTTCCCTGTTTTTCCGGTTTCTTTTCCAGTTTTTTTTCAGGTGATTTTACATCATCCTGTTTTTTGAATCTATCAAGTATTCCCATATTATTTCTTCCCCTCTTCTTTTTTGAAATAGGTTTTCTGCATCTTTGTAATACTATCTTTTGCAATCAACAGATATTCCGCATTCATTACTTGAATAATATTTAAATTATCAGCCTGGCATGTTTCAACCAAAGGCAAATTGTTCGCTGATTTAGTAATTACCTTATCCGTCTCAGGCACAATCACCAGTGTTTTACTGTTCTTAACCGGTAGCTTATTTATGATCCCAACCAAAACCTTTGTTTTAATTTCCGGGAGCTTTAAAGAATCAACCACCACCACTTTTTCATCCTGCGCACGATCAGAAAGCACCATAAACAAAGCTTTCTTTTTCGCTTTTCGGTTCATCTGCTTTGAAAAATTTCTTTCATTGGTAGGACCAAAAGTAATTCCACCACCGATCCAGAGCGGTGATCGGATAGAACCCTGTCTGGCTCTGCCGGTCCCTTTCTGCGCCCATGGTTTGCGTCCACCACCTCTTACCTCACTGCGACCCTTTGTATGCGCCAGTACTTGTCTCTTGTTAGCCTGCTGTCTTACCACTGCTTCCTGAACCAATTCTGGATTAATCTTTACACCAAAAATCTGTGCTGGTAATTCAATTTCTCCAACTGTTTTTCCTTCTTGATTGTAAACTGCTACTTTTTTCATTTCTTTTCTTCTACTGGTTTACTTTCATTTTTTTGTTCATTTTCCGAAATGTTTTCGGAAATTTCTGCTTTTACATTTTCTTCTTCCAATTTTTCAACCTGTTTTACTTCCTCTTTTTTTTCTTCAACAACAGGTTGTTTGATTTCCATAACACCGTCACCGTAGACTAAAACTAAATTATTTGTCGGGCCCGGGATACCGCCTTTAATTGCTATCTGATTCTTTTCCAGATCAACAGCAATAATTTCCAAATTACTGATTGTTGCTCTTTGATTGCCCATTTGTCCGGCCATTCTTTTGCCTTTCAAAACGTGTTCCGGGTAAGAACATCCGATGGAGCCAGGCATACGCTCTTGATCTTTGTGCCCGTGGGTTGCCGCGCTGCCGTGAAATCCATGGCGTTTAACTCCGCCCTGAAAACCCTTACCGATTGAAATGCCGGTTACTTTGATTTTATCACCCTCAGTAAATACCTCAGCTGAATATTTATCGCCTTTTTTAAAAGTATCAGTGCTATCTACTCTGAATTCCCGTAAAAACCGAAATACATCCATACCTTTGCAATGACCAACTTCCGGTTTAATGACATTCTTTTTTTTGCCATAGCCAATTTGAACGGCATTGTAACCATCTTTTTTTTCTGTCTTGATCTGCACGACAGTGCATGGGCCGGCTTCAACAATAGTAACAGGAACAACTGTTCCATCTGCTTGGAACTTTCTTGACATGCCCAGTTTTTTTCCTAGTATAAATTTCATAGTTTTAATAAAAAATCGCGACTGATATAGCCACAATTTCACCACTAGTATCCCGGCATATGACATGCCTTGATATGTTATCTTCTAGTTTTTTATGATGAATTATGACTCCGTAATAACCTCTATGAGTGTTCAACCGATATCCTTGGATCTGTGCCCAGGATCATTATTGAGACCCAAACAAGTTACTAATATTTTTATTTTAAAGTGTTTTTGCTATTACATTTTTATTTCAACATCTACACCGGCAGGAAGATTCAGGCTCATCAGCGTATCAATCGTCTTTGCGGTAGGATCAATAATATCAATCAATCGCTTATGTACCCGCATTTCATACTGCTCTCTGGATGTTTTGTGAACAAATGAAGATCTATTAACCGTATATTTACTCTTCTCTGTTGGCAAAGGCACAGGTCCGGATATTTTAGCCCCTGATCTTTCAGCAGTTTCAATAATCGTCCGCGTAGACTGATCAATAATCTTATTGTCATACGCTTTGATTTTGATTCGAATCCGCTGGACTACCTTGGTCTCGGTATCCTCGCTTGCATCTATTGGATCTTTTTTTTCAACTATCGTCCGTTCAGTTACCATGTGAAATTATATGTTTTAAATTTGCTTTTTAGACAGATAGAGAGGCCCCCTTGAAACAGGGGCCTCAATACCTATTTGGTTATTTTAGTTACTACTCCTGAAGCTACAGTATGACCGCCTTCTCGGACAGCAAAGCGCTGTTTTTCCTGAAGTGCGATAGGTACGATCAACTTAACTCCCAAAGATACTGTATCACCTGGCATTACCATTTCTGTTCCTTCTGGAAAAATTAATTCACCGGTAACATCTGTGGTTCTGATATAGAATTGCGGTTTATATCCTTTTGCAAATGGAGTATGGCGACCGCCTTCTTCTTTGCTGAGAACATAAATTTCGGCTTCAAATTCTGTATGAGGAGTAATTGTTCCTGGTTTGGCCAATACTTGTCCTCTTTCAACATCATCTTTTTTGGTTCCACGAAGCAGTACACCTGCATTATCACCGGCCTGACCCTCGTCCAGTTGTTTGTTGAACATTTCTATTCCGGTAACAACCGTCTTGGATGTATCATGGATTCCGACAATTTCAACTTCGTCATTCAGATTCACCTTGCCTCTTTCAATTCTTCCGGTAACTACTGTTCCGCGGCCTTCAATGGAGAAGATGTCTTCAATCGGCATTAAGAAATCCTGATCAATTGCGCGCACTGGATTTGGAATATAGCTGTCAACTGCGTCCAGAAGCTCTTGAATCGGTTTGTTTGCTTCTGCATCACCCGGATTTTCCAGTGCTTTCAGCGCTGAACCCTTGATAATTGGGGTTTCATCGCCTGGAAAATCATATTTCTTGAGTAAATCCTTGATTTCCTCTTCAACCAGATCAATCAATTCTTTATCATCTACTTGGTCGGTTTTATTTAGGAAAACAACAATATAAGGCACACCTACCTGACGAGCAAGCAGAATATGCTCTCTGGTCTGAGGCATTGGACCATCAGCGGCAGAAACCACTAGGATTGCACCATCCATCTGAGCGGCACCGGTAATCATATTCTTGATATAATCGGCATGTCCCGGACAGTCAACGTGCGCATAGTGACGTTTATCAGTTTCATACTCAACGTGGGATGTAGCAATAGTAATACCACGCGCCTTCTCTTCTGGTGCGTTATCAATTTGATCTACAGACTTATTTTGAGCAGTTTTTCCCTGTGAAATGAGATATTTCAGGATTGCTGCAGTAAGTGTTGTCTTTCCGTGATCAACATGCCCAATCGTACCGATATTGACATGTGGTTTTGATCTATCAAATTTTTCTGCCATCTTATTCTTATTTTAGTTAATTCTTATATATTATTTGCTAAAATTAGGGTTTTAATCTCTAATCAAAGTAGTCATGATTATATCAGGGTGTAAATAATTTTGCAAGTCCTGATCTATGAACCTATTACTATTTGGCTAATATTAGCCTATTTTACTACTCTATCGGGTCTAGCTTGAAATTTACTTCTGTAGTTCTTAGTGTTTTTACAATAACTTGCTGTTCTGCTGTTTTATACCCTTTCGCTTCAACACGGATCAAATAGCTGTCCGGAGCAACTTTCAGCATCAAGGGTGTGCTATTACCCACTTCTTCACCATCCAGGTAGATGATCGGGTCAATATTATCCGGTTCAACCGATATTTCAACCAGAATTCTTCCCCTGACGATAACCTGATAAAATGATGATTCCTCAACTGTATTTACCTTATATATCCAGATTATCATCGCACAAAGTACAGCCACTGCGACCACTAAAAACCATTTAAACCCGTTAGTCATAAAATAAGTACTTTATGTTTTAATCCTCGTTCTTATTCTACTTCTTTTCAACAGAATCTTCAATAATTGTGTTGGCAACATTTCTTGGTACTTCAGAAAAATGTGATAATTCCATGGAATAACTGGCTCTCCCCTGTGTAGCGGATCTGAGCGTGGTTGCGTAACCGAACATTTCTGCTAAAGGTACATCTGCATCAATAACCTTAATATTCTTACGATCCCGCATTTCCTTTATGCTAGCCCGCTTTGAATTTAAATCTCCAATAACATCCCCCATAAAATCTTCCGGAGTAATAACTTCAACTTTCATAATTGGCTCAAGCAGTACCGGGTTAGCTTTTTTAATCGCATCCCGCAAGCCCATAGAACCGGCTATTTTAAACGCTGCCTCAGAGGAGTCAACTTCATGATAACTACCGTCCGTAACGGTTGCCCTTAAATCCACTAGCGGATATCCGGCCAAAACACCATTATCCATAGCTTCTCGCATACCTTTTTCAATTGCCGGTATATATTCTGACGGGATATTGCCACCCTTAACCTTATCAACAAATTCAAATCCTTTACCAGTTTCCAAAGGTTCAACAGTCAGCACACAATGACCATATTGTCCGCGTCCGCCTGATTGGCGTACGAACTTACCTTCTCCATTTGCTGTACCCTTAATAGTTTCTTTGTATGCGACCAAAGGTTTGCCGACATTCGCTTCAACTTTAAATTCCCTTCTCATCCGGTCAACAATAACTTCCAAATGCAATTCCCCCATTCCTGAAATGAGCGTCTGTCCTGTTTCTTCTTCTGTCTTTACCCTAAATGTCGGATCTTCTTCAGAGAGACTGGCTAATGCATGACCTAATTTATCCTGATCAGCCTTGGTTTTAGGCTCAATAGCAACCGCAATAACCGGTTCCGGGAACACAATCTTTTCTAGAATAATCGGGTTATCAATATCACACAGTGTATCTCCGGTTGTTGTGTCTTTCAGACCAACTGCTGCGGCAATATCACCGCTGTAAACATCCTTTACTTCTTCCCTGGTATTGGCATGTAGCCTGATAATACGGCTGATGCGTTCTTTTCTGCCGGTTGTCTGATTTAAAACATATGAACCGGATTCTATTTTACCGGAATAAACCCGGAAAAAGGTAAGTTTTCCAACGAAGGGATCAGATGCTACTTTGAAAGCCAACGCGGCAAAAGGTCCCTCGTCATCCGGCTGTCTGGTAATTGTCTGTTCGGTCTTTGGATCTTCACCCTCCACCGCAGGAACATCCAATGGTGAAGGCAAATAATCAACAACCGCATCCAATAAAAACTGGACACCTTTATTTTTCAAAGCGGATCCGACAAAAATAGGTACGATTGCGTTGGCAATAGTCCCCTTTCTTAAAGCTTTTTTCAAATCTTCTACCGGAATTTCCTTGCCTTCCAGATACATGCCCATCAAAACATCATCGTTTTCCACGATTGCTTCAACCAGTTTATTTCTATATTCTAAGGATTTTTCTTTCATATCATCAGAAACTTCAGTCTCTTCCCATTCCTTACCCATGTCATCTTTATAGACATAAGCTTTCATCAACAACAGGTCAATAATCCCTTTGAAATTCGCTTCAGCACCGATTGGTAATTGTGCTGGATATGCATTTTTAGTCAGTCTTTCGTGAATTGAATCAAGGTCTGCATAAAAATCAGCCCCGGTACGATCCATTTTATTTATAAAAGCGATTCTCGGCACATTGTATTTGTCCGCCTGGTGCCATACTGTTTCTGATTGCGGCTCCACACCAGCTACACCGTCAAACACGACCACTCCCCCGTCCAGTACACGCAATGAACGTTGCACTTCTACAGTAAAATCAATGTGACCCGGGGTATCAATAATATTGACCCGTGTATCTTTCCAAAAACATGTCGTTGCGGCGGCAGTAATGGTAATCCCGCGTTCTTTTTCCTGCTCCATCCAGTCCATTTCCGCTTCACCTTCGTGCACTTCACCAATCTTGTGTTTTTTACCCGTATAATA
Source organism: Patescibacteria group bacterium (assembly GCA_041666485.1). Lineage (GTDB taxonomy): Bacteria > Patescibacteriota > Patescibacteriia > UM-FILTER-42-10 > UM-FILTER-42-10 > JAHJEX01. The sequence continues at coordinate 38,386 of JBAYGW010000010.1, read as the reverse complement.
AAGAATTCGCTCAGTTACTGTAGTTTTTCCGGCATCGATGTGAGCGATTATTCCGATATTCCTTGTATTAAATAGACTGTATTCTCTCGGCATGTTTAGTTAGTAATTAGTTATTGGTAATTGGTAAATAGTAATTCGTAATTAGTAAATTGCAATCTTTAACTCCTAAACAGAGCCTCTAAATAATTACCAATTACAGATTACAAGTTACGATTTGCTAGATTACTATGCAAAATGAGCAAACGCACGACCTGCCCGCCGAAGCTCAGGCAAAGTGAGCGAAGGCGCGGTTAGCGTCCGCCATTCGGTGAACATCTTCTTTTTTCTTGATTGCTGTACCCTGATTTTCCGATGCTTCCATTAATTCCTGAGCCAACTTTTCTCTCATTGGCCTGCCCTTGCGTGACTGTGCAGCCCCGATTATCCAGCGCATGGCCAACGCCTGTCGTCTATCACCCTTAACTTCAATTGGAATCTGATAATTAGCTCCACCAATTCTGCGGGATTTCACTTCAACCACAGGAGATACGTTTTTCATTGCTAAATTAAAGACTTCCAGAGGATCTTTCTTGGTTTTCTCGGCAATAATATCAAAACAATCATATAGAACACGCTCAGCAACAGATTTCTTGCCCCGGGTCATTATTAAATTAATAAACTTCCCAATAACAACACTGTTATATTTTAGATCCGGTTGAATAACGCGCTTTGGTGCTTGCTTACCTCTCATTTCAGATTTAGATTAAATATTTTAACGTTTACTTAGTTTTTTTCTCTCTTTTTGCTCCATACATACTGCGTCCTTGCTTGCGTCCGTCTACTCCCTGAGTATCATACACTCCCCTAACCACATGATATCGTACTCCGGAAAGATCTTTTACCCTTCCTCCCCGAATCATTACAATAGAGTGCTCCTGAAGATTGTGGCCAATCCCCGGGATATAGGCAGTTACTTCCATTCCGTTTGATAATCTTACTCTGGCAATTTTACGTAATGCTGAGTTCGGTTTTTTCGGAGTCATCGTGGTTACTTTGATACAAATCCCCTGTTTAAAAGGAGAACCTTTGCGTAATTCGGTCTTTTTTCTTTTGATCGGATTCAAAGTAGTCCCCAAAGCTGGAGTTTTTGATTTCCTTTTGTGTGATTTTCTGGACTTTCTTATTAACTGGTTTATTGTCGGCATTGTTTGAATAAAAAAAATTATCTGACGATATATTATGTCACACGGCTGAGTGTACCAAATATGTTTATGTAAGTCAACCCCGTTAGGATATAGTAGTATTTCAATGGGGTCAACCCCCACCTAGTTACCTGATTTATATGCGATTATGAACCAAAAATTCTGAAGACAAAATTTGATATTCCATCAAAAAGTGTGGAAAAAACTGAAAAACCAGCGTAATTATCAAGGATAATCAATCCTAATAGAATCATCGGGCCATATCTTTCCAGAGTATGCTTAAAGTTGTCAGCGGATGGTTTTAATACGGCAAATAGCAGGTGGGAACCGTCTAGCGGTGGGATAGGAATCAAGTTAAAAAGGCCTAATACTAGATTAATTTGGACCAAAGCTACCAGAAAGATGACTAGCATGTTTTCAACTCCCAGCAACCCGTTACTTAATATAATTTTCAATGCAAAACCGAAGAATATTACCGCAATAAAATTAGAAAACGGCCCGGCTAAAGAAATCAATGAGGGGCCGAATTTCTTGTATTTTATGTTATTCGGATTAAATACAACCGGTTTCCCCCAACCAAACCCGGCGACCAATAATACAATAAACCCCAGAAAATCCAGATGGGCCAATGGATTTAGTGTAAGTCTGCCGTCATATTTTGGGGTTCGGTCACCCTGCAGAGTTGCCGCAAATGCATGGGAAAACTCATGAATTGTAATGCCGAAGATGATCGCCAATATCCATGCTAAAAAGAGGGCGGGGTGACTGAATAAAAGACTTAAAATCATTTGTATTTGCGTTTATATAACAATTATGTTAATCTTGAACGGAAATTTTATATTACTAATTATAACATTATAACCGTATGGCGAAAATCTGTGAAATCTGTGGAAGGGGTGCGCTCACCGCAGCATCAAGAAGTCATTCAAACATCGCAACCAAACAAACAAGGTTTGTTAATTTACAGAACACCATTATTAACGGTAAAAAGGTTAGAGCCTGCACCCGTTGCATCAAGACTCAGTCTAAGGTGAAAAAATAGCTTTTAGTAACCAACTTTGTCAATCTCCCCTCTCTTTAATAATTGGGGGGATTTTTGGTTTCTGCTCTAGCTTGTTGTATTGTTCAGTTCTTTACGATTAAACAAAGATTTTGTTATTTCAATCAGTACAATGATTACTGTACTGGCTATGGCGACAATACCCCAGTCAAACCAATTCAGAGGGACCGTCTGCATAATCTTCTGAAAGGGGGCAAAATAAACCGCGATCAACTGTAAAACAAAGCCAAAGCTAACCGCAAGTAGTAATGGTCTGTTAGAAAATATATTTACACTAAAAATTGAATGGCGTGTAGAACGGATACTGAAAACATAGAGCAAGGTGCTAACGGCAAATATGGTGAAAACCAAAGTGCGTGCGTGCATTAAATCCCAGTCTTGATTCAATAAATACCAGAATAAAATCAGATTACCAATACCGGTAATAACACTGATGATTGCAGTTAAAATTTTCATTTCAAAGGTAAACAAATTCTGCTTTTTTCCCGCGGGCGGATCTTCCATTACTTCCACGCCTCCCGGCTCCATTGTAAGTGCAATGCTTGGAAAGCTGTCAGTTACCAAATTAATCCATAATATCTGCGATGCGATTAATGGTAAGGGAAAATTATCAACAAACAGCGCACTGATTGTGATAGATCCAATAATCAAAAGTATTCCGGAGAAACTGTCTGAAATAAGATACAGAATGACTTTTTTAATATTGTCAAAAATTATTCTTCCCTGTTCCACCGCAGAAACTATTGTTTTGAAGTTATCATCCAAGATTACCAAATCCGCCGTCTCCTTGGACACATCAGACCCGGAGCCTAGTGCGATCCCTATATCGGCTGTTTTCAGAGCGGGCGCATCATTTACACCGTCACCCGTCATTGCCACTACCTCTCCCCGCTCCTGCCAGGCGTCAACAATCTGCAATTTGTCTTTTGGGGTGACCCTGGCATACACCGAAATGTACTGAACCCTTTTTGCCAGTTGCTCGGGGCTGATTTTAGCCAGCTCAGAGCCTTCCATGATGTTTTCCGGATTGCTATTCAGACCCAACTCCTTGGCAATAGCCTGCGCAGTTAATTTATGATCTCCGGTGATCATAACTATTTTTATTCCCGCTTTTTTACATAGTTTGATTGTTTCTTTCGCTTCCGGGCGCAGCGGGTCTTTGATTCCGGCAAAACCAACAAAGACAAATTGATCCATCAGCTTTTTTAATTGCTGTTCATTATCCAATTTAATAATTTTCTCCGGAACAGGCAGATATCCAAAAGCTAATATACGCAGTCCTTTGCTACTCATCTCTTCAAATTTATTTTCAAACTGCTGATGCAGTAGTTCCGTCATTGGTTTGGTAACCGGACCATTTTGAACTTTACTGCACATTTTAACTATCTTCTCCGGGGCTCCTTTGATGTATAGTAAATTTTTTCGCTTGCCCTTATGCAATGTCATCATGTATTTTCTTTCAGAATCAAAAGGAATTTCATCCAGTCGCGGCTCGTCCTTTTCCAGATATTCACGATAATAATCCAAGCGCGCGCCGATAGATAAAAGTGCCTGTTCGGTGGGATTACCGATCATTTTCCACATTGAGAATTCATCTTCGGGATTTTGGATGACCGCATCATTGCATAATGTACCGATTTGGAATAAATATGAAAGCTCCGCCTGCTCCTTGATATTCCAGTGACTGATATTCTGATGCTCTGCTTCAAGATCATGATTAAGCGTCACTAATTTGGACACTCTCATATCACCCATGGTGAGCGTTCCTGTTTTGTCGGTGCAAATAACCGTTGTAGAACCAAGCGTTTCCGCTGCTACCAGTCTTTTTACCAACGCTTTTTCTTTTAATATTCGCTGCATACCTATAGCAAGAATTGCCGTTACAGAAATCACCAGACCCTCGGGTATCGCTGATACAGCTATTGCCACCGCAGTGGTAAAAATTTGAATAAACGGCATTCCCTCTAGCAGCCCGATGATAATGATAATGACCGTAATCAGCGGTACAAGTGAGCCGATCATTCGGCTGAATTTATCCATTTTCTTTTGAAAAGGAGTATGTTCTTCCACAGTGTCCTTAATCAAAGAAGCTATTTTGCCAATCTCAGTTTTTATTCCTGTATGCTTTACCACAATCTCCGCCGTCCCCTGAGTCACGATGGTCCCCAAAAATACCATATTTTTTTGCTCACCGATGACCACTTCTTTTTCTATTGCATCAATCGTTTTTTCCACAGAAACTGACTCTCCCGTCAGACTTGCCTCGTTTGTATTAAAATCTTTTTCAAATATTATCCTTCCGTCCGCGGGAACTTTATCTCCGGATTTCAATAACACAATATCACCGGGAACCAATTCTTCCGCTTTAATTTCCTGTTCACGATCATCCCTCCTTACTCTTGCCAGAAATGTAATCACTTTTCTGAGTTTTTCCATTGCTTTATTGGCTTTGTACTCTTGGATGTACCCTACAATAACATTCACTAAAACAGCGGCCAGTATTACATACATATCTATATAGTCTTTGAGGAAAAAACTGATCAGCGCGGCGGCTAATAGAACATATACTAATGAATTCCTGAATTGTGACAAAAACAATAATATGCTAGAAGCTTTCTTTTCGTCCGGCAATTTATTTAAACCATGATCCCGCAACCGATCAAGCGCATCGGTACCGGACAATCCTTTTTTAGAAGTCATTAAGGATTGTAGGGCAGCTTCCGCGGATAGATTATAAATCTTTTGATTAGCCATAATATCTTTATACACAAAAAATAACTAGCTTCTCTCTATTTGTCATTTAGAAAAATTTATCTATTGATTCTTTCTTTAACCTTTCTGACAACATCATGCAAACGCCAACTTGCTTTGATTAGGTATTCACAATTTGGATCATCTTGAAGTTCTTTCTTTTTTTCTTCGTAATCAAGATTTGTCAAAATAATTACAGGCACATTTTTGCCCCATTCATCTTTGCGTATTTTATCCAAGACATTTAAGCCCATAACTTTGGGCATTAATAAATCAAGCAAAACCAGATCAGGATGCTCTTTATATGCTAAATCAATTCCCTCCTGCCCATCTTTTGCTGGGATTGCAACATATCCCGCCTTGATAATTTCCTTACATAATATATTTCTTAGATTCTCCTCGTCTTCAACGACAAGGATTTTTTTATCTTGATCCATATATTTTTAAACTAATAATAATTTTTTAACCTTTTCAATAATTTCTTCAAGCTTATAATTAGATTTTACTAAATAATCGTCCACCTTTAGTTTTATTAATGCGTCTTTTTCAACCTTGCTATCAAGGTTTGTTAAAACTATTATTTTTACATCCTTTCCCCAACTATCTTTCCTCAATTTTTCACAAACCTGCTGACCTGCCAGTTTAGGCATAATCAAATCTAATAAAATTAGATCGGGATGTTCGATAAGTGCTAACTCCAAACCGTCCTGTCCATCTTTTGCCTCTATAACATCATACTTTTCTTCTTTTAATGCTGCGGCAATTACTTTTCTAATTGGTTCCTCATCTTCAACAACAAGGATTGTTTTTGAATCGTTAGACATATTTTTATGAGTTTAATTCATCTTTAATTTTTTTAATTACATCATCTAATTTCCAGTCAGATTTTATTAAAATATCATATACTCCCCGATCAACCGCATCTGCTGTTTTTTCTGCATCTGATAGGTTAGTTAAAAAAATTGCTTTAGCGTCCTTCCCCCATCCATCACTTCTCACATTTTTCATCATGGTCATACCATCCATAATTGGCATGACAATATCTACAAGTAATAGATCCGGGTGCTCTTTAAAAGCAATTTCCATCCCCTCCTCTCCATTTTTAGCAGTGAAAACATGATACCCCTCAGATTCCAATTTTAATTGTAATGCAGTACGTAATGTTTCTTCATCTTCTACAATCAGAATCTTCTCTTTGGGATCATCTTCTATATTTATCGTCTTTTGAGTCATTGTGTAAATTATAATGATTATATGATCATAATAGCTTTGATTTTACCCTTCCTACAAGCTCATCAAGTTTTATATTTGATTTAACAATATAATCACAATTTCTGTCACGATCAATAACATCTTTCAGTCTCGAATCGTTACTAAGATTAGTAACGAATATTATTGGCACATCTTTACCCCACACATCTTTTCTAATCAATTCCACCACCTCAATTCCATGTTTTTTTGGCATTATTACATCCATTAAAATAATATCTGGATGTTTTTCCAATGCATTATCTAGCGCTTCCTGACCATTCTTTGCTTCAATTACATTAAAACCACTATTACTAAATTTACTGACCAATGCTCCTCTTAGCGGAGATTCATCTTCTGCGATAAGTACTGTATTTTTTGCTTTTGTCATTGTATTTTTCTTTTTTGTTGATTGATATGTTAATATCTCCAATAATATCTTCCAGCTTATTATCTGCCTTAGTGTAATATTTGTTTACTCCTAACTGCAGATATGCCCGCAATTTGTGATCACTTGCGGTATTGGAAACTACAAATATTGGAATTGATTTCCATCTTATATCGTTTTTGATTTTTGTAACAAAATCTAAACCATCTTCTTTACCTAAGAGATAATGGTCCAGCCAAATAGCATCTACATTCTCTTCATTTTCTAAAATATCAATACCATTGATTACTCGCCTCGCAGTAATTACATTAAAACCGTTACTTTTTAATTTACTATTAATTGCATTCTGAAGTGGAATTTCGTCTTCCAATACGAGTATTGTTTTATTAACTAATTTTTCTGTCATAATTTTACTGACTTAATTCTTTTGTACCCTCTTTTTTTTGCATTCCTTTTAGTGGTAATGTCACATAAAATGTTGAACCGACATTTTCAACAGATTCGAACCAAACTTTGCCACCGGAATGTTCGACAATTGATTTAACTATATATAGTCCTAAGCCGGTTCCTTCAGTATCTTTTTCTTTTACATTATCCGCCCTAAATAGTTTGCTAAATATCTTGTCTTGTTGACTTTGTGTAATACCCATACCAGTATCTGATACAGTAATCTGAACAAATTTTTTCTTTTTATCTTGCTTAATAACTATTCCTATTTTACCTTTTTCAGGGGTATATTTAATGGAATTTGATAACAAATTTTGGATCACCATTCTGATCAATTTAGTATCCAACATCATAAATGGAATTGAGCTATCCAAACTTTTTGTGAATACTTGTTTCCTTTTCTTAATCTGTGGTGTAATTTCATTTATTACACTTTTTGCGATATCAGTAATTTTTGCTTTTTCAGGATCTATAGCAAATGTCCCTAATTCTAATCTCGAAACATTGAGTAAAGAATTAACTAAACCGACCATTCTCTGATTTCCTTTATAGACTTCATTTAGATATCCCTGCTGTTCTTTATTTAATTTTCCTACATCACCATCCAGCAACATTTCAGAATACCAATTTATTGTCGACAAAGGAGTTCTGAGTTGGTGGGATGCTAAAGACACAAACTCGGTCTTTGCCCTATCAATTTCTTTTTCTTTCGTTATATCTCTTTCAATACCTACAAAGAAAATTACCTTTCCATCTTTATTTAAAATTGGCGCAATACTGGCTAAAGCAATATATTCATCTCCATTTTTTCGTGTATTAATAATTTCACCAGAAAATATTTTTTTCTTTATCTTGATAGTATCCCACATTTTTTTATAAAACTTCTTTTCCATCTTACCTCCCCATAAACTTGTGCTTCCTGCTTTCTTTCCAATAATTTCTTTCACTTTATATCCAGTTATTTTTTCAACTGCTTTATTTCCAAATAATATCAAACCATCCGGATCTGTAATTACAATATGATCAGAGGCATTTTCTACTGCCAATTGAAATTTTTTCAAATCCTGTGCAAGATTATCTGATTTATTTTTTTCCTCTTCAACATCTTCCAGAACATTTAGTAGTGCCTTCTGTTGATTTTGAAGATCCTTAGTTTTTTCCTGAACCCTATCTTCAAAATTAGCGTAAGATATCATAACTTTTTCTTTCATCGCATTAAAACTGTTACCTAACTCCTCTATTTCATCTCCAGTTTTTAGATTGAAATCAACATCAAAATTACCTTTACTAATTTTATCAGTCATTTCTTTTAATTTTTCTAGCGGTCTGAGAAAGCGTGATACTAACCAAAAAACAACAATAATACTAAGCATTATGATAATAGAAACCATTATGCTTAATAATATTGCAGTTTTCTTAGCTTGTTGTTTAAAAACAGATACATTGTGTTCAAGTAGAACATAGAAAGGATAATCCCCTACTTTAGCAACATTAATAATTTCTTCAGCATTATCTATTTCATCCTTAACTTCAAAACTTTCGCTTGATGTTATTGTACTTAATTTATTTTGAATTACATCATACTGCATTTCACCAATTATTACTCCAGGATAACGTTTGCTATTTACTATCACATTACTATCAGTTTCACTTAACTGACCAATACTTTTGTATAAATCATCCGGATTATTAGAAGAAATCACTATTCCATATTTATCCAATAATTTAATTTCTAATTCATGATCAAGATTAACGCTTCTTACAGTTTTATCTACATATTGCGGAATCATTTTTGCCACAATCACTCCTAATACTTCACCCTTTATAGATTTAATAGGATTTGAAAAATAATATCCCAGTTCTTCTGATGTATTCCCGAGAGATATGTCTGTAAAATTGTCACCGTTTATTGCTGATTTAAAATAATCTCTATAACTATAATCTTTTCCCAAAAATTCAGGATCTATGGATACCAGCACAACTCCATCCGGGCTCATTATATATATCGCCGAATACAAATCACCTAAATTATATTGTCTTAAAAATTCAAGCATATCTGTATTTTGTATCTCTTTACTATCACTGGACATGTATTCAACTAATTGCTCCTGTTCAGATGCGGTAGTAACAACCCTTTTTCCGCTATCCAACAAATTATTCGTTCGTCTTGATTGTAATGATGCTATTGCATCATAATCCTGTTTAGTATAATCATATACTCCCCTTTTCACTTCCCAATAAACAAAAGACGTAGCTATAATACCAAAAACTAAAATAATTGAGGCTACTGAAAGTATTAATTTTTTTTGTAAACTTTTTCTTTTACTCATACTAATTTTGAGATTTGCTTTCCAGATTATTTAATTTTTCTTTGAGTTGTACCATCTCCAGTTCCCTATCGATCATTTTCTTATTTATATTTTCTAATTCTACTAATTTTTTCTCCAACTCTTGACGATTATCTTTTACCTGCTCTAATACTTTGTTTTTTTTGGTCATGTCCTGATAAAAAACAACAAACTGATCTTCAGTTGGACAATGAGAAGTTATTTTAAACCATTTATTTAATTTTTTAGAATAAATTTCAAAACTAATCTGTTCTTTATTCTTTACAACCTTACTGAACTTTTCGATATGATCAAATATATCATTCAAACCACTTGGTATTTTTTCTTTCATACTTTGATCCACCAACTTCTTTGCCTCTAAACCTATTATTTCTTCAAATGAATTATTGATTTCCAAAAATTTATAATCAATTGCGTTATTATTTTTATCATAAATTAGCTTATTTACAGTAAAACCATCTACCATATTATCAAAAAGGTACTTATATTTCTGTTCTGTAAACTGCAAATTTCTTTTTTCATTGGTTTCTTTAGTTACATTAGTTACTAATGAAACGTTCAATACTGTCTTACCTTTTTCATTCTTTATCATCTCCCCCCTGACTAATCCAGACTTCATTTCTCCATTTTTTGCTCGGAAATCAATTATATAAGGTTCTATTTTTTGACCTGCAAAACGACGAATAAAATTTTTCCCCATTAAAAGTTTGCTTCTGGTGGTAATAAATTTCAATTTCAATACATTATGATTAACTATCTCATCTAAACCATACCCAAGCCAAGAAATTATTTGATTATTTCCATAAACAATTTCACCTTTATGATTTGTAATCAAAATTAAATCTGGCAATAATTCAAATATTTTTTTATATACTTTTTCGTCATTCAATTGCATAACCATTCAATTAGAATTTAGTTACGAATAAGTTTACTTTTTTAATGCCTTAATTCTATCTTTAAGTTCCTCAATTTTAGTTTCCCGATTACCCATGACCTTTATCATTCTAGATAGTTCTTCAACTTTTTCAGCTAATTGGACTGATCCTTTTGTTAATACCTCTTCATTATTTTTATCGTTTGTTATATCTTGAAGAATTGAAACAAAATATCCTTCTTCCGGACTGTATGCAGAGACTTTAAACCATTTTTTAATATCTTCTGAATATGCTTCAAAAACCTGAGGCTGTCGGCTTAATACAACCTCACCGTATTTTTCTAACCAATTAAATTTATTTTTTTTCATATTTGGTAAAACCGTAGTTACCTTTTTACCAATAATGTTTCGTGATTTCAAACCGGTCATTTCTTCATAATTTTCATTTATCTCTTCATATATATAATCAATAGGATTATTGTCATCATTTAAAACAACTTTAAAATAGGCCAGCCCATAAGGAAGGTTATCAAATAAATATTTATATTTTCTTTCCGCATCCGCGATTTGTGATGTTAAAATCTCATCTTTACTTAGATTGGTAATTAAAACCAGATCATGACTGATTTTACCATTATCATCAAACATAGCGGAAGCTCTTATTAAACCAGTCAGTGTAGTACCATCTTTTGCTTTAAATTCTAACTCATACGGAGTTACAGTTTTCCCCCTGATACGATCTGCAAATTTCTTTGCAACAATAATTTTACCTCTGACTGTTATTGCCGGCAATTTTAATAAATGTATCCCAATAACCTCTTCCGGTTTATACCCAAGCCATTCTTCCATTCTGCCATTTACACCGACAAGCACTCCTTTATTATCAATTAATAAAATAACATCCGGCAGAATATTGAAAATTGTTTCGTATAAATTTTTATCTTCTCTAAACATAAAATTATTTATTTTGAAAATATAAAAACCAACGATTAATTTCGATGGCAATAGGTAAATATAACTAGATTTGTAATTTTCATTATCACATTTGTTTTTATTTAATATTTACATTGTACACTATTTTTCAACAAATGTCAATCTTCTGTTTGACATATAAATCTGCATATGATAACTTATCATCAAATGAAATTCACATATTCAAATACTAACTGGTGGAACATGAATCGCCTCTAGAAAGCCGATAGATTTTTTGTTTATTTATCCGCTTTCACAGGCGGTTTTTTAATTATAAAAATATGAAACACTATTATTTTAAAAATCCGGGAATATTGTTCTGGTGTCAATCAGAAAATATTGACGATTAATTAATATTAATAAAATTACAATGGAAAAAATATCATTATCGGAAAAGGAAATACCAACCCACTATTATAATATCCTGTCGGATCTTCCCGAACCGCCTTCCCCTCCCCTGAATCCTGCGACTAATGAGCCGATCAGTCCGGAAATGCTGGAACCATTATTCCCTAAAGCACTAATAGAGCAGGAAGTAAGCCGGGAAAAGAGAATTGAGATTCCTGATGAAGTAATGAAGATATACAAAAAATATCGTGCCACACCGCTGTACCGCGCAACCAGACTTGAAAAATATCTTGGAACACCTGCTAAAATCTACTATAAATATGAAGGTGCCTCGCTGACCGGCAGTCATAAACTGAATACTGCGCTACCACAGGCATATTACAATAAGCAGGAAGGGATCAAAGCGCTGACTACGGAAACCGGAGCCGGTCAATGGGGAATGGCACTCTCACTCGCTGCAAAATTCTTTGACCTGAAATGTCTGATCTTTTACGTCCGCTTGCATTACCAGCAAAAACCGTACCGGGTAAGTTTTATGCGGATGTTCAACGCGGAAGTACTACCTTCTCCCAGTAATCAGACGGTTATCGGCAGAAAATTCCTGAAAGAAGACCCGAATCATCCGGGCAGCCTGGGTATTGCTATCAGCGAGGCGATGGAAAAGGTCACGGACGGATCAATCAAGTATTCTCTGGGAAGCGTACTGAATCATGTACTGCTTCATCAAACGATTATCGGTCAGGAGGCGAAATTACAGTTGGAAAAGGACGACGAATATCCCGATGTAATTTATGGCTGTTTCGGCGGAGGAAGTAATTTAGCCGGAATCAGTTTTCCATTCCTCGGTGACGTCTTAACCAAAGGCAAAAAGTTGAGAGTAATCGCGGTGGAGCCGGACACATGTCCTACTTTGACCAAAGGGGAATATAAATATGATTTTGGTGATACCGCCAAGACTACCCCGCTGTTCAAAATGTATTCCTTGGGAGCGGACTTTATCCCGCCCAAAATACAGGCGGGTGGACTGCGCTACCACGGTGCCGCACCCCTAGTCAGTCATCTGGTCAATAAAGGATATATTGAAACCATATCCGTGAGTCAAACAGATGTAATGGAAGCAGCGCGGCTCTTTACCCAAACCGAAGGAATCTTACCCGCTCCGGAATCGGCACATGCGATCAAGGGAGCGATTGACGAAGCAATTCGGTGCAAAAAGAATGGGATTAAAGAGACAATTCTGATTAACATCAGCGGACACGGGTTCCTAGATCTGCAGGGATACGAGGAATTCCTTGACGGAAAATTGGCAGTGAAATAGTTGCAGCAAAAAAAGAGAAGACGAGCCCGTCTTCTCTTTTGATTGAAAGAATATGATTATATCAATTTTGCTGCAATTTTTTTATACAGGAACCTCTTTGCTGTTTCCACGACCAAAAGATAAATAAATACGATTGTCAAAATTGAGGCTAAAACCGGAACGGACAGTGGCACAAAATCAAAGAACTTTCCCACCGGAGAAAACGGAATAACCCAGGCGATTGTGAGCAATAAAAGCGTGTTTATCAGCAATGTCTTGGACGGTTTGCTTCTGAAGAACGGGGTTTTTTTAGTGCGGATAAAATAAATAACTAAAATTTGCGTCGCCAATGATTCCAGGAACCAACCGGTCTGAAATTGATGCTCAGTTAAACTGAAACCAAAATATAAAATGCCAAAAGTAGCAAAATCAAAAACGGAACTGATCGGACCAAAAATTAATATATATTTCCTCAATAGTTTTATATTCCAACGCGGCGGTTTTTTCACATCTTCAGCGTCAACATTATCCGTAGGCAGAGAAATCTGAGACATGTCATAAATAAAGTTGTTTAAAAGTATCTGTTTTGGTAACATCGGCAGAAAAGGCAAAAAGGCGGATGCGCCCATCATGGAAAACATGTTGCCGAAATTTGAAGAAAGACCCATGGTAACGTACTTAAGGGTGTTTTGGAACGTCTTCCTTCCTTCAATTACTCCGTCATGAAGCACTTCCAGTTTTTTATCCATCAGAATAATATCAGCTGTGTCTTTGGCTACCTCAACCGCGTTGTTAACTGATATGCCGACATCCGCTGCTTTCAGTGCCGGAGCATCATTGATTCCGTCACCCAAATATCCGACTGCGTTACCTGATTTTCTTAACGAAGAAATAATCCTCTCTTTCTGCTCCGGAGTAATACGCCCGAAAATGGTCGTTTGTTTAACTACTGCGCGCAATTGACCATCGGACATCCCGGCAATCTGACTGCCAATCAGGGTGCCTTTGACGGGTAATTTAATATCACGGCAGATTTTCTGAGTAAGAACTTCACTATCACCGGTCAGAATTTTTATTTCAATTCCGGAATCCTCAAGCTGTCTGATAGCATGAATTACACCTTCCTTCGGCGGATCAAGAAAAGCCATAAAACCCATAAAGATCATATCCTTTTCATCATCAACATTATAGATTATGTCATCACGGTCCAGTTCTTTGATCGCCAAGGCAAGTACGCGAAATCCGTCACTACTAAGTGCTTCGTATTGGTCTGATAGTGATTTCACCGTGTCTTCTTTAAAAGGAAAACTGCCCTTCTCATCATGGCAACTTTTACATACTTGAAAAATGCTTTCCGGTGCTCCTTTAGTTATCAGTATCTTTTTTCCGGCATCATCCACAACAATAGAATCCCGGCGACGCGTAAAATCAAACGGTACTTCATCAATTTTTTTGAATTTGGAAATATCCAGTTTTTTATATTCGGCAATGGCATTATCCATCGGATTAACAACACCCGTATGCAGACTGCTGTTGATATACGAGTAAAGATAAACCGCATCAGATTCATTGCCGTGGAAATCCACGTGTTTAACCAGTGTAATTTTATTCTGGGTCAGAGTGCCCGTTTTGTCTGTACATAGAATATTCATACTGCCAAAATCCTGTATGGCGGAAAGGTTTTTTACAATAACATGTTTCTTGGCCATCTTGATTGATCCGCGGGAAAGTGATACTGAAAGAATCACCGGCAATAATTCCGGCGTCAGACCGATGGCAATCGCAATGGCAAAAAGGAATGAGTTAAAAATCCCGCGCCCCATCAGTGTATTAATAATCAGCACCAGCCCGACCAAAACAAAATTCACCTTCATTACAAAATAGCTGAATTGGCGGATCCCCTTTTCAAACTCCGTGTCGTCAGATCTATCGCTCAATTGTTTAATGATTTTACCGTACTCGGTATTGTGGCCGGTTCGTAACACTTCAACCGTACCGTAACCGGTTACAGTATTGGTACCCATGAAAATAATATTTTTATTTTCCGGGGTAAAATCAACCTTATCATAGTCAAAACTTTCGGTTACAAACTTTTCCACTGGAAATGACTCTCCTGTTAATGCGGATTGATTGATGAAAAAATCTTTAGCTTCCAGAACAATAGAGTCAGCTGGCGTAACATCACCGGCAGTTAAACTGATGATATCTCCGGGAACAATATTTTTAAACGGTATTTCCACTTTTACGCCGTCACGAATGGCGGTAACTGTAGTCAAAACTTTTTGAACTAGCTTTTCTACAGCCTTTTCTGATCGGTATGAATTGGCAAAATCAAGCACGGCAGACAAAAAAACCATAAAGATGATGATTATGGCATTGGTCTTCTGCCCAAGAAAAAAAGAAATAATTGAAACAACAATTAGAATTATTAATAATGGGCTATTGAATTTTTTTAAAAAAACCACAAAGGGACCAATTTTCTTTTTTCCGTTGATGGCATTTTCTCCAAATTCCCTCAGTCTTCTATCTGCTTCAATAGAGGTTAACCCTAACAACTTATCAGTTTTTATAACTTTTTCCATAATCATATTTTACCACACTAAAAAATATATTAACAATAATTCTAAATAAAAATACCGAAGTTAATTCGGCTTTATGGGGCCCCCAAAAATCGCGAAGTGGTTTTTGTTGAGATGAACAAATATTAGAAAAATTACCGAGCAAATCAGGAGCACACCCGGGCAGTTGCGTAGCAACTGCATCGGGGAGCACGGATTTGCGAGGAAAGGGGCACAGACCCGCAACCAAAAAAACCAGCATGCAAACAAAAAACCGAGTTGTTCTCGGCTTTATGGGGTCCCCGAAAATGCTGAAAGCATTTTTGGGGAGAGGGGCAAAAATGCGGAAGGTGAAGTGGATGCAATTTACTTGCATACACGTAACCTGAAGCATTTATTGACCCGTGGTCGGGGTGGGGAGATTTGAACTCCCGATCTCATGCACCCCATGCATGCGCCTTAAGCCACTAGGCCACACCCCGTTAAAAATTTTTACTGTTTACAATACAGAAGCCCTACCCTTAGGACTAGATAATCGCACTGGCTCCGGATAGGAACGTGGGTGCCCGCAACTATATTCCACAGAATATAGCAATATAGGGTTCCCGATGCGATAATCCTGTAGAACCGGATTAAACTAGAACCTAATAGTAGAGCAATTTAATTATACTTTTTGAAAAGCGCTTTGGCAAGTCAAAAATATGTTGTAATAAAAAAAGGCCCACCGCAAACGCAAATGGAGCCTTGAATTAGATCAAATCGGAGTGACAGTCTCCTCATCATTTTTGAGGAAGACCATTCCGCATCCCGTGTTAGCCAGGACATACTGATTGCCCCTCCGGCAATCGTGTTCCGGTTTCACAGGCACAGGAGAATCTGAGCCATTAATCAGCTCAGCGCTGTTTTCCTGCCCGTACAATCCTTCCGGGCGGGGTTCCGAGCTATCGCCGGACATAGGACGCCTCCTATTACTCATCTTCCTTTTTTTGGTCTCCGGCAGGAGTGTTTGGCAAGCCGGGAGTCCCGACAAAATACGGACGGTACCGTTCCCTCGGTACACTGAACGAACTGCAAGGAAAAGCGGGCTTGGATTCTGTTTCCTTTTCAGGCAAAACTGAATCACTTCTGGACGCACCAGTTTTTTTCTTCCGCATCTTTCTCCCCCTCCTGTGGTTTGTCTGGTTGCTGCCACGTTTCCGTTTGATCTCAGTAAAAAAGAACGACTCTATATCAAAAAACCATCGTGCCGATGGTCTGGATGAATATATTTTAGAAATACACTAATCAGCCATCAGCTCAATGGGTAAAATAACCAAAAAAGAAACCATAATTGCTGACTGCAACGGTTTTTCGGTTATTTGAGCTGTGATTAATTGAATATTTCATAGCATTATTAGTATAAATGTTATCATAATGATTTTTTGTGTCAAATATCTTTGTAATCCGTAATTGGTAATTAGTAATTTTTGGTAATTAGTAATTAATGTTCTGCCTTTCAGTTACTAATTACCAATTACCAGTTACAAGTTACCAAATAAAAAAAGCCCTTGATCACATGAATCTCAGGCTGAAAGAGCGATATTGAACCGGACTAAATGTCCATATGACCACCGGGATGGTAGTCAGGAGTCGTGCACCGGACATCACCGATATCTACCAGATAAACGATCGGCTTGTCGGGGCAACAGCAGTTGTAGGGTGCGAGCCCGCAATTGATACAGCGCGGTTCACCGTTCTTGATCAAGACACCGTTTTCACAAACTACACCCACACGGATGTTTCTGACCGGGCTCGGACCGCACTTGTAACCGCCGCCGGTCATGTCAAACTCACCCGCGAGCTCAATCACGTAGACTTCCGGCATGTCCGGACAGCAGCAGTTGTTCGGAAACAGGCCGCATCCCGCGCACTGATACTGACCGGTCTCGGTCAGAATCACACCATCCGGACAACGAATATCCGGATCCAGATCAAACAAGGTGGCTTCTTGCGCTTTCATGCTGTTCCTTTCCGTTTTGAACAGACTAATGACGTAGAGACAATCTAAGCGAAAAGATCGCTCAACTTGTCTACTCCCTGACAGTGGCAGACGCACAAATCAATCCGTGTCCGACAGTCTACGCAACGGTAAACATCGTCATCATCAAGCCGGGCTCGGCCTTCTTCGCCGTTCTTCTTCTTAAAGCTGATTTCTTTTGGCTGCTGATTCACCCCGATTCCTCCTTCAGGTTATTCGCAGTTGTTGCTGCTTTCCTGTTTTCCGGTGAAGTTCACGCTTTGAACCGTGGATGTCGTACATATAACACTGGCAAAATATTGTTCCCATAATCTCAAAGTACAAAATTGAGTTTTATGACTCGCAATGATGTTTAATAAACACCCTTACCAATCATCAAACAAAGAACCGGCGGGATGAGGCCGGTTTAATAATTCTTATTACACACACCAAGCCTCTCATCAGTGATGGATGATAATTGTAATCAGTTTAATAGTGAGGTTTGATTTGTGGTCCATGGATTTTAAAAAACTAGCCTCTCGGCTAGTTTAATTAATGTGAATTAATGCAAAACTAGCCAGGAATTCTGGAAGTAATCAGTTTAATAATTGAAATTGTGTTTTGCATATTGTTGCTTTGAATAATATACTGACGGAATTACCCTGTCAAGCTATTTTTCCATTTCTTTCAGTTCATCATCATCATAAATTGCCGAGGAATCCAGTTTTTTATAATTGAACAGTTCATCTTCGTTGAAAAAACGGTAGATTTCTTTTCCAGCTGACTCTAAAGAGTCCGAAGCATGAATAATATTATGACCCTTGCTCATGGAAAGGTCTCCGCGGATGCTACCGGCGTCTGCATCTCTCCCGGAGGTCGGTCCAACTATCAACCTTATAGCATTTATCGCGCTGAATCCCTCAAGCACCATCACCACAACCGGTGAAGATTGCATAAATCTTTTTAAATCGTCAAAAAAAGGCTTGTCCTGGTGGTGTTCATAATGCGCGGCAATCAGAGTATCGTCAATAGAGATCATTTTCATACCGACAATCTTCAATCCTTTTCTCTCAAAACGTGTAACAACTTCCCCTAACAAATTTCTTTGCAAAGTATCCGGTTTTATGATGATAAGTGATCGCTCTTTCATTGTTGTATATTCCCCTTTTTCTTTAGTAGTTCTTGAACCTTTTCAACTATTTCTGTCGGCGTGTGGTTTGCTTTTACAAAATAGTCATCGGCACCAAGATCCTTGCCTTTTTGAATATCTTGATCCTGGCCAAGATTAGTTAATAAAATAACTGGCACATTTTTTATATTTTCATCCTTACGAATTTCTTTTAACGTAGCAAAACCGTCAAGTTTTGGCATAATGATATCTAGTAATATCATGTCCGGTTTCATGTCACGAGCCACTTTTAGCCCGTCAGAACCGTTTTCCGCTGTTGCTATTTCAAAACCCTCTCTGGTAAATTTTGCCGTATACATCTCCAGTAACATTTTATCATCTTCAATAAGGAGGATTTTTTGCTTGGTACTCATAATATTATATTAGATTGTAATATTAATTATTAACCTATGGCCCTCCCTTACCTATAACATAAAGCTATAATATTTGCAATATCTTATTAAATTATTGCGCTTTCTTTATACCAACTATTGTGCTGTTCATATTGATGGGCAACCTGCAAAAGCTGGCTCTCCGCAAAAGGTTTTGCCATAAATTGCAGGCCAACTGGCAGGCCGTCAGAAAAGCCGCAAGGCACTGAAACTGCGGGAATCCCCCCAATATTTGCCGAAACTGTAAATACGTCAGACAGATACATAGTCAGCGGATCATTAACCATTTCACCGAGACCAAACGCGGTAGTCGGAGTGGTCGGGGTGACAAGTATATCAACCTCCGTAAAAACTTCAGCAAAATCATTTTTAACCAATTCGCGGATTTTCTGGGCGCGGCGATAGTACGCATCATAGTAACCGCTGGACAGACTGTAAGCACCGATCATAATCCGTCTCTTCACCTCATCGCCCAATCCCCCAGCACGTGATTGGCTGTAAACAGAAAATAAATCCTTGATATTTTTATCATCCTGTATTATTGAATAGCCGTACCGAATACCATCGTAGCGCGAAAGATTGGAGCTCGCTTCAGCCGGTAAAATAATATAGTAAACTGCTAATGCATAATCCGTATAAGGCAGGCTCACCTCTCTGACGCTCGCTCCCATGTTTTCCAATTGTTTAATCGCTGCCCGGATGTTTTTTTCAACATTTTTATCAATTCCACCGACAAAATATTCCTTCGGTATCCCGATCCGTAAACCTTTAATATCTTTTTTCAAATTTTTTGTATAATCTTCAACCGGTATAAGTGCGGTCGTTGAATCTTTTGCATCCTGTCCGGCGATTGCGTTTAAAACCAGGGCTGAATCCTCCACCGTTCTGGTAATCGGACCGATCTGATCCAAAGATGATGCCAACGCGATCAGTCCGTAGCGCGATACCCTCCCATAAGTCGGTTTTAACCCGACTACCCCGCAAAAAGCCGCCGGTTGTCTGGTTGATCCGCCGGTATCAGAACCCAAAGCGAATACGCATTCCCTGGCCGCTACCGCCGCGGCTGAACCGCCGGAAGAGCCTCCCGGAACTTTCTTCAAATTCCAGGGATTTTTTGTTTTTTGAAACGCGGAATTTTCCGTAGATGATCCCATGGCAAATTCATCCAGATTTGTTTTACCCAAAAGCACTACGCCAGATTCATTCAGCTTAGCCGCCACAGTTGAATCATACATTGACTGGTAATTTTTCAAAATTTTAGATCCGGCAGTAGCATGCGTACCCAAGGCCAACATGTTGTCTTTCAGCGCGGCGGGAATACCTAAAAGCGAAGAGTCGTACTCACCTTTTTTAATTTTTTTATCCGCTTCTTTGGCGCTATGGATTGCTATGTCTTTACTAATTTCAAGAAAGGCGGAAATTTTCGGTTCAGTCTTTTCAATATTATCCAAATATTCTCGTGTCAGCTCAACAGAAGAGATTTTACGATCTTTTAAATTTTGAGAAGCTTCTTTGAGTGTAAGATCAGATAGTTTCATCTTTTTTCAGTATCGTCTTAACTTTAATCTGACCGTTTTTACGATCAGGCGCCTGTGCAATAAGTTCTTCCTGACTTATTGATTTCCTGACAATATCATTCCTCAATATATTTTCTATATCAGTTACAACAATCTTCTCCCCTTTTTCTACTGTCACCTTTTCCAGTTTATCTACGTAATCTAAAATAGAGGCGATTTGTTTTTGGAATTTATCAACCTCCTCCTTGGTCAGCTCAATACGCGCAAGCTGCGCCAAATGTTTAACTTCGTCTTTAGATATAGCCATAGTGTTTGTCTAGTTTATCATTTTTTACTTTAGCATGGCAAGAAACTCAGATTCAGAAATAGTGGTAATATTCAGCGTCTTTGCCTTTTCATACTTTGATCCCGGATTATCACCATACAATAATAAGTCAGTTTGCCTATTCACTGAACTGGAAACACTGCCTCCCGCCTCCCGAATTTTTTCTTTCACTGTTTCGCGCGAAAATGAACTGAGCGTACCAGTAATTACGATACTTTTCCCGGTTATTGCCGTTTTCTTTTTTGTTTTAGGGTTTACAATATTAACCCCGTTTGCGATTAGGTTATCAATTATCGTAAGATTGTTGGGATCCTGAAAATATTTGATTACTGAACCTGCCACCACTTCACCGACTTCATGCACAGTGTTTAAAGCATCTGCATTCACTTTTTTTAATTTTTCAATACTGCCGAAATTATCGGCTAAATCCACTGCCGTCTCTTCCCCGATATGACGGATACCCAAAGCGTAAATAAAGCGGGCCAGTGTAATATTTTTGGCATTATTGATCGCTCTAATAGTATTTTCAGCGGATTTTTCGGCAAAGCGTTCCAGTGATTTTAATTCGTCCGCTGTAAGATCAAAAATATCCGCCACATTTTTGATCAATCCATTTTCATACAATTGATCAATTATTTTGGGACCGAGACCTTCAATATCAAATGCTTTTTTTGAAGCAAAGTGGTATATTTTTTCCCGCTGTACGGCAAAACAATTTTTATTTGTGCAATAATGCGCCACTTCTCCGGCTTTCCGTAATATTTTTGATCCGCACATCGGGCACACTTTCGGCATATTAAATTTCTTTTCTTTCCCGGTACGCATGTTCGGTAGCACCTGAACAATGTCCGGTATTATGTCTCCGGCTTTTTGGACAATAACTGTATCCCCAATTCTTAAATCCAGCCTTTTTATCTCATCCTCATTATGTAGAGTTGCCCTAGAAACCGTACTGCCCGCAATACGAACCGGGGTCAGATGCGCAACCGGGGTCAGTGCTCCAGTGCGACCAATCTGAACCTGGATATCTTCCACAACCGTCGTGGCCTGTTCGCTGGGAAATTTATAAGCTACAGCCCCGCGGGGTGCCTTGCCTACAAATCCCAATCTTTGGTAGATATCCAACTCATTAATATTGATCACTATTCCGTCAATCCAGAACGGCAGTTGACTGCGTTTTTTTTCAATTTTTTTATAATACTCCTCAACCTCTGATAGATTTTTACAAAGACTGTTTAATGAGCTAGCACCACCTTCCCCCGCCCTGAACCCCAATTGCTGTAAAATCCGGTGTACCTGCTGATGGGTTTTTTGACCGAGATCGGAAACAAGATCATAAGCCATGAAGCTCAATCTGCGCCCCGCGGCAATAGTGGAATCCAGTTGACGGATTGATCCCGCCGCCGCATTGCGAGGATTAGCAAATTCCGGTTCACTTTTTTTATTCTGAATCTTGTTCAGACGGTTGAAATCCGCCGTTGCCATAAAAACTTCTCCCCGGACAATTATTTCTTTTTTTGCCAACTGCTGGTTTTTTGGATCTAAAGCGTCAATATTTATTTTTAGTGGAATTGCCTCAATAGTTTTAATATTCTGAGTTACATCCTCCCCAACCCTTCCATCCCCCCTTGTCGCACCCACCGCTAACAAACCGTTGCGGTAAGTTAAGGATATTGCCAAACCATCCATTTTCACTTCAGTATAATAGCTGACATTGCTTCCGGCTGGTATCAATTTAGCATTCCTTTGCCTCCAATCCTCAAGCTCTGCCTGAGAGAAAACATCATTCAAAGACATCATTCTGGAAAAATGCTGTATCTTATTGAATTTATCCAAAGGTTTTCCGCCCACTCGCTGAGTGGGTGAGTCGGGTGTCAAAAATTCCGGGTGTTCCCCTTCCAAAATATCCAGCTCGTGTTTCAGCGAATCAAGCGCGGCATCCGAAATTACCGGCTTATCTAAAACATGATAGAGGTACCGGTGATGATTTATTTCCCGTTTTAATTTTTCAATACGTGACTTCGCTTCTTGCTTATTCATTGCTATGAAAGCATTTTTATTATGGTATTATGCCCTGCGGTACTGCCGAAGCATTGCAACTGCGATATCCGGGAGGTGAATCAGAAATCTCCAACCAATCAATATAAACATCATCATTAGTCGCGGATAATTTTATTTCATACCCCGGTTCCAAATCAATATGATTCGGAAAAGTACATTCCACAAACGCGTTTTGCGGTGTGTTCGCAGTACCCCACAAATCATTAGCCACAAATGTATCGGTTAATACACCGCCGGCATCATAAATCTCGGCTTTTACAATATTTCTAGGATCTTCCGTAAACCCGACCCGGGTTGAAAGATAATACGGTCCGGAACTGACACTGGCCGGCACTTCATATCTCATCCAACGGTCCTGATCAAACAAACAAGCACCCCAGCCATTAGCACGATTAACTACTTCCCACGAGTCTGCGCCGGAAGCCGGGAAAATTAGCTCATTTGAATATTGATAACATTCCGCAAGCGGTGTTTCCAAATCACCAAAGGTTCCCGGTTGCCAGCCGAGCGCAACACAATCCGCGCAAGCTGCGTCCACACATGTGCATTCTGAAGCTGGGTTTGACCTGGCTATGCCATTTTCCATTTGTATCCGGACCGGTGTAAAATCGGAATCGCATCTATCTGATACACCGGGTGGAAGACCATTGGAAAATTGGTACCAGTCCAAATTTACCGTGTTGTTTTCATCACCATTTCCATATTCAAAAATAATGGTATCATTCGGTTCTATATGAAGTTTCGTCTGGGAAACGCAGGTTTTATACTCAGTTACAGCCGGATTAGCCATTGAAGAGTATAAATCTTTCACATTGATCTTCTGGCATGAATCATCCAAACCGCAACTGCCATCGTCAATAGTGACCGTGTATTCCTCTGAATTCTGATTGGAATTATACAGCGCTCTTAAGGAAACATAATACTCCCCTTCGTCATAAGGCAAGTCGGCTTCCGTAATCAGCTTCTCAATCTGTGCTTTCTCTTGAGTCCCATAACACGCACCGGGACGATGATATAATCGGCAAGAACCCCAACTGCTGGCATTGACATCATTACCAATATCAGCCGATATATTCTTGTCACAATATAGCCATTGATTCCAATATGATGCTATAAACCCTAAATCTTCTACACAGCTGTTAATCGTGCCCCGGCAAGTATCATAGTCAGAACAATAATCCGGAAGAGAGATGCAATCGCATGAAGTTATCGTCTGATCAGACGCAATCCCCCTTTCTATTTCAATCAGCCCGGATGTCTGATAGTTAGTTTCCGGAGTTTTATTGACCTGTTCCTCGGAAAATATTACATAATCAAATAATCCGGAAATAGGAATCTTCCAAGGCAGTGAAGCGTTCAATGCCTGCTGGGTACGTCCGTATTTTCCTATTGTTTTAATCCGAACCCGAGACGGTATATCTACTATTACATAATTCTGATCAAGCGCCTTTATCTCAACATCGTCTACATTTGTATAAAACGCTTTTACCCTAATCTGGTAATGTGCCAAGCCAATCAAGTTTGGATCCAACTCAATTGTTTTGCATTGAATATACGAATTTTCATTGCATAATCCAGAATTATATCCAAGGGCGTTACTTGCCAGAAAAACCTTTTCAACATTTTCAAATGAATTTCCGTTGATGTCCCAACCAGTCCAGCTTATCTCTACCCATTCTGATCCGGTGCCATATCCACTTTCATACAGCGGATCACTGATTGGTAATGGATTATTATCCCACGATACATATAGATACTTTATCCCTGTATCCGTGCCAAAAGGGGCATCGGGATCATAAAAATCAATTTGTCTTGACTCATCCTGCAGAAGTGAAAATTTATTACTAACCTCTTCACTCAATATCGAGTTTTGATCAAATAAAACACTTAAACCGATTTTGGTAAATTCATGAGAATCAGCAATTGCTTTAATATCCGCGATTGTTTGAGTTAAACTAGTGTTTGTCTTACGATTAATTTTCACAATATGCAAAGCTTTTTCCAGTCCACTTTCTGCTGCATAAGAAGCTGTGATAGAATTCTCAATATTTTCCGTCGCCTTAATTTGACTGATAATCAATGTCGCAAATCCAACACCTGCCGCCGTAATTCCGGCCATAATCAATAAAGAAAGTAAAAGTGCTTGACCGGGCTGTTCTTCGGTTTTCATTAATTTCAATTTCAGTTTTTTGATTGCATTTTTCATTTATCTTCGGAATACCATTGATGTTACGGTTGTTTGGAGCTTTACTTCTTCCTGCTCAATTCCTTCTCCAGCACTGCTATTCATCACTATCGTTACCATCAGCTGCATATCCGGTATTTCACAGAAATTATTGGTACAAACACCGGAATCACAATCTAAACCGACCGTGCAACTTGTCTTGGTAGAATATGGATCAGAAAAAGGAAAGATATACAAAGAAAATCCCGTAACTATCACTTTTTCTGGTGTAACCACTTGCCAATTATCATTAACCGAACATCGGTTGCGATAAAATGAGCTGTTAGAACAAACTTCCATATCATGCCCATTCAATCTGTATAAAATCTGCTTGTTTTCCTGATCTCTTGTCACTAAAATATCAGCAGGTCCGTTTGATAAATCGATCGATACGCATGAATTGCCTGCGCAATCTGAATCACTCTCACAGGAGACATAATTGTCGATTCCCTCACCAGCCACCCCCTCACAATGACCCCTGTAGAATTCATAATCAATTGATCCAATTTGCGCTTCTCTAATTACCGACTCCATAACAAAGCGGGCATCACTTTGTACCGCTTGGACATTGCGTACTTGCCTTTGAATATTGGTAATAGTTACGAACAGATTGACGGCCATCAGCGCAGTCATTGAGAAAACAGCTAAAACAACCACCATCTCCATCAGTGAATATCCGGCCGGTTTATGATCTAATATTTGTTTAAGCAGTTTTTTCTTCATACTTTTTTAACTCTATCCCTTAACCCCTTACCCCTATTCCCTAAACCCTATAACCTAATCACTACTTCCAATTATACAAATGATCTTCAAGCATTACAGAGCTCCAGTTTCCTTTTTCTTTCCAAAAAACATTAGAAATTACCTGAACACCGACTTTTTCATCAGTTCCACAATCCCAATATGTTTTAAATTCTTCTTTTCCGTCAGAGACTTTTTTACATATTGAATTTATAGTAACTACCCGATAGAATGGCGTGGCAATACCGGTAGAATCGTGACTATAAACACCGTTTTTCAGATAAAGAAGGCATTTACTATTCGGATCATCAATACACTCCTGGGTTGTTGTTGCCTGAATATCAAAATTCAAATTCCATACAGGAGTTGAAGAATTAAATTCAACTGTCAAAACATTTTCATATAGATCATTATATAAACCTTGATCCCAATCAACAAACGAAAGATTGTTTGACTCAATCTTCAACCAGTTATTATATCTTTGTTGTTTCACTACTTCTATCCCCTCACGGGCAAGATTACCGGCAACAGTCTGCATTTTGCTTGCCTTCCCCCCTCTAATCGTAGTAACAGTTAGAACCAATGTACTGACAACGCCAATTAAAATAATACTGACCGCCACAACCAGTTCAATCAAGCTTTGTCCTCTATTATTTTGTATTCTTCTGAATAGCATGATTTATTCTAAAGGAAAAATATTACAATCAGACCCAAAATCAGCAATTTCACTAATTTCCCCTGAAACACCATTTATCATAACCATACGACATTTGCCCGTTGATTTATGCTCTAACATTATTCTGATCGTTTGTTCGGCAAATGTTTTTGGCTTGGGTGGTATTGGGGTAAAAAAGTAGGGGGTCGGTTTTGGTGGACGAAAGGAAATATCAATTCCAAAAGGAGTAGCATTCGGGCAAACAGTAAACCCCGGCGAGTCTTGCCAAGAACAAGTGACAATATAATCTCTGATTCTGACATTCTTGGGTAAAGCATAATTATTTTTTCCTGCCAGTGGAATATCCCCCCCTCCAACATCAAACTTGCCTGCCGTACCGGATAAATCTGCAAAAAGGGTATACGTTGTTGGACAATCAATAGTTGAACCAGTTTCATAACAATACTTCCAAACACTTGTATCATAAACTTTACCGATCGAAATTCCGAATCCTCCAATCGGTACTAAACCGCACGTACCTCCGTTTGGGCAGTCAAGATCTGTACTGCAGGAACTAAGATCGTTATCACCGCCATTGCAGACATTTACCACCTGACCGGACATACCGAGCGTTTGCACTTCGCGAAAATTATTTGCAAATTCAATAGCACCTGTTCTTAAATCATCCATCTTTTGTCCTTGCCGGAAGTTATTCATCACGATCGTTGAAATAATAACAAAAATGGAAATGGAAATAACCAATTCCAACAATGAATATCCTTCCTTTCTTTTGCTCAGACTGAAATATTTCATTATTTTTTGTAGATACTCTATATGGTATACCAATCAATAATTTGATCACCAAATAGCAGTACAACCAGCGTAGCCAATGTGAGAAATATTCCGAGCGGTACTGAATCCTGCCATTTTTTCTTTTTTGTCGCCAGTAACGATACGGAGATAATTGCTCCGCTCACATAAGTAACCACCAAAAGCGGAAGAATCTTCGGCCAACCGACCATGAATCCGCACATCAATCCCAACCGTAGGTCTCCCCCGCCTATCCATTTTCCCTTGGAGATTACAAACTGTAAGAGGAAAAAAGTCAACCCTATTATACCACCAATTATAATATTCGTCAGTGAAAGTCCTAAGACCAGAGAACCGATAAATCCAACAATAATCGCTGGCATAGACACGGAATCAAGCACCAAATAATAGAGCAAATCATAGACAAAAATAATTATTAAAAATACAGAGTAAAGTGAATAAATATAGAACTCCAGGGAAAAACCAAATTTTAAATAAAGAATTAAAAACACCAGACCGGTGCTGAATTCAACCAGAGGATATTGCCAAGAAATTTTTTTCCTGCAATAACGGCATTTGCCAAGCAATAAAATAAAGCTTAGTAGTGGTATCAGATCAATTGCAGATAAAGTTTTCTTACAATGCGTACAAAAAGATCTGCCTTTCAGGAAGTCTTTTTTATTTTTCATTCTGTAGACCACGACATTCAGAAAGCTGCCGATGATCAGTCCGAAAATAAATACAAATGTTTCAAGCATTATTTTTTGTTTACAATTTCTAATTTATTATCAATCTTTTTTGATCCGTTTTTTGGATTTCGGATAAAATTTGGAAATATTGAGCTCAGCGCCATCTGGGCAGTTTTACTGATAATTTCAAAATCGGTTCGCAGAGAAAAATTATTTACATATTCTTCATCCAAATCCAGCATATTGGCAAAAGAGTGGTTGCCGGGATTTATTTGCCACAAACCGGTAATCCCCGGTCTTACCTTTGTGCGCATTTCCCACTGATTGTTGAGATCAGGTTGTTTTTTCAATTCATCAAAATCAACATCGTTGATGGGCAAGGGGCGCGGACCGACCAGGCTCATCTCCCCTTTTAAAACATTAAATATCTGCGGGATCTCATCCACGCCGGTGTTCCGGAGCGATCTTCCGATATTTGTTTGCCTCGGATCAATTGTCATTTTAAACAGAAACCCGGTTGCTTCATTTTTAGCCTGTAACATTGCCTGCTGCTTATCAGCATCCACAAACATTGTTCTGAACTTGTACATCACAAAAGGTTTGTTATTTTTACCATACCTCTTCTGCTTGTAATAAACCGGACCTGGTGAATCCAGTTTAATCAGTATCCCAACCACCATACTAAAAATTATCGCCGGCACAAGCAGTAGAAGGGCGATAATCAGATCCAGAATGCGTTTAATCAGTTTGCGAAATGTTATCATGAAAAACAAAATCCACCTTTATTTTAACTCTAATTTCTGTTATAATAATACCATTATTTATCCTAATTGTAAACCAATTATTGCATGAATCATGCACTTCAGAAGGGTCTCCAATACGTAAAAAATAATACAATCATAAAAAACACTCTGTCGCTCGGTGCCGGACAGATTTTAACAAAAGTAGTCTCATTATTTTCCGTTCCGATTATCGCCCGCTTACTCGGAGTTAACGGATTTGGACAATATACTCTGGTATTCAGCTTTGTCATGATTTTCAGCGGTCTTTCAGACTGGGGAATTCACAAACTGACAATCAGGGAAGTCGCCCGGGATAATACTGTTAAAAACAGTTTTTTTGTTAATACACTAGTATTGCGTCTGGTATTGGCTGTTATTTTCTATTCCATACTAATTGGAGCCGCATTTCTATTTGATTATCCGGAGGCAACTACTACATTGATTATTGTGTTGGGATCGCTTATTCTGGCCAATTCCATAATCAACACATTTGTAGCAATGCTAAACGCGGAAGAAAAAATGAGTTTCTCGGCTGGTCTTTTATTTATCCAGTCCCTACTGTCACCATTAGTGATTATTCCCCTGTTGTATTTTAAGATAGGGCTTCTGGAAGCATTTCTGATACTGGTGTCATTGAATATTATTTTAGCAATCGGGATCGGGATCTATTTGTCAAAAAAAATGTTTTCCTTCAACTACCATGACATTAATTTCGGCGTATGGAAAAAGATATTCCGGGATTCATGGCCATATGCCCTTATGGCGATCTTTTGGATGGTCTATATTAACAATGGGTCAATTATCCTCTCAAAAATCACCGACATCGGACAAGTAGGAATTTATAATGCCGGTCTGAAACTCGTACTCGCTCTCTTTTTTATTCCCGGTAGTCTGATGATGGCATTCTTTCCATCTATGTCACGACAAATTGCACAGGAAAACAAGGATCAGATTAAGAGAAGTTGTGAAAAAACTTTGAAGATTCTCTTCTGGATCATAATTCCCGTTGCTGTATTGATACTTTCAATGTCAGATTTTGTGATACCGATACTTTTCGGCGAGAATTTTGCGGACACTTCAAAAGTATTAAAAGTATTAACAATCAGCCTGGTTTTGTTTTTCATTAATTCCCCTCTCGGGTATGTTATCTTAAGCACGCAGCACATAAAAAAATATATCCCTTATGATTTCATAATCATGTTATTCAATCTCTGTTTGGGAATAATTCTTTCATTCAAATACGGCCCGGTGGGACCCGCGCTTGCTTTAATTTTCTCTGAAACATTAAGTATTCTTGTTCGCCTATTTTTTATCAGGAGGAATCTTCAGTTCTCTATTTCTTTTAGAAGCCTTTTCATCCCTAAACTATAGATGATGAAAAACAGTGTTTCGGTAATTATCCCTGTTTATAATGAGGAAAAATATTTGGACCAATGTTTGTCCACTTTACTTGATCAGACTCATACTGATTTAGAAATTATTGTGGTGGATGATAACTCTACGGATAATTCCAAAGAGATTATAAAAAAATATCCGGTCAAATATCTACACCAACCGCATCGCGGTCCGGCAGCGGCAAAGAACCTCGGTGCAGAACATGCCAATGGCGAAATTCTGGTATTCGGTGATGGTGATATATACTATGACAAACACTTCATTGAAGATCTTATTTCTCTAATTGCAGAAGGGAAGGCGATTGGAACCTATTCCAAAGAAATGTACGTTGCAAATCCCGAAAATATTTGGTCTCAGTGCTATAATATCAATCTGAATTTAGATGCTCACAGAAAAGTTAAAAAAGATTTCCCAGATACATATACCGGATTTAAAGCAATAAAAAAAGATTTATTCATAAATGCAGGCGGGTTTGATGATGTCGGATATGGAGAAGATCTTACGCTCTACCCTAAAATTAAAATCAAATCCCAAGCTGCCCAGAATGCGATCTCCTACCACTACAATCCGGACAGCATTTCTGAAACGTTTACTACTGCCCGCTGGGTGGGAAGAGGAAATAATAAGAATCCAATTATCAGCTTGCTCAGATTGATGAAGTATTCTTTGCCTGTATCAATTATGGTTGGATTATATAAAAGCACTAAATATAAAAATTACTATTTCATTATTTTCAAAGCAGTTTGGGACCTGGGAGTATTGATCGGGATTATAAATTCATTTATGAAGAAAGAACATGCCAAATAACTCAAAAATTGAAATCAAGTGTATTCTCTGTGGATCAGGACACTATGAAATTATCGGAGAAAAAAATTCTTACCAGGTCGTAAAATGTGGATGCGGACTATTTTACATCAATCCTCAACCGACCGCTGAAATTACCAAGGAAATATATAACGAGCGATATTTTTCCGGTGGATATAATTTCGGCTATCAGGGAATCAACTACCTAAGCAGAGATAATGAAGCATGGTTTAAATACATACCTTCGCAAGCACTAAGAAAAATTGAAAAGCACTTAAAAAATAAAGGGAAGATATTGGATATCGGATGCGCGGTAGGATACTTCTTAGAAGTTGCAAAAGAAAACGGCTGGGAGATTTACGGCGTTGAACTTTCAGAATTTGCCAGAAACAGTGCCAGGAATAAATTGGGGGCTGAAATTTATCCAACATTGGAAGAATCGCCATTTCCAAATAATCATTTCAATGCGATTACGGCTTTTGAAATCATTGAGCACATGCAGGATCCTAATATTTTTGTAAAAAAAATTAACTCGTTACTTCTGCCGGGTGGCATATTAGGAATTTCCACTCCAAATTTGGCAAATGGCAAAACATTCAAAAATTTTACAGATTGGAACTGCCTAACACCACCGGAACATTTATTCTTTTTTGATAAGCAGACAATAACCAATATTCTTGAAAAAAATGGATTCAAGGTGTTAGAAATCTTTTACGGTCCGATAAACCCTCTCAACAAATTTCCTGAGGAAAATTTAGGAAAAATCAAAAAAATCTACCACCAATTCAAGCCGATCCTGAAACCAATAAAAAGGCTGATGTATGATCTCCCGATGGAATGGTACGGCCAACGTTCTGGGTTGGGTGAGGATATGATTGTTATCGCACAAAAAGTATAACAATGAAATTTTCAATTATCATCGTTAATCATAATACAAAGCAGCTTCTAAAGAATTGCTTGGATTCTATTAGAATTCAAAATCAGAATAAAGAAACTGAAATTATTGTAGTTGACAATACCTCATCAGATGGAACAGTTGAAATGCTACAAAATAATTTTCCGGATGTTAAACTGATCCAGAATAAAATCAACACGGGATTTGGCGCCGCCAATAATCAGGGGGCGAGAATCGCAACCGGGGATTTTCTACTTTTCATCAATAGCGACACCACATTAAGGAAAAATGCCCTAACTGATATCAGAAAATATGTAACAAATGCTAAAAACGCGGGGGCAATCGGTTTTAAAATATCAAATAAAGATTTCTCACTACAACCTTCCTGCGGTAACTTCCCTACCCTTTTGAATCTTTTTGCTGAAACTATCTTTGTTGATCGTATATTGAAATTTAAGAAAGCTTTTCACATACTGGATCATAATATATATCATAATGAATTCAGTCCTGATTGGGTATCTGGTTCCTGTTTCATTATTGGTAAACAGGTGTTTAATGAAGTATCCGGTTTTGATGATAAATATTTTCTATATGTTGAAGAAGTTGACCTGTGCTATCAAATTAAGAAAAATGGCTATAGTAATATTTATTTTCCGATTGAAGCCGTTATTCATCATAATCGGGCCAGTTCAACAGGCAAAAAAACAGCGGTCATCTTTACTCATCATAATCTTTTATATTTTTTCAAAAAACATCACGGCAATTTATCTGCTTCTGTAATTTACTTATTATTTATTCTGAAAAGCTGTATTTATTCAGTTGTAGGATTTATATGCGGCATATTCAATAAAGAACAAAAAGAAAAAGCTCAAAGTTATTTATTTCTGCTTACGACCCTATTATCAAAAGCACAATATAAAAAATATGAAAATTCTATTAAACAGCAGAATTGATCTAAATTCCAAACCGGGCGGAGACACCCTGCAGATAAACAAGAATGCGGAACAACTCAGAAAGCTTGGGGTGTCTGTTAATATTTCAACGGAACTGCAGCCGGATTTATCGCAATACGACCTTGTCCATCTTTTTAATATCACCCGACCGCATGAAACATATGTTCAATTTCAAAATACTCAGAAACAAAATAAACCGGTTGTATTGACCCCTCTCTATCAGAATTTTGACATGTGGGACCGCGGTGGTCGGGTTGGAATGCAGAGCATATTTATGAAACTTATCCCTGATAAGAATACCAAAGAACTGTTTAAACTGTTCACAAGAGCGCTGACTAATATTCATTTGTATCCGCAATTCTTCGCACAACTCAATAACGGTTACATACAGCAACAACAGAAGATACTACAAAATGTAAATGCCCTGCTCCTGAATTCCGATCTGGAAATGCAACTACTGAAAAAAGACCTGGGGATTCATAATAAATATTTCGTTGTGCAAAACGGGATTGATGCGGAGTTTGCGAATGCTAACCCAAACCTATTTGAACAAAAATACGGCATCAAAGATTTTGTACTGTGCGTTGCCAACTTTTCCAGTATCAAAAATCAGATCAAGCTGATACAAGCTTTAAAGAATATAGGGATCAAATTGGTATTAATCGGCAAGCCGCAGATAAACCATAAAAAGTATTTTCAGATCATAAGGAAAGAAGCCGATAAAAGCGCAAATATCATACTGATTACCGATGCTTCAAAAGATATGATAAAATCAGCATATGCTTCGGCAAAAGTGCACGTATTACCCAGTTGGTTTGAAACGTGCGGTCTGGTAAGCCTTGAGGCCGGATTAGCCGGATGCAACATCGTCAGTACAGACCAAGGATACGCAAAAGAGTATTTATCAGATTTCGCAAAATACTGCAATCCGGCGGACATAAATTCAATAAAAAATTATGTGATAGAAGCTTATCAGTCTCCAAAATCTGATTTATTAAAAAACTATTTATTAAATAACTTTTCCTGGGAAAAAACGGCCCAAAAAACATTTGAAATATACCGGGATATTATCAATGCAACTGATAAATAAAAAATCTTCTACAATTATATTCGGCCTTGGTGCTATTATTGCGTCTACTCTTTTTGGCTGGTCCAGCCGTTCTATTTGGTGTTTGGCAATTATAGAAATAGTAATTCTATCTGTCTTTTTAATCACAACTACCCGGATTGATGATAAGAAATTCAAACTTCCGATTATTCTGAAAGCGTTTATTTTCTTTTTAATCCTTTCTTCATTATTCTCCATATATCATTACAACAGTGTCCTGGGACTGGTTATGTATCTGCTGTTTATTACAGCCTTCCGGATGATCGTCCAATTTGTCGGGAGCAACAGGCAGTTTACAATAATAATCTTTACTATTTCAACCATTGCCCTGGTTGCCGCAATCAACGGCATTATCAATTTTTTTCAACTGCAAGACATCAGTTTGGGCGTTGCTTCTTTCTTCGGCTGGCGCAACGTCTTCGCCGGATTCATTCTGCTTGTACTGCCAATAACACTGACGCAATTCCTTGTCGGAAAGGAGCGAAAGACAAATGTTTTTTTTGGGATCACAACAGTATTATTGGCAGTAAACCTTTACCTCACTTTTTCCCAGGCAAGCTGGATTGCCATGGCAGTTGTTTTTCTTATGCTGATTTGGTTTGTAAGAAAACTGCCTATAAAACAATTGATTACTAGATTATCAATTTTGATTGTCTTGTCAGTAGTCTTAGTTTTTAGCTTGTTGCAAATGCATACACCTTTAAGCGGAGAATCAATTCAAGCAGCAAACGTGATTCAGTCCAATGCCGTCAGTAACCGGATTGAT
This sequence comes from Patescibacteria group bacterium, assembly GCA_041666485.1. Taxonomy (GTDB): domain Bacteria; phylum Patescibacteriota; class Patescibacteriia; order UM-FILTER-42-10; family UM-FILTER-42-10; genus JAHJEX01. The sequence continues at coordinate 3,633 of JBAYGW010000010.1, read as the reverse complement.
TATTGGAAGACCAGTTGGGAAATATTCACAAATTATCCCTGGACCGGGGTCGGGATCGGCAACTTTGAAACTATCTACACTCATTACCAGCAAAACGTCTGGTCTTTTTCCGTATCCCCGCACAACAGTTTATTACTTTATCTTACCGAACTGGGGATTTTCGGAATAATAATATTCTTAATCTTCCTTTATTCTATTTTTAAAAAAGCAAGGAAAGTCATTAGAAAAACTGCCGAGGAAGATCAGAAATTGCATTATTATGCCATCGGGGTTACGGGAGGAATTATTGCTTCATTCGGACATAGCCTGACGGATATTGACTGGGAAATTCCTGCGTTATTACTGCTGTGGTTCGTAGAAGTGGGAATTATTTTTGCACTGCACAGAGTATTATTTGAGGAAAAAACATTGACTAATCAAGCGACAAGCAAGAAATCCCAGATTATGATTTTTGCATCATTACTTATCGTAGGATACATGATAATCATTCCGACAATAACCGATTTATGGAATAAGCAGATAGACAATATCCAAAGCGAAATAAATGTCACTGATGATTCAATGATTCTGTTGGAAAAAGCAATAGTATTAAACCCTTTTGACGCTGATTTATACAGCAATCTTTCGGAAAACTATCAGATCAGAATGCTGGATCATAAAGGTGATAGAGATAAAAATTTTTATCAAAGTATTAAATATGCCAGAAAAGCTGTAGCACTTGATCCGTTGTCTGCAAACAGGCATGAATCATTAGGTTACACTCTAAACTTAGCAAGTTCCGGAGAAGACGAAGAAATTATTGAAGCAGAAAATGAATTCCGGAAAGCGATAGCATACAATCCGAATAATAATCCATATCAGTACCAACTGCTTGGATTTGTATTACAACGTCAGAAAAAATATGACCAGGCAATTGCGGTTTTAGACGTTGCCCTTAACCTTTTTGATAATGAGAGTATTAACAAAATTCATTCCGATCAGGAAACACACGACCAACTAATTGGCCAAGTAGAGACAATCAAAAATCTGCGTGAGACAATCATCGCGCAGCAAGGAGAATAATAGTTAATTAACTTCTATTGAGTAAGATAAGGAGTGATCAACTCCTGTTTTTTATTATCGTATTTTTCCGCCAGTTCAGCATTGCCTAGAGCACTCTCCACAGCTGACAACCTCATATACACTGAAGCAATGGTAAGCGTTAAATGTTCTTTAACTTCACTGGTAATTCCAGCAGAATCCGGGTCAGCAAATAATTCTAATGCTTTTAAATATTGTTCCCTTGCATCAGCTAATAATCCTCTGGACTCCAGCCCTTTCCCCCAAAAAAAGTAGGTCAGTGCATAATTAGGGCTTTTTAAAGTCGCTGCTTGATAAGCTTGGTTCATAACATCAAACTTACTAACATCAATCATCCCCCACTCCATCATCAAATTACCCATCTTAAAATCGTAATTAATATCCTCGGGATTCTTTTCTTTAATTTCTTCCAATTCGTTTTCAGCTGAAGAATAAAGTGCTGTCTTCTTTTCGTTGTCTTCCTGAACTGACGCTAACTGAATCAGCAAATCAACATAGCGAAATCGATATGCTATTTCAGCAGAACTGTTTTTTGCGTAAGGAAGAATATCATTATGCATATCCTGTATTTCATAATATGCAAAACGCTGATTGACATCAATTTTATTCATGTTCCTTAAATTATTATCTGCGATAACCGGTCGCACAATAATTACTCCGATCAGAATAATAAACGCTAGCCCCAGCGAGATATTAATAATCTTATTTCTACTACTTAATGCGTTTTCTTCTGGAATAGATTTGTTATGCTCTAATCTGATAATGATAAAAATCAAAGCTATGTAAAGCCACAAATATACACTGAGAACCGTCACGGAAAAACTGAATATACCCTGAATAATGTAGGCGAAGAGGCCGGCCGATAATGCAAAAACTATCACGGGTCCATTCGTATTAGTACTCTTCAAAAAGAACCGAATAGCCCGGATAAATGTGTAGATTAAAATTGATAAATAAGCCGCTAAACCAATCAAACCGGTGGTCAGTGCCGAATCCAGGAATTCGTTGTGAACACGATCGGCAAAATCATTATAATAGCCATATACGCCCTGTAATGGGCTATAATAGCGGATCAGTACGTCTTTCTGCGTCTCCAGGCCATATCCCAGCCACGGACTCTCTTTAATCGCTTGATAAGCCTGCTCTGCCCATAGAACTCTCAACGCACCGGAACCCGACTGGTAGTCAGTAACCCTCTGAAGTAACCCGGTTCCGACTAAAAAGCCTCCGACAATTATCATTACTGCGATTAAAGAATATAATATTTTCTTCTTTTTCAGTTTTATCAGTATAATAATTGCCGCGAAAATTGCTGTTGCAATAAGAGCAATCCACGCCCCTCTGGTATAGGTAAAGTACAGAACTGTAATCTGAAGCATTAATAAAATAATTGCTACCCACTTTTTAATCTTGGATGTTGCAAAAAATATTATAGCGACAGTCAATGGAATTGTCATAACTAGATAACCGCCCAGAAAACTCGGATGACCCAGTGTTGACGCAACACCATTATCCAAAACAGTATATTTAAATATTCTATATCCCATCTGTTCTAGAATCCCGACGACACTGACTACAGCAGACCCTGTAACAATGAAATAAATTAATCTTTTAATATATGATGTTTTTGTTAGTAAAATAAACGTTATGAAAGCCAGTGCAAAGTAAAACAGATACTGCATTAATCCTTGTAGTCTGCCTGGACCGAAAAAACTGACATGTGGTGATTGGGAAAAAAGAGTCGCCAGTATCAGTGTCAATAAATATAAAAAAAATAAAGATATGATTCCTTTATTACTCCGCCAAATATGAACAACAGAAAATCTGTTCGTAAAACATACCCCGGACAGAATCAACAGAGTCCCCAACTGGAAGAGTGAAGTTTTATTAAAAGTAAATTCCGTATCAGTTGCCGTATTCAAAAAAAGAGGAACTATTACAATCAATAACCCAAAAAGAAATAAAAGTATCGCGCGCGTTTTCATGTCCCCATTATATAGGAATACCGGCATCTTGGCTAAATGGCATATACCAAAAGAACCTACCGCCTTTACTTTAAGACGAATAGGTTCTTTTAAAATCCCTTAGATCTATTGGATTCCTGCTGAAGTCGCTGTATGTACTCCGGCTGCTAGCTAACCAGATGCTCCCTCTAAACGGAATAACATCGTGTAATCATTTTGGTTCGTGCCTGAATCTATATACGAATAGTCACAAGGAGTCGTACTTGCAACGGTACAGATTGTTGCTGTTGCTGTTCCAGAAGGATCAAAGATATTATCAATTCCAGCAATGTAGGTTAAGATACCAGTTGCTGTACAACCATCTACTGCTGATATTCTTGTTGCAGCTGTACAATCAGGATACTTTGTTGCTGAGTTGAAATATAGTTCCAAACCTGTCTGTACTTGTCGGATATCTGCGATTCTCTTCGCGTCTCGTGAACTTGTTCTTGCGCTATTTAATGCTACTACCGCGATTGTGGCCAAAAGACCGATAATTGCGATAACAACCAATAACTCAATTAATGTAAAACCTTTCTTGTTTCTCATT
>JBAYGW010000009.1:0-47183 GCA_041666485.1 Patescibacteria group bacterium | reverse complement strand
TATTGTAACATAAATAAAGTAGTATTTCAAGCCCCTCCAATGTAATAATGGATTGAGAAAAAACGTATTAAACAATGTAGTAGATTTTTTGACTGAAATATTATATAATATTGAAGTTAAGTAACTAGCCTAGATGTATTAATTCTCACAATGAAAAGCGTTCAGCCAGGAAAAGAATTTAACCTTTTAGAGAAAGTTGATAGCAGACATGCTCTAGAGAATAAAAAAAAGCCACGCGGTTTGTGGTCTTACTTCGGGAAGTTTTTTATTTATCTTTTTGTGGTAATAGTCTTGGTTGGTCTGACTTTTTCCTACAAGGTTATTCTTTCCGCCAACAGCGTCATTGCATCATCCGACGTTCCTTCTTTAATCAGCCAATTGAAATATTTGGTAGTACAGCCTGAGGATTTGATTGACGGAGAAAAAGATGACCGCATAAACGTCCTGATGTTAGGCATGGGTGGTGCAGGGCACAGCGGTGGATATTTGGCCGATACAATTATGATCGCCAGCGTTAAACCATCAACCAAGGGGGTCGCGTTTATTTCCATACCAAGAGATCTATATGTGCCGATACCGGACAACGGCTGGAGGAAGATCAACAACGCCTATGCGTTCGGATATGCTAAAGATCCGAAAAGCGGCGGGGAAGAATTAATGATTGATGTAATTGAGGAAATAACCGGACTGACTATACATTACTATGGACGGGTAGATTTTGAGGGATTCCGAAAGGTGATTGATGATATTGGTGGTGTAGACGTTTATGTAGAGAGAACATTTTATGATCCGCTATATCCGGACTATAATTACGGTTATCAGCCCGTATCATTTCAACAAGGCAACAACCATTTTAACGGGGAAAAAGCTTTACAATTTGCCCGTTCCCGTCATGGTAATAATAATGAGGGGTCTGATTTTGCACGATCACAAAGGCAGCAGAAAATTCTGCTAGCGGCAAAGGAAAAACTGCTATCCTCCTCTACCCTATTAAACCCCAGTTTGATTCTGAATATTGTTGATGATCTAGCTGATCATGTTCGTGTTAATATGGAACCGTGGGAAATGATCAAACTTTATAATATGATCAAAGATGTTTCCGCAGATCAAATTATTGATGAAGTGATTGATAACAGTCCGGACGGTCCCCTGCATTCCGAAACGACAATTGACGGAGCATATATTTTAAGACCGAATGCCGGACCGGATGACTTTTCTGAGATCCAAGACATTGCTCAAAATATTTTCCAGGTTGAAGAAACAAAAACCGTCACCCGGGAAAATGCGACGATTGAGATTCATAACGGCACTAAAATCGCCGGGCTAGCCGCAAAAACTGCAGAAACCCTGCGCAATGCCGGCTATAATATTGTAGCGGTCGGTAACGCTGCGGATCAGAATAACGAAACAACCACCATTTATGATTTAACCGGCGGAACCAAACCGCAAACTCTGGCTGCATTGAAAATGGAAATCGGTTCAGAGATAGCTTCAACCGTACCGGCATATTTATACACCCCCGATAAAAATGAAGTCACCTATCAAGGCTTAAGCGCTCCGCTTAATTCTGATATCGTTTCCCAAAGCGGAGAGGTTGACTTCCTTATTTTACTTGGCACAGACGGCGTTACGCAAACCAACACTTCAATTACCAATACAGAAACCCAATAACATATTATGTCAAAAAAGCTGCCTCAAGTAGCGTTAATCGGCCGAACTAATGTAGGGAAGTCAACGCTTTTTAATACCCTATTGGAAAGAAGAAAAGCGATTACTTCTTCCATACCCGCTACCACCCGTGACCGTAATTTTGGCGTTTGTAAATGGCAGGGAAGAAAAATTACCCTAGTAGACAGTGGCGGCGTTGATACTATTAAAGGTGAGGAGATTGAAGAAAGTATTAAAGAGCAGGCGGAGATTGCAGTCAAGGAAGCGGACTGTATAGTTTTTGTCGTAGACGGCCAACAAGGCTTGGTTAAACAAGATAAGGAAATCGCCCGCTGGTTGAAAAAATACAAGATACCGATTATTCTGGCGGTGAATAAGATTGACAACCCAAAAAGAAAAGCGGATGCGATAAGTGATTTCTATAGACTAGGCATCAAAGATATTGTTTTTCTTTCATCAATCAATGGCAGCGGAACCGGAGATCTTTTGGATGCAATTACTGCTAAAGTTCCGGAAAAATCCACAGAAACTAAGGAACCAGATCTAAGATTAGCAATTGTCGGAAAAACAAATGTCGGAAAATCATCTTACGTTAACGCCTTGCTTGGAGAGAACCGCGTTATTGTCAGTGCTAAACCGCACACTACGCGCGATCCGCAGGATATTGAAATTCAGTACAATAAAAAAAGGATAGTGCTGGTAGATACGGCGGGTTTAAGAAGAAATAAAATTAAAAAAGGTGAATCGGGGGTGAGAAAAATAGAAGCGGAAAGTGCCAGAAAATCTTTGTTGGCGATTAAACACGCGGACGTAGTACTTCTGATGTTGGATATCACAGAAGAAATATCATTTCAGGACAAGCATATCGCCAGCGAAGTAGTTAATGCCAAATCCGGTATTGTGGTTGTACTCAATAAATGGGACAAGATTAATGATAAAAATGACAAAACAATCAAGGATTATCTGCGCTATGTTCATAGCTATTTTCCTTTCTTACTCTGGGCACCATATGTATTCATTTCTGCCAAAGAAAAAATCCGCCTGAAAAACCCGGTTGATTTAGCGTTGAAAATGAAAGAGAACAGAGAAAAAGTAGTTAAGCCTGATCAGTTATTGGAGTTTATAAAAAAATTTACAATTGAAGTAAACAGCCAGCAGAGAAAAGATACCAAACCTTTTAAGATTACTTCGCTTGAACAGGAAGATATCAATCCCCCGACGTTTCTACTACGAGTTAATTCTAAAACCCCGCTGCCTCAGGCGGTTACTAATACTTTGAAAAAAGCAATCAGGGATCGCTTTGAAATTTGGGGCACGCCAATAATAGTGAAAATTAAACTTAAAAAACATGAAGCTAATTGTAGGGTTAGGAAACCCCGGGAGAAAATACAAAAACACCAGGCATAATATCGGCTGGTTAATGCTGGACGAACTGATCAAGGCATTGGCTATTTCCTCTTTTAAGACGGTAAAAAAGTTTCAATGCGATCTGACACAAGGTAAATTTAACGAAGAAAAAGTAATCCTGGCAAAACCCCTGACCTTTATGAATGACTCCGGAAAAGCAGTTGCCCTTCTGAAAAATTTTTATAAAGTAGATCTGGAAGACATTATTATTGTCCGAGATGATTTGGATCTGGAATTCGGAAAATACCGTGAAAAACAGGATAGCGGTTCGGGAGGACATAATGGAATCAATTCAATTATACAATATATCGGCAGTAAGGGTTTTATTCAAATCAAAGTAGGGATTAAAAATGATCTGCTTGCTAAAACAGATCCGGCCAGTTTTGTATTGCAGAAGTTTACTCTGCAGGAAAAAAAGCTGCTGAAATCCCAACTGCCCGAATTTGTATCCAGAATACAAAATTTCCTGAAATAAAAAAGTGCCCACTACTAGATTTGAACTAGTAACCTTCACACACCTGGTGTGATGCTCTGCATTGAGCTACGTGGGCGATTTTCTGGTTGCCAGCGGAGAATTGCCAGCCTGAGGCTGGTCAGCCTTGGGCTGAAACTCTCGACAACTTGATCCTGAGTCAAGCGCTCTACCAGCTGAGCTACGCTGGCAACCGGTGAGACGAATGGTCAGCGACGAGATTCGCTAACCTGACAATGTGCAGAATGGTGCCCCGCCGAGGATTCGAACCTCGAACTCACTGATTAAGAGTCAGTCGCTCTCTGCCAGTTGAGCTAGCGGGGCACCCAGAAACTTGGGGGTGTGTCGGGATTGCCAGCCTGTGGCTGGTCAGCCTTGGGTTGAAACCTGAGACTTCCTCATAAGAGTTGAGGTGCTCTATTCGGCTGAGCTACGCGCCAACCTTATGTGCAAGAATGGTCCCCCGGGATGGATTTGAACCATCAACCTACTGATCCGAGGTCAGTTGCTCTAGCATTGAGCTACCAGGGGACCCAAGAAACTTGGGGGTGTGTCGGGACTCGAACCCGATACCTTTCCGCGAAACGGAACGCTCTACTCCAGCTGAGCTACACACCCGGTGCTTGGTGGGTCCGTTCTCGCGTGAGCGAGAGGCTGATTCGGCGATGCTCGCCAGGGGATTCCTTTCGGAAACGGGCTGCCTTGCGGTGAGCCCCATCGCTTCTTCAGTCGGCTGCGAGCAGCCACGGACCCATAGTCATAGTACCCAGGGTACTATTTATAAGTCTATTGGCAAAGGGTATTGTTAAGGAGGATACAATACTCTTAACCGACTTATAAATAGCGCGCTGGGCACTATTTACCTTACTGTTCACTAGGCCACTTACAAGCGATAGAATTATTCCAAAAGGAATATACCCTATCTTTTGGCTACTAACATAGACTAAGGAGGGGTTGTCTAAATGTTCGCCACTTGCAAGCAGCTTAGTAAGCAGTAACTTAATTTATTGTCAAAAGTCTGGTGCTTTCCTTAAATAGGAAGTATAATGTTAGCACAATTTGCTTTTTTGTCAAGACATAAGAAAGTTGGTAGTAAAATATTTGGCTAATTTTAGCCACGAAATTTAACAACAGTGAAAAATATCAATCCCGGATTCCGTGAACTCATCAGGGGTGTATTGCCAAAATACGAAAATGAACTGGCTGAAAACACTTTTTCGGTGCTGAGCAACGGAACCCTGCAATCACTCATCATTAGTAATATTCTCACCTCCCCCTCCTTTAATCACAAGGCGATTTTTTGGTTAACCAAGGATGCCGGCCAATCAGAAACGATCTTTCATATATTGAACTACTGGATTAAAACATTTGATAATAATACTCACACGGTTTTTATTTGGGACAATCAGAATGAAACAGAAAAAACTAAAATTCTTTGGACGATTCTTTCGCATCAACCAGTAATAATCCTATGCTCCATATCGGGTCTTGAAGAAATAGTGGCAGAACCGAAAGATTTTCAAAACCATTTAATCAATATTGAAAAAAATAGTTCAATCGCTACGACTAATCTAGCGGAAAAATTGGTTAACCTGGGATATGTAAAAGAAAATTTTGCGTCTGCGCCGCTGATGTTCAGCCAGAAGGGAGGGGTATTCAATATTTATTCCCCCCAATACAATCTACCCGTCAAATTGGATTTTGCCGGCGAGACAGTGGAAAAAATCTGTTATTATGATTTAAAAAATAAAAAAAGCACCGGGGAAGTTGATTCAGCAGTAATTCTGGGTAATTACCCCGTATCCCGTTTTGAGCATTCCATTCTAGAATACTTGCCGGAGCACGGTGCAATGAATGTTATCTGGTCGGATCCAGATGAATTAGAAGATTTTTCTTATGATTGGAAAAAAATTCAGAGAAGACTTAGCATATTTCCGAAAATAATCTTTGAATCGTTCCCTAAGGGCGATGAAGATATGAGTATGGATATAAAAAGCGCTCCGCTCTTCCACCACAATTGGCATAAGTTTGTAGACGAAGTAAAGAACCTAACCAGCCAAAAATTTTCTATTTTTGTTGCAACTGCCAGAGTGGCGGAATTTGAAAATGTTCTTAAAAAAAATGGAGTTTCTAAAAAAAATATTATTGTCATGCCGGCAGTTCCGCCGGCGCTGGAGGGATTCATCCTGCCCTCTGCCAGAATCGCATTCATTACAGACCAGGAAATCCTTGGCTACACTCCGGATGAGAAACAAGCAAAATCATCGGGCATTGATCATAAATTCCTTGCAGAAATGAAAGCGGGCGATATTGTTGTCCATGTTGACCACGGCATCGCCCGATTCCGCGGAATGGTGAAAAAGGAAATTGAAGGAATGTTAAGAGAGTTTTTTTATCTGGAATATGATTATGGTGATAAATTATTTGTGCCAATCTACCAGGCGGAAAAACTCAACAAATATATTGGAAAGCAGAACCCTCCCCTGCACCGGTTAGGCAGCGGCAATTGGAAAGAAATGTGTACAAAGATAAAAAAAGATTCCCTGAAACTGGCTAGAGAGTTATTGGAAACATCTACAATCAGAACGCAATCAGAAACCATTCCACTTGCCATGGAAACCAAGGAAGAAAAAAAATTGGCAAGCAGTTTTGAATTTGAGATCACAGATGACCAACAGCGTTCTATTGAGGAAATCAACCACGATTTAGCCAGAAATGTTCCCATGGACCGCCTGGTCTGTGGCGATGTGGGATTTGGCAAAACAGAAGTAGCAATCCGGGCCGCCTTTAAAACGGTCATGAACGGCATGCAGGTCGCTTTGCTTTCCCCGACAACTATTTTGACCCAGCAACACTACGATACTTTCAAAGAAAGGCTGGAAAGCTTCGGTATCAATATTGCTTTATTGAGCCGTCTAAAAACACCGAAAGAACAGAAACAGATAATTGAACAATTATCCAATAACCAAATTGACATTGTAATCGGTACTCATCGCCTGCTATCTAAAGATATCAATTTCAGGAATCTCGGACTGATCATTGTGGATGAAGAACAGCGTTTCGGAGTTGAACATAAAGAAAAATTAAAAAGACTGAAAAAAAATGTGCATATTCTCACCTTGACCGCGACTCCCATTCCCCGCACACTTAACTTTGCTTTGTCCGGCTTGAAGGATATCAGTACTATTGAAACCCCCCCTCCCGGCCGACTACCGATTGAAACAATCATCCGACCGACACAGGATGAATTGATCATCAGCGCCATCCAATCCGAATTAAAACGCAACGGGCAGGTATATTTCCTGCATAACAAAGTTGAGACGATTGAGGCAAAAGCTAAACAGATAAAAAAATTGGTCCCAGAAGCAAAAATCGGAATCATCCACGGCCAATTGGAAGAACACGCCATGATGAAAGTAATGGAGAGTTTTGATAACCGGGAAATAGACGTATTGGTCTCCACCACAATTATTGAAAATGGTCTGGACTTACCAAATGCCAATACGCTGATAGTAGAAGACGCGACAAATTTCGGTCTGTCCCAGCTTTATCAGTTGAGAGGAAGAATCGGTCGGGCCGACCGCCAGGCTTTTGCCTATTTCTTATATAAGAGCAAGCAACTGACTCCGGATGCTAAGAAAAGACTGATTGCTTTATTAGAGGCAAAAGAATTAGGCAGCGGGTTTCAACTGGCGCTACGTGATTTAGAGATTCGCGGCACCGGCAATTTACTCGGAAAACAACAGCACGGCAGAATTAATGCCATTGGTCTTAATTTGTATCTAAATCTGCTCCAGCAATCCGCTGAGGAGATTAAAACGGGAAAAGTTCCTGAACCGGTTAGAGATGTTACAATTGACCTCCCGCTTCCCGCTCTTATTCCGACATCCATGGAACCGCGGGAAGAAAAACGTCTGCACTGGTACCAAAAATTATCGGCTGCGCATGATATCAAAGAATTGCAGAAATTGGCCAATCAATTTTCTCTAATGGATAAAGCGCCGGAAGAATACAAAAACCTGATTTCATTGTTGGAAATAAAAGTACTTTCCCAAAAAAGCAGTATTACAAGTATTGATACAACCTATGTCACCGATCCGGAGGGATTAAGCAGAAAAAGAATTGTATTTAAATTTGCCAAAAGTCTTGTGCCGAAACAAATAGAACAATTATTCACAATCAGCGACCAATGGTTTCTTTCCGAATATGCCGTAAAGATAGACCTGGACGCCCTTGCGAAAGACTGGTTGAAAGATATCAAGAAGTGTGTTAGTATTCTGTAAGAAAGAAAAAACAGGGCGTCCAAATGTTATTGGCCCTGTTGTTTTTGTTCCAGAAACCGCACCGCGGTTTTGGATACAAGTTCCGGCTTGAACAGCCGAAGTACGTTGCGGTAGATAGTCTCCGGCTTACCAGTCAGTCCCCTGGCTCGGCCGATTTCGGCCATTGCCGCCCTCAGGGTAGTACCGTTCGCCGTAAACGTCTCACCGCGAACTCTGATCTCCCACCGGAAGACTTCCTTCCCATGAGACGTAGAAACGGTGGGAAACAGTTCCGGCTGATCCTCTGAACAACTGGAGTGTGACATCGTTTCCCCTCTTCCGAAATGGAGACCTGGCCTCCGGTCAAGGTGAAGAGTCAATGAACAAGGCCATTCTTCCTCCTTATCACTGGCAATCAGAATCCCTGATTACGGCGAAAACTTAACATTTACATATTAACCTGTCAAACATGATTGATCAAATATATTGGAACAGTTTAAACTGTATTCCGCAAATCGGACCTCAGACTTTCAAAAAACTCCGTGAAGGTTTCACAAACATGGCAAATGCCTGGAATGCCTCTTATCAGGAATTTGTCGCATGCGGTGTAAGCCCTAATATTGCCAAAGCAATAGTAGAAAGAAGAAATTCAATTAATCCGGAAAAGGAATGGGAGAAACTGGAAAGATTGGAGGTTAGAATGATTACAATAGTTAGTGATGAATATCCGCGTCTTTTGAGTGAAATTTCCAGACCGCCCGCTGTTTTATATTGGCAGGGCAATTGGGATGCGCTTTCAAATCTAACGATTGCTATCGTAGGGACTCGCAACCCAACATCCTATGGAATACAAGTAGCAAAAGATCTAGCCGGCGAATTGGCAAAAGAAAATATTTGTATTGTTTCCGGAATGGCGCTCGGAATTGATGGAATTGTCCATAAATCTGCACTTGAAAATAAAGGCAAAACCGCGGCAGTCCTTGGTTCCGGTATTGATATCCTGCACCCCCGCACGCACGAAAGGCTGGCAAAGGAAATAATTGAAAATGGTGGAATAATTCTTTCCGAATTTCCGCTGGGTACCGCCCCGCTCAAATATAATTTCCCGATCAGAAACAGGATAATTTCGGGACTAAGCACGGGGTGCGTGGTTATAGAAGCCGGGCAAAAAAGCGGGGCATTAATCACCGCCCGATTCGCTTTAGAACAGAATAGGGAAGTTTTTGCCGTGCCCGGAAACATATATCAAAAAAATTCTCTGGGTCCGAATAATCTGATAAAAATGGGCGCGCGGGTTGTCACAGGGGTAAACGACATACTGGATACACTTAATATATCAATAAAGGTCACCGAAAAAGAAAAGGGTACAATTGAAGCTGACAATCCCGAAGAGGCAAAGATTATTGAAGTTATATCCATGGAACCGACCCATATTGACGAAATAGTTGAAAATAGCGGTCTGCCCGCCACCGTCACAAATGCCACACTAACCATGATGGAAATGAAGGGAAAAGTAAGGAATATCGGCGGAATGAATTATGTTCTTTCAAAATGAATTCAGCGTAATTTGCGCAGGCTACAGGACAAACAAATTTGACAGTAATTCCATTTGCAGTTATATATAGAAGTATTGTAAAAATTCTTTATTTTTTATGTCAAAGAAATTAGTCATTGTTGAGTCACCCACCAAAGCAAAGACAGTAACCAAGCTTTTGGGAGACAGCTCCGAATATACGGTCAAGGCCAGCGTTGGTCATATTCGTGATATTCCGAAAAGTAACAAAAAAGCTATTGATATTGAAGCGGGTTTTGTTCCGCAATATGAAATCTCAGCCGATAAAAAGCATATCGTGGCGGAATTAAGAAAATACGCCAAAATATCCGATGAAATTCTCCTCGCAACCGACCCTGACCGGGAAGGAGAAGCAATTGCCTGGCACATTGCAGAAGTACTGAATGGTGACGGTAACAGTAAAAAAACCAAGCGAATTGTGTTTCACGAAATTACCCAGGCGGCAATTGACGAAGCAATTGCTAATCCGCGGGAAATTGACAATAATCTGCGCATCGCTCAGGAAGCAAGAAGAGTATTGGACAGATTGGTGGGATATGATCTGAGCGGATTAATCTGGAAAAAAGTAAGGTACGGTTTATCAGCAGGCAGGGTCCAATCCCCGGCACTGCGTATTTTGGTTGAACGGGAAAGAATAATTCAGAAATTTTTGCCGGAAACTTTCTGGCAAATTACTGCAGATTTAATTACAAATGACCAGGTTAAAATTCAATTTAACTGCTCGGTTGAACCGAAGGATTTTAAAGAAGTTGAGAGTATTATTGAACAAGGCAAAAAAGGCAAATGGCAAGTTATTGATATGAAGGAAAGTAACGCCGTCAGAAGCCCGCGTGCGCCTTTTACCACATCAACCTTGCAGCAAACCGCCAGCTCACGTTTTGGTTATACACCATCACGTACTATGAGCACTGCACAGCGACTCTACGAAGCCGGCTATATCACCTATATGCGCACTGACAGCACCAATCTCAGTAAAGAATCCATGGGTAATATTACCAGGACTATTGCAAAAGAATATGGTGAAAATTCAATCCAAGTTAGAATTTACAAAACTAAGAGCAAAAACGCTCAGGAAGCCCACGAAGCAATCAGACCGTCAGATTTTTCCAGAAAAATTGCCGGTGCCACTGAAGATCAAAAAAAATTATACCAGCTGATTTGGCAGAGAACCATTGCCAGCCAAATGATTGATGCTGTTCTGCTGAGGACAAAGATAACTGCCAATATTTCCGACGGAAAAATCCCGAATTTTGTTGTTAACGGTACGCATATTACCAATCCGGGATGGCTTTTGGCTGACCCGACAGCACGCAACGAAGAAACTGATCTGCCAAAACTGAATATTTCTGATCCATTAACGCTGGAACAGATTAACTCACTGGAAAAACAGACATTACCACCGCCCAGATACACGGAAGCCGGTCTGGTAAAAGAACTGGAAAAAAGAGGAATCGGCCGACCGAGCACTTACGCATCTATTATCAATACGATTATTGCCCGGGGCTATGTGGTAAAAGAAGGGCGTGCCTTAGTACCGACCGATACCGGTGAAGTAGTCAGTAAGTTTTTGGAAGATAATTTTGCCAAATATATCAGCGACTCTTTTACCGCGGAAATGGAAGATGAATTAGACGAAATCGCACAGGGAAAGAGAGAATATGTTAAAACACTGAGAGATTTTTATGGACCTTTTTCCGAAGATGTAAAGTCAAAAGAAAAAATTGATAAAATTACCAATCTCGGCAAGGCGGACAAGGACATCAAATGCCCCAAATGCCAGTCCGAAATGATAATTAAACTTGGCCGTTCTGGAAAATTTTTAAGTTGTGCCAAGTTTCCTGATTGCAGCGGCAGTAGGACGATTGACGGCAAGGAAATGCAGGGTCCGAAAGAAACCGGCGATCCGTGTCCGGAATGCAAAGACGGTAAGCTGGTGGAACGCGAAGGAAAATACGGATTATTCATCTCCTGTTCCAATTATCCAAAATGCAAATACATCAAAAATAGTGAAAATGGTCAGAATTCCACGGGAGTCAAATGTACGGAATGCAAAGACGGGGAAATGGTGGAAAAAAGAGGCAGGTTCGGAAAGTTCTATAGCTGTTCTAACTATCCGAAGTGCAAACATGCGATCAAGGCCAAACCGACCGGAAGATTTTGCGAATATGTGAGGGAAACAGGAGTGTGCGGCGCGTTAATGATGGAAGGAACTAAAACAATCCCGGAAAGATGCAGCGATAAAACCTGCCCTAACCACAACCCACATAAATTAAAAAAATAGAATATGGGTGAAAATAATACAAATATCCAAATTGAAGAAACTTGTGACAGATGCGGTAAGCCAATGGTTTTAAGGTCCGGAAGATATGGGGAGTTTCTGGCATGTACGGGATATCCTGACTGTAAAAACACCATTAATGTTGTCCGCGAAGGAGTCAAGCAGGAAATGCATGAAGACCGACTGCTCGGCAATGACCCGGAAACGAATAAACCAGTCTATCTGAAGGAGGGTCGCTATGGAACATATATTCAATTAGGAGATTTGGAAAAAGGCAGAAAACCTAAAACCTCCTCTTTGCTTCGAGGAATGAACGCAAAAACTGTAAACCTTGATACGGCACTACAGCTTTTAACCTTGCCAAAAACACTGGGTACAACTGATGAAGGAGAGATAATTACAGTGTCCAACGGAAAATTCGGGCCGTATATTAAAGCGGGAAAAGAAACTCGCAGCCTTCCATCAAACCTGTCGCCGCTAAAAATTACTCTGGAAGAAGCAAGAGATTTACTAAAAGGTGATAAACTTCGCCCGGGTGGTGCATCACTGGTCATTAATCTGGGCACTGACGAAGAGCATAATGATATAATAATCAAAGAAGGAAAATTCGGACCTTATATTACAAACGGTAAAATAAATGTATCTGTTCCTAAAACAGTCACATCTGAATCCGTCACCTTGGAAGATGCTATTGCTTTGCTGGAAAAAAAAGCTAAAAAGATCAAATAGATTTATCTGACAAAGTAGGGTAAAAATCCCTTCTTTTTGTTTTGCTTGATTGTTAGGTAATTGTATTCTAAACTGGAAATACTATTTATACCCTTCCAATGACTATACAACAACTACTGAATAAAATCGCCAAGAAAAACCCCAAAATGGATCTGGACATGATCCGGCTGGCTTACGATTACGCTAAAGAAGCGCATAAAGGGCAGAAAAGACGCTCCGGTGAGGATTATATTCAACACCCCCTACATACCGCCAGTAATCTGGTTGATATGGGTCTGGACGAGAAAATCATTATCGCCGGACTACTGCACGACATTCCGGAGGATACTGATTTGACGATTGAAGATATCAGAAAAGAATTCGGTAAAGATATTGCCACACTCGTCGCCGGGATAACTAAATTGGGTAAAATAAAATACCGCGGCATGCAAAGGTACGTGGAAAACCTGCGAAAGATGTTTCTGGCCATGGCCAAAGATGTCAGAATCATTCTGATCAAATTTGCCGACCGGATGCACAACCTGCAAACACTGAATGCGTTGCCGGAAGAAAAACGCAGAAGAATCGCGCTGGAAACATTAGAAATTTATTCACCGATTGCGAACCGGCTTGGCATGGGAGAAATCAAAGGCATCCTGGAAGATTTATCTTTCCCCCATGTCCTGCCCGAGGAGTATGACTGGCTGATGAAAGAAACTAAGGGCAGAATTACCAGACAGGAAAAATATTTGGAGGAAGTAAAAAAAGAAATTAAAAAAATTCTCAGGAAAGAAGGGATTGAAACAATCTCAATTCATGGGCGCACCAAATATCTTTACAGTCTGTATAAAAAGCTTCTGGTTAAAGATAAGGATTTCAGCAAGATCTATGATTTGGTCGCTTTGCGGATAATTGTACCCACAATCAGCGACTGTTATGCCACGCTGGGTATCATCCACAAATACTGGAAACCGCTGAAGGGCAGGATAAAAGATTACATTGCCACCCCCAAGCCAAACGGATACCAGTCACTACACACAACGGTCTTTTGTCTGGACGGAAATCTGGTTGAATTTCAAATCCGCACACCACAAATGCATGAATTTGCCGAATATGGAATCGCCGCTCATTGGCATTACTCGGAAACAGGAAAGACAAAAGACAGCCATGGGATTACCGTTGATTCACCCGCTTGGATTAAAGACCTGGTGACCATTCAAAAAGAAGCCAAGGACAAAACACATTATTTGGAGGCAATTAAAGTTGATATTTTCCAAAACAGAATTTTTGTTTTTACGCCAAAAGGAGACGTGATTGATCTGCCGGAGGATTCAACACCGGTTGATTTTGCATTCAGCATTCATACGGACGTCGGTATTAAATGTATCGGTGCGAGAGTGAATGAAAAGATTTCTAGCCTTGACACAAGGTTAAAAAGCGGCGATATGGTGGATATCATTATTGATAAAAACAGAAAAAAGCCGAGTACCGATTGGCTCAGCTTTGTTAAGACAAATATTGCGCGGGAAAAGATTCGTTATTACAGCAGACAAAAATAGTAAATCAACTACTCCCCTTTTAAAGTAGAAATTTTATTAAGAATCATTTCATTATCAGGATTTGTTGCCAACACCTTCTCCAATTCAGAGATGGCGTTTTCTTTTTCACCCTTAGCTTCATATACTACCGCCAACCAGAAATGCGCGTTGGCATGATCAGGCTGCAGAGAAATAATAATCTGAAATTGCTCTTTCGCTTTATCAAGTTCATTCAAATCAATCAAATCCTTACCCAGTTCTTCACGCAACGCCAAGTTATATGGATTCAAACTAATTGAACCGGTTAGAATATCAGCTGCTTCCTGGGTTTTTTCCTGCATCTTCAATATTTTGGCAAAAATCAAATTTGCTTCCCAATAATTTTCCCTCAAATCAATTGCCTTTCGGGCATTTTGTTCCGCAGAAGATAATAGATTATTGATTTCCTCTTCAATTTCAGGGGTAATAGTTTCTGACTGCTCCAAAGTTTGTGCACTGGCATAATAAACATTGGCAACATTATATATCAGATACGCATTATTAGGATCAAGTGCAATTGCATTAGCGTAAGTGTCAAAAACATCGGCAACCGATACGGGACCATTGAGATTATTTATTACTCTGTATATTTCCGCAGCCCGTTCAATGATAACTGTATTTTTTGATGCTTTTTTTACTGCATAATCAACCGCTGATTTTGCATCTGCCAAAAATTGGGCGGATTTTGCGCTGTTCTCATCCAAACTGCTAGCAACGACATACTGCTCGGCAAGCGAGAGGTGGTATTGAGCATTCCACGGAGCCTGTTCAACTGATTTTTCCAAATATTGACTGACTGCCACGGATTTGGAAGTATCATTGGCTATCTTTTCTGCTTTGGTATAGTTGTTTTCACTGACTAACAATCTAGTCCCGAAGTATATAAATGAAACAGAACCCACCAGAAGTAATGCGAACAAAATGGAAAATGCAAAATTACTTTGTGGTGATTTCTGAAAATCTATTTTTTTTGTTTTTGTCAAAACAATATTACCGCACATACCCAATAATAACCAGAAAAGCAGATAAGTAATACTGCTGAAATGGTGAAGAAAAACTGAAAGGAATAATACCAAGAATGCCACTGTTACCGTTGCCAAATAAATCCAGGCGTCATCAGGTTGTTTGGCTGAAAGCACCCGCCTGCCGATTTTTACAATTGACCAAAGGAATAATCCCACAAACAAAGCAGTTGCAAAAAAACCGACCGTGGCAAAAAGCTGAAACAATTCATTGTAAGAACGGTCAAAACGAAGTTGCCACAGTAAGGAGTTGTTGAATTCCACCGGACGATATTTGGTAAAATCATACAAAAAGGTTTCCGGTCCGGAACCGAATAAAAACATCTGCATTCCACCTGATTTTGTAATGTTCCAGGCGGTTTGTAGATCCAGTTTCACATCCTGCGGGGGCACAACTGCGGAAATTGAAGCGGTGTTAAAAAACAAAAATCCTATTGCAATAACCAACAGTATTGTCGGGATAATAATCCAAATTGTTCTCAGCTTTTTTGACTGCATGGACAAGAACACTAACCAAAGGAACATTCCTGCGATCAACAAGTACCAGCCCAAACTACTGTCCAAAAAGAACAATGTTGCAAAAGCTAAGATTATTACCACCTCACTTAATACCCGGTCAATTCTTTTTTCACTTTTAACTAAAAATCCAAACGCAAATACAGACAAGGTGACAAGATAAATAGCAAATATTGATACCGAATTCGCGATCAAGTTAAACGCGTTATTTTGGGTAAAATCATAAGAAAAAACATGGACACCGAACAGCTGGGCTAAATTGAAAATCAATACCAGAAGCCCGGAGAATAAAAATCCACGGAGCAGTTCCCACACCTCCTTAATATCACGGATAGAATTAACCATCAGAAAATATAAAACAATACCCAAGAGGACGCTGATTAAACTTCCGTGTGACAAGCTATTACCCAGAAAACTGTTAAACCGATCCACAGAAAAAAGTGTTGCTAATAAATATAAAAAACCAAACGCTAACACAAACATATTCAGCAGACCCTGCTTATACACCACTTTCTTTTCAATCATTACTCCGGCAAGCCAGGCTGCGGCGGCTACAATGATCAATATGCCAAAAACAAGCAGCTTCGGAAATTCCAGCATCGTATCAGTGTTGGGGAAAAATATTAAAGGTAGTAGAAATACTATTAAATAAAGGCAATAATGAATTATTTTATCAGCAATATTTTTCTTTTTTGTAATCGGATTTTTTGCGATTTTTAACCACATGTTTTTTGCGATTTATACTATTTTATTAATTAGTGAATCTAATTCATCGGAAGAATAATACTCAATAATTACCTTTCCGCCCTTTCCGCGCTGTTCTATTCTGACTTTAGTTGAAAGCGCAACGCGCAATTTTTCTTCTTTTTCCTGAAGGTTATAATCAATCGTTACATTCTTCTTTGGAGGCTTTATGGCGTGTACAACCCGGGTCGCTTCCTGAACGTTTAATCCGCCCCTTAATATTTTCTTGAAAGTATTCAGCTGGTCTTTTTCAGAATCCAAAGATAAAATCACCTTTGCATGACCCAGTGTTATTTTTCGCTCAATTAATGCCTGCTGTACTTCCGCCGGAAGCTCCAGAATCCTTAACAAATTGGCAACTGTTGCGCGATTTTTTCCCACCCGTTTTGCCATCTGTTCCTGTGTCAGACTGAACTCATGCATCAGCCGGAGATATGCCAGCGCTTCCTCAACCGGGTTTAAATCCTGTCGCTGAATATTTTCAATCAATGAAACTTCCAGTTTTTGTTGCTGAGACACATTGCGCAAAACAGTCGGCACGGTTTGCAACCCAACGATTTTTGCGGCACGGAGTCTTCTTTCACCGGCAATCAGCTGGTATCTCTCACCTTCTTTGGAAACAACCAGGGGTTGGATGATACCGTGTTCCCTGATTGAATCAACCAGTTCCTGTTCAGCGTGGCTGTCAAAATAGGTACGTGGCTGCATGGGATTTACCTGTATTTCCCCGATTGCCAATTCATGCACCGCCTCTTCCTTTGCGCCGGCCAATTGCGCAGTCGTCACGCTTGCCACCTGCTTGATCGGGATCAACGCGGCTAATCCTTTACCCAGACTATGATTGTGTTTCATGATATAAGTGATTAATTTTCTGTATCAATTATTTCCCGCGCTAATCTTTCGTATGCTTTTGCACCTTTGGATTTTGGATCATAGGTCAGGATGGATTCGCCGAAAGAAGGGGCCTCTGCCAACCGGACATTACGCGGTATGACTGAACGAAATATTTTATTCGGAAAAAATTTATATAATTCATTCATTACCTCCTGTGACAGCTGATATCTCCGGTCAAACATAGTCAGTACCGCACCTAAAATTTTTAAATCGGGCTTAAGATTTTCTTTGATTAAATTTACAGTATTTAATAGTTGCCCCAGCCCCTCCAACGCATAGTATTCACTTTGAACCGGGATCAATATCTCGTCCGCCGCGACCAAGCCATTAATAGTTAATAACCCTAAACTCGGCGGGCAATCAATAATAATATAATCAAAGTCATGCTTTACCTCCATTAAACTATTATGCAACCTGTATTCTCTTTGATCCACCGGAACAAGTTCAATGTTGGCCCCGGCCAAAGACATGGTTGCGGGCGCGACTTTATATCCGTCTATTTGAGTATGTTGTGTAATATCCCGGAATGTTGCTTTATTGATTATTGCTTCATAAACTCCCTGTTGAACCATTTTTACATCAACACCCATTCCCGATGAAGCATTCCCCTGCGGATCAATGTCCACTAACAAAACAAACCGGCCCATTTGCGCCAAATACGCGCCAAGGTTCACAGCGGTTGTTGTTTTCCCTACTCCGCCTTTCTGATTTACCAGTGAAATAATCCGGGCCATTACAAATATTTTTTGTTAAATATAACCTTTATATTATACCAATTTTTACAGAATTTGCCACCTCTACTTACACTAGTTGACCCTGTTAGAGAGAAACTCTCTAACAGGGTTGACAGAAAAGCTGTATTCCATTTAGACTGTGTATGAGATAAAGATATTCATAATAATTATTTCAAATCAAGCCGGGATGGCGGAACTGGCAGACGCGCTGGACTCAAAATCCAGTGATGGCAACATCATGAGAGTTCAAGTCTCTCTCCCGGTACCACGGGTCAATAAATGTTTCAGGTTCCGTGTCTGCAATTTATTGCATTCACTTCACCTTCCACATTTGTACCCCTCTCCCCATCCCGCTGTGCGGGACGGGGGCCCCATTTTACGATATATACCATAAAACTTGCCAAAACAATATATTTAGGCTAAACTGCTGAAGCATATTAAAACAAAAATACCAACGAGTAAATCGGAAGCGCACAAGGCGTAGAATACAAAGAATAATAAAAACCCGAGCAAAGGAGTAGCGCAGGAGAGCGTATGCTCGACGAGCACGCCTTTGCGAGGAGAGGTGGATACGAACGGAAGTCGGAGTTTATTCGGAACGCAAGTTACGAATAAACGTAGGCTGCAGTTCGTAATCAACCGACGCGGGGTAGAGCAGTGGTCAGCTCGTCAGGCTCATAACCTGGAGGTCGTGGGTTCGAGTCCCACCCCCGCAACCAAACGAATAGTGTTAATATAGGATTCAGGTTTAAATTTTGGGTTCGCCTGCCCCGTAAATTCTGAACGTAGTGAAGAATTATCGGGGAGTCCGCCCCCCGCAACCACGGGTCATTTAATGCTTCGGGTTCCGTGTCTGCAATTTATTGCATTCACTTCACCCTCCGCATTATGCCCCTTTCCCCATCCCGCTGTGCGGGACGGGGGCCCCCGAATAGAATTCAACGACCGATTCAGAAGAATATAACTCAAAATCAACCGAGTATTGCAGGAGCACACATGGCGTAGAATATAAAATAATAACCCGAGCAAAGGAGTAGCGCGTAAACTTACTGATCTAACCGAGCACATCAGACGCGCACAAGTCATAGCACTAACCGGGTGATAGAAGTTACATATTTTATATAGAGAATAAAAAACCGAGTATTGCAGGAGCGCACAAGGCGTAGGATTAAGCGAGTGTAGCGAGCGAAATCCGTTAAGCGCCGCGGAGCACGGCAATACGAGTAGAGGAAGAATATGCGGAAGCTGGAGTTAATTCCGCCTCAAGGCGGAAGCAACGAAAGCTGAAGCATAATTCTGACGATGCGGCAGGGTAGCTCAGCTGGTTAGAGCGCGGGACTCATAAGCCCGAGGTCGAGAGTTCGAACCTCTCCCCTGCTACCATTCGGCTCATCCCGCTTCGCACGATTCGCTCATGGTCTTCATCCCTCACTTTGTTCGGAATTTCGACCACTCTATTAGAAAAGAGCCGAATGCCTCGAGTATAATCGAGAGGCAATAGAAAAAATTATTACTATTTAAGAATCAATGATGATCGTCCCTATCTGGGTCGTTTTTTTGTATAAAAAATAGGGTGGGTGCCGCACAGAAACGTTTAAGCAACGTACTGTGCGACAACCACCCTTCAAGAATGAACATCACGTACCCGACTGGATTACCAGGTGCGCGAAGCCGGTTCCCTTGTCCGCCTGATCGGACTTGATCAGGGCGTAGAGGGAGGTGTCGGCACCGAGCGGTGCGGTGAGTATGTACAGATCCGGATGGATGACTTTCCATCCGACCAGGTTTTCCCCGACGATCAGCCAGAGCGGACTCTGGTTCAGATCGAGGAAACCGTCGTGGTCGGTGTCCGGCGACGGCAGGTTATAGTTACCGACGCGTATCGCATCATCCACGGCGAGCCGGTTCTTGGCCCAGTCGTAGATGAGCTTGTCGGTGTACACCCTACCCTCCACCCGGAAGACCCTCACCCACGTCGTCCCCGCCGGCAGAGTTCCGATCAGCATCCGTTTCTGGACACCGTTCGAATCACGTCCTTCCGGGATAACGTAGGCGTTAAATGCTCCCGGCGCCAATACATCCGAATCGGCCTGGAACAGGCCGGGGATGGGAAGATTCGCCGATCCGCTTTCGTTGTAGCTGGGAATCGCCTGTAGCAGCGACCCCCTCCCCGGAACATGCATGTAGAAGATTTCCACATGCATGAAGACGAACAGGATCGCCAACGCCGCCTGCGTGATCCGGTTGCCGAACTTTGACTGCCCTTTGATTTCATCGGGCAGTACGCCGCGACACACGTAGATCGCACTCATCGGGTAGTAGAGCAGGCTGAACTTGCCGTTCAGCCATTCCTTGGTATACTCCCACCCGGCCAGCTCCGTGACCACCGACCAGAGGGTAAAGTGGAACACAAGCCACATGATGAGCTTGTGCTGAGACTTCAGAAACGCTCCGATGGTCATTCCGCCGAAGCGCTTATCCGCCGGTGTGGCCCTGTACCACAGAACCAGCACTGCCAGGACCATGAGCGCGATACCGAAAGCGCTGCTGTCGCTCCACTTCCAACCGAAGCGGAAATGGCCGAGCAGCAGGCCGACGATATAGGCCACCGGCAGTGAGTACCAGGACTTCCGCTTGACGTTCAGCTGCAGTCCGGCGAATCCGGCGAGCGGGTTGGTACCGTTGCCCCCACGGCTCCTGACTGACAGGTGCAGTGTGGCCATAACGGCGACAACCACCAGGGCAAAACCGAGTAGCGCGTTCAATGTAAACCTCCAGTGTTGGTCTAGGAAGCGCCGCCCTGACGGGACAACGCTTCAATCACAGACTGGCGTTCGGTCTCAGAGAGATTCGCCAGTGCTTTCATCAGATCTGACTTGGAGGGCGTGTTACCCTTTCCGTTCCAGAGCTTCGCGAGAGCAGGCACCGTTCCGAACACGTCGGACCAGCCGCTTCCGCTACCGCTCATGACCATCAGCTCGGTTGCCTTAGCAACCCGCTCCATGGCCTCGGCGATCAGCGGCATCGTCGCGCTCTCGTCGCCCGGATTGATACCGAGCGCCTTGAGTTTGGCGGCGAAGCCGGCGGCATCACCTTCGTGTGCCAACCTTCTCGCCTCACCCTCGCCGGCGCCCTCAAGAGTGCGACGTTCCTTGGATCCCTCGCCTTCCAGGATATCCCTCTGTTTCTGACCTTCGGCGACCAGAATCATCTTGCTCCTGGTACCCTCGCCTTCCAGGATATCCTTCTGTTTCTGACCCTTGGCCCGCTCACGCATCTGCAATGCTTCCGCGCGGGCCTTAAGGCGGGCCTGCAATGCTTGCCGGATTGAGGGATCCGTCGGATCAAGGTCAACGACCTCAACATCTTTCGGGATGAACCCCCATTCGTAGAACCGGATGGCCGCCTTGTCCTTCGGAATCCCGAATTTGAAGTAAGTCTTCAGGCGCCATCCGCCTTCACCGAGACGGAAGTCAAAGAGGACACGACGAT
This sequence comes from Patescibacteria group bacterium, assembly GCA_041666485.1. GTDB lineage: Bacteria > Patescibacteriota > Patescibacteriia > UM-FILTER-42-10 > UM-FILTER-42-10 > JAHJEX01. The sequence goes on along the minus strand of JBAYGW010000009.1, from coordinate 25,836 downwards.
GCGCCTTCACCTGAAGCTTCCGCACCTTCGCACCAGCTACTTCCACCCAGGCAATGTCCACCGTTTGACCGGTGATTTCATTGCCGTCTTCATCACGGAAAACGTGCTTCCCGTCTTCCAGACGAACGTAGCAGAAGTGCCCCTGGTAGTCTCCATAGACATCCCAGGTCTTTCCTCCCAGTTCCACGACACCCTCGCGTACCACGGGATCACGGATATCCCAGTAGACCGCCTCCGGTTCCGTATCCACGAAGCGTGCCTTGGGAACATCACCTTCAAGGACCAGCGTGTACTCCGGTTTACGGCCGAAGATCCACGTGTCAATCAGTAACCTCCGATGAGCATTCTTGATGATCTCGGGATCATACTCGAGCTGCTCAATCCGCTGATGGATTTCGCCAGGACTCAGAGCCTCTCCGGTGCCGTTCTTCGTTTCGTAAACGAAGTAATGAAGAGCAGCAACCGTACGCCGCCATCGCGCAGACATCTCCACCTTGAACGCTTCAAGGTAATACTTCGCCCCCCCGAAGATCATTTTCAGCGGATCCAACGGGATGAGCGAAGCAACAAGCTTGCTCTTTACCTCAATCGGATCGGCAGTGTCCACGTCTTCCGGATGGAAGTCAAAAGTGCGTTCGTTGAGGTCCAGGAACCATCTCGGGTCAACCGAGGGATTAACCTCGTCAACCACCCGTTCGTACCAGGAGTGTACCGTGTAGATCCACGGCACACCGATGTAGATCATCGGGTGTTTCGGATCAACGAGGACAACTTCAATGCCCTCACCCCTCGCTTCCACCATCTGTTTGTAGCCTTCCGCCCATTGCAGGTATTTGCCGGAGACAGCGATGATCACGCGGTGAACCTTGTGGTCTCGCATGATGAACACCATCGTCATCTCACGAACCCGCAGGAAGAACAGATGCTGATCAGCCATCTGCCGGATCAGGATCGGCACCCACAGCCACATAACTGCGACCATAATTACAGCCGCAATCGTGACTTGCAGAGCACCTCCCCACTTACCGAGCACGAGCTCAATCAGCGCGAAGACACCAAACACCGCCAGGATTAACCAGCGTGTCCGGTGTGGCACACCAAACGTGTTAGGCATTTCAGCACTCCTCTCTTGCCCACGCGTCCTAAAAACGCACGGGCCATTATTCTTCGGGAGAAAATCAGAATTGATCCCTCCCCCTTCTTCGTCTATCTGCCAAAGGGTTTGCTAATTGTGTTATGACACAGGCAAACAGGCCTGTTTGTCAAAGGCCAATCTATATCCAGTTACGAGGCATTCGTAACGAGCTACCTTATCATACTTTGTGCGATTTGTCAACCCCCCTTTAATAAAAACCGTCATTCAAAAAGAGCGCTTTCATTGAAGCGCTCTTTTTTTATTTTGTCGATAGCCTTAACTTACAATATTAACTTTTTTTGGCTTAATCTTCACAAATTTCAATTGCAGAACATTAACTTTTTGCCAAATATAGCTTAACGAAACTGCAACTACCGGTACCACGATTAAATTACCCAAAATTTGTGCCTTAAGGAAAGGTATTCCGGCAATCATGCAAGTCATCAGCCCCTTCACAGTATCCGGATACCAGTCCCCGATCAGCCAAACACCGAAATTCGTCCAAAGATAGAAGAATAGAGATGATACGATACCTAATCCGGTCATGCTGGCTGTAAATTTCCACGTTTTCATCTTTTTCCCCTTCAGCAGTAATCCAATCAGACCGATCAGTGCCCACGCTGACCAGGTGAAAAAAAGAATTGAGCTGTTGCCGTAGAAAATATCAAAGACGGCGACTGCAAGTAATGGTACAGCTAAAGCATACCCGCCACCCAGAAGTGCCCCGGCAAGCAAGGCAACAGCAGTCATTGTTTCAACATTCGGAAGATCCAATAACAGATATCGGCCAATTACTCCGACTGCAACTAATAATAGTGCGAATGATAATCTTTTCCAGGAAATTTTTTTCATCTTATTCAAATTTAAATTCAATCGAATCACCCTCGTTAATAATATAGTCCGCCACACCGATTGTAGCAGACTCACCATTTACATAGTACAACCAATACTTATTATTGTCACCACCCGTTTTCCCGGCAAGACCGTTCACATAAACTCCATATGAAGATTCCTGTGTGTCCAATGCCAAATTATTATCTGCTGCGGACTTTCTTAAGACATCCAGCACAGAAGAATAATTCGGGATCGTTGTTGCGTAAGCCGTGCTTTGACCATCCATAGTGATCACCAGGTCCGCATTAATCTGAACATCAGCGATATTTGCTTCATTGCTATTTTGAACGGCAGTATTGGTATCTTTATTATTAACGCATCCTGCCCCCAACAAGGTTGTCAGCAGAAGGAGTGAAAAAAGAAATACAATTTTCTTTTTTATCATGATAATTTTCCATAATTAATATTTATATTGGGAAGGCACTAAAAAACCTTCCCGGGACAGGAAGGCAAAATCGGCTATTTCACCTCTTTCTCTATCCGCGAAGAAAGAATCTAAATTTTAAGAATGTACCAGTATTCTGACTTGTCCTGAGCGACCCCGCAGACGCGGGGGAGTTGAAGTACTTACCCCTTGACTTGCTCGGGGTAAGTTTTTCGCTTTGCTCAAAACTTACAGTAGCGGGACTGTCCCGGATTTACACCGGTGTTCCCTGATAACATTCTAATTATTTAAATTTTCAATAAACTAATCCCTATTACCCTATCCCCTTACCCCTACTCCCTCAATCACCCTCTTCCCTAACCCCTATTCCCTTAACCCTATCTAATAATCAATCCCTCTTTGCGCTTTAACACCTTTACTGAAAGGGTGCTTAATTGCCTTCATCTCAGTGACCAGATCCGCCTTGGCAATGACTCCGGGCGAAGCAAAATTACCAGTCAAAACTAAATGCAATTTCTCAGCTTTCTTCTTTATCAAATCCAGGACATCCTGAACTTTGATCAATTTTCCTTTTACCGCATAATTTATCTCGTCCAGAATTACAACACTATATTTCTTTGATATCACCGCCTTTTGGGCAATTTTCAGCGCTTGTTCCGCAGCTTTCACGTGTTCCTGAAATTCTTTCTGATCATCAATAATCCCGACAAACCCCTCACCCATTCTGACCAGCTCAATTTCCGGCGCCAATCGCTTAATACTGTTAATCTCGCCGGTTTCCCAGGAACCTTTGATAAACTGGATAATCAGCACTTTCTTTTGATACCCGGCCGCCCTTAAGGCAATCCCAAGAGCTGCGGTTGTTTTCCCTTTACCGCTACCGGTATACACAATAACTAGCCCCTTTGTCCCCTGTATTTTTTGTGGCATGAGACCAGCTTTAAGAACATCCGCTGGTAGAACCGCATTCTATGCATTTATAGCAGGAACCGCTGCGTACCATAATGGATCCGCATTCTCCGCAAAATGGAGCATCTTCGGAATTCTGGAAGGTTAACAACTCCTGCTGCTCTGATTTTTCCTTGAAAGAAGGTAGCGGTTCTTGCCCTTCACCGGGTCTTACAACGGTTTCTTTTGTCAGCTCTTTTTTAACTTCTGCGCTTTTTCCTTCAATTTCCTTCTGATCATTACCAATCAACAATGCGTTATGGACCAACGCTGCTTCTTCCGGTCTCAGGAACTTGATCGCTAGCCAGCGGAAAATATAATCCATGATTGATTTGACCATCGGAATCTGCTTATTGGATGTGAAGCCGGCCGGTTCAAATCGGGAGTGGGTGAATTTACTGACCAGAACTTTCAGAGGCACACCGTACTGCAGATTTAGAGAGATAGAAGTGGCAAACGCATCCATAATTCCGGAAAGCGTGCTGCCCTCTTTGGACATGGTTATGAATATCTCGCCAACTTCACCGGTCTCGTAGAGTCCGGCTGTAATATATCCTTCATGCCCGGCTATTTCAAATTTATGGGTAATTGACTGTCTCTCGTCAGGAAGCTTCAGGCGGATAACCTGATCACCGTTGGCTTTTTCCTTTTTCTTACCATCTTCCTTACCGGTGTTCAAAGGCTGAGTACGTTTGGAACCGTCACGATAAACCGCTACTGCTTTCAAACCCAGTTTCCACGACTGAATATATGCATCCATGATATCTTCCACTTTGGATTCTTCCGGCATATTGACCGTTTTAGAGATCGCACCGGACAAAAACGGTTGAGCAGCAGCCATCATTTTTATATGACCCAGATGATGAATTGATCTCACACCATTCGTCGGTCTGAAAGCGCAGTCAAACACCGGTAAATGGTCTTCATCCAAAGACGGGGCGCCTTCAATAGTGTCATTACTGTCTATATAATCAATAATTGTATTGATCTGTTCATTGGCATAACCCAAATGCCTTAAAGCCAGCGGAACGGTTGAATTCACAATTTTCATGTACCCGCCGCCAACCAGTTTCTTATATTTTACTAAAGCGATGTCAGGCTCAATTCCGGTAGTATCGCAGTCCATCAGGAACCCGATTGTTCCGGTTGGCGCGAGCACTGTTGTTTGGGCATTGCGGAAACCATACTGTTTCCCCATCTCCACAACTTCATCCCAGATTTCTCCGGCTTTCCTTTTTAATTCCACTGACTGCTTGTCAAAATCCCTGACATCATAAACCGCATCTCTGTGTTTTCTCATAACCCGCAGGAACGGACTGCGATTCTTTTCGTATTCGGTAAACGTACCGACGACGTTGGCGATCAAAGTAGACTGCCGGTAAGCGCGTCCGGTCATGATTGAAGTGACTAACCCACCCCACGCCCTTCCTTCATCACTGTCATACGGCAAACCGAGCGACATTAAAAGCGCGCCGAGATTGGCATATCCCAGACCAAGCGGTCTGAACAGGTGACTGTTCTTTGTAATCTCTGCTGTCGGATAGCTGGCATGATCAACAATTATCTCCTGAGCAGTAATCATGACATCCACGGCGTGCAAATAGGAATCCACATCAAACACCCCTTGTTCGTTTACAAATTTCATTAAATTGAGCGAAGCCAGGTTGCAGGCGGAATCATTCAGGAACATGTATTCGCTGCATGGATTAGAAGCATTGATCCGGTCAGTGTTCGGACAGGTGTGCCAGTCATTAATAGTAGTATCAAACTGCAATCCCGGATCGCCACAAATATAGGTTGAATCGGCTATCTTCTGGAGGAGATCATGTGCATTAAATGTATCCATTTCTTCACCGGTTGTTACCGCGTGCGTTTTCCATTTCCTGTTCTCCATGGCTGCTTCCATGAATTTGTCGGTGACTCTGACGCTATTATTGGCATTTTGGAAGAAAACAGAAGTATAAGCCTCTCCGTCAATTGCTCCGTCATATCCCGCGTCAATCAGGGCCCAGGCCTTCTTTTCTTCATTGGCCTTGGAATCAATAAATTCAACAATATCCGGGTGATCAGCGTTTAAAATAACCATTTTAGCGGCCCGGCGCGTTTTTCCGCCCGACTTAATAACTCCGGCAAATGCGTCAAATCCCTTCATAAAAGAGACCGGTCCGGATGATTGCCCGCCTCCGCTCAGCCTTTCTTTGGAAGAACGGATGGTTGACAAATTGGTACCCGTGCCCGATCCGAACTTAAACAGCATTCCTTCTGTTTTGGATAAACTTAATATGGAGTCCATGGAATCCTGCACGGAATTAATAAAACAGGCGGAACACTGCGGATAAGTATAATCATCCTCAGCCAGCAGCACTTTTTCCTGTTCTTTGTTCCAATAATATCTTCCTGCTCCGGAACCTTTATCGTAACGACTGACGCCACAATTAAACCACACCGGACTGTTAAAGGCGGCGTACTGGTTCACTAATAGGAAGGTTAGTTCATTATAAAAATTCTCTCCGTCCTCTTCCGAGGCAAAATATCCGTCTTTCTTTCCCCAGTCGGTCATTGTCCGGGAAACGCGATCAACAAGTTGTTTTACGCTATTTTCTCTTTCTCCTTTTTTTTCATCGCCATAGAAATATTTTGAAACACAAATATTGGTGGCATTCTGAGTCCAAAAAACAGGAAACTCTACATTCTTCTGTTCAAAGATTATATTTCCTTTTGGATCAGTAATTGTAGCATCACGCCTTTCCCATTTAACTTCGTCAAAGGGATGCTTCCCTGAATGAGAGAAGAAACGTTCAAACGTTAAACCTTTCTTTTTTTCTATTTGTATTTCTTCACCCTCATCAAGAGAAGAATCTTTAATACCTGTTTCATTTTCCTGGACCTTTGTTTGTGTAATTGTTTGTGTTTCTTCTGGCATGGCGCCTCCTATAATAATTAGCTGATTTTTTTAAGTTCTTTTTTAAAGGAATCAATATCTTCAAAAGATTTATAAACTGACGCGAAGCGAATGTAGGCAACAGGGTCCAATTTCTTCAGATGCTTAATCGCTATCTCACCGATTTTGGAACTTTCTATTTCCCGGCGGGCTCCGTTATTTTTTGCGGATGCCGGTTTGCTTCTCAACTGGATATCTCTTTCAATATGACTGATTAATCTTCGGAATGCCTCGCGGTCCACCGGCCTTTTCTCTAGAGCTCTCTTCAGTCCGTTTTCAATCTTTTCCCGTATATATATTTCTCTGCGTCCGTCCTGTTTGACTACTGAAAGATCCAGAATCTCCACCTCCTCATACGTAGAGAACCGGAACTTGCATTTTTCACACTCTCTGCGCCTGCGAATAGCAATCCCTTCTTCAATTGATCGGGAGTCTACCACCTTACTATCCATATTGTGACACACGGGACACTGCATAATTTTTCAAAATAATATAGCTTTTTTATGTATCAGTGGCTAATTTGAGCGTTTCACCCCACAACACGTCTTTTACAACCAACTCAACACTATATATTGTGGTTCTAATGGTAATTTTATCACAAAATATAGTATCTGTCAAAACTCCCCACTTTTCACATTTTATGACGCATTTTTGTAAAATGGGCGGAAAAAAATAACCCCATAGCTGCGAAGGTTTTAATTTGTTTTGGTTTTTGTTTACGTGGATTTATAATACTCCTTTCCATTATTCAGTGTCAAATAGCCCGCAAAAGTCCAATAAAAAGCTTGCCAGAAAACCCGATTTGTTTTCATAATCAACAACCAATAATCCTTTTTAAATAAAAAAATGGGAAGGATGCGATTCATACACTTCCCACTACCCCCAAAATGAGCTACCAGACGCAGAACTGCTCGCGTTCCGGACCGACGCCGACGCCGATGATCCGCTTACCGGCGATCCGCTCAATTTCCATCAAATAGGCCTTCGCTTCCGTGGGAAGATCGCTGATCCGACGCACGCTGGAGATGTCTTGGAACCAGCCGGGCAAGCAGGTGCCATAGATCGGCTGGCAGAGCATGTACTCCTCCCAGGTTTCCGGCAGTTCGGTCAGCGCGGACGGGTTCGGAACGTGATTACCGACATAGAGCGCAGTTGCGATCGGAATCCGTGGGATTCCGCGCAGTACGTCCAGTTTGGTGACGTAGAGTACGTGGCAGAACCGGGCGGCCTCCCGGAGCTCCAGAGCGTTCAGCCAGCAGCAGTCCCGCTTCCGGCCGGTCGTCGCACCGACTTCGCCACCGGCCTTCTGGACCGTACCCTGATACTCGTTGCCGATGTAGGTAGGCATCGGGTGGTTACCCACCGCCGTCTGGTACGCTTTGACCACACCGATGTTCTGTCCGATCCAGTTCTGATCCAGTTCCAGCCCCAGACCGGCGAAAACCGCGTTGGACGTGGTGATGGACGAGGTACAGCTGGGATAGCTCACCGCGCAGTCGTTGGACAGGAAATGACCCTGCCCGCCCTCTGCGAGAATACCCTCGTCTTTCATCAGCGCTTCCCGAATCATCTCGTGAAGCCGGCACACCATCGGAGCGAGCCAGGCACCAATCGGTGCTAGCTCATCAAACGCACCTGAAACGATAACTTCCGGCATCTGCTCTGCCGTAAGCTCCAGCTCCTGGCGCACTCCCCGGATCATGCAGTTGATCACGGGCACCACGACCTGCAGCCGCTGCTTCAGCACCTCGGGCCGGATCAGCTGAGCCACCGTGATGCCGTCACGCGAAACCGCGTTGGCATAGCCGGGGCCGATCCCGCGATTGGTCGTACCGACACCGCCGCCTTCCGCGATCGGTTTGCCTGCGGCCTTCGCCCGGACACGGTCAATCGCCCCATCCAGAAGCCTGTCCCACGGACAGACGATCTTGGCACTGGATGAGACATGCAACCGGCTGATCACATAAACACCCAGTTCTTGGAGCTGCTCCACTTCCCTGCGAAGACCGAACGGATCAATGATCATCCCCTGGCCGAGGCCAAGTTTGACCCGCTCGTGCTTGACGCCCGAAGGGATCAGATGCAGAATCAGCTCCTGGTCGCCGACCTTAACGGTGTGGCCGGCGTTGGCACCCCCTTGAAAACGGACGTTCCAGGTGTACTTGCCTGAGGCCAGTTTGCGATCAACGATCGCTCCCTTGCCCTCGTCTCCCCTTTAGAGACCGGAAATCGTGTCAATCGGCATGTTAACCCTCCCCGGGTTCACGGTTGCGAGTGAATAACCCAAGAATCCTCCCTAAAATGGTCTATTATCTTACAAAAACAATTAAATTGAGTCAAATCATGGATAGGCTGGATGACGTCATCCAGCCTATCCGATATTAAACCTTAATATTAGATCAATTGCTACATTTGACAGTATTATAATGTAGTGATATATTCAAGACTATGAATATGTCCAACATTAACTATACACACTACGCCCGCCTGATTGAGGCAATTAAAAACACCAAACGCATTGAAATAATGCAGCTTTTGCGAAGTGATTGTCTGACTGTGTCCGAAATGAAAAAAATGACTGGAATTAGCCAGGCAAATATCAGCCAACATCTGCAGGTATTGCGCCGCGAAGGAGTAGTGGTTACACAAAGAAACGGTAAGGAAGTTACCTACTGCATTTCTCATCCCGAATTTTTCAAGGTTTTGGATTCAATTCAAAAGATACTGGCTGACCGTACTCAGGAAAAACCCCAAATCAACCGCTCTACCCTACCGACTGCTCTGGAATTTACTGATCCGGTTTGTAAAATGAAAGTACTCCCGAGACATACGGCTTTTTCCTGCTACTATAAAAGAACAGCTTATTATTTTTGTGCCTCCGGATGTAAAAAAGAATTTTTAAAGAATCCGAAAAAGTATGTCTAAGGCAATTGATTTCCATGTTTCTGGAATGCACTGCGCATCATGCGCGATGAACATTCAGAGAAAACTGAAGAAAACCGACGGCATTCAGGAAGCTTCGGTTAATTATGCCAACGAGCAGGCATACCTTGATTATGATCCAAGAATAATTGATCAATCAAAAATAGCCGAGATCGTCAAGTCACTGGGTTATAAAGCAATCTTGGACAAAGAAAAAGAAGAGAAAATTACCGAACATGAACACGCAGAAAAATTAAAATCGCTGAAGCAAAAAATAATATTCGGTGGAATTTTTTCTTTTGGCTTAATTATTGGCGCTATGCTACCCGGCGCCCCGGAATTTTTGATGAATCGGTGGGTAATGCTTGCCATGGCCACGCCGATTCAGATCTGGCTTGGTTCCGGATTCTATCGCAGTGCCTGGTCCGCACTAAAGAATAAAACAACCAATATGGACACTCTGGTCGCCTTGGGGACATCTGTTGCCTATGGCTATTCATTGGTGGTGCTTTTATTTACTAATTATCTGACAGACAAGGGTATTGATGTCCACGTTTATTTTGAAACTTCCGCCACAATTCTTACCTTAGTATTACTGGGAAAATATCTGGAATCACGCGCCAAAGGCAAGGCTTCGGATGCTATCAAAAAACTATTACAACTCCAACCACTAATTGCCCACGTAAAAAAAGATAACATCTGGAAAGATGCGCCGGTGAATAGTATAAATATCGGGGATAGATTAATGGTTAAGCCGGGTGAAAAAATACCAATTGACGGCACAATAATCAGCGGCCGAAGCGCAGTTAACGAAAGTGTGCTTACCGGAGAAAGTATGCCGGTTGAAAAACAACCCGGTGATTCAATATTTGCCGCCACTATCAACTCCTCTGGAGCTTTTGAGATGGAAGCCCGGCAGATTGGTGAAAAAACCAGATTGTCACAGATTATCAATATGGTGCGCCAGGCGCAGGGCTCAAAACCGCCAATCCAGAAGCTGGTGGACAAAATTTCTTCCTATTTTGTACCGATTGTAATCGGGCTTTCCATAATTACTTTTATTATCTGGTTTATTTTCGGACCGGACCCTAAATTACCTAATGCGTTAGTCAGCATGATCTCTGTTCTGATTATCGCCTGCCCGTGCGCGCTAGGTCTGGCCACTCCCACATCACTGACTGTCGCCATCGGCCGGGGTGCCCGGGACGGAATTTTGATTAAAAACGCAGAAGTGCTGGAAGCGGCCAAGAAAGTCTCAGTGGTTATTTTTGACAAAACAGGGACACTAACAGTCGGCAAACCTGAAGTCAAAAGTATTGAACAGGCTTCCGGATTAAAACACGGGGAGAAAGATTTAGCTTTATCATTGACAATGACCACAGAAGAACGATCGCAACATCCTTTAGCTAAGGCAATTGTAAATTATTTAGCCGACCTGGAAATACAAAAAGCGCAAAAAACAGAATATTTTGAAGATTTGCCTGGACGTGGCATCACTGCAATAGTTGATGGAAAAAATATATTGATCGGAACCGTAAAATTAATGCGCGAGCGAAAAATATCTGATCCGTCAAAAATCATGGATATCCCATCCGATAAACAAGCCGGTTACGGTACACTGGTCTATGTAGCAATCAATAATGAAATAAAAATCAGGTTCAATATTTCAGATGCCCCAAAAGAAAATTCCAGATCTGCAATTGAACAATTAAGAGCAATGAAAATCCATCCGGTAATGATCACGGGGGATAATTACAACACTGCACAAACGATCGCCAAGACGCTCCAAATTCATGAATTCAGCGCGGAGGTGCTACCGGAAGACAAAGAACAGGAAGTAAAAAAGAGGGGGGACCAGGGCACAGTTGTAGCTATGGTTGGCGACGGTGTAAATGACGCGCCGGCACTGGCTGCGGCGGATATCGGCATTGCCATGGGTAACGGTACAGATGTGGCGATTGAGTCAGCCGGAATTACCCTGTTGCGGGGGGATATTTCTTTAGTACCGAAAGCTTTACAACTGGCCAGAGTTACTATGAATAATATCCGACAGAATTTGCTTTGGGCTTTTGGCTACAACATTTTGCTGATACCGGTGGCGATGGGAGTCTTATTTCCTTTTTTCGGTATTCGTTTGAATCCGATGCTGGCCAGCATGGCTATGGCATTTTCCAGCGTTTCAGTCGTTACTAATGCTTTAAGATTAAAAAACATTTCTTTAACTAAATCAATAATTAAGAATTAAGGTATAAAAAATGAATCTTTGGCTCGTATTTATAACAGGATTAACAACTGGCGGGATCTCCTGTATCGCGATGCAGGGCGGCTTACTGGCTTCAGTCATCGCCAATCAGAAAAGAAGAGAACACCAAGAAGAATCTGACGAACAAAAGCATTTAGCCAATAAAAATAATTGGATGCCGGTAATAATGTTTCTTTCCGCTAAACTGGTTTCCCATACAATTTTAGGATTCCTACTTGGAGCCTTAGGATCTGTACTGACATTAAGTTTCGGAGTACGAATCACCTTTCAAATACTGGCCGCGCTGTTTATGTTGGCTACCGCTCTTAATCTGTTAAATGTCCACCCGATTTTCCGTTTTGTCATGTTTCAGCCGCCAAAATTTATGCAACGCTGGGTGCGCTCAACCAGCAAAGCGAATTATTTCTTTGCACCGGCGATGCTTGGATTTTTTACCATTTTCATCCCCTGTGGCGTAACGCAAGCGATGGAGGTACTGGCAATCAACAGCGGCAATCCGATTACCGGCGCGCTGACTATGTTCATGTTTGTTCTGGGTACCGCACCGGTTTTTGGCTTAATCGGAATCGTAACCGCCAAACTTTCCGGTTCAATGCAATTGAAATTCATGAAGCTCGCCGCCATACTACTTATCTTTATGTCGTTGCTTGGAATTAATGGCGCTTTACAAGCAATGGATGCTCCGGTATCCTGGCAGCGGTTAAAACTGGCATTATTTGATAAATCAAATGAATCAGTTGATTTAACTGAATTGTCAGACCCATCCCAGATGGACACGGAAGAAGTGCAAAGAATCACAATTGATGTGGAAGATAACGGGTATAGCCCCAGCCGTTTTAAGGTGCGGGTGGGGGTGCCGGTAGAATTAACAGTGAAAACCGAAAATACTTATTCCTGCGCCAGCGCATTTACCTTCAAAGAATTTGATATTTATGAACTGCTGGATCCGACCGATTCACAGACCTTCACTTTTACTCCGCAGAAGAAGGGTAAGTTTGTCTTCGCGTGCTCAATGGGAATGTATTCCGGAGTGATGGAAGTTATTTAAAAAATCAAATAAAAAATATATGTTCAATTCAAAGCAAAAAAAAGAAGGTGCGAAAATAGAATTCAAAATATCCGGCATGCACTGCCCCAGTTGTGGTATGAATATTGACGGTGCACTGGAAGAACTGGACGGTGTTTTAGAAAGCACGACAAATTATGCAAAACAGATAACCAAAGTGATTTACGATCCGCAAAAAGTCGCTCCGGATAAAATTACTGCTGAAATAAAAAAAGCCGGCTATACCATCCAAGCATAGCAATAACCCATATCAAAAATCCCGCTCAATTCAGAACGGGATTTTTTATTTTCGTACTATTTCTCTTTCAGCGTTTTATCACCCGGTTTCCAGCCGACCTGACATAGACCGCCGTTTTGCAGTGCTTCCAATACTCTCAACACTTCATCCACATTGCGTCCGACATCAATATCGTGAACCACCTGATATCTTAGTTCACCTTCCGGATCAATAATAAACAATCCGCGCTGAGCAATTCCTTCGTCCGCCAACAACACACGGTACTTTCTGCTTACCTCATGAGTCATGTCGCTCAATAGTGGGTAGCCCAGATCACCTAATTCCTTTAACCAGGCTTTGTGCGAATGCACGCTGTCTGTACTGCATCCCAATATAGCCGTATTAAGTTTTTCAAATTCTTTCAGCCTTTTGGAAAACTCTGTAACCTCCGTCGGACACACAAAAGTAAAATCAAGCGGATAGAAGTACAGTATCAGCCATTTGCCTTTGTAATCGCCGAGGCTGTATTCTTTTACTTCTCCCTTTTCAATTCCCTCTAGTGCAAATCCCGGCGCCGGTTTGTTAACTTGAATTTCTCCTTCACAACAACAGTCGTCTGAATTATATTCTAGAATTTCATTTTCAGTACAGCAATCATCACTGTCTTCGCAATTGCAATCACCGTTTTCTATACAATCTCCTGTGCAATCTCCTTCTTTCTCTTTCATTTTTTTCCTTTTAATATTTAGATTAATTTAACTACTTTCCACCAGTTTTCAATGTATTCCGGTCTTCGGTTCTGATATTTGAGATAATAAGCATGCTCCCAGACATCCAAAAGCAGGATCGGTGTATGCCCCTTCTGTAACGGGCTATCCTGGTTCGGCATAGAATATACCTCAAGCTTTCCCTCCGGATTGCGTGCGAGCCATGCCCACCCGCTGCCGAATTGTGTTTTTGCCGCATCCGTAAATTTCTCTTTGAAAGCATCAACTGACCCGAAATCTTTCTCCAAATCTGCAACTAATGCTTCATCCTTGGTGTTGGCCGGATCCATAACCTCCCAGAACAACTTATGATTATAGTAACCACCGCCATGGTTGCGGATTGCATTTTTGTCCTTCTCATCAATTTTCAGATTATTGACTTCTGACAATAGTTTTTCCACCGGCAGATCTGTTAATTCCGGATACAACTCCAATACTTTATTAAAGTTGTCTGTATAAGCCTGATGGTGTTTGGAATGATGGATTTCCATAGTTTCCTTGTCAATATATGGCTCCAACGCATCGTACGAATAATTAAGTTTTGGTAATTCGTATTTCATATTTTTATTGGTTAATTTATGAGTTACTACTATTCTACCGCCTATTCTTTTTGAATAGGGTTTATTGTTTAATTGCCTTTTTTAATGCCTCTAGAGACAATAAGGCGCATTTCATGCGGGATGGTGTAAGCGACTCTACCCCCAGTAATTGTAATACGTCTTCCGAGGATAATTTATTTATTTCTTCAGAAGTCTTGCCTATTACCGATTCAAAAAGCATAGAGGTTGATGCCTGGCTGACCGTGCATCCATTACCCTCAAATGCGATCGCTTTAACTTTTTTTTGCTTATCAAATTTCATCTGAAATGTTATCGTATCACCACATACTGGATTGTTTTCTTTATGTTCAATATCAAAATCAGCAAGTTTTCCACGATTGCGAGGATTCTTCGCATGATCAATTATTTCCTCCCGATAAATATCCGAGACGCTCATTTAAGTATTTTTATTGCTTGATTAATTGCATCCACTAATTGATCCACATCTTTTTGATCATTATATATATAGAAACTGGCACGGGCGGTAGCTTCCGTTCCCAAGGCACGCAGTAGAGGCTGAGCACAATGATGGCCGGCCCGGATTGCAACCCCCGCTTCATCCAGAATTGACGCCACATCATGCGGATGAGTTCCTTCAATCGCAAAGGAAACCACACCGCTACGCTCAATCTTTTCATCCGGTCCGAATACGGTTACTCCGCTGATTGTTCTGATCTTTGCCAAAGCGTAGTTCACGATCTCCTGTTCATGCTGCCAGATATTTTCCATCCCGATTAATTTCAGATAATCAATCGCTGCGCCAAGCCCGATCACTTGCGCAATCGGCATTGTTCCCGCTTCAAATCTTAAAGGCAGATCTTCAAATTTCGTTTCTGACATAGTTACTTCCCGGATCATATTACCGCCGGACAAAAATGGTGGCATTGTTTCCAGGATAGCTTCTCTCACATACAAAACGCCCACTCCTGTCGGACCAAGCATTTTATGTCCGGAAAAAGCAAAAAAATCGCAGTCCAGCTCTTTAACATTTATCGGCATATACGGTGTTGATTGCGCACCATCTAACAATACCATTACGCCATTAGCATGTGCCTTTGTAATTATTTCCCTGATCGGGTTAACCACACCAAGTACATTTGAAACATGGATTAGGGCTAACAGCCTTGTTTTTTTTGTAAAATACTGGTCAATATTATCCAGATTCAGCATGCCATTTTTATCAACCGGAATATATTTTATAACAGCACCTTTCTCTTTGGCCAGCAGTTGCCACGGGACAATATTGGAATGATGCTCCATTTCCGTCAGCAGAATTTCATCTCCCGCTTGAATATTTTTCCTGCCCCAGGAGTAAGCCACCAGATTAATAGACTCAGTTGTTCCACGGGTGAATATAATTTCTTCAATTTTTTCCGCACCGATGAATTCTCTCACCTTTTCCCTGGTACCGTCATACAGTGCAGTCGCTTGCTCACTCAACTGATAAATTCCCCGATGTGTGTTGGCATTATACTTTTCATAAAATTCTGTAATTGTTGCAATGACTTTTTTCGGTTTCTGGGTGGTTGCGCCATTATCAAGATAAACCAAAGGCCGGTTGTGCATCTTCTGGTTTAATATGGGAAAATCTAATTTTACTTGATCAATATTCAGCATCGTATTAAATTATTTTACTTACTTCCCTTTCTAAAATTGATTCAATTTTTTGCTTTATTTTCCGGTCAACCAGATCCGCAACAATGCTTTTCAGGAACCCGCTGATTACCAGTTTCTCAGCGTCTTTTTTCGGAATACCCCGGCTCATCAAATAGAAAAGCTCCTCTTCGTCTATTCTACCAACAGTCGCTCCGTGCGTACAGCGGACATCATCCGCCAGAATTTCCAGTTTTGGACTGGTATCAACGTGCGCCCGGTCGCTTAAAAGCAGATTATTATTTTTCTGGTACGCGTTGGACTTCTGCGCTTTCGGATCAATTTTGATCAGACCTTCATATTTGTAGCTGGTCTGATTGAGAAACACGCCATTAATCAGCAGATCACTTTTAGTGTTCGGTGCCCGGTGATGTTGGAAAGTATTAATATTAACTTTTCCGTTCTTGCCGATAATCGCTCCCAGAATTCTGGCTTCCGCATCTTCGCCATTCAAATTTACTGTGATATTTTTATCTCCGGGTTTGAAGCCCAATAAAATGTAAATCAAAGATTTTCCCTTTTTTACAGACAAGGAAACATTCTTTTTCTTCCCGAGATAATCAATTATAATTCGTTCTTTTTTCATCGTAAATTATAATTTATACATTTTTCATTATCCATTATCCTACACTCCCTTCCATCTGCATTTGAATTAACCGGTTCATTTCTATTGCATACTCTAAGGGCAGTTCTTTGACAATCGGTTCAATAAATCCGTTGATGATCAAAGCCTCTGCCGACGCCAAATCAAGACCTCTGCTCATAAGATAAAAAAGCTGATCTTCACCGATTTTGGAAACGGTCGCTTCATGTTCCACTTGGACATTCTGGTTATTGATTTTCATGTCGGGATAAGTATCAGAACGTGATGCTTCATCCAGAATCAGCGCGTCACAGACCACTTTTGCTTTAGCCTGATCCGCTCTGGGTGTCATTTGTAAAAGCCCGCGGTAGGATGTCCGTCCGCCGTGCTGACTGATTGATTTTGAGATTACCCGACCGGATGTTTCCGGTGCTGCATGAATAATTTTTCCGCCGGCATCCTGATGCTGACCCTTACCGGCATAAGCCATGGAAAGTATTTCACCTCTGGCTTTTCTGCCCACCAGATAGCAACTCGGGTACTTCATGGTCAGTTTTGAGCCTAAATTGCAGTCCACCCATTCACCGATTCCTTCTTCTTCCACCCGCATTCTTTTGGTTACCAGATTATAAACATTATTACTCCAGTTTTGCACGGTGGTATATCGGACCCGTGCACCTTTTTTAACCACAATCTCCACAACAGCCGAATGCAGTGAATCGGTAGAATAAATCGGGGCGGTACAACCCTCAACATAATGCACATAACTGCCTTCATCAGCAATAATCAGAGTACGTTCAAACTGTCCCATATTAGCCGCATTAATTCGGAAATATGCTTGTAAAGGTAATTTAACCTTAACGCCTTTAGGGACGTAAATAAATGATCCGCCGGACCAAGTTGCCGTATTAAGCGCGGCAAATTTATTGTCATTGGCCGGAATTATCGTGCCGAAATATTTTTTAACCAAGTCAGGGTAGTCGCGCAATGCGGCATCCATACTGACAAAAATAATTCCCTGTTTACTCAGCTCTTTTTGCAGGGAATGATAAACCACTTCGGAATCATACTGCGCTCCGACACCGGCCAGGAAATTTTTCTCCGCTTCCGGGACACCAATCCTGTCATAAGTAGTTTTAATATCTTTCGGCAGATCCTGCCAGGTACGTGCCTGTTTTTCCGTCGGCTTGATATAATAATAAATATTATCAAAATTCAGTTTTGAAAGATCCCCGCCCCATTTCGGCAATGGTCGGGCTTTAAAATATTCATAACCCTTTAGTCTGAGTGCTGTCATCCAGGCCGGCTCCTTTTTGTGCCAGGAGATTTCTTTGACTACTTCCGCATCCAAACCCTTGCGCGTCCTGAACACAAAATTTTCCGGCATGGCAAAACCGAATTTGTATTTGTCTGAAACGATTTTTTTTGTCTGGACTTTTTTCGGCATTACCTTTCCATCAAATCCAATTGATCAATCTGATATTTTTTTTCAAAACCTAAATATTTTTGCTTGTTTTCCATGATGTTCCGGGTTGCAGCAGGATAACTTTTGCATATGTAATCAAAACGCTCTGTTAAAGCTACTATCCTGTCATGTGTAACTCTTTTATCCGCGTAGTTTACAACCTGCTCTTCCAAAGTGCATTGGTCATTAAAAGTACTCATATAGTGCTTGCGGATTATTTCTGATATTTCGTTTCCTAAATTTTCCCTTAAGGCAATTTCCGAACCCATTTCACTATGGTCACGTTCACGATTTTCGTTTACGGCGATTATTTTTGCAATATCGTGCATAAGCGCTCCCCGATTTATCAATTCTTTATTGAGCAACAAACCTTGCTTCTCCAAATGTAACGCAATGGCATCAGCAACTTTTGTTACTTGTCTTGAATGCGCTTTAATATTTTCCGGCATTTGATATTTATCCCAGAGATCAAAGCACTGTTTTTGGGTCGGTAATTTCATTTATTTTTTGACTATCCCACGGTAACCGTTTTTCTCAACTTGTTTCGCCAATTTGGCATCACCGGTTTTTACAATTTTTCCGTCAACCATAATGTGCACCACATCCGGCGTAATATATTCTAAAATCCGCTGATAATGGGTGATTAATAACAATCCTGTTTTAGAATTTTTACGCACGACATTAATTCCCTCCGCCACTATCCTTAAAGCATCCACATCCAGACCGGAATCCGTCTCGTCTAAAATAGCATATTCTGGCTCTAAAATAGCCAATTGCAGTATTTCCGCGCGTTTTTTTTCACCACCGGAAAATCCTTCATTGATGGAACGGGTGAGAAAATCCGGATCCATTTGTAACAATTCCAATTTTTCTTTTGCCAGTTTTTTAAACTCCGCAAAAGTAATCGGATTCTTTGGTGTACGCTTTACCTGGTTATATGCTGTACGTAAAAAATTAAGTAGACTGACGCCCGGAATTTCACTGGGATATTGAAAGGATAAAAACAAACCCGCGTGCGCTCTTTTGTCCGGTGATAATTTAGATATCTCACGGCCATTCAACTTGATATTCCCCGCGTCAATCCGGTAACGGGGATGACCCATTACGGCCTGTGCCAGTGTGCTTTTACCGGAACCGTTCGGCCCCATCAGCGCGTGAATCTCTCCTTTGGGAATATTTAAGGATATTCCTTTGACAATCTGTTTGTCATCAACAGATATTTTTAGATTTTTGATTGAAAAAATTTTTTTCATTAGATTGGTAAGGTTAAATTCATTGAATGAGTCTGGTTTTCCGGGGGAGTAAAATCTACTTTCACTTCTCCTTTGCTCATTTTGCTTTCATAAAACAGTTTTTCATTTTGCTTACCGTACTCATAGATATCCCTGGTCAGACGCACATCCTGCAAGCAATAATTTTTAAGCTCTTCAATTTTCCCCTCGTTAAATAAAGTAACGGCCTGTAACCCGGTTCCGGATTTTCCGACATCCAGTGTGGCTTTAGCAACATCATCCAACTTTACCCGGAATCCCAGTGATTTGTAAATTACGTCCATAATATCTAGTGTAGGAATCTTTGTAATATCACCGGGGTAATAGTTGTTAAGAATTGGCATATCAAAATAATCTAAATTATAGCCGATGATGCGCGTGGAATGTTCCAATATCGGCCAGAGATTGATCAATTCATTTTCCAGAAACGCTTCGTATGTATCTGTCTCATAGCGGTAAATACCGACCAGAGAAATTTTCATATCCCTGTTATTCCGACCACCTGCGCTGACACCGGTTTGTGTTTCTATGTCTAATACTATTTCTTTCATGTTTTTTATAATAAAAGATTAAAGAAGGAAATTCCTTCTTTAATCAGATGATTAATTGGATGATTACCTACTATTACTTAGGCCAGCCTCGCCTTATAGATAATTATACAGCGAGTCTAGGCGGGCCAGATTTTGTTGCCAGCTTCATCATACAGGATTATCGCATTTACCGGACAGGACTGGGCTGATTCTAGAATTACATCGTCTGGATTACCTTTTGCATTTTTAATCACTGCTTTTCCTTCATCATCAAGTTCAAATACTTCCGGTGCAATATCTACGCAACTGGCTACGGAGATACACGCATCACGATCAACTTCAATTCTCGCGATTTTTGGCGTGGCTTTTTTTTCTTCTGCCATATAATTTATTTAAGGATTATTTCTCCTTAATTCTACAGCAATTTTACGCCATCGTCAACGCAAAAGGCTTTATTTATTTGGATGGTAAGAGCATTCTTCCTGAAAACCGCAAATTTTACAGGAAGAGTTATTGTGATGCACATGCGGTTCAATTTTACCGTGCGCCGCGCATTCCGACCGGGTGATATGATCAGATTTTTTATAGCACTTCTGACATAATCCCTGAAACACGATACTGGACCGTTGAACAATAAATCCCTGGTCTCTTAATCGCTTGGTATGGCTTTTCAGCAGACTGGTGTTGTCAATATCATACAATTCTCCGCAATCATTGCATTTGAAATGGAGGTGGGCGTCTACATGACTGTCATACCTGCTTGGTTCATTATGGATAACTATTTCTTCTATATAACCGTTTTCGCGCAGCGAGTTCAGATTCCGATAGACCGTCCCCAACGAGATGCTGGGCACATTTTTTTTAACCATTTGGTATACCATCTGTGAAGACGGATGGATCGGCCAAAAGTCGCGTACACAGCCCAAAATCGCCTTTTTTTGGGCGGTTAAACGCGTTATTTTACTGACATTTGCCATAATGCTTATTAGGAATGATTACTGTTTAACATACTACTGATAACCATCATTGTCAAATCAAAACTAAAATAGGCGAGAATGCGCATTCTCGCCTATTGTTCAAAAATTACTTCAACACTACTGCACTTCCCCGTCAATCAACGTGACCGTATTACTACATTTCACCTGATCCGCCTGATCAACCACGCAGATTGAATAATAATGCGTTCCTGCCATTAAATTTTCATCTGCAGTCCGTGATCCGGATTTACCGCCCTCATCTTCTACACTCAGTGACGCAACATTTGAAATAGCTTTAATATAACCGTCTGCTGGAAATTGTGGTGTTGAATCTGTTTTAGACCAAACCAGTTTGTAATACTTGAAATCCGCTTCGTTTGATTTAGTCCAGCTCAGTGTTATTTTATTCTCTTCAAAACTACCAGAGAGAGTAACTGCCGATGGTACAGCATTATTATTGATGGCAGTAACCTGGATTACATTACTGCAGAATGTTGTATCACCTACTGTACATATTCTATAGTAATAACTTGTGCCATTGACTGCAGAAAAATCCCGATAACTTGTTTCATCTTCTGACTTCACGGCAATATAGTCGTCATCAGGATACCTTAAATTCGGATTTGTTTCTGATCGGACTACTTTGTAGTACTTGAATCCTGGGTTAGACGAAGTATCTGTCCACCAAATGCCTACACCGGATTCTTCGGCGGTGACCGACATTACCGATGCCGAGCCTTCAGTCTCATCCCCATTATCAGAACCGCCCTTAGCTGTAACCGCAATATCATTACTGTAAACTAAGCAAGCTCCGGAACCGTTGTACTCACATACTCGGAAGTGATACGTCTGACCGTCCGTCAAATCCCATGCATAGCTAGTAGCATTATTATCAGTTAACAATTTATAATCATTGCCGGGATAAACCGGATTAGCAGAATTGCCTTTTACCACTTTGAACCCGTTTGAAATATTCATGTTCTTAACTTCCCATTGCAACAAGACCCCCGCTGTTTGTGCCTCACCCGTTAAAAATATACCGACCTGTTGCTCTTCCTGCTCTCGCTCAGTTTGTTGTTCCTGTGTTTTCTTCCCTTTCATATGTGCAACGTTGGAACAAAACACCTGATCTGCGGACATAACTTCGCAGACGCGATAGTAATATGTACCATCCTCTGATACGTCCGTATCCGTATATGATTCCTCGCCCTTATTTTTTACAGCAATATAACCATCATCAGGATAATTTAAATTCGCATTGTTTTCCGAACGCACTACTTTATAATACTGGAACGCTGATCCGGTAGACTCGTTCCAGGAGAGATGAACGCCGTCATCTTCCGTTGTCGCTTCTAATTTGATCGGCGTTGCGGCAGTTTCAGTTTGGTAAATAATTTTTACTTCTTTTATAGTTTTATAGCCGCTGCTGTTTTCAGCAATAATTGTGAATATATTCTTACCGGCTACTAAATTTACGGCGTGACTGAAGGCACCGTTGTCATTGTTGATTTCTGTTCCGTTTACAGTGAGCTTGGCACTGACGTCAGAAACTGTACCGACAATAGTCGCCTCCGGATTTGCAACTGTGGCCACCCCGTCAGGGCTTGTAATTGTGACATCCGGACCGGCAAACGGCTCTAGCACGCCCAAGCTGTCATCCTTTTTTGAGTCCTCTTCTTTATTCCAAGTATACCAGTCGTTAGTAAGGTTTTCCGGATCAATATCCGAAATCTCAATTGCTTGATTTTTTATTGAACCTCTTTTTCCTTCACCCAGTTCTTTATTTTCGCTTTCGGTAATGACGTCAACATTGCTTTCCACTACTGTTACATCCATTTGTTCCGCTGTTTTAACAACATTAAACGCAGTGCCTAGAGCCTGCACCGTCGCATCATCCGTCCGTACTATATATGTCCGGTCAAGATTTTTTGCCACCCGGTTGTAGCTGGCACCCGACACCTGGTCAATTCTCACACTCAACTTCCGCAGGCTGGTCAGTGTTATTTCTGTTGAATAGCCCAAGCGGACTACATCTCCATTTTCCAGTTCAACTATTGCCTTACTGTTAAGTCCGGTTTTCACAGCGTCACCTTCGTGCAACACGGTATCTGTTTCAACAACCGCCCATTCCGCGCCATCTACCTGCGCCATTACTTCCCCCTGCTGGTAAGCAAGCGTCGCGGCCAGTGTCGTCTGTTCTTCGTTGGAAAGGGAAGAATCAACGTAAATTTCAATCGTGCTGTATTGGGAATACCAATAGATTCCCCCGCCGACTATTATTGCCAACACCGCTACAATTAATATGTTTGTGTATTTACCCTTCATTATTTTATAATCAATATTTAATATATTATTTTAATTTATTCAAATAACCGACTACGGAAAGGGCAGCTACTACACCCATTCCTGTGGCGATTGCTATTTGTTTGTATGGGATATCAGTGACATCTCCTGCGGCAAAGATCCCTTCAACATTCGTTTTACCGAGACGGTCAACTATTATTTCTCCGAATTTATTTTTTTCTACAAGGTCAATCATGCCGGAATTCGGGACATTGCCGATATGGACGAATATTCCCTGAACATTCAGCTCTTTTTCCGTACCCGATTTTCTGTCTTTGTATTTGAGTTTTTGGACGATCTGCTCACCGACTATTTCGTTGGTTTCCGCATTGGTAATCAGTTCTATATTTTTTGCGGCCATTACTTTATCAATCAGTACTGTTTCCCCCGCCATTGCTTCGTTGCGGTTTACTAAATAAACTTTTGTCGCTATTTCAGAAAGCATCAGTGCTGATTCCAGAGCAGAATTGCCTCCGCCGACCGTTGCGACAACTTTGTTGCGGAAAAGCGGGCCGTCACAGGTTGTGCAATAGGTGACACCCTTGCCTCTGAATTCTTCCTCGCCGGGAATCCCCAAATGACGTGGTTCCACACCGGTTGCTACGATTACGCTCTTCGCTTCATATGTAATTTCCGAACCGTTCTTTATTGCTTCAATAAAAAATTTACCGTTATCCTTTCTGACACTTTTCACCGCAACAACGGTTTCGGGAGTAACATTATTATTTAATATATGTTCTTTAAATTTTTCACTCAAAGCAATTCCGTCTGTTTGAGGGTAGCCCGGATAATTCCAAACCTCACCGGATCTGGCCACTTCTCCGCCGATATCTTTGGAAATAATGAGAAAATTCAGATTCCTGCGGGCAACATAAATGCCGGCGGAAATGCCCGCGGCTGATGCGCCAATGATAATCAAATCGTAAACCATAAATGTAAATTAATTTTTAAGTTTGGAACTCAATTCGCGGGGCAGTGGAAATTTCATGTTCTCTTTTACTGCTTCCACCTCTTCTATCTCATCCACGCCCATCTTCCGCAGATGCACAATTACCTGCTCAACCAGATGTTCCGGAGCGGATGCACCAGCAGTAATCCCGATTGCTTCCGCACCTGCGATTTGCTCCGGTTTAATGTCTAAACTGCTCTGAATCAAGAAAGCTGGAATGTTTTTTCTGGCAGCCAGTTCGCGCAAGCGGTTTGAATTGGAACTTTCCGGGTCTCCAATTACATATATTACATCACAGTATGAGGCAAGATTTTCTACCGCAGCCTGGCGGTTGATTGTAGCATAGCAAATATCCTCTTTCGGCGGTTCGGTAATATTCGGAAATCTTTTTCTCAAAGCAGTTAGAATTCCCTTAGTGTCATTTACACTGAGCGTCGTTTGGGTCAATACAGCCACTTTTGATTCGTCAGGAATCACTAAACCCTCTATTTCATTTTCCGTTTCAATCACATATGTATTATCTGGCGCTTCACCGGCCGTACCTTTGAGTTCAACATGTCCTTTGTGACCTACTAAAATTATGGAGTAACCGGCTTTCGCAAAGCGAACCGCTTCAAGATGTACCTTAGTTACCAAAGGGCACGTTGCATCAATTATATCCAAATTCCTTTTTAGCGCACCCTCCCGCACCTGTGGAGATACTCCGTGTGCACTAAAAATCACCTTACTGCCCTTGGGCACCTCCGAAAGTGATTCAACAAAAATGGCCCCTTTCTTTTTGAGGTCATCCACAACATGCTGATTATGCACGATAGCATGCCGGACATAGACTGGCGAACCGAATGTGGTTAGCGCTAATTCCACCGCTTCCACTGCCCGTGCTACACCCGCACAAAATCCTCTTGGCTTAGCGATAAATACTTTCATAATATATCAAAATTGCTTGTTTTCATTATGTATTATACCTGATTGTGCCTTTAAAAACAAGGTATCGGAATTGACAAAATATCTGTTATTAATATACTACAAGACTAGCAACCTTGTACCTTGACTCTGAGGGGAGGTGGAATCATGCCTCAGACGAAGCACATTGAAATCGCGGGCATTCCCATTGTCCCGGGTGGCTTGCTGGACAAGATCGTTCCGAGAGATCCCGGCATTTGGGACGAAGACGGATGCTGCGGCGGTTCCGAACGCCACATCGCTCGCCTGCCGGACGGCACTCTGTTTGACCTCGGCAATGCCGGAGCCACCAAGCATCTGTGCCACATCTTCGCAGACGGACGTGATACCTTCCAGCACCATCCGGTGGATCAACTGGAAATCGTCACCCCGCCGGAGGATGTTCCGGTCGCAAGACACCACGCCTGGCTGGAAGCCAGAAACTACGCACGGGAGTAAGTCTTGAAGACGCTCCCTTTTTTTATTGTGTTAATTTACCGGCTTTTGAATATATTCCCGATAATCCGGATGTTCCTGCCAGAATTTCCAAGGTATGGTCGTGTGGACCGTCTTGCCGCCGTAGATTACCGCGCGCGCGATTGCTTCCAACGGATATCCGCCATACGCATATGCGTTAAACAGCTTCGTCCAGTTAGTGTTATTAATTCTCAAATGCTCCAGACCGAATTGGTCTGAGAGTTTTTGTTTTAACTCTGTCGCCTTCTGTTGCTCATTTTCAATCGGAAGCCGAGCTCTGCCGTAGGCATAAACAAAACGCCCGTTATCTAAATCTTTTTTAATAAACTCTTGATAGTCACTACTTTCCTTCCAATAATCAAAATGTATTTCCGGATGAATAGTTTTTCCGCCGAATCGCAGTGATTGTACAATCGCAATCACCGGATATCCCCCGTAAATATAGGCATTTACCAGTTTATACCAATTCTCCTGTGAAACCGGTATTTTGCTCGCACCAAAATATTTTT